>NZ_JAFFQD010000055.1 GCF_016918565.1 Desulfogranum marinum
GAGATTGCAGCTGTTTTGCCTCTTGTTGTGCTTCGAAATAACTGGTAGTTTCCATAAAAGCTCTTTCTTCCTGGTATTGTTGGTTTTTTCGCAGATCCCAATATACCAGAAAGCGAAGGGCTTTTCTTTTTTTTATCCTATTTTCAGGTGGTTGCTATATATTTTCTGTCATGCGCTTCCAACCCCGAAAGTTGAGGTATGACAGTTAATAGTAATTGTGGTTCATCCGACTAAAGCGTGCTTTGCCTTATAAATTACCAGAAGGTAGTGCTGGTAATTGCATAATATGCGCCAGGTTCAGCGCAAGAGCACATAGACTGTAATTTCATACTGTTAGGTTTTCACGTTAAGGGGCTCGATGTAATTATGAGTTTCTCGCTTCCGAAACCCCGGAAATTATTTCGTTAAATCGTAATTCCCTAATTAAGCACCTGTAAGCGACAAGTCGCTGACCTATTCCTTTCCGATTGCAAAAGCAGAACAGGTAACCGGAAAGAGGCTCGAGTTCCAACTGCTTGGCAACCAGGATGGACAGAGTGTCTATGGACTTGCGAAGGCTTGTGGCACCGGTGGCAATCAGTAGGAAATTACAAGGAAGCAAACGTAATCTTATTTCTCAGCTTTTTGATAATCACTCTAGATAATATTTTGTCAGAAGAATTTAATCCAAAAAAATACATTAATAGAATATACAGAAAGAAGAAAAAACATGAAGCTATAACCGCTCCTGTAATCGTTGAATCACCTAGCCAATTACGAAGATACCATACGTCAAGAACAGACGCGAATGAAAGGAGCAATGGCGGCACAACCCATCTGTCAAACGGAAAAAAATTATAGAGTTTGCAAACGATGAACATTCTAAAAATATTTGCAGTTAATAATGCAATAAGAGTAGCTGTTGCAGCACCGATAATGCCATATTTTGGTATTAATACGTAGTTAAGACAGACATTAATAAAAAGCCCAAGCAACGATGTAGGCAGCTCTGCCTTGTAATTCTTTGTCATGGATAATGCAAAACCTACTGAAGAAAACAGGGCAATTGTTAACTGCCCCGCGGATAGCAGAACTATAGCCGCAGTCGGAAGGGTAAATGCTTTACCAAAAACCAGAAAAAGGTCTTTGCCCCAAATAGAAAAAATCAAAAATAAAGGAAAAGAACATATCACCATCCAACGGGAGTGCTGCCGCATAGTATGAGCCATGGCCTTATAGTTCTTGTCTGCAGCAAGCGCTGCAATGGTAGCTCCTAGCAAGCTATTGAAGGCGCCGTTAAAAAGAATAATAACTGGAACTGCCAGCTTTATAATTGCATATTTACCGAGTTCTTCGGAACCGTTGAAGTATCCGATCATAAAAATATCAATCTTGTCCAATAATTGGGTTAATAAACCAGTTATTGCTATGACAAATGAATATCCCCAGAACCTACTAATATTGATCTTGGGTAGATGTTTTGGTGAAAGAATTTTAGTCAATAGCCATTTTCTAGAATCATACAGTAAATAGCAAATTGTCAATAAATACGAAAGCAATGTCCCCCATATAACTCCCCTCAGGTCGACAGAGAATGTAAACAGGAATAAAATCAACAACAACCTGGTGGAGGGCTGGATAATATTTATGGCAATCGAGCTTTTTTGAACTTTAAAATAGGCCCTATAGCAACCACCAAAGAGCTCAAAAAAAGTTAAAAGTGGGACTAGCAGAACCATGACTCGGAATATTGAAGAAAAGCGTTCATCGTGGTAAACGTTTGTTGCAAGGTAATTTTCTCCCCAAAACCATGCGAACAGCATCAGGAGTAAAGATATTGCGCCCGAGATATAAAATGCATGAACGATATAGCTTGATTGTAGAAGAGGTTTTCCTTCGTTTTCACGAACTTTTCTGATAACCCCAATCGGAAAGCCAGATCGGCAAAACGTTGAACCCGTCTGGCACAAATCTCGACACAGAACAAAAAGACCATAACCAGCCGGACCAATGGCTGGCGCAATAACCACTCCCGATAAAAAAGTCAGTATTCGGCGAACGATAAGACTGAGACTTACAACTGCACCGGCTTTAAGCACTTCCTTAGCCTTTGGCTGCGTAGAACTTCCCATTTTACTCGTCATAACCATCTAAGCTAAAGTTGTTTTTTTGCAAATAACTTAACAATGCGTACATAATTACGAATATCATCAGATTTCTGTTGTCTGTAACGGTAAATTGCGTAACAAATCCAAAAGAAAAGGCAACCAAAGCAAAGCTTGCTGATACAGCAATACTGGTAGATACTGTTTGTCTTGATGCAAAAAAGGACTTAGCAGTCTTATACATAATCCCTAGCAAAAAAAGGAACAAGCCCATCAGGCTGAACAGGCCGGTTTCGTAGAATATCTTCAGATATCCACTTTCCGGATGGTTAAGAACATATTCAGTTTTAGCCTCATGCTTATTTCGTAGCAGAGGATCAGCCCGCATTGTCATCTCCTGATAATTACCAGGTCCAACACCTGTGACCACGTTACCGTAATTCTGAAACGCCAGCCAACTTTCATGCCAGATGTTGACCCTGGTGTTAGCAGATTGAACTATCCCGGTCATCCGGGCTCCAGCTGAAGATTCAAGGACCATGGAAGTTATGGGGCCTTGAAAAACAAGGAGCATAAACAGAGACAGCGGGACAACGAAAAACAGGAAAGCACTCCTCAATGTGCTGTTTTTATTAAAAAAAATCACAGCGAAGGTTGACATGAAGGCTGCCGTGATTATACCATTTTTTGACGCGGTCAAGAAAAGTGCGATAAAAGAAACAAACAGACTCACACTGACTAAACGACTACCGGTTTTTCCCAATGGAACATTTCTGCATAGTAATAGTGTGAAAAAAGTGATACCTACAGCCAAAAATTGCGCTGCTTTTTGTGGATCTTGAAAAAAACCCGCACAACGTGTAAATCCCCTTAATGCATTAAAATTCTTTCCATCACCTGACAGATTAATACCGGTAATAAATTCAAAAAAAATACCTAGGGAAATAAAAATCAAGGCTAAAGCCAGATATTTGACAATGTCATAAAATGCATCTTTTTCTGACAGAAAACCATATAGGATGATGAAGAACAGGTAGTCCAACATCAATACTTTCACAAAATGTTCAATTGAATTCAGTGAGTCAAAACCAAAAAAAACAGGTGGCAAGGCAGAGAGTAAGAAAAAAAAAGCAAGTTTGTCCGGAATCAGATTTATTGTTTTCTTCTTCATTAATACGCGAATGAATAAGACCAGAAAACAGATAACAAGCAGCACTGTAAAAATTTTAAAATCAAATCGTTTGGGTGGTAGAGAAAAGTTTATAATAGGAATCAAGCTAAAAATTGCTAATCTGGTCGAAACAAAGATATCAGGCTTTGAGAGCAAATAAAATACGCAGCAAGCGACAAGTAACAACGCGCCAAATTTCATATATGAAAACGTGGTAAACTTATCCAATAAATTGATAAAAAAAAGATTGCCAAAGGCCATTAAAACAGCAAGAAACAGGAAGAATAGGTGACCCCATCCTGATTGTCGAGTAAAAGGGGCGGATGCCTTCCCTTTGAAAAGTAGGTTCTTATTCTCCATAATTAGCTCCTCGCTCTTTTGAGTGGGTAACAATACAACCCCCCTTAACCAGTTATGCAATAATGGTCGCAGCCTGCACCAGCACTTCAACATCTTTGTAGGGGGAGATCCTGCCGAAAAAAAAGACTGTTCGTCCATCATCCTGTAAAGATGCCTTGATCCACTGACAGAATATATTACAAACGGCCAAAGAATTATGAACAACCCTTGCAGTACTTATTCTCGGATGAAAAATCTTGGGGCAATTATGTGCGACGAGACTAATACAGGAGCACCCAGGTAGATAGAAAGTAAAAAATTTTGGGACGTTATGTTTAAAAAATGCTGTCCCGTCATTCGCACCCGTTTGCAGCTGTTGATCACCTATTTCAAATATAGAGCTTTGCCTACTCTCCGGCGCTATTTCGGCAACAAGGTGCAGCTCAACCTGCTTGGTTAATTCAGCAGCATATTCCGAGGTAAGGTCAAAACGAAATGGCCTTGTGTAATAAACTATCCTCACGCTGGCACCATTTTCAAAATTGTCAAGATGTGGCTTTTCATGCGACACTATCAATTAACTTCTTATTTTTTTTCCAAATAAGGTATTTAAATATGATTTGGGCTGTAAACCCGATCAATTTTTCACTCTGTCGCGATACAAAACTAGGGCGCCCAGAGATGTACTCCAATTCCTGCAACCTCATTTCAAAGCAATTTGAAATTAACAACCTTTCCCACCAGGTAACCCTATTCTTCCAATTGCCAGAATAATTTTTAGTAATTGGTTTTAGCGGGCGATCTGAAGCATAGCCTTTCCTCGTTTGATGATTACTTTTATGATGGGATAAAACAGATTCATCCCATGTTAAATTTAGAAACGAACAGACTTTTTGCATTTCTTGTCGAGGATTTGAAACAAGATCTTCATAAAAAACTTCAAGATATCTATCTGCGGGAATAGATTTCGTGATTATTTTTCTTTGCTTGATAGTGTCTGGCCAATGTTTTAAACAACGATAAAGTCCTTGTTTTCCCCATATATCACGAAATGAGGCTGCAACATCTCTTCCATCTCTAATAAGATGGATAAATTTAGCAGAAGGAAATAACAGGTTTATAAAATCAGTTGTGAAAATATATGTTGGTGTTTTTTCAATCCAAATTGGTTTTTGCTCGGAGTAGCAGCAAGCATGATGGAAATGAAGAAAAAATGATCTGCACAGTTCCAGGGTTTCATCTTGAGAAATACCATAAGTGGCTAGGTGGCTCCAGTAATCCCCAGTAATTTTTTTTAAATCATTCAGAAAAAGTGTTTCTTCACCTGAACAGACTTGAGGATGAGCGTTAAGTATCATGCGCAACAATGTTGTTCCAGAACGCTGCGCTCCAATGATAAAAATGCCATTATCATTGGGTTTAATTGATTTATTACTATTAATCATAATTTTTTTCCACATTGGAGAAATCCACAGGCACTGCATTATATTTTCTGGTCTCTTTGAACTAACTTTTATCAGCAGGATTTCAAATTGATATGGCATGAGTTGCGCGGCACGCTGAGATATTTCTCAATGGTTAGTGCAAAATATTAATCGGACACTGCTAAATGCAAGTAAGCAGTAAGCATAACAAGATGTTTTCTTTACAACACAACAGTTGCGACAGAAAACTATCAACGATCCGCGCTATTTTGAAGTACTTTTTTATAAACAGCAAGAGTCTGTTCGGCAATCTTCCTCCAGTTGTATTTTTCGTTAATTTGAAATTCATAACTTTGCCATTCTTTTTCCGAAAGACCTTGCTCAAACAAAAGCTCCATTTTTCCCTGGAGTTCTTCTAAGTTTCCACATCTGAAAAAACGCTCCGGTGATAGAGCGACTTCCTTATTGGCCGGAATGTCGGACACAAGAACAGGCAACCTGTAACTCATGGCCTCAAGCAGGGCTATGGGCAAGCCTTCATGGTAAGAAGGCATGACAAAAAGTTTTGCATGAGAAAACACCTGATTGAGTTCTATTCCTGTGATATAGCCAGTAAGGATAATTCGATCATCGCTAGCAGCCATTCTTTTTACCTTTCGACTGTATTCCGTCTCATGGTCGGCATCGCCGGCAATGACAAGTTGACAACTTCTCTCAACCTGCTTGAAGGCTTTTATTAGATCAAGAAGCCCTTTTTCCGGCACAAAACGGGCCACAGCCAAAATATAGTTACTTGGAATGATACTCTGTTGAACAAGAAAATCGGTACTCACACTTTTTTCCGAAACTGAGACACCATTATACACAAGATTTGTTTCCCGCTTACAACGCCGGGCAATGATTTCACCAATCACCTGAGAAATCACAATAACTTCGTTGGCAAATTTCCCGCCGAGATACTCCCCAAGACGCAACATGACCTTGGCCACTCCGCCCCATTTCTGACGATCATAATCAGGGCCATGGTCGGTGAAAACTACCTTCAACCGCAAGAACCTGGCAAAAGGCACCAGGAGTCCAGGTCCAACTGCATGGATATGGAGAAGATCGACATTCAAAAGCCTTGCCCTGATTATCGCTAAAAAGGTATGAACAATTGCCTCCAGGTGTTTTTGGGAAGGAGTGGGAATATGCTCTAGAAGAACTCCAGACCATTCCTGCTTTGGGAGGATTACGTAAGGTCTCCGGGTAGCCACTATCACCTCGTGGCCCATGGCAGCAATGATCGGATACAACTCTTGACAGTGCGTTTCAACACCTCCGGGGATATCCGGAATTCCTCGCGTACCAGTGACAAAAATTCTCATAAAAAACAATTCTATTGAGTCGGCCCGATGGGATCGAGACAAATATTTTGATCTTTATTCTTCATGACCTTCAGTTTATTCATGGCCACCCATTTTAAAGGGACGAAAATCCGTTTCTTCATGGCTGGGGATGCGGAACCTATCATCCAGCATTGCTTGTCACAGTTTTTTACCATTTGCCGAATCTTTTCAGATTGTTCACTCTTCCAAATGGTGTCAAAATCCTGTTCATGCAGATTACCCATAATCATCGGATGATCAGAGCCATTGCAGGGCAGAACATTACCTCCGGGGTCAACAAAGAACATATCCGTTCCCACCTCGCAGGGAAGGGCCCTTCGCTGCCCTCGAGCTTTTCTCGCCAAACCCATATTGAAATATGCCCGAAACCAGTTTTTCGGTTTACTTGTTTTCAGCAATTCCACAGCGATATTCTCAAATGCTTTCGCTACCTTTTCCTGATCTTTATATTTGTTATCGTTGGTATGGAAATAATAGGAATTATGAGTGGTTGCTGTGGCAAACTCCAACCCCATCGCACTCGCTAGACGATAAAGTTCAATCATGTCGTCAGCGTTACGATCCGAAACAGTCATTCCAAAGCCGATATCCTTAATCCCCATTCCGTATAATGTCGTCAGGGTACGTAATCCGTGATCAAAGCCGTTTTTAATTCCCCGAAGTTCATCGTTGGCGGCTGGTAGCCCTTCAATAGAAACGCGAATACCAATTTTATTTCCAAATTTTTGAAAGAGGGAGGTTATGCGTTCTGTAAAATATCCATTAGAACTGATAACCAACCGTTTGGTCTTGGCAAGAGCTTTGCTGACAATCTGCTCTATATCGCTACGTAAAAAGGGCTCACCACCAGTAATATTAATAAAATCCAGGTCTGCTGGTAGTTTATCCACAAGTTCGGGCGAAAATTCTTCATTTTTCCGGCTCGGGTTTTTCCAGGTATTACACATATAGCACTTAGCATTACATCGGTAGGTAACAATAAGGCACGCTTCCATAATGCTACTTCCTTGTTATAATTTTTCAGATTTGTTCAACTTGTTTTACCTGCGGATCAATACGATTATTAGTATCAACAACCTGTCTTGAAGTTTTCCTAGTGACGAGGACGTTTTTAATCTTTTCCTGCATAGCTAATTGCCAAAACCTGCAGCCTGACACATACAGGACAAACTTGTAATATTTCTTCGGGAGAGCAAAACGAGGTATATTAAACAGATCCGTATAGGCTGAGTTAAAAAAACCGCGTTCAGACGAACAGGCTCCCATAAAATTCGTTCTTTTTAAAATAGAAATTGTATCTGCCGTATAATCACCGAGCAAGCCATTAGGATAGCAAAATGCAATAGGATTTGAATTTAGTCTTTCTCGAATAGTATCAGAGCTCACTTTTATTTGCCATTCTTGCTCAGCCAAACCAATACGAGATAAGACAGGATGAGCAACAGTGTGCGGCTGAAAATCTATGTTATATTTTTTCATTTCGCGAATATCTGCCCAACGCAAGGCCGAATACTGTTTGGGGGGCTCATCTGGCAAAACAACATCAAGCTGCTCTGATAATCGCTGCAAACAGGAGAATACTTGAGACAATGAAAATAACTTAAAAATCTGAACCACTAATCTAATCGCTGCTCGCTTTTCTTCCTGCGACTTCACCTTTAAAGTTAGTGTACTGCTATTCAAAGTTATTTCAACTTTACTTTGCTCGGTATTATTAAATAAATATTCGACCTGGTCCCACCACATCATCAACTTATTCTCGACAAGACCAGTTGTTATAAAAACAGTTGCAGGAAGCTTATATTTTTTAAACAGCGGGAAAGCTACATTTTTAAAATCTATATAACCATCATCAATCGTAAAGCAGACAGTCTTGTAGAACTCTTGATTTGCTTGAGCTGACAGGATCAGATTTTTAAAAGATAAAACGGTATAATTGTTCTTAACGAGATAATCAAGATAACTCTCCAAGGTTCCAGACGCTAGAGCTGTCGATGTATTCAAGTAACCTATTGATGAATCTTGAAAACGATGCATCATAAACACAACAACTAGATTTTTGGTATACTTATTAAAAATACGTAACAGGCACCTTGAATCAAATAAACCCATAGTATGTATTTAATCTGAAGTTATTTGCTTGCAATCCACAAATACATCTCTCTAAGTTTGGCTTTCATGATGCGATCCACATGCCTTGAATGTAAGCTCTCCATTTCTTTGTGTCAGTAGACAGTCTATCGCCTCAGGGGTTCTTGGTAGAATCAAGACGGAAAAGCTGTTTTGTTCATCTTGTCGCACTTCGTTACCTTCCTTCAGCGAGAAAAAGAACCTTGCAGGTCTTTAATAAAATTTTGAAATCATTCCAGAGATTCCAATTGTCAATGTATGCAAGGTCAAGTCGCATCCATTCCTCAAATGACGTTTCATTTCGTTTGGGTTGGGTTTGCCAAGTACAAGTGATGCCTGGTTTCATGGAGAGGCGGCGTCGATGCCAGGTGTCGTACTCGTTTACTTCAGCTGGTATAGGCGGCCGCGGCCCTACGATACTCATCTCTCCCTGAAGAACATTGAAAAGCTGGGGAAGTTCATCAAGCCCGGTCTTACGAAGAAATTTTCCGATATAGGGGATGATTCTCGGATCATTAGTAATCTTGAAAACCGGACCATCCGCTTCGTTCAACTCTCTTAACTGATGTAGCTTTTTTTCGGCACCCTGCACCATGGTGCGAAACTTATAGACACGAAAACGTCTTCCATTGACGCCACAGCGCTCCTGACTGAATAAAACCGGACCTGGATCAAATATTTTGATCATGCCAGCGATTATCAACATTAAAGGTCCAACTAAAACGAGACCAACAGCAGCAATGCAATAATCAAAAACGTGCTTGAAAAATAATTTCACCTCGTTGCGTGGGGTTGTATGCAAGGCCATGGTTGGAATCCCGACGAATTCTTCAAAATCGATGCGGGCCACGGCAGGACGATACATGAGATGATGAAGTTGCCAGTCAGGGATAATTCGAACAGAAACGCCCATTTCTTCAGCAAGGGAAACATATCTTCCACCTTCGAAAATTTCGGAAAGAGGCATGGCAAAGATAATTTCATCGATGATCGTTGTTTTAAGGAAAACATCGAGGTTTCTTATGTTATCCAACACTTTGACTCCTCTTGCAACCTCGCTACCGACGAGACCATCCTCTATTTCAATACACCCATGGATAGTCAGGTTATGATCATCGTCTGCCAAAATTTTACAGATGACCTCCTTGGCCCGTTCCTTTGCGCCTACGATAAGAATATGCCGTTTGAAATGAGGCTTATCCGTCCTTCTAAATCTTGCGGCATAAATAATGACCTTACTCAAGGATAAAAAGAGAATATTGATACAAAAAAAGAGGCCAAGTTCCAATCGGCCCACATCATGAATTTTCAGAAGATAAAGAACAACGATTAGCATGACCAATGCCGCTAGAATTGCTTTAGCAGTCTTTCTGATCGAAGCACTAAGGGAACAACGGGAATAAATAAAGCCATATCCTCCCCAGAAACTAAGGGATAAATACCAGCACACTACCACAAGGAGGGTTACAAGGAACAGATTATGATTTTTGACAAAACCAGTGCAAACACCAAGGGTGCATAAATCTTTCAGAGAATGGGCTACCCAGAAAGCTGTAACTGATAGACCAACATCTACTAGCTTATGTAAGTTTTCAAAAAATACCTTTTGGGGCCTTGTCATGGACTTTCACCTCAAGAGAAAAAGAGTTTCTAGGGAGGATTAATCATATATATTATAGATAGCAAAATTCATGCTATAAAACATACAAATATAAATTTTTCGCTGCATCTAACCAATATAACAACAGTTAATTGTTATTTCTTTGCTGATTCCACCTGGTGATTTTGAGATTTGAGTTAAATTTTTATTTAAATTTCCGCCAAACCGAATAATTTTCCGGAAAAATCTACAAAATTATGCTTTTTTTGTGGAATTCACTCCAAAAATGGTTATTAAAACCGCCTGGGGAAAATTTCCTGGATATATAAAAAGCACAACGGTAACAGATTTAACGACTAAGGTACTTTTCTTCAAAACCGTTAAGTTCATTCGAACAATAGGAACAAGTGACTAGATACAACATGGTCGACTTTGCAGCGTGCTAGCGCGATTTCTCGAGCGCCCATAGGCAAATTCTGCAACCAACCATTATCTTAAAAGAGAAGCACTTTTCACTCTACAGCCTCTTCTCCCGTCTCTTTTCAAAGAGAAGGGAGGGGAGTAATATTTAAATCTGTACCGGTGATCGACATGGAGACGTACGCTTAATCCGGAAGCACCCCACCACCACGGAGAAGACCTTCATTTCGACATTAGCCCCGATACAACCTTTACTCCTTTATTCTTTCATAAGTTGACCCGGCTTACCTGTTAAGCAAAGCAACAGCTCCCTGACCCATCCATATAGCGCTGCTCAAGACAGTACCAGTGCTATTTTTCCATACGCCACCCTCATTATTCCAACCAGGCATCAGCAAGGTTAATTTGATTAACTGGAAACAAATTCCGGTTTTTCGGAAGCAGAGACATCTCCCCCTACAAGGCACCCTCACCACACCAACACAACTATCTAATATATATATTCATATCAACCAAATTTTACTTTGGCACACTTTATGCTATACATTTGATCACACTCAACTCGATATAATGTAGGATAGTTTTGCGCAGAACTTTTTTGTGACCACTTAAAAATAATAATGCTTCATGAAACAAGGCACGCATCAGGCTAATGTGCCGCAGGCCTGAGTAATCATAACTAAATGCAGTTTTTATGGGGAGGTAACAGAGTGACATCAGAAAGACAGTATCTTAAAAAAAGGCCCAAGACATCTTTATTCTTATTCCATAAGAATATTGTTTGTAACAGCACCCCTCTCCGCATAGTGTTTTTTGTATTCATAGTATCAGCACTCCTCACTACTCTTGCGAGAGCAGAGATAAGCTTTACTGAAACTACACAAGAAGCAGGTCTAACATATACCGGACCCAACTGGGGTGCACAATGGACAGATTATAATAGTGATGGATGGCCAGATATTTGGGTTACCAACCATGAGTCGAAAGAACCGAGCCTGTATCTGAATGGGAAGGATGGAACATTTGAGCAGATTTCTGATAGCATTTGGGATGAAAAGCCCAGAGTAACTTGGGACACCCATGGCGCTGCGTGGGCAGATTTTGATAACGATGGAGACCAGGATGTGTTGATCAGTGCCGGTACCTGGGATCAGTACAACCCATTTTTTGTAAACGATAATGGAATCCTTTACGAAAGCGCTAATGAATACGGCCTCTCATATATTGAAAATCGAGGGCGCATGCCGTTGTGGCTGGATTTCGACAATGATGGACTGTTGGATGTTTACTTAAACGGCTTTTCTATACGTGGAGAAGGGTATGCTGCCTTATTTCAACAGAATGAATCAACTGGTTTTTTTGAAAATGTAAATTCCCTGGTAGGATTTGAGGATCACAATGCTACCTATTCTATGTTGTCCGATCTTACGGGCGATGGAGTTTTGGATATTATAACATATGATGGTGTGGCGCCATTTCCTAGAGCTGTGTATAGCATGGATACCATTCCTTTCACGGAGCATCGGGATGAAATATTCTCATTTGACACAGGGTATGGTGCTGACGCAGTTTTCGCAGATTTCAACGGTGACCTTCGTCCGGATCTTTATTTGGCAAGAGCCGGAGGAGACGAACAAGCCGCACAAGTAACAGACTTTAGACTGGCAGCGAATATTCTAAATAGTCGTTGTGGGTGTGAGAAAGGAATAACATTCAAATCCGAAGGCACGCTTGAAATTTTGTTTTCTTTGCCGTTGAGGTCTGCAGACCATCCTTTCTATATTGGCTCCCAGGGGCTCTCTCCTGACGATTTTCCATCCTACATCGCTCCAGATGACGAGCGAATATGGGGCATGTGGCCACGAATTCCAGTTTATCTAGAGCTAAACCCTGACGATCCGAAAGTGCAGGGCAATTATCCCCATGAACCTGGTGTTGATGTTGGTGTTTATATAGGCTTTGATGCGGATTTGAGAGAATGGACGATAGTATCTTCACAATCTCTTGATGAAAGCTTGTGGTGCAAATTTACCGTTGTAAGCAATGAGCCAATAACTGATTTTAATCCGTTGAATTTCAATATGTTTTTACCGGGTACAGACACCCTCTATATTCACAACGGATCCCAGTTGGAGGAAATACCATCACAGCAAAGTGGGATTGATCAGCACTTAGCAGGGAGAAGTGTTGTTGCTGGTGATTTTGACAATGATATGGACCTTGATCTTTATGTGGTGAATTCCTTAACGGTCATGAATACACCTAACATTCTCTTTGAGAATGACGGAACAGGTGTTTTCACCGAAGTCACTGACACTGGAGGAGCGGCAGGGACGTCACTGGGAGCCGGGGGGCATGTAGTCACTGCGGACTATAACCGCGATGGTTTTCTGGACTTGTTTGTCGTCAATGGGATGTATCCATCACCTTTTGATCATTTGGGACCTATTCAGCTCTTTAAAAATACCGGAAACAGTAATAATCACTGGATTGAGATCGATTTAGAGGGCACTATTTCTAATAGAGACGGTATTGGTGCTCGCGTGCTTGTGACTGCGGGAGATGTGACGCAGTTACGTGAGCAAGGTGGTGGTATGCACAAATATTCACAAAATCATACGCGCATTCACTTTGGCCTTGGGCAAAATACAACTATACAACGCTTGGAAGTATATTGGCCAAGTGGGCTTGTTCAGGTAATAGAAAATATCTCAGCTGATCAAATCCTCCGGGTTGTGGAATCTTCGGGTGGCCCTCAACCGCCAGTGGCAGTGGCTGATAGTGCCAGTACGGATATGGATACCGCGACGGCTGTGGACGTCCTAGTTAACGACTACGATCCAAACGGTGATACGCTGACCATTACTGCAGTGGATAACCCAACCAGTGAGGGCGGTATAGCCAGTATCAACGATAACGGCTCGCCGAGTGATCCAAACGATGATTTTATCGACTACACACCACCGGCAAGTTTTTCAGGTACAGACACCTTTGACTATATCATTGATGACTACACCGACGGCACGGGTACCGCAACCGTAACCGTCACTGTAAACGAACTAGAACCAGTCTGTAGTCCGTATGGAGAGCCAAATTATGATGCAGCAACTGAGGATGGAGTTTTTCTGTGGAAAGAAGGGAATGTTTGGCACTTAAGGGCTATAGCAGGATCCAGTGGGTGGCAAAGCTATTCTGGCAGCATAGTTGCAGATATGGATTTTGTTAGTGTAACCCCTGTCAGCCTTGAGCAATGGGGAGATAGTGTGGACACCCCTAACTCGCAACTAATTGAATTTAATATAAATATGGGATCACCTTGGTACGACGGGCTTGATATCGAGGTTCAAGCTGGGGCCACTGTCTATTTTGATGTTGAGGCGACGAGTGGGAATGCTGCCGATCTCGTATTTATCGGTGGAAATCGATGTGCTATAGAGCAGCTCCCCTATCAGCTATCCACAGACTCTAACACATCGCCAGTGGCTAGCTTCACGGCCAATCCAACTTTCGGCGAAGGACCGCTGGAGGTGAACTTTGACGCTTCTGCTGCATACGATCCTGATGGTTCGATTGTATCCTATGCATGGAACTATGGCGACGGTACAGGCAGTGGCTTAACCTCTAGCCATACATACAACACTGCCGGCACCTACAACGTTGTCCTCACTGTTACCGACAACGATGGTTCCACCAACACGGCCAACCAGACGATCATCGTAGGGACGTCGAGCAATTGTGACCCGTATGGAGAGCCAAATTATGATGCAGCAACTGAGGATGGAGTTTTTCTGTGGAAAGAAGGGAATGTTTGGCACTTAAGGGCTATAGCAGGATCCAGTGGGTGGCAAAGCTATTCTGGCAGCATAGTTGCAGATATGGATTTTGTCAGTGTAACCCCTGTCAGCTTTGAGCAATGGGGAGACAGTGTGGACGCCTCTGACTCGCAACTAATTGAATTTAATATAAATATGGGATCACCTTGGTACGACGGGCTTGATATCGAGGTTCAAGCTGGGGCCATTGTCTATTTTGATGTTGACGCAACAAGTGGGAATGCTACCGATCTCGTATTTATCGGTGAAAATCGATGTACTATAGATCAACTTCCCTATCAACTTCCTTAATACACAGACAGCCAGCTAGCTTCACGGCCAACCCGACGATCACGGTGAAAAAATAGCACCGTGATCGTCACGGCAGGAACGTCGAAGAATTGTACGCCGTAAGGAGCGGCGGCACTGGGCTCATACCATTGCACTATAACCTTTCAATGAATCCGCTTTTGTGATTTAAAGTCACTTATGAGAGATACAAACCTGCTTAAATCCCCTGACTGCGAATCAACCAATACATATGCCAAGACTGGAGATGGCTTGCAACGCACTCTGGATATTCATCAACTGATACATAATTTTGTAAGGCCGCACTGGACAACAGGAGTAATGCCTGTTGTCGCCTTAGGAATTATGATGCACCCCATGTCTCTCAAAGAAATTTTAACCACACAAAAGGCCGTTTGAAACATCAAAGCTGGGGAGAGTTGGGATCGTAAAGACAAAATCGAATGCTATGAGCCCAGTGCCCATTCATTTCACGGGTAAATAACTATGCAAACTGTCAAAATACTTTTTTTAATGAATTCCTTGAAGGTTGGTGGGGCTGAACGCCAGACTATCCATTTGCTTAATCGATTGAATAGAGAAAAGTTTTCTGTTGGGTTGGTATACCTTGCTGAAATAGAGGATTTAAAACCAAGTCTCGAAACAAAAAATTTATTTCACTGTGAATGCTTTGCGAGAAAGGGAAAGTTAGACTTTAGCGTCCTGAAAAAACTTCATCAAATAATATTAGATCATGGCGTGCAACTCGTTGTATGTGTCGAGGAATACCCTTTACTTTATGCTTCCTTGTACAGGCTTATATTTAGAAATATCCCAGCAAAAATTATCACTGTTATTCATCACAACCTTCACCTGCCCAATCCGTGGATACAGGTTAAAAAATATCTTTATAGAATATGCATAAACAATGCCGAAAAAGTGATTTTTGTTTGTCAAAATCAGGCTCAATACTGGTACCAAAATAATGGCATCCATAAGTCTCTTTCAACAATAATTTACAACGGCATTGATCCCTCTCTTTTTAACCCAGCCCGATTCACTCTACCAGAGAAAGACCGTTTGCGAGAGTCTTTACAGTTTTCTACAGATGACTTTGTTGTAGGCATCTGCGCCAGAATGAATCCTGTAAAACGCCATGTCGACTTTCTAAAAGGATTAGCCCTGGTGAAAAAAACAGGTGTTCAAATCAAAGGATTGTTAATAGGAGACGGTCCAGAACGAGGAAATATTGAAGAAGCTGCTAGACAACTTGGACTCTTGGATGATGTCGTCTTCACATATTTCCAGCAAGACGTCCGGCCTTATATAGTTATTTGTGATTGCATTGCTATAACCTCACATTCCGAAGCTTTTTCTATGGCTGCTTTGGAGACCATGGCTATGGAAAAGCCACTCGTTATGGCAATAAGTGGTGGTGCTGACGAGCAGGTAAAAGACGGCGAAACCGGCTTTCTATACACCTTTGGTGAGGTTGACAAGCTAGCCAAGCACTTGATATGGCTTGAGGGAAATCGGGATAAAACCCAGGAAATGGGGATCAAATCAAGGACTGTTCTTTTGGATAATTTCACATTGCAAACAATGACCAGAAATTATGAGGACCAGTTTCTTCAATTAGCTAATTGATTAGTTGTCATAGACCTTCTACTTTTAATGGATGGCTATAAGGGGTTCTACTTCTCTGAAAAATCCCAGGAGGGCAGGGGATAGCGGATGTTCTATACGTGAGATAGGGGATTTATCGAACATAAACATATTGGTAGATTCCATATTGTAATAATATCCATATATAACAATAGGACTCTGTAGGGGCCAGAGAAGCGTTGTACTGGTAAAATTTCTTGAAATTTATGTCGGCAATGTGGGGAGTAAATTAATATGATTTCGCATAAACATAAGTGTATATTTATACATATTCCCAAATGTGCAGGTACGAGTATTGAAAAGACGTTCGGGCATTTTGAAGAGTATTCAGGATACTACAAACAGGATCATAGAAGTATCAGAATGATAGAACCTATTTATTCAAATGTCTTTGCATCAAAAGAAAATAGTATGGAGTTTTTAAAAAGATTGTGGATACACATTAAACCTCCATCAAATCCACGAAACAGATACTCTGTCTCCAGAGATCAATACGAAAATTATTTTAAATTTACTTTTGTGCGTAATCCATGGGCACGGGCATATTCATGGTACAAAAATGTAATGAGAGATCATCTGCATTTAAAGAAAATGAGAATATCCAATGAAATTAGCTTATATGATTTTTTAGAGCGTTTTAAAAACAAAACGGCCTTGAGGGCTCAAACTTTTTGGATAAAAAACTCTAATGGCGATATCCCTCTTGATTATATTGGACGATTTGAGAATTTGGATAACGATTTTGAAAAGATTTGCAATCTGATGAAAATTGAACCTCTCAAATTGCCGCATGAACTTAAAGGGGCTGCTAATAGTAGTCACCAGGACGCTTACGACTCCAAAACTATAGACCTGATCAGTAGTATATATAGAGAAGAAATTGAACTTTTCGGATATTCTTTTGATTCTTGATCAATTTTAATTAAAGTAATGTGCTGAAAGCGCTTCTCTTTAATGACAATGCATAGTCTACCAGTCACACAACCCTAAAAGTTAAGGAGCGACATGTCTTTCTCCCCAATTTTTATAGTTGGCAACTCCAGAAGTGGTACTACGCTATTAGCACGAGTTTTAAGCAAACATACACAAGTACATATCTTAAATGAAACGCACTTCCTGACATCATACGAAGAACAACGAAAATCTTTTGTACAGCTTGAGCAACAGGAAAAAATAGATTTAATTAATTTGTTCTTGACGGTTGAATACAAAGGGATTAATTATCAAAATAAACATCATGAATACTCAAAAGAAGCTAAGGATCTCTTTGCTCGTTGTGCAGAATGTAAAACATTTCCCTCCTTAATTGCCTTTTTATTTAAATATGCTGGTGAAAAAAAAGGTAAAACCATTTGCGGTGACCAAACGCCAGCTCATATTTTTTATACTGAAGATATTTTAAAATTTTTCCCAAACGCAAAATTTATTAATATTGTTCGTGACCCCAGAGCAGTACTGCTTTCTCAAAAAAATAAATGGAAAGCTGCAAAAAAAATGCACCAGCCTCTCCGTGAAGTTGTAAGGGCATTTTTTAATTATCACCCAATTACCACATCACTCCTTTGGAAAAGAGGAATTGAAGCTGGAACGCGAGCACAAAGTGATTTATCTCCTAATGTCTTTCATACCATACAGTTCGAACAGTTATTAGAAGACTCTGAAGCTGTATTGCAAAAACTCTGTAGTTTTATAGAAGTTGAATTTGAAAGTGGTATGTTAGATGTAAATGTAAGTATGTCCTCAAATGAAACTGATGAAGGGAAGAAAGGTATACGCCGTGAAGTAATGAATCACTGGCGAAAGAGATTATCCGAGACAGAAATTTTTATTTCTGAAAGAATCAATGGGGAATTGGCAGAGAAAGAAGGGTACCAGCGTACTCATGTCAAAGCAGGTATCTTTTCTTTACTTTCTTATTCCTGTTATTTCCCGATACATTTAGTGATGGCTTTTCTTTTCAACATGAGCCGTACAGGGAATCCAATTTCTTATATCTCAAAAAAAATGATTCCTCACAACCATTGATGAGCGTTCACCCCGTGGAGATTCTGCATGGCAACCACGAAAATGAAGGGAATAAAGTTGGCGTAGTGGCGCTGATGAGCTAGGGTTGCTTGTAAAAGCGATTATATCCCCCTTTTTGCGGGGACTCTAAACACACCTATAACCAGAGATATATCTTTCTGTGCATATTGCATTTAGACAGTAGAACATACAATGAACAAGCTGAATTTGGCGTACTCACCTTAGCGACTAAAGACGATTACCGAAAAGCCATTGGGCTTGTTCAAAGTGTACGTAAAACCAATTCATCTTTGCCAACAGCAATTGCATGCAGCAAATGGATAGCAGATAAGGTTAGCTATTATTTCGATTATGTTATTGATGAATATTCAGAATTAAAGGGGTTTCAACATAAGCTTTATCTCGATTATTATTCACCTTTTAAAAACACCTTATTTTTAGATGCAGATGTTCTTATATTTAGAGATTTAGGTCATATATTTGATGAATGGCGAGGCCACTACTATACTGCTCAAGGAAACTATGTTAAAACTGGTTACAGTTCATTTGGACTAGATAGAGCATTAGTGTTAAAAAAAATAAATAAAAAAAGATTAGTTTGCCTTGGCGGCGCAGGACACGCTTATTTTGAAAAACCAAATTGTGCAGAAGTTTTCAACTTAGCTCGTTCGATAATGAATAATTATGCCCATTATGCCAATAAGTGCAAGTTTGCCGATGAGGATGTTATGGGTATAGCCATGACCATGCTCAACTTACCACCTATGGACACTAAAGGTTTTTGGGCCAGACATATGCATGCAAAACCCGGGACATTTCAGGCAGATGCTTTGAAACCTCAATGTTCCTTTGTGGATCGAGTTACTGGAGAGTATGTCAATCCAGTAATGGTTCACTTTGCTTGCTTGGATTCGCCGTTTTTGTATCACTCATGTCTAGAAAAATTGCGACGAGAATCTGGTCTCCATCCATCATTCCTCTGGCTGCGAGATGCATCAATTGAATTTTATAAAAAAGAACTTTTTTGGAAAATAAAAAAAATTTTACGATCTTTTTGCTGCTGGCCCAAACAGGGCAGCAGTAAAAACTGACTGTTGAATTTACAGGGTTGCACTAAAGTAAATTGTATTTTTTGCATAAAAAATACACCATGAAACTAAGGGTTGCTGACCCCCGATTACAGCCAGGAATTATTTTAATGAGTTGAGTTGTTATATGCCCTCTTTTTCCTAAACCGGAAGGTTGAGCAACAATAAATGAAAATTCTTTTCGCCAATAAATTTTTTTACCTAAACGGCGGGTCCGAGACCGTTTTTTTCCAGGAACGTGAATTCTTCCTTGCAAACGGTCACCATGTTATTGACTTTTCTATGCAGGACGAGAAAAATAATGTCTCCCCGTATTCTGAATTTTTTATAAAAAAAATTGATTTCCAACAAAATGTTAGCTTGAAAGACAAGGCTCAACAGGCAATTTCTTTTATTCATTCCTCAGAGGCAGTAAGTAAACTTGAACAGTTAATTGTTCAGGAAAAACCTGATATTGCTCATCTGCACAATATTTACCACCAGCTCACACCTTCTATCATTCCTGTTTTGAAAAAGCATGGGGTGAAAATTGTTGTAACCTTACATGACTACAAATTAATTTGTCCCAGTTATCTTGCATTAAAAGATGGTGAGATATGTGATGCGTGCCAGGGAAAACATTTTTGGAAACCCTTTACTTCAAACTGCCAGAAATCACATCTGCAAGGTTTGCTGTTGTCGTTAGAGGCTTATTGGCATAAATGGAAAAGGAGCTATGACAAGGTTGATCTTTTTCTTTCTCCCAGTAGTTTTTTAGCAGATTTGATCGCCAAGCGCATCACTGCAGACAAAATCCAGGTACTGCACAATGGTATAGATACTGATAAGTATCAGCCAAATTTTTCAGACCAAGACTACGCACTGTACTTTGGCCGGCTGTCCAAAGAAAAAGGTATAACAACGTTGCTTCAGGCCCATAAAAACCTTGGTGCAGAGCTGCCTTTAAAAATAGTTGGAACCGGCCCTTTAGAAGAAGAACTGCGAATAGATTATCCTACAGTTGAATTTCTCGGCTATCAAAGTGGTCAATCCTTGCATGATATCGTTGCCAATGCCGCCTTTGTGGTGGTGCCCTCCGAATGGTACGAAAACTGCTCTATGGTGGTGCTTGAATCGATGGCCTTTGGCAAGCCTGTTATCGGCAGCAGGATAGGTGGTATACCGGAACAGGTTGAAGATGGAAAGACAGGTTTTCTTTTTGAAATTGGGAATGTTCCAAAACTGACGCAAAAGATGACCATGCTTATGAAAAATACAACGCTTCGTGGTGAAATGGGCAGGAGGGCCAGAGAAAAACTTAAAAAGGAGTATTCCGTGGATGAGCATAATGAACAGTTATTGTGGATATACTCTACTCTGCTGGCGACTTAAGCATCAAAGCATCTAGCCAGCAGCCATTATGGATAACTGGTTGTGGGAAGTGATAATGGGGTATTGTCTGACGAGAGCGATCGGTTGGAATGGGGAATCGAGAGACTATCATCTCAAAGGGTGAGAAGTTTAGCACTGAAGCATGAAAAATGTGGTTGAATCAAAGGAATCAATCCTTGCTTGACTCAGAGAAAATGTGGGATTTTCGAAAAAATGAGCGCAAAGATTCTGATGAAACTATGACAAAGCACCGATGTTGTGCTTCGGCTGGGCACAACGGGGATGAGACTATAGAGGTAGAGCAGTTTCTGCACTGCAATGACGACAAAAAGGTTTCTTACGTTGCACCTCGGCCTTCATGGAACCAAGTACGCTTTAGTCGGATGAACCGAAAAAAAAAAAAAAGCACTTGAAGGTTGTAGCAAGTCCTAGAGGATGGTAAAATCATACGGTTAGCATAGTAACCGGACAACACTTACCAAGGTTAATTTTATGATCAGACAAATTCTTCTTAGTTTTCTTTTTCTTCTTCTATTAGCTGTGCCGGCAATGGCGCAGGATTATGTTGTTGAAGAAGATGATGTCCTCAAAATAACTGTTTACGATCATGATGATTTAACCACAATGGTCCGTGTTAGTGGGGATGGAACAATCAATCTTCCATTGCTGAACAAGGTGAAAGTTGCCGGTCTTACCAGCACTCAAATTTCCGATAAAATTACAGCACTTTTTGCAGACGGCTATGTTATCAACCCCCAAGTTAATGTGTTCGTCGAAGATTTTAGAAGTAGAGTAGTTTATGTGTCAGGGGAAGTTAACAAACCTGATGCGTATAAGTATGAAAAAAATATGACAGTTATCAAAGCGATTACAAAAGCAGGGGGTTTTTCCAACAAAGCTTCAAAACAAAGTGTAACCATCATTCGTAAATCAAATGGCCGCGAGCAGGTTGTTGATAAAGTGAAGATGGATGAACCGATACTGCCAGAAGACCTTATCCTAGTGCCGGAGAGTTTATTCTAATGCAAAAAGAAAAGGAAATACATTTCAGTGATTATTTAAGAGTCATATGGAATAGAAAAGGGATTGTAGTGACCACTTTTCTTCTCACCTTAATCGTTGTGAGTATTGCCACTTTTACCGCCACCCCTATTTATAGGGCATCTACTCAGATATTGGTGGAAAAAAGCGATCCTCCACTTCTGAACGGTAGGTCTTTTGTAAAACGATACGAGCCACAATTTTTTCAAACTCAAAGCCAGATAATTAAGAGTCAAAATGTCACCAAAAAGGTGGTGGAAATTCTAGAATTGGAGACCAACTACGAAACTTATTTCCCTGCAGGAAAGAGTAAACCTTCACTGGTGAAGGCTACGGTTACCTATATAAAGTCATTTATTGCTGGTTTGTTGCCATCTGGTTCTGCCGGTAAAGGTCAGGAAGCCTCAGCTTCCACAGATGAAGAGCAGACAAAATTAACGGCCGACAGTCTTGCCACTATCATAAAAAAGAATGTTGTTGTCAAACCGGTTGCAGACAGCAGTCTGTTGGACATACATTATAAATCTGAAAACCCTGAATTTGCGAAACTCATTGCCAATACCCTTCCCCAGGCATATACGGAAGAGATCATGGCTATTAATCTCAACTCTTCCGGCTATGCCATCAGAGGGATGACAAAAAAAGAAGACATCGAAAAAAACAGCCTGGCTCAGTCTGAAAAAGCCCTTCAGGCTTTTATGAAGGAGAATGACATAATCACAGTCGAGAATCGTATAGCGATTATTCCCCAGAAGCTTGCAGATCTTAGCAAGAGGATGACAGAGGCAGAAGCCAAGCGGGAAGAACAGGAAGCTTTGCTGAACCAAATTGCCGAGCTGAAGAAAAACAAGATCAATGCCGATACGATCCCTATTCTCGCAAAAAATAACGTACTGCAGTCGTTACGGGACCAGATCTTGAAATCAGAGCAACACATCACCGAACTCTCACAAAAGTATGGTGACAAGCATCCTGTCATGATCAGAGCACGGGCTGATTTAAAGAATTTGCAACGAAAAAAATATCAGGAAACAGAAAAAAGTATTCAGGTCATCAAAAATGAATATGACCTAGCCCACAAAAATGAGTTAAATGTTAAAAAACTTCTTAACCAAACAAAGAATGAAGTCCTTGACCTGAATGAAAAATTCATCCAGTACGGCATTCTCAAGCGAGAAGTAGACGCAAACAGGGCTCTCTTTGATACTTTGAACTTACGCATTAAAGAACAGGGGGTCACTGAATATACGCAGCAGGTAAATGTGTGGGTTACCGAGCAGGCAGGATTACCAGAATTCCCAGTATCTCCTAAAAAGATGAGAAACATGATTTTAGGTGTTATCTTGGGCCTATTGGGTGGGGTAGGCCTTGCCTTCTTCCTAGAATATTTCGCCACTGCAGCAAAAGAACCCAATTGAGTTATGCTTGAAAGTAGTGCTTGAGAGGGCAATATAATAAATATATATGACGTATCCTGTTGGGAAGAGTGGCACACAATTTAATTCCAACAAAAAGGATACGTCATAAGCCAAAGCAAAATTATTGAGTTACAACTTTCAAGCATAACGTAACTACCGCTGTTTGATTATTTTACAATAATAAAGCACATTTCATCTTGACGAAAACTGTAACTCTAGCCCGCCTTTCACAATCCGCGACATTTTTCCTTGAACCACCAGTTCCTTCATCAAGCAAACAGACACGGTATTTTGTTATTTATTGAGACGGACAACAAGAGGAGAGGGATTGAAAAATTTACAGTTACCCTATTTATCCTCGAACTTATAACCAAACGTTTCGATATCCTTTTTATAAATTTTGGCCACAAAATCTATTGATTCAGCGTCATAGTAATCAGTAAATTTTTTAAAAGTATTTCTTCGATAATTAATACTTAATTTGTCTCTTGTAGATCGAAGCATCTTCATCGGACGATTGTCCCTCCTGTTAAAAATACTTGTAGATTTGTTTCTGTGGAGGAGAACTCTCTTTTTTATATTTAGTTTTTCACAGACATAAAAAAAATCTTCCTGCAACGTCTCGAACCTGCCTACAAAATCTACCAACAGATTTCCCTTCTCGTCATGTAAAAAATCATATTGCGGAATAACATGGCAATACTCATCATTCCAGGATGGTTTCGGAAAATGTTCAAATAAAAATTCCTTAAATGAGTATTCATGTGCATGCATGCGGTACCTGTATTCAGAAACGAGTCTGTCCCACGGGTTACGTACAAATGCGAATTTGAAATAACTATCGAATAATTCTTTGGGAACACGATCATATTTGATGTAGTCAGAAGCTCGGAGATGAGGAGGCGGTGGATCGAATTTATAATCGTCAGGCTTGAATGACAACAGCAACTGATCAGTTTTATTATTATCTTGGGAAGCGTTTACAATGCCCCATAAGCTAGTGCCAGCAGTTTTCGGAATATGAATAAATATACATTTATGAAAGTGGGAAACCATCTTTTGCTCATCCGGTAAACATGTACGTGCTGAAAAAGGGTTTTACTCTTGTAATGGTACATAAAAGCAGCTGAACAAATTGAACGACATGCCATCTTTTAGGGCAACTACTCACCACCCATCTGGGTCTATCTCTACGATTTCACCAGCCAGGACAAGTTGAATTGCTAGAGAGGGTTGACACCTCCGCTTACCATGTGGTCTGCATGGTAACTTGAGATTCGACAATATGCCCCGGTGTAACGTTGACGCCTAAAACAACCAGATATTTTCTGCCTAACCTTTGCCATACGCATATCCCTTTCAGCCCTGTTATTTGTGAAAGAAACATGAGGTTGCTTGGCGGTAACTACTTACATCCTAAAAAAACTTGACAAATTTTTCCATGAAAATTTTCTACAATTCTGATTACTTAAAAATGCCCACCCTGAAACCCGGCAATTGATGCTGCTTATTGCGATCATTGTACATTTGGCAATTTTTTCGTTATTAGCCGCTTAACAAAGCAAGCATGGGTTGAACTAGCTAGTGTCTGTCCGCGAGAAGCTATTTATTTGATTTAGTAAGAGAAAATCGCCTTTTAAGGGGTGCTCTTTTTACGATTTCTGGTAAAGTTTTTTTAGTAAGTCGCTAAAATTACTTGATTAACTATT
>NZ_JAFFQD010000056.1 GCF_016918565.1 Desulfogranum marinum
TTATACTATGCATGGCTGGTTCTCCTTTAATTGCAGCATCTGACTGCGTTGAGTTAGTTCTTGTCGAACATGCTATGTGTAGCATAAAACTCGGGAGGTGAACCAGCCTTCTCATTTTACCTTACCTGCTGCGTGTCCTGCGCCTCGATCTGCGAAAAACTTCACTGATGAGAAATCCGGGTTAGAGGACATTAGGCATGCTGCATTGGCACCCCATGGCCTGGGAAAAAATAAATCTGTCCCCTTTTTTCTTTCTTCTATTCTTAGGGATCCAGACAATTTGATATTTGCATTCCCACGCTGTGTGGGCTAACGTCTTTTTCACTGGTGCTTCTTCTCGGGTTGATCACAATATCGGCATTGTGATCATATACTCGAAAGGGGTATTTTTTAAATACTGAAGCATAGCTTTTGCTCTTCTCAAAAAGATACTTCCCCCAACAACAAAACAATCAGCGAACGTGCGAAGGAAGAAAGAATCTCTGGGGCGACCTTGTACAACTGAAGAAAAGCACCCCGTGCCGAAGGACGTCTAATGCCCGATAGTGACACTACGTCAACGGGCTGAAGCTCGCTGGTGAGCTAAACTTTAGCAGAGCCAATAAAAAGTGAGAATGCCATGAGCGAACGAAACCAATTTGCTATCGGTGGAGCAAAAGGAGTTCTGGTTAAGCAACTTTGTAAGATGAGCAACCGGCACGGTCTTATTGCCGGGGCAACGGGTACTGGCAAGACCGTTACCTTGCAGATTCTCGCGGAAGGTTTTTCCCGTTTAGGCGTCCCTGTTTTCACCGCTGACATCAAGGGCGATCTCTCCGGTCTAAGCATTGCCGGCTCTCCGCATCCTAATATTGATGAACGGTTGTTAAAAATCGATCTGGAAAGCTACCGACAGCGTCCGTATCCGGTTGTGTTTTGGGATATCTTTGGCGAACATGGTCATCCCATACGAACCACCATTTCGGAAATGGGGCCGTTACTCTTGTCGAATCTGCTTGATTTAAATGAAACGCAGTCCGGCATTTTGTACGGCTGCTTCAAAATAGCTGATGATCAAGGGCTGTTACTGCTGGATTTGAAAGACCTACGTTCCATGTTGACGTGGATGGGCGACAACGCCAAAGAACTTCGCAATGAGTACGGAAACATTTCCAGCGCCAGCATCGGTGCTATTCAACGCAAATTACTCGTTTTGGAAGAACAGGGCGCTGAACACTTTTTTGGTGAACCTGCCCTTAAACTATCCGACCTCATGCAAGTCGATTTTTCCGGCAACGGGGTGATCAGCATTTTTGATGCCACAAAGTTGATTGCGCAAGCACCAAGAGTCTATTCTTCTTTTCTGCTCTGGTTACTTTCGGAACTTTTTGAACAACTTCCGGAAGTTGGTGATCCTGACATACCAAAGCTTGTCTTTTTTTTCGACGAAGCTCACCTGTTATTTGACCAAACCCCCAAAATACTTATCGACAAGATAGAACAAGTAGTGCGATTAATTCGTTCAAAAGGCGTTGGTATCTATTTTATTACCCAAAGCCCGCAGGACATCCCCGAAGACATCCTTGGCCAACTGGGACTCAAAATCCAACATGCCCTTCGGGCTTTCACACCGAAGGACATAAAATTCATTAAAAGTGCGGCTCAATCTTTCCCTCCCAATCTGGACTTCGATACCGAGACCGCTATTACTGCCCTTGGTATCGGTGAGGCACTTGTTTCTGTGCTGGATGACAAAGGAAAACCTCTCCCTGTTCAACTTACCTTGATTCGCCCTCCCGAAACCCGTATCGGTCCTCTTGCTGAAGAAGAGCGTCAGCATCGAATAAAACGTTCACCATTACAGGGTCGCTACGAGCATATTGTCGACCGTGAGTCTGCATACGAAATACTAAAGGACCGAGCCAAAGAGATCCAGAATCAACAGGAAGAAGCAGAAAGGCTCAAAACAAGCGAAAAGACAAAACCCACAAGCGGCAGGACAAGACAGAGCGCGGGCGAAGCTTTTATTAAAAGTGCAGCAAGAGCTATCGGCAGTCAGATTGGCCGACAGATCATTCGTGGCATATTGGGATCTTTCTTTGGTGGCCGCCGAAAATAAGAGGGTGATGTGAAGAGGTCACGAACATTGGCCTTATTCACTTTGGCCTGATCATAAAGAAAAAAAAAGAAAAAAGGGGACAGATTCATTTCTTTGTTTTCTTCTGTTGCTGCATATCTATTTGGATAGCAGATAAACTACGCCCATTCAAAGGTTTTTTTTTATGTGCTGACCCCAAGGGGACTCGAACCCTTGTTACCGGTGTGAGAGGCCTCACCGGATACCACATTATCTATCATTTGGTGGAGTAAAGTGACCAGAGCAGCATTAGAGGACATTAGGCATGCTGCATTGGCACCCCATGGCCTGTAAAAGGCCCGTATCAATTCTCAACCTCTGGGTGAGTCAAGCATGTTGAGGCAGCATGTTATATTGTGGTAAGCTATCAGCCAGCTGGGAGCCATGGATTCACAGCAAGAAGGTAATGTATAATGTATTGCAATGGGATAAGAAACAAGAGGATTGAGTTGGCAATGTAAACGTTGCTGATCTCTCTGCGATTGCCACTCGTTTCTTTACCGTTACGGATGTAGATGCATATTTCTGGTTAAGCACATCCGCCTCATTTGGTCAGGAACAACCAGGGTATTACTATGCGTGGCATGTTATGTTCGGTTATGTGTTAGGCGGCTATGGCGAAGATATATACGGAGCAGGAAGGGCAGATAAAGACGAGGAGGGTATGTATAATTACGTTCGTTTAGTTAGTGATTGTGGTCTGCTCTGGAATATGCAATTGGGCAACATATATAAGGCTGAAGGTATTTTTGCGTTAGCATCAAGCCTTGCACTACTTCTGCCATACAGAGCGTGAACGTGTTTACCCGCAATAACTAGGTTTTCAACCAGTTTTACAATTTCACTGATACGTTATCGGTAAGGGAAGTATGATGCGAGCAATGAGTCCCTTGCCGTCATCGGCATTCATTAAAGAAATCTCACCATCGTGCTGCTGCACTACCTGGTTCGAAATAGCTAAGCCAATCCCTACTCCACTGTCGTTTTGTAAACGCTCTCGTGCGACAGATACCCGGTAAAACGGCTCAAAAACAAGTAAGAGGTCTTCTTCAGGTATGCCGGGACCAAAGTCACGAACAAGTATTACAGCTTTCTGTAAACCATTTTCCTCGGATTTCTGTAGACAAAGGCTCACTTCAACACTGGTTCCTTGAGCAGTATAATACACCCCATTACGGAGTATATTTTCAACAGCTTGCCTTATCATCTCTCGTGAGCCGTAGAAATTAATTTCCGGCAAATGGCCTGCTATTGTCACCTGTTTACCCGTACCTTCAACTTCAAAAGATACGTCGTCCACAACCTCTTTAACGAGAACAGCTAGGTCAAAATAGGTTTTTTCGATATTTTCCAGGCCCTGTTTCGAGGATGGCAAGCTCAGTAGTCGGCCTATAAGCTCATTCAGGCGGCTTACCTCTTTTTCAACCTTGTCCAGCATCAAACTATTATTCTCTGCCCCTTTTTGTCGTGCAAGTTCAAGCGCTAAACTAATTCGAGCCAGGGGAGATCTAAGTTCATGGGAGATGTCGACGAGTAATCTTTTCTGATACTCTACCAGTTTTTCCAACCTGTTAGCCATGTGGTTAAAGTCACGTGCAAGGTCTGCCAGTTCACCCTGATTTTGTCCTTTAACCGTTGCAACTCGGGCAGAGAGGTCACCAGAGGCAATCTGTCTGCTTGTAGTACGCAATTTTTGAATCGGCAGACTGAAAGAGTGCGCCAACCAGTAGCAAACAAAGCCGATGATGAGCAAAAAAACTGATGTGTATATGAGGATATCAAGGCCGGGAAAAGGGTGAAACGGCAATTTCTTGTCCCTGGGCGGTCCCTTTTGCCAAGGAGCGGGAGGGGGCGGGATACGATGAATTCCCGCAATCAGATATGGGTTGCCGTCATGGGAGACGAGTGGGCTGGCTACAAACAGGAGCCGGTTCATTTCTGTAAGCTGCAATTTTCCCAGTTCAAGAGAAGAGTTGATGACGTGATTCAGATCGGTCGGCAACACCTTTCCTTCCGGATAACTCTTACCATCCACCAGCAGGAATAACTCCGTCATCATAGACGTGTTTATTCCATGTAAATACCTGGCAAACTCTTCGCTGTCTTTATTTTCGTAAATCCCATAGGCAGCTTTCCCAACTGATGTAATGGCTCTGGCCATATCGGCATTACGTTGCTCATGGAAACTCTCTCTGGCCCCTTGAATAGAACGGTGGGAAAAAGAAAAGAGTATCAGGCCGGTAACCAGACCAGCGACCAACACTGTTAATGCAAAGCTGATAAACAATTTTGCAAAAATGGTTTTCCCTATCATCTCTCCATCCGTTCCAAACGGCTAGCCCAAATTTCTCATGAACTTTTTATTTTAAAACTCAATTAATTGATATCATTAGCTAATATGCAATCTGCACTGTTAACGGTGTGTTTTTTGTTTTCAATCAAAAAGTTCCCCCTTTGGGTCAATAGATTTTTCCGCAGGATCTACGTTACAAGCCACTTGCGGTAGTTTACTATCGGAGTCTGCGCTTACCTGCTGCGCAGCTTGTGCCTTGCCCTGCGAAAAACTTTATTGATGAGAAATTCGGGCTAGGTCGTAGTATATTGATACCCAACTCCGCGTACATTTTTAATTCGCTCAATACCATTCACCTGATGACCTAGTTTTTTTCGTAAACTGCTAATGTGCACATCAATACTGCGGTCAAATTCTTCAAGCTTGCGCCCGAGAACACTTATCGCCAGCTGGTCGCGTTGCACCACTTTCCCAATGTTGTTGAGCAATTCTTGCAGCATGGAGAACTCTACAGAGGTCAATGAGATAATTTTGCCATTTTGGGTAACTGTTCTCGTACCCGCATCCAGAGTAACATCGCCATAGCTCAGGTGGACGGGGAGGTTCTGTTGTTCAGGCTGTGCAGCATACCTGTTATTTCGTCTGGCTATAGCACGGATTCTTGCGACCAATTCACGTGGATTGAATGGCTTGGCCATGTAATCATCAGCTCCCATTTCCAGTCCCACTATGCGGTCCACATCTTCACCTTTGGCAGTGAGCATGATGACTGGTATCTGTGAAGAACGCCTGATTGATCGTAACACCTCAAAACCATTGAGACCCGGGAGCATAACGTCGAGGATGACAAGAGAAAAATCATTGGTGAGGGCTTCTTCAAGACCTGTAAGGCCATCATTGACAAAATGGCAGGCAATATCTTCCTGTTCCAGATAATCAACTAATAGTTCACAGAGTTCATGGTCATCATCAACGATGAGAACCCTTTCTTTGGGTAAATATTCCGACATAGCTGAAAATAGAAAATGTAACGCTCAGTAAAAAAAAAGTAAGGGGTAACACCATGAACAGCCAAACGTGCTGATGTGTACTCAGCTCAATTGCCTTGTAATGTAAAAGTTCCATAGGAGGAGTACAACAGGTTAACGTCCTGCTTTACAAACCTTTACAAAACATTACTCCAGGTTAACACAGTTTTTGGGGTTCTTCGTCGATAATGATAACAGGAAAGAGTTATCGGTACGACTGTTGTACAGGAAGTACTTTTATATTATCGGATGCCGTAAGGAGGCTAATAAATGATCAATAGCATCGGTGGAAACCAAGGTATGCTCAATACCATGATGAATCAGAGCGTACAAAGACACCCAAGCCCGGAAGAAAAGTTTAATGAAATTGACACGGACAGCAGTGGTGGGGTCAGTGCAACAGAGTTAGCAACGCTCACAGAAGAAATTTCATCACGTTCCGGTCAAACCATTACTACAGAGGATGCTTTTTCAACCTTTGATAGTGATAACGATGGTGCTCTTAGCCAGAGTGAAATGGATAGTATGATGACGGCAGTGATGGAACAATTTGGTCCACCAAGTCAGTCTGGTGGTACAGATCCATCTTTTCAGCAAGCTCTCTCCAGCTATTCAGAAAATATGGGTTCTTCTGAGCTAAGTAGTATGATCGGTCAGATAGGAGCAATGCCCGCACCACCACCACCGCCTAATGCGGCTGAACAATTCAGCGAAGTCGATGACAACGATGATGGTGCAATCAGTTTGGAGGAATTGAGTGCCCTGACTGACGAAATGTCGACGGTAAGTGGGACGTCGATTAATGCAGAAGAATCATTGGCTGCCTCCGACGCAGACGAAGATGGTGTCCTCAAAGAAGAGGAAATGCAATCACTTATGTCAGAATTACATGAAAAGCTCGGCCCTCCGCCTCAGAATGGCAACATGAGTACAATGGGTGATATTTTTAGCTCTTATCTTGAGGATGCGGATAGTGATACCCTGTCAAGCCTGGTTGAAATTCTTGGCAATCACATAGCATCAAATGCAGCAAACTACTCTACAGGGGTAGATGTTCAGGCATAAAGCCTATAGTGCTTTTTGAAAAGTGGCTATTTCTTCCAATTTCGGAGTCAGGGCTTACCTGAGTTTGAACGAATAGCTACTTTTCCAAAGTACACTGTGATCAGGTCCTATAAGGGCTACTGCATAGTAAACCTCTTGATATCGCACCACCAAAACTGTAGCCGTAAAATGGATCAGGCTCGGTTATTTTGATCGTCCCCATTCATTGCGTTTTGAGTGGCTCCTGTAGTCTTTCAGCGTATGTGATAGCTCCTGTACCTATGTTACCTGAGGTGGAATACCAATTTTTTCCTCCCCGAATTCTGGTCGTTAATAATTGTAGAGTGTGAAGTGGTGCATCTACATCCGGCAATATCGAGAACAGGGACTTTTCCTGTGGAGCCTGCAGATCGAATTTCCAGGCAAATGGCCAATCCCATTTCTGATGCGATTGACCATGCATTGATGGGATTTCATTAAATCTGAGGTCAACAACTCTGATTAAATTGTCTCCTTCGTCAACGGCGAACCACCATCCTTGCGAAAACCACTCTACAACCGTAAAAGTTCTTGAGTCAGTTATTTTTTTTATTAAATCGGCTTGGCGTGGGATGTGGTAAAATTGAATAGTTGGAGTTGGTTTGTCAAAGATGGACCAGTAAGCAAGGAGAAAACCGTCCTTTGTCTCTGCGACATGCCGCCAGAGAAAGGTGGTGAAAGGGCCTGCAGTGGTTCGCTGCCTGGTAATATCGACGTTTTCTTTTGCGAGTGCTGAGCGAAAGGTATGATCCGCAATGGCCTGAATGGAAAACGACCACATCATATAGCAGGCGGCCAAGGTTAAACCAGCCACGTTGGCTTTTACCCCAAGGGAGGATTTTGCAACTGCAGCTATAGCACATCCCAGGAGGAGAGGGAGAGTGAACAGCGGATCGAGGATGAAAAAATTGCCAAGAGCAAAGCCCGTACGGGAAAGTGGCGCAAGTAGTTGCGTACCATAGACGGTAAAGTAGTCAATGAGAATATGTGTTGCGTAAATCAGCAATGTGCCGAGAACTGCCGATGGTAAGGACAATCGCTCCCTGTGGAAATATTTGCAGAGCAGCCAGCCCGTCAACATGGAGCCAAGAAGAACAAACCAGATTGAGTGGGATTCTCCCCGGTGCCAGTAAAGCCTTTGAACGTCATCGAGGAGGGGGTAAAGGATGATATCCAGATCCGGGATTGTGCCGCCGACTGCACCAAGGTACAATGCCTTGTTGCCTAATTTTTTATTCCAGAAGAGGTGGCCAACAGCTGCACCAAGTGCTGCCTGGGTAAGTGAGTCCATGGTAAATTACTCAAGTTAAATTGTTCTTCCAATGATTGAAATATAAGTAATAAAAAGAGGATGGCTGTATATATATCTGATTTTTTGCCAGGATTTGGCCTGACGCAAAAGGTGTGCTGGATCGGTAACGGGCGACCTTGCCATGAAGGTGCAGTCGGAATAGATAACAAAAACTGCAGGTTACTTTTGATTGGGCTCACCTTATTCTCATTTTCGTCAAGCATTACCCACATTTTGCTGTCTGTTTCCATATTTCCTGCACTTTTCATATTTACAACCTCTGTCAGTAATCTACAGAAATTCAAACCAAGGTAGCAATACCTGCGTATCTATTGGTTGCTGAGCCAATGTTCGTTGCCCCTATCGCTGTGTTTCTGACAACATGTCTTTGTTCGATAATTTTTGCGGTGCTGGCGGCACAACCGCATTCCTTCAAAAGAAAGAGCACTGTGGAAGATTTCAGGAACAACAAAGCCAATATCCTGGTCTTTGAACATTTTGCTTCACTGACTAGAAACGAGCATTCAAAACTTATGAGCGATATATTGCAGAAAAACGAACGTATTTACAAAAATATGACATGGCAAATTTATCTGCTCGGAATAGTTGCAAATCGTAAATTTCGTTTATTGAAAATATCCTACACTGCTTTTTTGGTTGGTTTAACTTTAAGCACTTTAATGTTACTGATAGTCATTGTGGTCTACCACACAATCGGCCTAACCGAGATAATAAGTTTCGTGCAATCCAGAGTCATACCGTTCGATCCGTTACGGTAGGAGTTTATTTATGTATAGAGCCTTTTTGTTGTTCTTATACAAAGCATTATGCCCCCGAAAAGCCTGGATTCCCCTTGTTGGTTCATTAGCTGTCGGCTTTTCGGTCCTTAGCTGCACAGCTGCAGAAATTCCATTTTCCAGTAAGTTCAGTAAATTTGGACTGATCTACGAACCATCAGGGGTTCAGCAACTGGCTGACGGTCGTTTTATTGTTGTCGAAGACGAGTCACACCAACCGCTTGGTCTGCTCTCTCTCAAGTCTGATGGCCGGGTCGCAGAGCAGATCCTGCACAGTGGAAACCTGGCCGGTCTGTTATCACCCAATCGGGATCTCGGTATAATGGAAGACCTGGAGGCGGTCGCGGTCGATGGTCAAAACCGTATCTATGTCATCACCTCTCACTCGCGCAAGAAAAACGGTAAACGAACAGATAAACGTGAGCAGCTTATACGTTTTGTCCTGGACGGTGACAAGGTTACTGGTATTAAGATTTCAAAGGATCTGCGCAGCCAAATTGCAGAGAAACATGGGGTCCTTAAACACGCTTTCAATATACACGACGTAAAAGATGACGGAGGGTTTAATATAGAGGGTCTGAGTTTTGACCGGACCAAGCAGAAGCTGCTCATTGGACTGCGCAGTCCTTTGGCTGACGGCAATGCCATTGTAGTGGTATTGGAGAATCCTTTGGCAGTATTTGATCATAATGAGGTGCCTCGAATTGCAGACACGCTTATTGAGTTAGATCTGGGAGAAGGAGGGATTCGCTCTATGTGCTATGACCAGCATTTGGGTGGTTATCTCATCCTCAGTAGAAAAAAAGGGAAGAAATTTAAGCTCTGGTTATGGAGCGGAGACACAAATGATTCGCCACAACGGTTGCGTGTACCAGACGTAAAAAATTTGCGCCAGGCCGAGGGCGTTACGCCGGTAAGGTTGCAGGACGGTCAAACAGGAATTTTGATCGTTAGTGATGATGGAGATGGAAAGAAAGGTAAACCCGGCCATTACCTGTTTCTGCGTTACGATCAATTGTCCGGCAAATGACCCGTTGAAGTCCGGCCGTAGACGCCTATTTTTCAATAGGCGTCTAGATAATCGGTTTTAGTCGTTTAGGTAGAACGTCTTGCGACTATTCATTCAAATATTCCTTCACAGCAGTTGCCCGGTCACTGGCATGTTCCTTTAGCGCATCAATCGCCTGGTAAAATTCGTCTGGAGCACGCAGGAAGGAATATCCCTCTCTTTCTGTTGTCGCATAAGGCTCTATCAAGAACGCATAGGTGTCGTAGAGGGGTCTGCATGGTAGATCTTGTCCTGTTGGAGTATTGTCATAACGGCGAAAGTGGCAACGTACAGTGGGGGGAAGTGCGTTATTCAGCTTTATGATTAGCCTGGTACGCGGCACCTCACCTATTAAATTGCAAAATTCACACTTTTGATTTTTTCCACCAGATACTTCTCGAAACATTTTTCTGTAAAGGGTGGAATTTTATCCTGTAAATACGCAAGAGATATTGGGTTGATGATATCCGGCGTGGAGGTTTGTATGCGAACAATTTCTGCACTACGAAGCTCATCTTGCACGAGGTGAGAGGAAACTATTCCCATGCCTACATGATGCTTGATCGCAGCTATAACCGTTTGGTGACTGTCAAAGCACGTCGCGAAGAGCTACATTGGGTTTTGAGAAATGGTGTTTAAACCACTGTTTAATAGTCTGCAGATCCTTTCTATAGCTGATGAAATTTTGTTGTGACAATGATGTGAAGGAAAGGTCATTGTTTATGTGTTTTTGATAATATTTTTTAGAACACGCAAGGATTATTTCTTCCTCAACAACTGGATAAAAATGGTACATACCCAGATTTCCAATATGTGTGTTTTGGGTGAGAAACACATCCACTAATGCAAAATCAACCCGCCCCTTTCTCAGTAGAGGCAATAAGGTTTCAGGCCCTCCAAAGGTGAGGGTGAAGGTTACAGCTTCATATTGCTCTCTAAAATCCGCCACAATTTTACAAATTATTCCAGCGGTTGAACCATTTCTTCGCGTATTAGGCACATGCTACATCCTGTGGCTAGCTTTAGGCGTGGCCCGTGCGAGTTATATTTTAACTTGGAAGAAAAGGCACCCCTGCTCTTTATGCATGGATTTTTGCTGCAGGCATTTAACCCCAAAGCAATAATTTGGGTCTTTGTCATAGTTGCGGGAGATAGAGAGGGGGGGCTGAAATGATTGTCATATCAGATAACTGCTTAAATTATTTGATAGACAAAGGGCTTCAGTTATGTTCAGTCACCGCTCGTTACGCTCTTTATATGATTTTTCAGGTTGGGGCGTCCAGCAAATTCAGGTGACTCCAACTATCTTGATGCAATAAGTGGTGCTGACTAAAGCGAGAGGGATAAAGTTGTGAGGGGGGCTTCTAGGCGGTGGTAACCATGTGATGCAGAGGTGTAAGGAGATAGTTTCTCTGCATCACATGGCCATGCAAACAGTCAAGTCAACAGGCATGCATCTTTTTCGCTGTTTGTAAAAATCAATGGCATTAATCATAAAAGAAAAAGAGAGGGGGTGGTAGCAGGCTTGCCAGGATGCGTCTAAGTAGCTTGATAAGACAGGCCTACTCCTTCTTTCAACTAATACTGATCAAAACGTCAGGGTGTTAGTGACTTCAACCATTGTTTTGCACGAATCATCGTCTGTAGGGGAGTAAGGAACAAAAACAAACCCACAGCAAATGACTACAAAAACAGTAAAGATTCTTTTGCCATTCTATCATTTTCCGCTCGCCACCAAAGCTATTGGTATAGAAGAAGAAAAGAAGGCCTGTAAATACGTCGCGGAATATAAACAGACCTTCTCAAGGCACACCATTTATTTTAATACGCATACAATCTCATGGTGTAGATGACTGCATAATCCTAATTACATCACATAGACTACAAGGCGGTCAGACCACAAGTCTACAGCAGGAGTAAGCTTCATCAGTTTAACATGGAAATGAAATAACCCTTTTCGTAGCACTTATCGGTCACTATAAGTGCCACGAAATATCAATTGCAAATGATCAGTAACCGGTATCCACCAGAAGCATAAATTACTAAATGTCACACATACAAAGCAAAGAGGTTCTTTCTTAAAACGGTTACGTCACTTTTCGCTTTCGATGCAGGGCTACATTGTTTCAATGTTGAACAAACTAAATGAAGCAATCACCGTGCCAATAAATAAGCTATTCTTCACTGGACATAAAAGGTCTATTACCACCAAATATTAATTTTTTTGGGACATAATGAATAACGGATAAATACTACAAAAGTATTACTTACAAAAACAAGACACATACACCTGCAAGACACCATAGTCAATTATATTTATATATAACAGGTGCTTACAGGGGGCCATTCTGGTTCCGATGTTATTCAGATGCTCTTGATACCGGGTAACCGGCAATACTAACGATATGAAAAGTAAGTGCTATGAGCGTGTATCGCCTTTAGAATCCTTTTTTCAATATTTTACTGAAAGCATTGTATCTAGTCTGGAAAACCAGACAGTCCGGTTTAGTGGACACGTTAACACCTGCTTCGCCATCGGTTCACGATACACCTTCAACGCGCTATTCTACCCACCTTTTAAAGCAAACCGATGGTGATAATGCCATATGTAAGCACAACATATGCTGTCCAGAAACAAGGACTGTCACATTGAAGAAAATCTCCTCTACCTAATGCCACCATTTTTCTCGATGCGAGGGTGCCAGTATGATTGCTTTCTAAATAAACAAGGGAACTATTCAGCAACACCCCATTGGGGGATGGCTGGATCGTTTTGCATAGCAAAGTATCGAAGTTCAGATCTCCTGATCTCACGAGATTATTCTACGATACCATTTTGTAGACCAGCTTTAAATCAGTGCCCGGAAATTTGGTACACGTAGCGTTCAGCTCCTGACACAAGTTAGCGATCGTGTCCGCACTGCAACGGTTAGCTGGTTGATGCAGCCGGACTACCAATTCTTGTTTTTCACCATCAGGTAGAATATCAGCATCTGTATTATACAGGCTCCGAAGGAGGCTCCTTGCATCATCTTGGCGGGGCATTGTTTTGCGGATAATATTTGCCATGGCTGTCTCTGCCCGATATGCGATCATTTTGATGGTGTCGAGGAAATACTTAGTCTTCATTCCAAGCTTTCTGAATTGATCCTCCTCGGGTAGATCAGAAAATTTGACATGAGATGATAGGGCTTACGGCAGGCCTTCAAATTATCCAGGGGCTGCTCCATGACCTCAATTTCTTCCTGCATGGTCTGTTTTTTCATCTCATAAGCAACAACCTTATCCGGCTCAATATCATCGCAGAGGATGATTGAGTTACATTCACACCGCTTGCGAGCAAGCTTGGCTGCAAGTTTTCTCACGTCTCCGTCAGCCTCTCTATACAACGGGTTGACCACCTGCGTGGTTTCAGGAATAGATTCAGTTGAATAGTCAACAAGCCTATCTAAACTATAATGTTCCCGCATATATTTAAAAAAGTTTTCTTGAGACCACCTGGCAAACATAGCTGCGGCCACACTTGTCAATTCCCTTGCGTACTCTGTGGAGATAATGGACGTTTGGTGCCCTCCTTTTCTCAACTTACGTATTTCATGAACCCACAGTTTTCAACCAAGAAAAGTGCCACGTTCAGCCAATTGCATATCGACGACATGACCGGAAACCAAGCGGACCTGTTGTTGATGGAACTCCGATAATTGCTGGCAGCCATAAAACTGACAAAGATTTGGGCTTTGTGGATTGCACCGGTTTCATGGTTGATCAAATCAACGGTTTGACCAGCATAGTCAACAAACAGTTTTTCGCCTGCCCGATGTTCATGCCGTATGACGACATCCAGATGAGCTGCCCAATCGCGGTAACTATTGCAAAACCAGCTATATTGGTAGCCATCTGGATTCTGTTCCTTGTATTCCTGCCATAACAAATTCAGGGTCACGGGTTTACGGGATTTCAGTTTTTTGTGGACTTCGTGAAAGTCTGGAATGAAGCGGGAATGTGTCGTGCGAGGTGCTGATGAAGGGAAAAGCTGGTTTTCTAGAGCGGTATCACTCAATTTATCAGGAAGGGGACAGTCTAACCCTGCTGCCTTTGCACGGTTTAAGTAATCACCGACTGTCGCCCTGCCTATACCGTAACTTTGACTGATTTCACGATTACTACAATTATAACCGTATTTGAGACGCAATATTTCTCTTATCTTTCGCAGAGATAATCTCTTTTTGGGCATGAAAATCTCCTTGAAGTAGTCGTTCAAAAAGATTTCCTCTACCATCTGGTTCTATGCGTCGCTACCCTCCGAAAACGATGGCCGGAATCGAATGGAATCCCTGGCCGGAATCAATTGGAATGGGTGGCCGGATTGCCCAGGAATACTCACTGACAAGATTTTCAGTAAAGATTGTTGAATTTGGTGCCAATGTATCGATAATCATCCAGCTCGCATATCAATCAGGACATCTCATTAGACTAATGAAAAAGTCCATAGATATTGTAAAATTATCGTGTCCTCAGGTTGAAGGTGTATTTTAAGCCATGGGGAAACGGGAACTCGTAGTAGATTTTAACCGTGGCTTTATATGGGCCAACCTTGAATGTGATGAGAAATGCTGGCTGGGCAGAATGGAAAGAACCGTTATTGACTGTTGGAAAGAAGGCAACCGATGCCGGATGGCAGCCACATATAACAAGGCAGGAGTAAGATGAAGCGGATAACCGTCAGGTCTGGTCGGAACGAAGACACAGTATTATCCGAAAAACTAATCTGGCGGGAATTGTTCTTGTTGCCAACGGGTTGCTTTCATAGAGTGATAATGATTGTCTCGATTTGGTACAGTCATGCTGGCTAAAAAATTTCAACTCTGTTTCTTCCGGAGTTTTTAGCATGATACATTGCTTTGTCGGCTTTTTTGATTAGTTCTTCTTCAGTTTCAGACTCTCGGGAAGAGAGTTCAGCTACACCAAGGCTGACAGTAATCTTGAAATCACTTTCATCTGTATGAAATGGTGCAGTCTGCACGCTATGCCTTATCCGTTCGGCGGTAGCGGCTGCGATTTCAATTGATGTTCCTGGCAGAATGATGACAAACTCTTCCCCTCCGAAACGAGCGACCAGGTCTTCTGCCCTTCTGGCCTGGGAACCCAGAATGTGGGCAATGTGTTGGAGGCATTTATCTCCAATGTGATGCCCGAAGGTATCATTGATCATTTTAAAGTGGTCAATATCAGCAAGTATAATTGACAGGGGCTGACAATATCGTTTTGCACGTTTACACTCCTGTTGTAAAACAGCATTAAAATGCCGGCGATTGGCAAGTTGGGTCAGGTCATCTGTTAAGCTTAAGGTGTCAAGCTCTTTATTCGCGCTCTCGAGTGCTTGCAAGGTCCTTCGCAGCTCAACTGTTCGTTGATTAACCCTTATTTCAAGTTCTGTTTTCGCCTGACGTTCCATAGCCAATACTTTTTCCTGGGCTTCTTCTTTCTCCTGCCGTGTGCGATTTATCCGTTCAGCGAGAGTAAGGGACAATAATATAACCTCAGCAACTAAACCAACGTTCTGGCTGTTTTGTGCCATTGGTGAAAAAGGAATGATTCCTGTCAATCCCATCATCAACAGAATTGTTGACAGGAGGAGTAAGGTCCAGGCGATGGTAATATATTTCGCTGTAATACTTCCCTGGTACCAGCAAAAAAATAAAGTAACAAGCAGGGCGACACAGGTTGTAGTCGCTCCAAAATCTTCAGTAGTAACAAGCCATTGATAATTTGGTCCAAGGTACAGGGCAAACATGATGCCCCAATAAATGGCAACCAGATTGGTAACATGCAACGGCCAGCCGCCATAGAAGGGGAGGGAAAGAATTCGGCGAATGAACAGAGACGCAGTCAGAAAGGAAAAAGAAGAAAAAACTCCGTAGCCATGGGCTAGAAGCCAACTGTTTTTCGGCCAGAGATATGTTTGTCCCAGACCTGTCATGCCAAGAGTGTAGAGTATGATGGAAATGACATAGACGACATAATAGGCATAGCTGTCATCTTTCGTAAAAAAGTATAAGGAAATATTGTAGCAGCCCATCGCAAGAAGGGCACCGAAAAACAACCCCAGAAGGATGTGCCGAACAAGCGTTTTTTGCTCAAAGGTGCTTTTGCGGACAATCTTCAGCGGCACAAGCATCTTCACACTGGCATGGAGCTTAAGGTACATTATTCGGTCCATTGCTGGTGATGCTGACAGAGCGAAGGCAAAGGGAAGATGCGCTGCAAGAGGATTATGTGCTGCCTGAGTCATCGAGGACTTCGGAAATATCAGCTGACCATCTATTGTATCGAAGAGATAAAGCTCTATTTCCTTGAAATAAGGCCAGGTGACTTGCAAAATCCAGTCTGGTGGGACATTTGCATGTGATGTGAGTCTTAATCGAACCCATATTCTGGTATGAGTATTACCAAGATAGAGAGGCGTTATGTCTGGATTCTGCCACAGACCCTCTCTTTTTTCCTTTAGAATATCGTCAATATCAGTGTGATCATCATCAGCAATAAGATACTGCACTTCTTTTCCAGGGACTATGGAGTTACTCTCAGCTCTTAGGTGTATCGGAGAAAATGGTGCTGCCAATGTTATTGTTACGTTTGTCAAGACAATGCAGAGCAAGAGACTTGTCCAGACCGTTGTTATTTGTATAGACGTTACCATTTTTGGGGATTCCTGTTATCGAAACTTGAAGACGGAAAGCGCTGTTGCTGATGAATACAACAATTATTATACAGTTTGTGCTGAAAAGAGAAATACACTAGGAGCGTATTCTTTTTTTGAGAAAGAGGTGCAGCTCTATTTTCTGCTGTGCCAAAGCGATAGTGAGCAGCCCATCACTGTGCTCTTATGGGTAAGAAGGCTGAAACAAGATGGAATAGATGTTGTTGAAATAGTATTTTAGCGTATTTGACTGTGATACTACCATTTTTGTAAGGTAAAAGGACGGTGTGAAAGAGTTAATTTCCTGAAAATTTGTTTTTTAGCTTGATAGAAAAGACCTCTTTCCTTCCGACCCGCTTCAATTTATCCTTCCTCTTCAAGTGTTCTAAGTAATTTTGCTCACCCCGAATGCTCGACAGATCTCGACCTGGGACGCACTGCCATTGACGTACAGTTGACTGGTAAACATACGAAAGGTTTTCATGTCGTCAACATCATGAGAAAACACCGGCAAAGACCCGTAAATGTAGGTGATGGTATTATCCTGTTTCACAAAAGCGATGTTTTGATTAATCGATGTAGATCCTTCGGGGAAAATGGGTAACTGCAGCTGCGCCATGGTGATGGTATGGTGGATAGTTTTATCTGAACTCCTTTATCCAAAGCGGTATCTTATCTAAATCTTAGCTTGGCGGCAACCAGATCATCGATACCATGCAAATAAAAATAGCATTTAGCACCTATTCTCAATCTTTTAAGAGTGGTTTATTGCTTTGGTTTTAACTGTCGAGATCAGGAGGTCTGAAGTTGGGGTTTACCTGCCAAATCGATCCACTTATGCCCATATGGAGCACTGGTCACCAGTTACAGGTTTCAGAAACGGACAATTTTGTGATTTTGGCCGAATAGGTATCAAATAGGGATAAATAAAAATAAGTTTAGAAAGCTTCAAATATCTTTATTTATAGTCAAGCGGGACCACATATTTAGCAATAGAAGATGCAACGTGAGGGAGGGGTGTTGGAATAGTGAATAATAACTATTCCAACACAGATACATTACAAATGTTAGTAAATGCTCAGGGTGAATGGGGTAAAGCAAGCTCAGCCCGAATTTTGCAAGAACTTTTTGGTTTTTAGTTCAACTGTTTGATACTATTTATTATTACTTAAAGAGTAAATTTATAATTAATTACAAATTACCAGTCTGTTTTTCGTTTTCAATCAAAAAATTCCCTCTTCGGGTCAATAGATTTTTCCGCAGGATCTACGTTACAAACCACTTGCGGTTGTTTACTATCGGAATCTTCGCTACCTGCTGTACGGCTTGTGCCTTGCCCTGCGAAAAACTTTATTGATGAGAAATCCGGGGTTATCATGCTTGATTACAAAATTGCTTAATCTTTTGAGCTAGTTCTTTACCGGCCTCTTCCATAGCACACAAATCTGAATCGGTTGGACACCCTTGGAATTCAATGCTATCCATAATATCCCAACCAGCCTTTTCTGTTTTCTTTCTAAAATCTTTTTCTGCTCCACCTACCCAGCCATATGAGCCAACCCGTAACACCTTTCTGTTTTTTATTTTTTTGACCATCAAGTCTTCAATCACCTGGGCCATTGGTGGAAACATTTTGTACTCATAAGTAGGCATCGCAAAAACCAACCCCGCTGATTTCCACGCCGCAGCTAACATATGACCCAGATCATCCTGGGGAGCACGGAAAACAGTAATGTCTACCCCTTCTGACCGTATCCCTTTAATAAGAGATGCTATGGATTTTCCTGTATTACCGTACATTGAAGCCCATACCAGGCAAACTTCTGGCTCTGCGGGCCCCTTGGCGTATGAAGCGTACCGTTTATAATGATTAATAATCACAGCCGGATCTTTTCGCCAAACTATGCCATGGGATGGAGCAATAACATTAATTTCCAAACTATCGAGCTTGTTTATAGCCTTCTCAACAAAAGGAGAGAATGTTGCAACAATATTTGCGTAGTAGCGCAAGGCCTCCTGTTCAAAAAAAGCTGCTCTTTCTTCAGAAAGCTGATCATCAAATACCTGGTCCTTCACGGCACCATACGAGCCGAAAGCATCACACGGAAATAATATTTTTGCTCTATCGAGATAAGTAGCCATGGTTTCTGGCCAATGGACATTGGGAATAAGGTGAAAATGTAAAACCATTCCATGCCCTAAGTCTAAACTGTCACCATCTTCTACAGTATCTACTCTATCCATAGGAACGGAGCTGAATTGTTCCAATAAGGGGGCAGCCTTTTTTGAACAGACAAATCGACAAGTACTATTTCTTTTTGCCAGGTCACGTAGCAGCCCTGAATGATCCGGCTCCATATGATTGATTATGACAAAATCAAGGGCTTCCAGCCCTGCACCCGCTTGCTCTAACTGAAGTTCAAAAGATTGCGTTAAATCATAAATGTCCTGTGTTAAATCGATGATAGCTGTTTTCTCACCCTTAACAAGATAGCTATTGATACTCACGCCATTAGGAACTGGCCATAGCCCTTCAAACAGATAGCCTGGTTCTTCTATGTTAACCTTAAGCTGAAAGACATTTTCACTCATTTTAATACAGTTCACTTCTCACTCCTGATTAATTTACCGTTTAATTACTTATAGATTAGTTTGGTTCCTTTTTTAAAGAATATATGAGAGGCGAAAGGTACTTTAATGATTATTGCTGTGCAACTACCCACGGGGTTGACAACCCTTTGATTTATTATACCTAAAACCTGTAATGTAACTGCTTACAGGTGTCTCATATTTGGACAGTTGTTATTTATCGCAGGTAACCGAACACTCCGTTAGCCTATCTATGCGGGAAGTGGTCATCATCCGAAGAGGTAAGCGACCAACGGGAGACTCGGTGGGAGCCTGTGAGGAGTTACATTCCTGTTTAATTATGTGACAAAAGCATAATGCTTGTCAGGCTATTTCTTTAGATCTCAAATGATTGCGCAGTTGCCTTAAAGCCTTTTTTTCCAACTGATAAATACTACCCCTGCTAACACCATATAGCTTACTAATCTCGACCATTGACTGGGGCTGACCACCATAAGGCTTTAGGCCGTACCGTCGCTTGACTATATCTGCACTTTTTTCTGGCAACACAGAGTTGACTATCCTCATCAAAATTCCTGCCAGCTGTTTCTGCTCCGCCGAATCAGCAGGATCTGCAGAGGAGAGGTAAGGTTGGATGAGAATATCTTCTTCGCTACTTAAAGCAACAGTAGCATTTGCAAGGGTACCTACTGCCTGCTGCTCCTCTTCTTTATTTCCCTTCCTTGATGCCTTTGATAATCTTTCAAGCAGACTTGCGGGAACCTTTATCAAGCGACCGCTCAAAGCCTGTAATTGAACCTCTCTCTGTATCCACTTAGAGGCATATGTAGAAAAACGAACCCCAATGGAAGGATGATAGCGATAGGCGGCTCGGGCAACCCCAAAACTAGCAATTTGGCAAGCATCCCTATGATTGATCGATTGTTGATATGTCTTTTGAAGTTGGGAGGTAATTTTTGCAACCAACCGCGTAGTCAACAAGATATATATATTTCGGGCTGTATTCAGCCGTTGCACAACGCCCCTGAGTTGAGCAAATGCTTTAGAATCAATTAGTTCCGGGTTCGCTTTATACAATATACGTTCCCACACTCGTGCAATTATCAGGTGCTGAAAGGTTTTTTCCAGTGGGACAGAAACGCTGTCTGCAGGCTGACTAAAAAGATTCAGTCCAACCTGCCTTTCCTTCTCAGCGATATCAAATGAAGTCCCAAAGAAAATTTTTCTTTCTTTAGATATATATATATTCTGAATGATGGTTAGAGCTGCCTGGCGAAAAACTACATTTTTTGCAACCAGCTGGGTGAATCTATGCCTTGTCAGTAAAACTTCCGTGGCAAGCTCGCCTTCATCCTCTTTTGTAAGGTAGAGGTGTTTAGCGCTTATGTCTTCTGAAGTTAATGCTCGGTCTGCTTCAATACATTTATTTTGAAGTTCTGCACTCAAGCCAAGTTCGCAAACTTGTTGAAGGAAGGTATTTTCAGAACACTCTGTTACAAGGATATCAACGATGTTCTGTTTGGTAGCGATTTGCATTGTGTTTTATATACCCGTCAGGGATTATCAATTTTCAATCACTGCTGAGATTTGCTACTTAGGCAACAAGATAATGTCTAAACTATATTATCTTGTTGCTTTTTATGGCTCTTACACCTTGAATCTGCCAACAAGTTCCTGCAATTTTTCTGAAATAGCTGCAAGTTCTTCTGACTTAAGGTTTACCTCGCTAATTGAGCCTGAAACTTCTTGTACAGCCTGATTAACCTCAGCAATATCAGTGGAAATCGATCCGACCAAAACAGAGCTGTCGCTCACGCTCTGATTTACGTCCTGAATTCCCTGGGAGGTCTGTGTAATATTTTCCGCTATCTCCTGAGTTACTTGTGCCTGGCTACTGACTTCTTCGGTAATGGAGGAAACAATACCGCTGACATCCTGAATGATTTCTAAAATTTGCCCAACCTCGGTAACTGTTGCTCCAGTGGCCCCCTGGATATTATCGATCTGATCCTTTACTACCTGGGTTGCTTCAGCAGTCTGCTTTGCCAGATCTTTAATCTCTGTAGCAACCACCGCAAAGCCTTTGCCAGATTCTCCAGCTCTGGCCGCTTCGATGGTCGCATTTAAAGCAAGGAGATTAATTTGCTCTGAGATGTCTGATATCACTTCAGTTACTTTGCTAGCCTCTTGTGTACCTGTTCCAAGTGCGCTTAGCTTCTCTGAGACTTCCCCTGCCTTGTCAACTGCTGATTGAGAAATTTTTTGTGACTCATCAGACTTACGAGCAATCTCATTTATGGTTGCAGTCATCTCCTCTGTTGCAGCAGCAACAATATTTACATTAGTAGCTGCTTCTTCACTAGAGGAGGCAACGCTGCTCATATTGCTATCAACTTCTGCTGCACCTGCTGCTACAGTTTTTGACCTCTCAGTCATCGACTGGGCCCCGGAAGTCATCTGTGTCGCAATTGCAGAAAGCGATGTCGATGAGGTGTTTAACAAATCAGCATCAGATACTATTTGACTAATCAGCTCCTGAAGTTTGTCCATAAAAAGATTAAACCAGGCGGCCATCTCTCCCATTTCATCTTTAGCCTTTATTTCCAAACGTTTGGTAAGGTCACCTTCACCTTCTGCAATATCTTTAAGCATATCAACAGTGTTGCGAATAGGCCGAACTATGCCACCAGCTGCGTACCAGAGTAGAAAAATAGAAACTGCGGCGATAGCAAGTCCCACAGTAATCTGCATAGTGGTGCTAGTCCTGGCTTCGGCAGTAAGATCATTATCTAGTGCAATCGCATCAGCTAAAACGGTATCTTGGGAAATAGTGATCATGATGGACCACGGTTTACCTGTTCTTCCAAGCTCAATAGGTGCAAACACCTGAAACATCTTATTGTCATGATTGAGCTCAGCTGTACTTTGTCCCTGCTGAATATCTTTTAAATATTTTTCCCATTTATCAGTAATGATATTCTTGAAATGCTTACCAATTAACTCCGGACGTTCACTGTCAGCAACAATCAGCCCCATGTTGCTGACAATGGTAACCTCCCCTTTTCCTTCAAACAGTAACTTGTCAACATCTTCTGACATTCTTTGTACAAAGTTCAGGTTGTAGTCCGTTCCAGCGACACCGTAGAACGTACCATTAACAAGAATTGGAACCGAAAGGGTGGTTAGCCACACTTGCTCGCCCTGAACAATATAGGGAAAAGGATCGAGCACGCTTTCCTTGTAGTTCTGGCTTGGTCCAATATACCAACCGCCTTTAAGGACTCCATTTGGATGCCTGTCCATGGTGTCATACTCAACAAGAGGCTGAACAGCAATATTGCCATGCTGGTCACGGTTCCAGTACGGGGTAAAACGTCCTGTTACCTTATTATTGCCGTTTTTACCGGTTTTGAACATGTTGTCCTGTCCATCGAGAGCATTTGGTTCCCAGCAGGAGTAAGTGCCATTGAAGTTTGGATTATTTTTCAACACCTTTAGCAAAATAGCGTTGATCTGATCTCTCCCCAACTCCAGATCTCCGTTATCTGGAGATTTAGACACCATGAAAGTATCAGCCATGGTACGGGCGGCATTTAAGGCGACTTGAAATTCAGCCTGAATCTTGCCGGCATAGTTGCCCGCCAAATTTTTCAAGCCATCTAGAGACCGAGACTCAATAAGCGACGAGACACGACTGTTAACCAGTTTTTGACTTGTTCTTCCTGAATACAGGCTGTAACCAACTAGAATAGCAGAAGAGATTACAAGACAGGCTCCTGCAATACCTGCAATTTTGTTTCTGACAGATTTGATGTTCATTGATACGTATCCTCTAATTTAAAGGTTTGTCGGGCGGTGAAAAAATGTATTTGTATGTTAACAGGAACTGCCAATTAAAAGTGCAGTACCCTCATGTCGCTACCCTCGGTGATCAGTTAAGGTACTTTCAATGTTTCCCTTCCAAATAATTAAATGACATCGCTTCAAACATGACTTAAATAGGTGCCCCTCTAAATAAGAAAATAGGTTCTTCCGACTCAAGCGTACTTTTGACATGAAGCCTCAATTTTTCGAGGTTCTAAGGAAAAAGCATTTTGCAAATTGCCTCTCCTTTTGAAGTAGATTACTTTTTTTTGCCTTTTCTTCTCCCTTCCCTTTTTCAAAGGGGGGAAGGAGAAGACTGCAAATAATTGAACCGATTAAATCTGTAAAGAACAGCTAACACTTTCTTTGTCTCGACCTTATGCAAGTGGTACTGGGCGATGCAGATAAGTACGCTTCATCCGGAAGAACCAGAAAAAAAATTCAGTGTAGGTTGTTTACTTATTAACCAAGCAAGTGGCATGCCATTTTTGACTGGCGAGGGCTAGGGTTAGAAAAAGATATGATATCAGTATGATATGCACGTGGAAAGGATGTGGGCTGAGAGATGTTTGCCACCTTTTTTAAAACTTGCCTCACAAATACAGGAGCTTTATTTACACCAATCATAAAAAATACCATGTAAGATCGGTTGATTAACAAGAAGATCCATCGAAAAATAAAATTGTGCAGAATAATCCAGAAAGACAGACAGTCTGTTTTTTCAGAATAGTTGATACAGTGTGGTCTGCACCGATATGGAAAATTTAAGCCTGAAAAGTGAGCAGGGATTTCTATAGATAGGGGCAAAAAAAGAGGCTGTTGTTTGAGGTATTTGCCCCATTGAACAGTGAAAAAACTAGCAGAGAAGTACGCAAAGGATTGATTTGGAGGGGATGTGCAAATGTTACAAGCGATTGCCTGCAACTGGAGAATCAGGGCTTCCTTCAATTTGATTCACTGAGAAAACTCGATCTCTACCGCTATTTTTACTTATGTAAAGAGCTTCATCGGCAAGGCTCAGCAATAGAGCAGGGCTTTCAGCATTACTTGGGACTACACTTGCAACACCGATACTCATCGATAAGCGATCTTTTACTGTTGAATTGCTGTGTGGAATATTTCTTTTCACTAGGCTTTTTCTGATCTTCTCAGCTACCAATGTCGCACGTTCTAAGTCAGTTTGGGGTAGAATTACAGCAAATTCTTCTCCGCCATACCTTGCAGCAATCTCAGCTGCTCTCCGAACGTTCCTTAAGATGACAGCTGCAACTTGAGCTATAGCATAATCGCCAGCTTGGTGACCATAGGTATCATTGTACTGCTTAAAAAAGTCTATGTCGCACAACAGAAGTGCAAGAGGTTGTTCTATACGCTGGAGTCTTTGCCACTCTTTGTCTAAACACTTATTAAAATATCTTCTATTATATAATTCGGTTAGCTCATCAATATAGGAAAGTCTGGCCAATTCCCTGTTAGCCAACTCAAACTCCTGTGTTTTTTCTTTTACCCTTCGATTAAGTTCCTCATTTACCCGCTTTTGGTTTCTCAATATTCTCGCCTGACGAAAATGAACATATACAAGCAACGTGAGAACAGAAACAATTATTCCTGACAGTCTAGAAACTGCTTTATGATTGCGTTCAATCCATGAAGGGGGACTGTTAATTATGGGTTTCTCGAATAATTACTACAGCAAAACAAGCGCAAATAGTGTTTTAACTGTCTGAAATATTGATATTATGTTATACTTTTCCATCATCTTCTAAGCCGTTTTTTACTTGATGGAGCCGATATGTTTCAGCCAGGATTCTTCGACCTTGATAATCGGATGCGTAAAATCGACAGCAACGGTGACCCTCTTACCAAAATTAATC
>NZ_JAFFQD010000057.1 GCF_016918565.1 Desulfogranum marinum
CCGAAAACGATGGCCGGAATCGAATGGAATCCCTGGCCGGAATCAATTGGAATGGGTGGCCGGAATGAAATGGAATCACCGGCCGGAATCCCCTGGAATCAGTGGCCGGATTGCTCTGGAATACTCAGTCAAGCCTGGATGACGCATTTGTATTGGTTTTGTTTTGAGAATTGCTTAAGTCTGCTACAGCTAATCAACCTACGTTATTAATACAACTACAATACCTCTTTCAATGTGCAGAAATAAATAGCCTATTGTCATGTCTCTCCTTTTGGGAGCTACCTTGACAAAACTCCACATTGTTATAAGGATTTAAGCAGATAATGCTCCTTTAAAGATGTCCTTTCCTAAAAAGGTAACCCATGGATCTTGAAAGCACCATCTGCCCTCATTGCGGTTGTCATTGTGAAGATCCAGAATATTGCGCCGCATGTGGCAAGCTTTTCGATGACAATCTTACTTCCAGTCACAATGTCTCGTTTTTGGAAGCATTAGGTCGTGGTTTACAATCAATTTCAAGCAATCTTAGAAGTAATTTACGAGCAAATGGAGAACATGAATCCTCCATGGATCAAGATTCTGATTTAGACTGTGATGCAAGTTGGTCCACTCTGTCTTCAAACCTGTACAACCGCCATAATTTGAAATAAGAACAGCACCAACCATAAATTGAAAAGAACTGATTATTTGTTGCGTTGCTTTCCTCCTATAGTAGATGGTGCATCTTTGGGAATAGGGCCTGCAGGTGATAACTCTTCCATTACTTGTATCTCAATCCCGGTGTAGTCAAAATATCCATCGTCGGTAGGCCTATCTCCTTGACTATCAACGAGTCCATCGAAAACTTTCCCGACGCCTTCTTTTGCCATCCCCGATGCAGTTGTACGTACCCTACCTTTACCGGTCTCTTCGTAACGAAGAACATTATTTAAATGATCGGTCTTATCCACGGTAGGATGAGAATCTGGCTCACGTAGACTTTTTTGATCTGGTGGTATTAAATTATCTGGTGCGACCCCAGACGCATTCATTTTTGCATTGTTGGTTGTATGGTCTACGGCCCCTCTTAAAATCTCATCTTCGTGGACCCGGTTCCCCAATGTATCCATAGCGCTACTCACTTTGCCGCTGGTATTGCCCCATCCATAGCCATTTCCGCTGACAAACCCTTCAACCATTCTATTCAGTGCTTGCGGGTTATTTTGAGACATATGTGCTAAATTCCCCATTGCCTTCCTAATGTTCTCAGGAGATTCATTACCAAAGTGGTTTGTTGCATAATCCAGGACGAAAGCGGTTTGCATGTTGCCTCCATAGGATTCTGTTGCTGCTTCAACCCTCCGTGCATCTTTAAGAAAGGAATAGCTTTCTGAAGCTCCAATTTGTTTTGAGATGTCTGCCAGATAATCAACTCCTTGTGAGCCAGAAAAGGTATCCTGAATGGACTCAGCTCTAACTCTTGCCTGATCACGAGCAAAAGCCTGAGCTGTTTGTTCAGAAACATCAAATTTAACAGTTTCTCCATCTTGCCCGACTACTGCAACTTGAGCCCCACCATTGGCACCAGCGGATAATCCTAGGCCAATCTTTCCTCCAGCATTAATCATTGATGACAATTGGGTTCGCGTTGTTTCATCCATTGTGTGTACAAAACTCGACGAATCATTAAATGATCTTTGCCAGTTCGATCTCATGGAATTATCAAGTCGTTCACTGTAGCTCTGGGCGCTGGTGCTGGTAAGGCTATCCCTCTGTAGTTGCCTAGTCATCATATTCCAGTTGGAAGATCCGCCAAGGCTGTTTGAAGCCGAACCAATAAGCTGGCTTTGCAGTGACTGCCCGATGCTGATAGGATTCATGCCGTTTACCTGGGCATAGGTTAGGCTCTGGTTTCCAGCACCATCAACATCGTATTTTGCGGTGCCTGCAGGCATGGTATCTATTGCCTGTCCGGTACCACCAGCACCGGTGGTTATTGTGGTTGTAGAGCCATCAGCATTGACTGATTCACCTTTCATCCTGGAAGCTTTACCATCAGTTCCGGTCGTGACGCTGACTAACCCAGCGTTTGTACCGGCAGATCGGCCAGCGGAGGCCTCGGCCTGGGCATATTCCGCTGCGGTCGTTCCTTGTGGAAGATGACCGGAGTCTTGGAGGGAATTTCTGGTGTTCATGGCGGCATGGTATCCGCCAACATTTGAATGCATTTTGTACGCACCGGCAGCAGCCATATTGGTAAACCGGTGTTCCTGCATACCTTCCAGCAGACCTGCAATTCTCGTTTGTTCGGCGAGGGCTGAAGCGTTGCCTTCAGGAGTGATAAGTGCTCCAGCTTGGGCACCGGCACCTCTGGCGATGGAACCGAGGTTTGTGGCAAAGTGAGCGAGCGCTGAACCGCCGAATCGAACCAGCATCATGGAAAAGATACTTGCCAGCATGATCCCGGCAGAGCGGATCACCCCGAACATGGCCATCATTTTGAGTGACATGTTAGGAAAGGAGGCCATGGCATACACCCCGAGATTGGACTGACGTACATCTTCAAAGGCATAGACCGCGTAGTCCATGGCAGCACCGTGGATAACGGCATCGGTGACTCCCCAAGTGGTGAGGAATACGAAAAAGCCAAACATGACGGAGGCGGCCCGGCCGATAACCGGTGTTGGCAGGAATAGAGCGAGGAAAGGGAGGGTGCCGACCGCGACGGCGGTCATGATTGCCCGGATAATAGGGATCCACTCATTCATAGTAATCCCGATCCCCATACCGGTGGCAACGATTTTTCTGTCCGACTCCATCAGCACTGAGGTTTCGTAATCATCCTGATAGTAGAAGTTATAGAGGATCTCAGCTATCTGTCGCTGCTGGATGAGCCGCTCCGGAGTATAGGAATTTCCCGTCACGTGGAGCATGGTTGTTGAGATCAGGGATTCGCACCTGAGCATTTCAGTCGTACTGTTCGGATCAAAATGTGCTTTGGCACAGGCCCGCTTGATGGCCTCATCATAGTTGGTGGGGTTCGAATAGATCGGTTGCAGCTGGTTCCACGCCTGGGTACAGGTCATGGGTTGTCCTTCAGGATCGACACTGTCATAATAAACCGTATAAATGGCTGGATTCTGAGCGTTGGACAGCTCGGTGAGGAAATTGGTGGAGTTGTTCCGCATGGTGTCAAGGGAGATGGTGGAGCCTGGCCGGAGCAGCTCAAAGGTGACACAGTCCTTGATATAGCGGATCATAGAGGTTCGGGCGTGGTTGTTTTTAGGGCTTGAACCCCTGATTGCCTCCAGAACCTTGAATCCCTTTCCTCCTGCTGTGTCGAGATACTGGGCGTTGGGGGCGGATGCAGTGTCGATGATGTCAACCAACCCTTTCTCCAGTTTATTGAGGGTTCCTGCGGTGGCGACGATCGCGTCCGGGACGTTTGGGACAATCTGGAATCGATTGAGCACCGGATCATAGACGGTGATGTTGCCGGTCGGGATGAACAAGGCGATATAGATCACCATTCCAGCCAGAACAGGGATCGGCCATGTCAGGCTGATCCTGCCACCGACTGTTGCCCTAGCGATCATACCTACTGCGGCCGCGACTACCCCTAAAACCGTGACAACGACAAGCAGCCCCTTATAGGCATTGTCCCCAAAAATGAGCGCGACCTTGGTGAAAGCCTGTACAACCGGGTTGAAACCACCGTATGTATAAAACTCCATATCAATGGCCATCGCCGGAGTCGCCGCCAGTAAGAACGCGATGATTATTAAGAGAGTGCTGATCCTTTTCATAGCTATCAGAGTTGCATCCGGGAGGCCATGTCCTTGCCGTACCTGCGGGTAATCTCGCTGACCATCTGGTTCTCGATCCTCTGCATCTTTTCCATATACGCCATGATGGTGGTTATTTCTCCCGCCGCGGCTATATAGGCTTCTCGTGATGCTTCCTGTCTTTGCCGTATTCTTCCCAGCATGATGCCGAGGTCTGTGTCGATGTGGCCGGCAAACACTGCCGGATTGCAGTTCTCTGCAGGTTGTCCGCTGGCGGCCCCTGCTTTTTTCTCCAAAATCTCCTTGGCCTTTACCCCTATGGACTCTGCGCGGATATACAAGTCGGAGAGCATCTGCAGGCTGTACGCTTTGGCTGTTATGTCGGCCAGGCTGGTAACCATCGACTCCTTCATGTTGCTGCCGATGGCGGTTTTGAGGATGGGGAGGGGAGAAAGTGGGGTGGATTCCAGGAAATCCTGTTCAGCGGCGCTTAAGGCTGCTCTGGTCTCTATCTTGGTGGCAATGGCGTCCAGAGTGTTGGTTACATACTGTACCAGATCTCTGTTGGCGTCAGTGATCTGAGTGCAGGTGCCGCCGGAACTTTTGGAATAGAGTACCCCTTCGGAGATGCCCTTGATATCGTCCGGGTTGTTCTGAGGGCAAGGGCCTTCGTAACTTACCTTATAGGCGCTTGCCGGTCCCTGGAGGGTGATATCACCAACCAGGCCACGGATAAGATCGGTGTGACCGGAAGGAATGCCCATGCTGGAGCCAAGGTTATCGAGCAGGGAGCCGCCTGATAAAAAGGTGTTACGGATATCTGCGTTACAGCCGCTGTTGATCCGAGTGACATCAGCTGCCTGTGGTACGTTGTTATTGGCCTGATCCTCCTTGGTAGCCATGTCCCACATTTCCGTAATACCCTGGGCCAGCTTGTTTTCCTTGATCGCGGTACCGAGTTTTTCCCGCATAACCTCGGATGAGTGAAAACCATTTTCATCCATCACCACGCCAACCAACCCCTGGGCGGTCGCGCACTCCTCGATCTGCATTGAGTTGAGCTTGTCGGCTATGGCCTCAAAGTTTTTGATGGTGTTGGAGCATTGGGAACAAAGGGTTTTCAACCCAAGATCAAAGGCCACGGCTGCAGCGTTGCTGAGTATCCCCTGGAGCTTATCCACCAGGTAGTCGGAGTTCATAAAAGACATGCCGCCAAGGAATACATCAATCCCACCACACCCGGCTTTGATCCTGGGGGCTTCAACGGTTACAGGATAGTCGTTGGTGTTTGACCAGCGGGTAGAAAAGCTCCCGGCCTGATAAAAACCACGTTCCTGACCGTGAAAATAGTTGGGGCCGCTTGTACTGCGCTGCTGCAGCCAATCATCAACCCACTGTGCATGGGCAGATGCCGAAAGCAGAAAAATGGCTGCCACTACCAAAATTATTTTTCTTGCCATGGTTGCTTACCCTCATTGTCTAAGATCGAGGTGGCGTCGAACGCCGACCCTTTTTGAAAGTCGTACATCAGGAAATTGTCATCCCGGGTTTCGCCTTGCAGATAGCGGACTGCGCGGTAGAGCTTGCGCTCGAGTTCAGTAAGCACGACAACTCCAACGGACACGGGCATATAGTCTTTCATCCCTTTTTTGATGAGCAGCAGGGCTGGAGTTGTCTCAATACCGAACCTTTCTGCAATGCCTGGTTGTTGACCTATATCCACCGGTTTTACCGTCCAGCCGTATTTATCGACGAAATATGCCAGGATCCCGCTTTGCTTCTCACAAAAGCCACATGTGGGGCTGGTGAAATAGATCAGGGCATGGTCGTTTCTTGCACTTCTGATTGTTTGTCCGATCTCCTGATTCTGCATCTGTACCCTGGCGGTGACTCCCGGCCTGGATGTAGGATAGACCTGGTTGACGTTGAACAGGTTCCCGTATTTCTGGGTCACGTACATGGCACTGTTGGTGTAGGCCAGGGCCTTTCTGCGGGCCACGTCCTGCATAATTAGATACCTGAGCGTGTTCTCTTCCGTGGGGGCCTGGACTGCGAGGTTCTGGACGTGATCAAGCAGCTCCTGAAAATCGTCGGGGTACATTGTCCATAACTCTTCCAGGCTCACTTTTTCCAGATCTGTGCCTCGGTACCTGTTTTCTTGTTGTTGGACCTCCTGTACCTGATTTATTTCCTGTCCCGGTTCTTCTTCTGGCTTTGGTAATGGATCGTGGTACCAGAACCAGCCTTCCTTCTGTTTTTCGTAAAATTGTGGGGTGCCCTCATCCTGGGCATGGCAGTTTAAGGACATACATAGCCAGCAGCCTGCGACAACTATAAATGTGCTACCATAGAGGCAGAGCTTTTGAGAGAAATGCATCATCATGGATGAGTCCGAAGTAACGTGAGTCAAAGGAACGGGGATTAGCGCCAATCATGAAATAGCTGCCTTTTGGAACAGGGCCGGTGAAATCGAAGACAGGAAGAAAATTTCCTTTACTGTCTTCGATCAGGGCCTTTCCAAGCCTGGTCTGCCCGCAGAAAAAGACTCCATTGACGTCCCTGGTTAACAGATCTCCTGGGGTGCAACCAACCTCTTTAATCAGTATGTTGTTCTCTTTGAGCCCTTTGTGGATAAAGGATGTGTGCTCTCCCCCCTGCAGCTCAAACAGCAAATAATCTCCTTGCTTGATTCTGGTGGTATCCACCGGCACCTTGAAAAATATTCGATGGTCCAGTGAGTCACTGGTGGCAACGATGATCCGTTGGGGCAAGATCAAGCCAGCGAGAAAACCAGCCAACAGGACTAAAGTAATACGCTGCTCCTTTTTACTGAGTCGCCAAAATGGACGTTTGTTATCTGATGAGGAATTCATCGCCATTTTTCAATACAACTTCCTTGAGGATGTAGACCTGATTTTTGTGAAGTTCAGCGTCCTGGCTGATATAGGCATCCAGCTTGTTGAGGCTGGTCCTAAAGTCAGCCTCCGTTAGTTCACCTGCAGCCATCAGCGCCTTTTGTTGCCGGAAGTAACCACTCATATCCACGATCTTGATTTTCTGAGCGAAGTATCTGTCATACGTCCAGAAGGCTACCCCGACAATTATCAGTGAAATCACAAGGACCTCTAAGTAGCCAGGGGTCAGCTTGTTGTCTTGAGGGGTGTGTCTGCTATCACTCATGCTTGCCCTTTTGTAATGCAGCGATCAGGCTTTCTAAACCAGGGCTCTTTGCTTCTCGGTTTATCTTTTCCAGCAGGTAATCAAGTCTGGCATTTCCGCTTATCTTCCAGACCTCATTTTGACGCTCATATACGAGGGCTGGTACTTGGGTAACCTCATACCTGTTAAACAGGGACGGCTGAATCCTGACCGGTATCTCGAATCGTTCACAGACCTCTGGCTTTTCCTTTTTCAGCTGATCAACACAGCTCGGATCCTTCTTTGCAATCCTGGTGAGGTACCGGTGACGTTCACCTGGAACAAAGCCTTTCATCAACATTGTCATACCTGGTTCATCCAATGCTTCTACTGCAGTCAGGTATGAGTGGATCGTTTCATCAGGTATGGATGAAGAAAAGAAGAGATACACCTTTTCGTTTGCCGGCAGTCTGCCAGGGCTTGACACGTCCTCCTCCCCTGCCCTTTCTGTGTCATCTGTAAAGACTTCCTTTTTGAATCGCTGTTGTTCACACTGGAGTTTTTCTTGAAACTCAGGTGAATTAAATACCTTGGCGCTCTCCTGGGCGGCTTTCATTCCCGCATCCTGGTGCTTGTTCACCGAAATTTTCATCGTGGCAGCATTCTTTCCTGCCTGCCCCATTGCTCGCTGAACACTTTCCTCCAACTCATCGGCTGCAGCGTGTAAAGTGGAAAGGAGCAGCATTATTGTTAATCGCAGCACGTACAACACAGTTGCCTCCTGTAAACGGTCCAGAGATATTGGTCATTGGGACCAAGACCTCCGCCAACCATGGGTACATTAAGGCCGGAGTTGTAATAGGTGGAAGTAGCTCCAAACGGCCATGCTGGTGATCTCGAACCAGGACGTACCACATGAGTTTTATAGTGGCTTTTGATCCAGATAGGCGTGTATTGACATCCACAGAGTGATTCAGCAGGGTCACAGATCATGAAAACCCTATTGAGCTTGTAAATCAGTCGAGCAGCAGCGCTATTGTTGGCCTGGGTTATTTCGTCATTTTGGATTGAACCGGTCATTGGGTAGGCAGAACCACCTGAACCTATACACCAGGGCATGAGATCCAGCGTCGCTCCTAGATTTGTTGCGGTTGCATCGGCCATACAGGCCATCTGCATGACTGGATTGGCATAAAGCGCAGCCTCCGGATGGATCAGAACCGACAGCTCGTCATTGTTCCATTGCACGTCAAATTCAGATATCCAGAACGGATAATCATACCGATTGCACAAAAGCCAGTTTAAGAGCGGAATCGGATAGGAGTGAGCCTGCGAAAAGGTAGCCTCATTGGCTATATTTACGGCGTCTTGAGTCGCGTTTGTTCCTCCTAATTCATCAAGTAGAGAGCCGCCGAATGATGCTCCTAGAAATGCTGAGTAAAAGGGTGTGCTGACTGTATCAACGGCGGCAAATGGTTCCCAGTAGGTCCAGATCTCACCAATTACGTAAAATATTGGTGGTGGCCGTGGACAAATACACAGCCCTAGAAAGGTCAATTGGATTTCACTGTAATGGATGTCTGTCAGCGGATTAAAAGGTGTTCCCGCCTTCGACCAATTGTTGAGGCCACTGAGAAATGTCAGGAAAAAGACGAGAGCTAACGTTTTAACTTTCATTATTCTCCCTCCTGAACCAGAAATTCGGTCACCTGGATGTGTTTGTCCTGTTGCACCGCAGCACAGGGGACCGCTGCCAGCTGAAAACGATCAGCAACCTCTTTCTCCAGATAATAAACGGCTCGCTTTAAATCGGTAACCAGGGATTGGGCATAACCACCTGAAAGAAGTAACTTCATCCTGTGGTTGGAAGAATAGGGGGACTCTTTGAACCATTTGATCTGGTCTGGATCACTCCCGTCGATCACCACCAGGCCAATTGATAAACTCATATAGTCCAGAGGATTGAACCTGTACCCTTTGGGATAGAGCACCTTACCGTCCCTGTCTGTCAGATCACGATCCAGGGTGTAGGTCATATCAACAGAAAAACTACGATCACTCTCAGCTCTAGGGAGTTGCTGCAGATTTTTTGGTTGGTAGCTGTGGATTTTCTCCTGATATTTATCTTTTTGCTGCTTCCACCGCTGTGCAACCTCCTGCTTTATCTCGTTGCGGACATCCGGTTCCACTATCGCGTATACTGGCCCTGCAGGCTCAAGCTCAGTTATTGCCTGAGCACCCACAGGAATAGCTAAAAAGATAAATATACAAAAAGATAACAATTTATACTTCACCCTGTTCCCTCAGCGTGACCATCTGTTCAATGGCTTCATAGTGCGTCAGTCCTTTCTCCACCAGTTGTTCGATCATGGCGATCTCGGCAGCCTTGGACGTGTAGATGAAGTAGGCGTAGTCGTTAACTACCAGGCGGCCAACACCAAGGCCGAAGGGGGTATCAAAGAAGATCTCTGAGTAGTACGGTGGATTGGATTTGAGTGATTTTAAAAGCTCCATGGTGAAGTCGTCATAGTCGATCAGTTCCATACTTCTGGCCTGGGCAAAATCGCCTGACTCAAGCAGAATTTTGAACTGAGAGTTACCGTTGACTACCTTGCCGACTTCACCAAAATTCATCAAATCAAGCAGAGACTGAGTGACGACCATGAAGCTGCCATTATATTTTCTGGCCCTGCGATACCCTTCGTTAATAACCGGAGAGAGCATGGCGGCTTTATCCAGGAACTGCCAGGCCTCCTCAAAGATCACCAACCTGGGTCGGGAGCGGTCGGAGAGGTACAGATCCTGGGTTACAGCGTTGATAATGAGCAGAGTAACAACCCGGTACAGGTCCGGCTGAATCTTTAGATTTTCCAGTTCCAGGACGACAAACTCATCCCTGCGGATATCAAAGGAAGAAGGCCCGGTGAAGAATTTGCCGTGAAAGCCGTGGGAAGTGAATTCCCTGATGTTAAAAGCCAGCTTTCTGGCTGATTCAATAAGCTGCTTGTTATCTGCCAGTTCTTCGAGGTCTGCGTTTTTCACCTCAGGGAACTTCATCAGAAAGGAATAGACCGTATCTGCATCAGCCTCTTGTCCCTTTACTTGCCATGCCCACCTGACCGCGTTTCGAATAAGGTTCATCTCGGTATCATCGCATCTATCCATATCCGAGTTGGAGTAGGCCATCTGCGCGAAAACAGCCGCGACGGATTTCAGTTCTTCATCCGGTTCCAGGATATAGGTAAAGGGATTGAGGCAGACATCGGTATCAGCCTGGAAATCGAGATACCTGGCCCCGAGCATTCGAGCGATTTTCTGGTAACTGCCTCCGATATCAATGATTCGCACCATGGCGTTGGTGGAATAGTAGTTAAAGGCGATGTAATTGATTAAAAAGGATTTCCCAGATCCGGATGTGGCACAACATAGAACATTATGATTGGCTGCACCTTTGGCGAAGAAATCAAGGGAAACCAGTTGACCTTTGCGGCCGGTGAAAATCAGGTTAGGATCACCACCGGAGCCTGAGAAATCTCCTTGAACAGGTAAAATGGAGGTGATTCCGCCCACGGGTGCTACAAAATCTCGTTCCAGGTTTTCCACGTTTCTGCCTGCGGTGTACATGCAGAATGGTAGAGAAGAGAGAAACAGGATTTTCAGAATTAGGTTATCCTTCTGCATTACATAGCCTTGATTCTCCCATAATCGCCGTACCCTGGTCAGGGAATCTCTGGCTTGCTCAAGGTCATCGCTCCACACCCAGATGATGGGGATAACTTTTATAAATTTTTCCCCGCTCTCCAGCTGATCGGTTGCCTCCAGAAATTCCGTCTGTTTTCTCCTGAGCGTCGGGGAAAGCGAGCCCACTGCATGTTGATTAAGAAGGAGGTTGCATTTACCGTGAATCTTCATCTCTAATCCCTTCTCAAAAATGATATTGAAGGTATAAAGAAAATCTGTCTTGATCTGGTCAGCATCAGAGACTACGCCCCAGATCCCGCCAAATAATGAGTTGGTCTGCAGTGAGTTGACCTGTTTGGGGATTATCTTGGGCGTGGTGCAGCAGAAGTAGTTATCACCCACGACCATATGGTCTTTTTCTTCCCGGATGGGCGTATCTGCGGTGATTATCTGTTTTCGCAGGGGGACCTGGTCACTGTAGGTATTGTGATTGTCTTCCGGATATTCTTCTGGATAAGAGTTGATCAGTCGGCGTAACCACTCCAGGAGTTCCTCCGGGGGCATATGGTAAGGAGAAAGGAGGGCTGCTTTCAGGGTTTCGTTGATCTGGCGTTTGATCTCCATGAGGGGCGCGACTTTGGCAGGCTCATGCAAATCCTCTGGTTTGGGCATCCCCTGACTGTTTGCAGGGATCGTCACGGCCACATAGAGCCTGAAGTTGCGTACCGGGATATTGCTGCAGTTCCTGAGTCCTTTCTTTCCGGCCATCATGAAATCCACCACCTTGTCTGTGTTGGACTGGATGATCTCATCAGGCCTGGTCCTGCTGGAGCGGTACCTATCCAGGATCGGTTCGATATGTGAGTCTGCGTGGAAGGTGAGCTGAATGACGCTGTCTTTTGGGATGCCTGCCCGGAAGAGCCCTTCCAGAGCATTGATGGTCTTTGGACCTGCATAAACCAGTGGGTAGCACTCCCACAGCATGCCAAGGCTGTCATCCTGATTGAGGTAGATCTCTGTCCGTTCGTCGTATGCCACGTAGTTCAGAAATGACGAGAACGGGGTCCTCCTCGTCATTTTCTCAAGATCGGACTGTTTCAGGTGGTCACGACCACCGAACCCATTATTTTGCAGGAAATTGAGCAGCATGATTATTCCCGAATTTCACTGATGTCGCTGAGGATCCAGTCCGACTCCTCAACTTTGAGATACACGTATCGGGTCATAAATAACTCGTCCCCTTCTCCTTCATAGGGAAGGAGCAATACGCGGAGAATTTTTGGAGGTTGCAGGATCGGTTTTTGAGGCTCTTCCAATAGGCCAGCCACCATCTGATAACGCTGGTTGGATCTATCTCCCCCAGGCGTTGGCACCTCTGACTGCAAAGGTTCTTCAATAACCGGGTACCGGGCTTCCTTGTATGCGCTGGGGGTATCGATGCACTTGCCGGTTTCATCACTGGCCCGACATTTGAAATCTTCCTCGTATGGATTGACGGCCTTCTCAAGTGGTGCACAGGCTGAGAGACTGAGCAAGGTCAGCATGGTTATCAGTTGTTTAAATCGTTCCACTGTCGATCTCCCTTATCTGCAGGTCTTTCCCTTCTGAAATGACCACGGTAATTTCTTTTGTGGCTCCCACTTCGATAACCGGCGTGGTCTGCCGGGCCAGATCAAGGTAGAAGTCACGCAGGGTGTCTGCTCCTTCTGAGAGGCCGCCGCCCAGAGCATAGGGGACTACATCACCACTATCTACGGTCTGTGTTGAACCAAGCGCTGAGGTGGAGGTGGTGGTTGAAGCCGCCTTGAGCCAGTCACCTGCCCCACCAAAAATTCCGGCCACCGTCGCCCTGGCGGTTGCCGCTCCCATACGTGAGACGACTCGTCCGGAAAGCCCAACTTTGGAATCTGAGTCGGTTACGAACCCTTTTACCGGCTCGTCAATTACGGCCTGACCGTTTTTAGAGAGGCAGGAAAGAGAAACCAGTCGAACATCAGCCCGTTCTTTATCCAGCCTTCCCACGGCTTCAGCTACCACAAAGCAACCTTCCACATCTCCTTTGATGTCATTGGGCAGAACCGCTGGGGTTTGGATTCGAAGCAACATAGGTTCAGGGCTGCTCTTGCTTGTCCCGCTTGTAGAAGCGTCGAAACCGGTTAAAAGGCTCGCTTCCATGAAAGAAGGTGGTAGGTAGACGCTCCGTCCTTTTTTTTTAGGGTCCTGCAGGATCTCTTCTGCTTGAGGGTTGGACACCACCGCGATTTCACCAATAACTACCGGTTCAGGGTTGATTGGTGCAGGAGGTGGAGCGGTCGGAAGTCTTTTGCCTGGACCGCTTTCTGTGATGGGCAGGGGCCATTCAGTTACTGTCCCTGATGGGGAAGTTGCAGACCGGCTGATTTCATCAGCGGTTGGGATGGTTACCTTTTCAGGCTCCTTGCCTTTACGCTTAGCTAACTCCTGTTCTTTTTTGAGTGCAGAAAGATCGTTCCTGAGTTTTTCCAGTTCCCGTCGTGTCTCCCGGAGTGTCGTCTTTTGAATCAGGTCCGGTTCAAGTGCTACAGATTTAACGCCCTGGTCACCTGCAAGATTAAGGGTACGTTTGGAACGGAGGTTGTAACCAACCATGATGAGAGTAAAGAGAATGATCCCTATAACAGCCCAGATAATCTGCTTTTTCTGTCGTGGTTCAAGCTTGTCAAAACCGCTCATCTACCACTCTCCTTTTTCTCCACCACAAAGACTCTTGTGGATTCTTGTGAACGAAGGGTGTGGTCCTCAATAGCCACTGCAAGAAGGGATGGACTTACATTGGAGCGAAGAAAATCCGTCTCTTTTACCCGGATTTCTTCAGTGACCATTGAGCTAATGGTATAGCGCTTCAGGCGAAGACCTATACCTTCTACGTCAACATATTGCTTGAGCAGCACGTCAAGGTCTGGCCTGATGATCACCCGTTGTTCCGCTTCAGTTATTTTGTAGCTGGAGGGATATTGTTCACCGTAAGCCTGCCGGATGATATGCAGAGCCTGCTTTTCAAGCGGCATATTCTTGAACATAGCCACATTTTGTTTAAACGAATCCCCAGCAGGCGGGATTAAACGCACTGTCGTAGACGGCATATTGGTCGGCTGGGTGATGATGGTATAGACATTACCGTCGCAAACCAGGAAGAGTTCATTGTCGTTTGTGGCGTACTTCTCCTCCGAGCCGATCTGGGTAATCTTGAATTTGATGAAGGCGTCGCTTTTGGAAAAGTGACCGGTGATATCCTTCTCCTTGGAATAGATCATATCTTGCATGGTGCCTGGACAGACAAACCGGTTAACATCGTGGTTGGAGATTTTGACTGTAGTTCGAACATCCGGAGCTACCGACTGCGCTCCTTGCACATTCGTACCGCAAAGGGAGAGCAGGATTACTGCTGTACATAACTTCTTCATTTGTTTTCCTTTTCCTGATCCGCCTCAACGTTCTTGACTTTTTCCTGGATGGATAAGACATAAAATCTGCCCTGATCGATTCGGTACTGCACTAGATAAGTCCTGGTTGTGTTTTCAAGCGGGGTATTGCCGGTGTATTGCACCAGTTGTCCAAACAACTCTATCTCTGAGTTATCGAAATTGATTTTCTCAAGGTAGAATGTTGAGCTGACCAGTCCTTCTTCTGCCCGACTGGCCAGTGAGTACCAACGCTCCGAAGCCTGGGGAAATGACTCGGGGGCAAAGTAGTAAAGCAATTCTTCAAAGTTTTCCCTCACTGTAGCCGGGGACCAGGTCGAGGCAAGGTTGGCAATGGTCCTGCTGATATCGCGGATGTATTTCTCGTTTGGTTTGCCCTGGACAAACTCGATTTGCCCGGTCAATTTGGGTGGGATCAGAATGGTGCGTTGGTAGTTCACCGCCCTGTGAACCTGGAGCGAGTTGTAGCAAAACGCTATTGTAAGGCAGACAAAGCAAAACTTGAGCAGTTTATTCTCGTCAAAAAGGGCGCTGGATTTCTGCAGGTAATCGGAGATTCTCATTCATGGAACTCCTTTTCAAAATATTCCGGATAGTTTTTCATTTCCAGAAGTCCCAGCGTGTAGAGGATATGTTTCAGAAATCCCCTGGCATGTTTTCGTTTAGCGCGGGTATAAAACCACTGGATGGCGATGAATATGATCCACATGAAGCCGCCATAAATGAGCGCGAAGGTCAGGGTGAAAACAAAAATGATCAGCTCGTCGAGTTCAAACCACAACACCTGGATGGGTTTGCCCAGGTACTGGGGGAAGCTTTTGTTTAGCTCATTGTTGCTCATCTTGGACCTTGGTTGCCTGGTTTACTCTCTTTTTAGCCTCAACTAATAACGGCCCCAACAGACTGGACAACGGCATCAGCCTTGAGCAGAAATGCACCGCCGAGAACGACGCCTGCTGCAGGTAACAGCATCTGGCGGATCGCCATGATTGCGGCGAAAACCATGCAGGCAACACCACTGACAAAACCGATAGGGCCGAGCAGGATCTGATTAACGCCGATGTCATAAAGGTCATAGGCAAAAGATCCCGTTGCAGGGGTTGTCATGGCCAGGGCGTTACCTGCAAAGAGAAGTGAGGCAATTGCCAGTACCGTAATGAGGGATTGTTTCCGATAGGATGTAGGGCTCATGGGGTTTCCTCCTGGGTAGAGAATTGGGATTGCCCGGTTCGGGCAGAACTTGTTTCAGATGGTGTAACTTCAACTCGACGGTTCAAAGGCGCATAGTGTTTACTCACCAGATCCGTGGCCCCTTTGCTCTCGATTTTGGCAACTGTGTAACCTTCTTTTTCAAGCAATCCTGCAACAGCTTTTGCACGTTCTTCAGAGAGCCAGGCGTTGAACTCTACTGGTCCCATTGCGCAGGTGAATCCAGTAACTGCTAGAGGTGCATTTTGAGGTACCTCAAACTCCTGTAATTGAGAAAACAATTGGGTCTGTTCTTCTGGGGCAATCTCTGCGCTGTCGATTTTGAAATGGACTGAGATTGGATTACTAAAAAGCGCACCAGGGGTAGGAGTAGGCTGAGTATATTTTTGGGAAACAACAATCTTCACCGAGTCCTTTTTTGTGGCTGTGGAAATAACAAAAGTCTCAGCTGAAACAACCTGGGCAAATGGCAGATTGTAAAGATACGTTCCTTGTCGGATCTCCAGATCTGCTCCCAAAGATATGATGGGAAATGACTGGCTGATGGAGAGAATTGCCACCAGTCCAGCAAGTAATTTAATGGCAGATATCCCATTCTCATTTTTAGTAATCAAAGAAACTACGTTTCTTTTTATTTGTTTGCCGGTTTTTAGCAATTTCTCAGGCCTCAGCTTTGCCACTTTTTAGTAATTGATTTCTTTCGTTGTAGACTCTTCGACGTACTCGGTAGAGGCGTGCTTTATGTGCGCGGTTAAGAATGAAACCAAAGGTGATCTCCACTTCATCAAAGAGCTTCTTCAAGGGTAATCGTTCCCCTTTCTCAAGGTTACTTAAGCGGCTGTATGCATAGCGTTCCCACTTGGTTTTCAGATCTGCTGAATCAATAAGTTGCTGTCTTCTTTTTTTGGAAAATTGACACAGCTGTGCTCTCAGGATTTCCCTTCTGCCCCATATCTTTTCAATCAGTTGCAACCCCATGAGATCAGTTCCTGAAAGTGGGTTGTTTAATATTTTGTTCTGTACCATCCAGCGCAGTATTTTATGTGAGAGCCGGGATTGTCCGGCATACGTTTCGATGTCCATTTTCAATCCTGGTTACAGCATCATTGATAAGCCGCCTGACTCCTCTTGTGGAGATACCGAAATGCTCTCCAACCAGATCGGTATTCACAGGTGACGGTTGACTGAGTATCCATTTTGCGACCTGCCTTTGGCGGTTGGTCAAAGAGGCAAGAGCTGCATCAATGACATCTTGGTCCAGTTCCTGAGGCAGCGTTTCATCTTCATTGGGGACATTGATTATTTCAGGGTCCAAATCATCAACGACCTTGATTCCCATGGTCATTTGAATGCAGCGTGAACGAAATACGACTCTGAAATACCGGGCCATACAGGAGAGATCTTTTTCACTTTGAAACAGACTGGAGATTGTCTGGTAGGCAACAAGCAGGGCTTCGCTTTCAAGGTCCTGGGAACTGCAACCCATGTGAGGGATGTATTGTGCGGCAATACACTTTATCAGCATTGGATTGGATTTGATCCATAGAGATGCGAGTGACCAGGTATCAGTGCATTTTGCCGAGATTTGAACTCGTATTTCAAGTTGTTCTGTTTGCATGTGTCGAGATCGCAATGGCATATTTTCTAAAATCATGAGCGAGGTTTGGATGTTCGTTTGATTACATGGACCTTGTCTTTTTTGTCTATTTCCCATGATTCAAGCAGGTTGATGTTTGCTAACTCGTGGAGTGCGCGACGGAGTTTGCTGCGAAAATCAGAGAGTCTGCCGTAACTGGATCCGCAGAGAAGCTTAAGGGTGCTTACCTTTATGGGATATGGGGCTCTATGGCTGGCGTAGAACCCATGCAGCCATTTGGCAAGGTCAGTTTTCAGTAGCCGTCGTTGCTGCCATTGCATCTGTGTCCAGCCTGCGTCAAAGAGTCTTGCCATCTTGGGGTTGATCTTGAGCAGATAGCAGCCCTCGTCTGAGCAGTAGTAGAACTCATCCACCAGCGATCCTGCATAGGTGTAGGACCTTTCGTTAAATTGATCTTTTATCTCAAAAGTTATTTCCACGGCAGATCCTGTAAGACGTCTGAATGAATCTTTGAGCCATTCTCGTCCTGATTTGCCACTTGCGCGGCCAATGGCTCTGAGAAATCCTTTGCCGGTGAATCGTGTATGGTCTTTAGTCGACTTTTCAAGAGAAACGAGATGCAGGGCATAGAGGAGGACATCGAAATCAGCCTGATCAAGCCGCCATCCGGTATAGCGAATGCTGATTCCTTTGATCGAAGCAAGCAGCTCACCTTTGACAGCCCTTCTACGGCCTCTCTGGACAACACCAAACAGGGCGGAGCGCAGGCAGATATTCGGGATACCCCGTACCTGTACAGGCCAGTCAGGCAAAGGTGGGTATCTGGTCGCCTCTTCAATTTTCTTTCTGACTTCAGGGGAAAAAAGTTCGAGTGCATCAATTCTCTTGTCATCTTCAAGCCCCATGTTAGAAAAATAAAATTACCGTTAGACAGGCGTTCTCGGCTGATCCTTCTTCAACTAAGTTCATCCTCTGCAGCAGTCACTCTGGCTTCGAGTAGATAAAATCATGGACTTTCTGCCTTAATTCGTCCGGCTCCGGCCACATCCAAACAGTTCTCTCAATACCGGTGACAGCCTCCAGTTTTGGAGCAAGCTCACGAGGGCAAGGTTTTCTACCCCGGACGATATGACTAAGAAAATCAGGTCTGATTCCAACCTGATCAGCTATAGCTTTTTGAGTTGTATGCCTTTTCTTTGTCGTCATAGACAACATAACTGCCGAATGAAGACCAATATGTCAATATTAAAATTGTCTTTTTCGTCAATAATTGTCTTTTTTATTTGATTTATTGAACATATGGTCTATTGTTGACCTATGGATCAATCAGCTTCCAATCAATTTCGCACTGCACTTATTCATCTGTTGAAACAGGAAGGGCGCGGTGCGCAGGCTCGACTGGCAGAGAATCAGAGGATCGATCGAGGTTATCTCAGCGCGATAACCAGAGGCAAAAAGCCGGGATCGGAACAGATACGAAATAAAATTGCCTCACACTTCGGCATGGTCTACGAGGAAATGCTTGTTCTCGGACGACGCATCATGGACGGGGAAGAGGCACCGGTGCTTGGCGGCGAGCCGGATAAGCAACAGGAAAAAGCTATAACGCACCTTGCAGATAATTCTTCTGATATATCCACCGCAATCATTGAGATACTTGGGTCAGATACCAGCAATGCGAAATTACTGACGGACCTTATAGAGGCACTGCACGGAAAGGTGACCGTTGAGAGGAAATGCTCAGAATTGACGACAGAAAACGAGCAATTAAAAGAAAAAATAGAGGAATTTGAAGCACGAATAGCAAGATTGGAGGAGGCTGGAAACTGTGATGAGCCAAGGCCTCTTAAAAAGACCGCTTAACAAAAGTCCGAAATTCCAGGAGTCAGTCTGGGAAAAAGAGCAAGCGAGTAAAAAAATTACCTCGTCTAAAACGAAAAATAGTGAAAGACGGCAAAATATACAGACTCGTTATTTGCCTGGAAGATGATTGAAGGCAAGTTGAAAGGTTGCCGATGTAATTGAGGGGTTAGTCATCGTCACCTGGTGTCAACACTGACGAAAAATGCGTCTATAAAAGATTAAATATAGATTAAAGATGATTAGGCGTTGATGGTCATTCGGCTCAATCTCTTGCTGGCAAGGGGATTGAGCCGATTTTCCATTTCATAAACGCGACCGCTATGCCCCCTTTGTGCGACCGCTATGCCCCCCTCTTTACGACTGCTATGCCCCGTCATGCGACCGCAATACCCCCGCCTTACGACCGTTATGCCCCCCTGATGCGACCGCAGTGCCCCCTTCCTACGACCGCTATGCCCCCTTTTCTTTTTTAAATGCGACTGCTATGCCCCCTTATTTCCAGGAAGCTGTACCCCACCAAACCCAAAGAAGCAAATGAGAGAACCTCTCCAACTGATCTCTTTTGTGGGTATGAGGCGACGTTTAATTTATGGGAAGGAGGCGGGAGGCGTATTAAAAAGGGATCCCAATAAAGCAGAGCCACACCGATGGTCAGAGACAATCTGTATATTTACAGAGCGCCAGCCACTAGAAGATTACCGGCCAATTTTCAATACTTTTTGCAGCAAGAGAATCATATACAATCCTAATCTGGCTGACAGCTCAAAAAAGCCACTTAGTGGTACAGACCGTACTTGAAGGCTTGTTATACACAATCAGGAAAAAGTTTAACTTTTGAAATTCATCCGCAAATAAACCCTGCCAATGGGCATCTCCCATGTACAGAACGCTAAGTGAGCCGTCCAGAATAATCTGAAATTATCTCTTATTCCAGCTCGAAAAGCACCCCTTCCCGACTTCCCGAGTGGGGCAACAGTAGGCGTAGGCTTATGCCGTTCAGCGCAAAATATTGGCAACTCGCCTTCTCCCCTGGCTCTGCAAAAAGAAACCACTATCAATTCATGTATATTCAAATTCCCGGAATTCTGAAAAATATTTGAATTAATGCGGCGACAGAGGTATCGTGTAACCTCTTGAATTTGTATGACAAGTAATGACTTGCGCCACAACGTAGCAGGTCAGTTGATGATTTATCAAGGGAGAACATGTGGCGTTGCAACAGCTACAAGCCACCTAAAGAGCGTCACATCTTCTATAGACAATAGGTCAACATATAGTGGAAATATGTTGACTCTGGATAACGCTTTTAGGGAGAAAACTGAGCTGTTAAATTCATGATAGTAGGTTTCTTTTTATCCAGTAAAAAATGAATGATAAAGAGTTAGCGTATTAACTAACTGCCTGAATTTGTGTTAGCGTCATTTCTGACACTATGTAGATAAAGAGAAACTACTTACCAACTTGTTAGAGCCAAGAAAAATAATCCTGTAATTCTCAAGCAATAAATAAAATGAAATCACTAGTGTCCGACAATGAAATGAAATATATAATTTTAGACACAAATATATGGATATACTCGACAAGACTCCTAGATGATTCTATGAGTGCTGCTTTACTTTTTTATTTAAATAATACGGGAGGGAAATTAGTTCTTCCGGAAATAATAGAAAAAGAAGTATCTGCAAATCTCACCAAAATTGCAAAATCAGCTTGTGGTGAAATTGACAAACAGTATGCATTATTACAAAAAATATTTGGATCTATTGACGACTATCGGTTACCAAATGATGGAGATATAAATCAAGCTTTCACGAAAAAACAAACTGAACTAAAAAAATTGATACAAAAAGTTCCATTTACGTTCTTACATGCAAAAGGAGCATTGAACAGAATCCTTAAAGGAATCCCACCTAATAAGGTGAGCAATCAGAAACAGCAGGGTGATCAGCAATTTAAGGATTCTTGTATATGGGAAGTTGCTATTGAGCTGGCTAAAAAATCAGAAGTAGTATTTATCACAAAAGATTATGGTTTTTTTGAAAACAGAAAACCGAAAAATGGATTAGCAACGCCGCTAAAAAATGAAGTTGCAAAACTAAATCATAACATATCTGTATTTCCCGATATTCACTCCTTCCTAACTGATATCAAGGATACTATTCCTAAGCTAAATGTAGCCGTAATAAAAAAATCTCTTAATGAACAAATCAATAAAGATAAATCTCTTATTGATGCTGTAGGTTCTGAACAGACAGAATTACTTAGTGACTTTTCGTGTAAAGCATTTTTGACAGAAAAAAACAATTTAGTAGCCATCCATTACGGCCTTAGATACCTCGTAGACAACATTGACGATATTTTCACAGGTGAACCCCTTGGGGGTGGGATTATGGTCGTAGGTGGCAATTGTTTATTTGATTTTACGGAAGGAATTGTGACTAAAAATTCTGTCGACAGTATTTCCTTTGAAGACCCCAAGGGACTCTCGATCCCAGGTAAAGGTGCAACACATTTTGCCAGGATGTCTGCAACTATTGGTAGAGGCATAAAAACCTATGAACTCCGCGCTGAAATGCCAGACGAAATGCTCTAAAAAAAACTTTTACTTGACCGGGAATAGCCGCCCGTTGTTTCTTTAAGCATTGCGGCCCGGCAAGTGATGTTGGTCGTTAAATAGAAAATATGAAATTCACACAATACAATTTAGGCTATTGCAAGGGCGGAGAGATTATTGAGGTTACCCTCAAAGGAAGTGCTGCAAATGTTCGATTGATGGATTCATCGAATTTCAATAATTTCAAATCAGGTCGACAACACCGATATGCTGGTGGGTTAATAAAAAGATCTCCATATCGAGTGCAGGTACCACGAGCTGGTAATTGGTATATAACTGTTGATATGGCTGGTCTAAAAGGTACGGTAAGGTCATCTATCAGACAAGTACAGGGCGCTTTGCCATCAGCTAATCAATCTCCTCTTTCTTCTGTGCCATCACTAGTCCGTGAACCAGCACCAAGCATAGACTCAGAAGATAAAGACTTTGATGTATTTATATCTCATGCCTCGGAAGACAAAGATGATGTTGTAAGGCCACTAGCACATTCTTTGAAAAATGGGGGGCTAAGTGTTTGGTACGATGAATTTGAGTTGTCTATTGGTGATAGCTTAAGAAGGCAAATAGACAAAGGGGTATCAAAAAGTAGATTTGGAGTTGTTGTTTTCTCAAAGCATTTTTTATCCAAAGGATGGACAAATTATGAACTTGACGGAATAGTAACTAAATCTGTAGGTGGAGAACAAATTATACTCCCAATCTGGCATGAAATAACTAAGAAAGAAATAATTGACTTTAGCCCCTCATTAGCTGACAGATTGGCAAGGAGCACATCCACACATACTGTTGAAGAAATTGCCGATGAAATAGTCAATTTGATAAAAAAATAATATTATTTAACAAAACAATAAACAAGGATTGCTGTCAGGCTACGAATTCGTTCTTAAAACCAGTGTCAATTATCCTAAGTTTGATGGACTCGTAAAAAGTTAAAAAACGAAATCCGGCTGTTTAAAAATTTGAGCCGTACTTTTGAACTAAAGTTTCCTGTAAATTATCATAGCAAAATCGCTAGTTCCTCAAGCCACCATGCGTAGCAGAGTATTTTACAAAAGAATTTTGCGGGCTTTGTCCTGGCAATGGGCAAACCGATTGAAAATCCTCACTCAATGCTGCTTCTGCCATGATTCTTCTCACATCTGAAAATGCAAATCCTGATCTACCACGGATTTTATGTTTGCGATCCGGTGCAGTTTGCAAGCGATCGGCATAAACCCATGTCAAGGTTGTGGCCATCATGCAGAAGTTAAGGTGATTCAACAACGAATCAGCATTTCTGGTTTGAGATTTTGAACTTCCAATCTCCTGCTTGATTTCTTTAAATCCAGATTCATTAAAAAAGTTAAAAAAGGGGACAGAACTATTTAATAAAGTCCAGATATCTCCTGATATGGTTAACATTGTCAACAAGATACAGTTCCCCACCACCTCTTTTTTTATTGCTAACAACGAGAGGTTAACGAACATCTTCCAGCCCACTATCAGAGGCGGGGTCATAGTGTAACGACGGTTGATCAATCTGATATGCGCGGGTTGGGTACCGTATGAATTGGCTTCGTCGCGGAGCTGCCTCTATCTATAATCGGGAGTTTAAGCCGTTAGGCCTATTCCTCTAGGAGAGTCGAGGGTTCCCCTTTCCGTGACCGCGCCCCTGGCAATGAGCTGGAAGGATTCTATTATTTTTCAACCCTATAGTGTGTTGTATTTAATGAAAACTATAGTTATGAAATCTGCCTGCTTTTTTGTTTGAGCCCCACCGGAGGTGCTCTTCCGCATCGCCACCTTCAGGTAGAGCAGTGAGAGATTTCACTGTCAAGGTTGTGAGGTACGAACACCCATAGGGCTTGACCTTGATATTGTAACCTCTTGCTGCTAATCCGACTCGTATGTTACGCGGCTTCTAGCTCTTTAGCAATTGCCCAGGAAAACCCTGCAATCTCCCTTGCAATCGCAGTTTTTGTAATATTGACATTTTTCCCTTTGGCAATGAAATACTGATAACGACGACAAAGGCGGCATTGTGCTTTCCACGAAATATCTATTATTTCTTGCGGTAAACCCTCTTGTCGTTGTCGAATAACCCTGCTTTTCTTGGCTGGAAACCGATAAGCGTGCGCTGCTTCGACCAACGCATTACGTACATGCCTGTTACCTGTCTTGGTAATTCCCCCCTTTTTGATTTTTTCACCGCTGGAATGTTCTGAAGGGACAAGGCCAAGGTAAGCCATAAGTTTTCCTGGATCTTCAAAACGAGTAAGATCTCCCAACTCAGAAGCTATAGTTGCAGCAACGATGAGAGATATCCCGCGCATAGACTGCAAGGCTTTAATCAACTCGTATCGACTACTTTGCTGACATTGTAAACGGATCTGCTCTGTTAGACGCTGAACACGATCAATGCAACCTGTTACGGTATCAACATATTCTTGAAGTACAATATGTTGAGCTGCATGCGACATTGAGACCGTAGCCAACCAGTAAAAATGTGTTTTCGTCCATTTCGTCTTACCAGAATAAATAATATCGTGACGAAGCAGAAATGCACAGAGTTGTTGCTTGGCAACTCGTAGCGCACGGGTTGCATCCATCCGAGAGCGTACTAAGTCCCGCAATGCCTCATCTTCTTCTGTTGGAACATATACAGGAGTCAGTTCCCCTGCTCGATGCAATCTTGCCAAAGACATACAATCACGTTTATCGTTTTTTAGACGATTACCACTTTGTCGAGGAATCTTTGATGGGGCGATAACTGTACAGTCCAAGCCGTTTCCATTTAAGTGACGATAAATCACATAACCACAGGGCCCTGCTTCATATACGAACCGAAGGGTAGCGCCTCTCGATACAAGTCGACGAATAACCTTGTCTAACTGGTCTAGATCATTGTCGATCTTCCCGTAATATCTCACCTCTCCATCGCGACATTCATCAGCTATCCCGATTGAAATTGAGTTTTTATGGACATCTAAGCCAACTGTTTTTATTATGTTTTTCATGACCTGCCTCCTTGGTTATGGCTCTGAGTTGATTTGTGATCATTCAACTTAACCCACGTTGGCAAGGTAGGCAGGTCTGTTCTACCAACGTGTTAACCATGATATCTATAGATCATGACTATCAAAGTTATTGCCGGAAAAAGATAACACAAGACAACTTCAACGATGTTCAATAATTATCTTGGACCGTGGATACACAGGAATTATGTTGCGAGATTAATTATGTTGTGTCTTTTCTTCTCTGTTTGCTTTTCTTCCCTCTTTTTGTAGTTGGCATTTTTTATCTCTTCTTCCTCCCTTTTCTTTGGATTTCCTTCTTTTTC
>NZ_JAFFQD010000058.1 GCF_016918565.1 Desulfogranum marinum
AAGGAATTTTCAAATGACAAGCTGAAAAGGATAGCAAAAGTTTGCTTGCCCTATGAACCGATTGTGTTCGCTGATGCGACTGGCTGCGGCCGCCTTTGAAAAAATTGCTATTTATGGACAGACACTACCTAACATTAAGTTAACTGGAGGTAAGGTTAAATTTGGCCCCTCAGCCCAAAAAGTCGATTTTTCAGAAAAATTGCTAGAGCCTTTGGGTTCATATACAGGAAGGAGATTAACTTGGGCCTACTTTTGATTGCGTTAACATATGAAACGGCAAGCTCAAAGAGTCCCACGGTGTCGTATATCTGTCTAATAATAGGCACTTTTACGTATAGACATATTGGAATAAATCTGCTCTACTACTTGTTAATTTAAAAATTTCATTGCCAAACCTGTCGTAAGGCAGGGACGGAAAACCACCGGACTTCAATCAAGACCAGGAAGTTAGCCGGGTTGTGTATATACGTAGCTCGGCTTTTTTTAGGTATTGAGGAGTTGGAAAGTCAAGGTGTATTTGAACCTGGGTTTTTTATTTGTGACTGTGTCTCTCACATAATCTAGAGTTATGCTTAAAAGTGGTACTTAAGGGAGACATAAAAAAGAAATGACGTATCCTGTTGGAAACAGTCGACCAAAACTATATTCCAACAAAAAAGGATCCGTCATGAGCCAGAATAAAATTATTCTCTTTGAAAAGCCAGAAGAGAATTCCGAGGATCTGTTGACAAAGCTGCTTCGCAATGGTGCTCGCAAACTGATAAGCGAAGCTTTTGAGAGTGAATCACAGGTATTACTCGAACAGTTTAGATCATTGAAAAATGAACAAGGGTGCCAATAAGTAGTTCGTAATGGATATCTGCCGGAGCGAGAGATTCAAATCGGAATAGGTCCGGTTAAAGTCAGAGTTCCAAAGATACGTGATAAGAGCGGTCAGGGTATCAAATTCAATTCCGCTCTCTTGCCGCCGTATCTAAGAAAAACAAAAAGTGTCGAAGGGGTTCTTACCTTGGCGCTATCTCAAAGGCATTTCAACAGATGAATTTCAAGAGGCTTTGCAGGCTCTTCTTGGTTCTGGGGCCAAGAGCTTGTCAGCTGTAACAATCAGTCGTTGTGAGCGCATATGGGAGGAGGAGCGTGAGGCCTGGAGTCGAAGAAACCTGCAGAGTAAGCGGTATGCGTATATCTGGGCAGACGGTGTCTATTTTAACTTGACCACGTCACACTGCATAAAATCTGGATGGCACAGGCTAAGGAGGATACATCCATTGCCTTTAACATTGCTGTCTCCACGTATTCTGCAAAATATCCAAAGGCAATGAGTGTCAGGAGAAAGACAAAGATGAGATGTTGGCTTTTTATGATTTTCCAGCAGCGCATTGGCAACATATACAAACATCAAACCCTATTGAATCAACCTTTGCCACTGTACGTTTGAGGACAGTAAAAACAAGAGGATGCGTTGCCAGGCATACCGTTTTGTCTATGGTTTTTAAACTTGGCCAAAGTACCCAAAAAAGATGGCGCAGGCTAAGAGGCTTCAAGCTGCTGGCAGAGGTAATACGAGATGTTCAATTCAAGGATGGTGAGCGAATTGAACCTGTAAAGGAAGACTAACTCAACAGTGCTGTCATTTGAGGATATTTTTCCCAAACACCACAATTTACTATAACTCACAGGATTGACGAGGGGTGTTCCATCTAGCGTTTACTTTTTTAATGACAAGCTAAAATTGGACGATGTTTTTGAGTGACAAAAGGTTGTGAATTTTAAGGAGCTTTTGAGTGATTCAATCAAGCTCAGGCGGATCAAGTGAATTGCATGGATACCGGGTGCACCATAGGTATCTCATTCTGAAAAAAGAGGAGGAAACTAGATGAAATATACAAAAAAGTCAGTTGGCAGAGTTGGTAGAAGTATGGTTGGTTTTAACATTAATATGCTTTTGCTTTTGATTATGCTGAGTATTACTTTAAACGCCTCGCTGAGTATGGGAGCGAATGTTGATGAGAGGACCACAGACCTTCAAAAACAATTTTCAATAAAATTACCTGGTCATTGGGGGCTTGAAGATTTCAAAATTGAAGAATCGGTTGATTATGGAACTCAAGAGGAACCTATTATAAAACAACGTTTTACAGCCAGCCTGTATTTAAAAGAAAATACTTATATATTAGCAGAGGAAAAAAACAATATTAAATGGTTAGATGTGATTGCTTCCGAAGGCGAAAAGCGAATCGTCCGTGGGGTATCAACATCGGTACGTAAAAACGGAATATGGGAAATACGGCAATTAGGGCTTGAAAGTGATCCTACTACCAAGCTAGGAAAGCCTCTTAATTCATTTGTTGGAAAAGTTATTGTCAAAGGCTCAAAGAAAGAGGAGCAGTATTGGCAAGCTAAAAGTAAAAATATTCAGAATAATGCAATATTGAATGCGAAAATGCAACTCACATCAAATTTACCTGGTTATTTGAAAATAACAAATTTTTCCATCAGTGATATGGATAGATTGATTCCTAGTAGCAATTCAGCCGCCTTTTCCATTCCTGTTCGGTTTGTTGCTGTTGTTGAACTTACATCAGATACTTATAAAGATACCGGCAAGGTAGGTGAAGCCACATTGCTTATGCAAATAGCTTCTAAAGGTGAGCAAAAAAAGATTTATGGCAGTATTATAAGCGGCTTATCACAAAGCCAGAGTGATATGTCACTGAAACTTGAGAATAACGTTGCTGAAGGATTGGGTCAACCAAAGGATTTTTTTGAAGGTCTCGTAATGGTTGATGGAACATCTGAGGTCAAGAGCTATCGAAAACAATTGCATGAAGATAAGTTAAAAAAGGCAGAAAGGGAACAAGAACTTATCCTTAAAAATCAAAAGATTCAAGAGGCAAGACTAAAGTTTGAAGAAAAAATTCAAAAAATGAAACAAGAATCGGAGATAAAAAGAAGAATAGCTAGGGAAAAGGCAAAGGAAGAGGACAGAAAGCGAGAAGAATTAGCTAAAAAAGAAAAAGAAATGAGGTTAGAGAAAGAGCGCGAAAAAGTTGCGAAAGAAAAAGAGTTAGAAAAGCATAGAAAAACCAAAGAGCTTCAAGAGTTCAATGTAGTGATTGACGGAGGTAATAGAGCAGCACGTATGCAAGCGCTGAAAGATGCAATAAATGGTGAGGATACGAAAAAACAACATCTAGCAATAGCAAATATTATAGAAAAAAATATGGGACTTACTGGAACACTTTTAAGACTTCGAGGTGATAAACAAGATCGTTATACACCATTTAGTGTTGCCATTGAACAATTTGATAAATCGACAAATCAATTTAAAGGGAAACTAGGTGTTGCAGGTTTTTCAGGAAAAGTAAGTGGAGGTATTCAGGGTCTTACTATTAATATAGATGCGCCATTAATAAAAAGAAAAGGTAAAGGTGATGCATTTTTATTGCTAAATGTGACACTTGATAAAAATGGTAAAATGATAGGGGATTGCACTGCAGGTGGTCATATTTATGAGGTCAATAAGGCAGTTTTAAAAATATTATGAATGAATGCTTTTAAACTCGCAGATAGAGGTAATGTTAGTGCATAAAAAATTAATGATTGGACAATTCGCAATCTCATTTTTTTTACTCATCTCATTTTTAATAACAGAGGCTTCATCGTCTCAAGCAGAAAATAGTGACACAGTTACCACTATAAATAGCAGTTTTGAGCATGTTGAAGTGGGGTTTGGAACTGCTAACAGCACTCCAATGATGATCGAAGAAAGTGATAAGGAGGATCAATTTTACTCAACAATTGTTGATAAAATTGAGCTGCCAAGTCGAAATAGCCTCAACATGGCATTACCCTATGCAGAGCTTAGCTCAGCGATTTACGAATGCAAGAAAAATTGCAAGGACTTAAATGGAACTTATGGGAATTGGCAACTTATATTGGACTCAAATGGATGGTTGAAAAAAAAGGGAAAAAGCTCCATGGGGCTACATGCGGTTGCCTATCGAAATGTTGATAGTGGTAAAGTTGCAATTGTGTATGAAGGAACATCTAGCCTCCTAGATGTAGTGACTGATGTCAGCCAACCTTTTTTTTGGAAACCTAGACAGTTCTCTTTGGCCCAGGAATTTGCTGAAGAAATTGGACGAAGGTATTGTGACAAACTTCAAGACTGCAAAGCAGATATAACGTTGACAGGACACTCCTTAGGTGGAGGTTTAGCTCAATATGTGGCACTCAAGTTTGGTATGAAAGCATATGTATTTAATAGTGCCGGATTGTGGGGAAGCACTGTCGAAGATGTTGACACGATGTTTGCTGCAGAATCAGAAATAATTCATTTTAAAAGCCAGGGGTATAAATCAAATAGAAAATATGGTGTGGATGTCGTCCCATATACTGGCATTCAGTTTCCTCAAACTAATATTGAAATTCCAATAAAACTTGATTGGTGGTATTGGGATGCTTTGTCTGTTGAACTGATAACCCATAACATGAAAAAACTTCATGAAGCAATCATTGCGCTTAGTGAAGCATTACAAATAGATAAAGAGCAGGATACTAATTTTGTGAAAATGGTAGAGTCTAAACCGAATGCCGGTACGATCGAGATAGCTGAATTGAAAGCTAACTCCAGCACGGGTGAAATACTTGAACCGGAAATGGATGATGACCCTGCCAATAAACTATCATTCAAAACTAATCGCTTCTTCAGCGGTAATAAAATATTAGCAAAAGGCAGTTGTACAGAACCAGAACAAATTGGTCTGTTCAGTTCGTTTGGTGCGATAATTTTTTTTCCTTCTAGTATATTGTTTATTGAGGCTGATGACTCTCAAACCTCTTATCCCTTCACTTATGACAATGTGATGAGCGGTATGACTGTTACGTGCGAAAAATTGCCTCCACAACACTATGCAATGTTCGGTGAAACCATTGCTATGTTTCAGGCATTTGATAAAATCAATACAACATGCACCGTTGGTAGTGACAAGGTGTGCATTCAGTCGATGTTTGATTTTGCAGATGTAACAGGTGATGGACAGTTGACAGTTGCCGAGATAACACGCATCATTCGGGGGCTTTCTTATTTTGTTAGCAACTCACTTACAGCTTCAGAATCAGCGGGACAACCTGTTCCATACGAAAGGGTTTATACTGGAATAACTGTTATTGGTTTTGCTGGGCCTATGTTTGCCAAAAATTTAGTAGCCTCGGTTGATTTCGACGGTAATGGTGCAGCCTCATTAGACGAGTTATTACAGGATAGGGGGCCTCATTCCCTTATCGGCGGTGCTGGTGCCCTAGGGGCAACTTCTTATCAGGTCATTTTGCAGGGCATTTTTGAAGCGTTGTCTAAAAGCTTTGGTATGCTTTCGTTTTTTTTATGATATGGGCAATCTTCTATCTCAATTTAACAGAAGAGACGTACTGGAAAAATCATTGATAACTTAAAATCGTGTTCTTCCCGGTCGACTAATAAAATAATATTACCGACTCGCGAGAAGAGGGAGATGCCCGCCGTGGCCATCGCGGCTGAAGGTATTGCTTAACTAGAGCTTCCTCTGAAAAGTGATTGCCTGACCCTAAAAAATACTGAATAAAAACAATAAAAACAGTCAAGGAATCAAGCCTTCAGCACCGGATGCCCCCCGCTCTTAGGCGCTTACGATTTTTTTGACAAAGAGGAGTAGATTAGTAAGGATAATTTGGCCCTTGTAAATTTTCTACTTGAATAAGACATTTCTCTGTACGTGATACTACCTTTTTGAAATACTCATCTATGTTGCCGCCACGATATTTCCAGTGCGGTTTATTGCAGATATGGATAAATGCTGAAATTCTATAGGTAGTTTTAGCTTGAAAGGTCATACCTTCATTTAGTACCAACTCAACTAATCCAGCGTTTATTGTATTAATATTTAGTTGATTGCTCCTGCTCCACCCGTTTTTGAGGTAGTGATATACCATTTTTTCGTGAGTTTTTAATGCCCGAAAGAAATCCTGTTGTTGCGAATTGCCCTGGAGGTATTTTAGATTTGTTTGGAGATTAATAGTAGCTATCACTTCCTCATATGGATAGTGTTCTTCTTTAAAATCTTTTATGAGGGTATCGTTTAAGGTTGTAGCATTTGAAGTGATTGGTAGAAGAAATAGAAGCAATATAATTTTCCAAAATAGTTTCATCATGTTACCCATAATGTACTGACAAAGTGCAAACTTTTTAGTTTTTTTGCCAGATTAAGTTATTAACACTTACATCACAAAGCCCAGCACTTGTTGAAATATTTTAGACATGAGGGCGAATGTGCCTCTCCATGCCATCTCAGTAGATGTTGATGCAATTGCCGCGACGCCGCCTTCGAGTGATGCCGGACCTCGATCTTGTAGCAATTCATCCAAAGAAGCCTTTCCGTTGTCATCGTAATCAACCGAAGCTATTAAATTTTTCGCGAACATTGGCCCAAGAAGGCCGATAGCACTTGTCCCAAAATATATATTCTCGAAGGGTACAGGTATACCTGGGTGTTGCGTTTGCCTATTAGCGAATGAAGTACTGACAAAAAAAGCAAGCCCCCTGGCGACCCGAGAGACTTCTGCGACAGTCAATTGACCATCTCCAGTTACATCAATAAATTGAAAAATCGTATTAATACATGCCTCTTCTCCTCCGGCCATACATGTTGCAGCGATCTTGTCAGATGCCTCCAAGATTGCGATAGCCTCACCAAACATAGAATAATGTTGAGGGAGTAGTTTTTTGCAGGTGTTATTCACCATTTTGTCAAACATTGCATTGTAAGAAAACGCAGCAGGACCAGAAGTGTTGCCAGGCTCTACGAACAAAACTGCAGATGGATAAAAAACGAGAGCTCCTGTCTGATTGAAAAGACCTATTTGATCAGGATGGTTACAACTTCCTGTCGCTCTAATTTGATTGCCCTTCAAAAAATTGATTGCTTTTGTAAGTTGTGAATTTATTTGATTTGATTTTAAATTTGGTACTATTGAAAACCTATCGATATATTGACCATTGACATAGACCTCCATTGCTGTTGTAGTTGTTGGCTCTATTGAACTTTTCATTGATACCGTAAAATTTCCAGTATGTTGGTCAAGTTTAACTGTGACCCCTTCATTCCATTCTTCCGGATACTGGTCATAATCGGCCAAGATCATTGGACTAACACCATTAGTTTTGGCTATGGACCCTCTAGAGATTTTCTCTGTGATGTTTATACCGATTTTATTTTGATGTAGGAAGGTGATCATTTCCCATTGCTTTTCATTGTTGATCGGTTCTAGCATTGCCTGAATAGCAGGGTCAATGTAATCCCATTTTTGTATTTTATTGACCTTTACATTTTGTTTAAACTGAGAAGTGGTTAGCTTTTCCGGTACATTAGTCAGGGCATAGTATAGTGGCGGAACAGCTGTATCGCCAAAAGTGTACTGCAGCATTTTTTGATTTTTGGGGTTATTAATATCTGCAGAAGAAAACCATTCAACTCGGCATATAACGAGAAAAAGATCCTTCCCTGCTCCAATGTTACCTGAAATAGTTATTGGCTCGTTTAAGTCTATGGAGTTGGTACTTAGCTTGGCGTTTACGGCCCAGGAATTAGAATTGGTCAAGAAGAGGGTGGTAGTGATAATATTGAGTAGTAAAAATGAATATTTCACCTAACTGCTCCTGGCTAAAAGTTGACATAAACAATATGAGACGATGGGCCATTTGGTTAAGATCAGTAAAATGGTTCTCATTCTATATATTGCTTGAAATCTCTCAATAAATGGAAATTTTCCATCTCTAACAAGTTGACAGTAACCATATTGAGACTGTTCCTAGAATAATGATCCATCCCCCACGCTCCTGTCATTGTTCCTTTATCGTTTAGTTCTACATAAAATGAAAAAGAAATAAGGTCTTTAGACCACTTTTCACGTCCATTATTACTAGTGAAAGTGCCATCGATATACAAGACTGAACCTTGAAGGCTACCCTTAAATGTCCCGAAAAATTTACTGATTTTATCATTGCTTACTATACGGAAAAGTACCACATCTCCTGAAAATTGATATGTAGTGAGATCTAAATGAGTTATGTGCAACTTAATAGCTTTACGCGTAATTGCGGGTCGCTTTGTGGTAGCTATTGCGCCATAAATATTTTTTGATCTATTTAAGATGCTGGCGATTGCCATATTTTGTTTAACCGAATCATCACTATCCAGCATTTCTTCAATGGTATGTCTCCATTTTTTTGGATCGTGCTCGTCCAATTTGTTTTTGAACAACAGTATCTCTTGGATTTCAAGGTTAGTCTTTTCTCTCTCTTTTGCTGCTTCGGATTTTAATTTTTTAATTAACTGTGCCTGTATTTTTTCATCAAGTTTAGCATTAAAATCAATTCGAGAACTTTTAACTTTATATTTTTTTTCTTCTAACTTTTTTTGATTTTTTATGTTGTCGATCTTGTCTTTATGTCTTTTTTGTAAAATACTCTCTGCTTCTTTGGAATTATAAATTGATACTTTACCAGTATAGTTTTTACTCGGTAATCCAATATTTTTATTTATATTATTATCATATATTAATTCGATATATTGCTCATATTCATCCATCGATGTTTGAATTTTTCCATATATGTAAATTTTATCATCTTTTTTAGTAGATGGAATTAATATCGTGAAATCATCTATTTCGTTAATTGATTGAAATGTACTAATATCTACTTTTACTGTTGCAACAAATCGTTGTTCAAATATTTCCTTTTCATCATAATCGTTAATATAATATGCTGTATTTCCTATTAAATAGAAATTAGTCAACTCCAAATAACTTGGAATGTCCTGGGTTATTATTTTTCGAGCATTCTCCACAATAAGTTTTCGCTGTAAGTTGACTTGCTTTTGTTTGTATTCTCTTTCTTCCTCACTGCCGTGAATTATTACCTTTCCAGAAAAAGAACTCAATGTTTCTCCTAATTGAAGAGTAATTTCGTTGTCGAATATTAAATTAGTTTCCCAACTTTGATTACTTTTAATAAAATTAATGATACCATAAATTGTTCGTTTACAGCCTTTTGGAGTTAATAGTGTCAGGAAAGATACATCATTTATTTTTTCTTCTACTACATAGCTATCTTCTAAGGATACAACTTCTGCCTTAAATCGAAGTTTATTAATTTTCTCTTTATCTTTTTTGAAATAGTTTCCATTGAAAAGTTGAAAGGTTTTAATTTTCCATTGTTTTGGCAAGTATTGTTCAAGATTGTTTTTTCCGTATTGGTTCAAATCTAGATTTTTAGTATAACAATTTGAGTTTAAGATAAATGTCAATAAAAAAGCAGACAATAATGAAATTCTACAATCTTTCAATTGCATTAGTTTGTTTAATTGAATTTTAAAGTAAATTAATTACCAGTGACTTGTTATCGGAATACCATCCTGAAGGACCAGTAGTTATACCTACGTTGGTTGACATTGTCATATTATCCTTGTCAAGGATAGCTGTAAATGAGAACTCACTTGGTGAATTATTTTTATAATGATTGTCGTGTAGTTCTGAGCAGTAGACATAAATATTTGTACCTCTAAGCTGACCTCTAATTATACCCTTTTTTCCAATCATACAAAACTCGCCTTTAAATTTATATGTTATCAAATCGATTTGTGTAATTTTTATCTTAAATGGTCCTATAACACCATTAGACTTTTCATATGATATCACACCGTTAATTTTTCGATATTTTTCAAGAAAGCTCGCAAGAGCCAGATTTTGTTTTCGTGGATCATCATTCTTAATTGTTTTTTTGAACCAATAAAGCCATAGACTACTGTTACTATTTTTCAAATTCGTTTTCAGTTGCTCTATTTGTTTTTCTATAAAACCTTTCTTTTCTGCTTCAGTAATCATAGCTTGACGCTGTTTTTCCGTTGATTTTCGCTGTTTTTTTTCTTCAATTTTATTTGCAAATATGGTGCGAGAAAGTTCAAGCTGTATGTTTGCTTTTTCTAATTCTTTTTGCCGTTGTCGACTAATCAATATTTGCTCATGAAGATGAGTGAGGTACTTTCTAGTTTTACTCGTACCTTCTATTAGAACTGGCTTCGGATAGAAGTCTATAGGAATACCTTTGTCTTTCATCACATGCTTATCATATATAATAAAAGTAGATTGGCTTCCTTCGCTTATAATTGTTTTAATTTTTCCCTTGATAGTCCATTTATCTCCAGTCTTAGAGATTAGCTTTAATAATGTAACATGTTCTAGTTGTTCTGTAATTTTGTATGTATCTCTTGTTAGTTTTATATTAGCAGTGAAGCCTTGCTCAATAACTTGTTCTGTTCCATCATCTACCATATACTCTAGGGCATTATGGTTAAGAAAAAATGTACTCACTTCATAATATCCTGGTAAATTAAGTGTTAATTGGGCAAGGGCTTTCCTCTTACGACTATGCAACTGATTTTTCTTTATAGCTTGATAATAAATTTCTTCTTCTGTGCTCCCATGTGCAATGACCTTACCATTGAAGGAAGTTAATGGTCGTCCCATTTTTTTTGTTAAATCATTTTGCAAGCTAATTTCTGTTTGCCAAAAATCATTTCCTTTTGCTGATAAGGCAATGCCATGAATAATTATTTCCTTTCCCGCTTTAGCAACAGGGGAGACTAGAGATACCGATCCTTCCTTTCGGTCGAGTACATAAGTATCTTCCAGCAATAAAATCCTGGAGGTAAAGAGATGTCTGATTACCGGGTAATTACTGCTTCCAATATTTTCTGATTCATCAATATTGAACTTTTGAATTTGCCAATGGCCGGGAAGATATAAACGAAATTGACTTTGAATATTGAGATTATCATTTTCCACTGCTCCATAACTTTGAGGGAGGATAAATAAAAGGGAAAGGAACAAAAAAAATGCCCATAAAACTTTATGTTGGCACCTGCGAGAGTGAGTAAAGTGAATCGTACTTATGAGTTGTAATTTACTCATCACGTAAAGCTTCCGCCGGGTCCATCTTAGTTGCATGCAAAGCAGCGAAAACCGATGCAACAGCACTTAGAAGTAAAACACCGCTGGTCAGGAAAATTAATTGGCCGGTAGTCAAGGTGCAAAGCGATTCATCAGCGCTAAGATGGGAACGAAAGAGTGTGTTTATCACGCCAGAGATGATGACAAAAAAAGATATAGCAAGGATAATTCCACTTCCCGAAAGGAGTAGTCCTTGATAAAGCGGAAACCGTACAATTTCCAGTTTAAACATTCCTATTAACCTTAATATATTTAACTCCTTTTTCTTTCTTTCCACAGATGCATAAAGACTTGCTGTCAATGCAGAAACTCCGCCGATAATGCCAACTACAGCTATGAGCCAGAAAATCAAAGTCAAATACGAATCAAGCTGTCGAACTTCAATAATCCTCTCTGCGGCTGTTCTAACAGTTATTCCTTTCTCTTCCAGGCTTTGCTGAATACTTTCTACATGATCTATCGTTTCAGCATACATTCGAAATCCAGCATACCCTCGCCTTGACAGTAAAAGTTTATCGATTTTTTCATTATATTGAACAGTTCGATAATTCATGAGGTTTAGCATTCCAGCCAGAGTCGCATTCACATATGCTTTACCGTTACTTTGAATTCCATGAACTACTTTGACAGGCAGAACCGTCGAGGTGCTCTGTCCATTTATGTTCAACACTGCTTTGCCTTCAGGAATATTGATCTCTTTAGGGATAATGAGAAGGCGAGAGTGGCTGTCTAACCTAAGGTTGGGTAGCAATCCGAATTGTAAATGCGTGTCATTGCTTTGGAGATTTTCTGCATCAACTGCTAAAAGGTCAATAAGTTCTGATTTCAAGCCATCAACAGTCGTAAGTTTAGCCGAAATCGATTTGGTGTAACGGAGGACAATGGCATTTTTTCCACGGAGACGATGTCGGACAGCATCCACACTCTCGTTTTCTGCAGCACGTTTCTGAACAGAGATAAGATATGCTGACCAATTATCTCGTATTTTATACCCTGTTATGGAAAGCAATTCGCTGGGGGGTAAACTTTTAACTTTTGTGAAACCTGTATTATTAACAAGTAACGTTTCTTCAAGTTTGCTTAATAGGATGGGAGTCAACACTATCACCCCATCGTAAACAGGGTAAGCTTCGGGCATGACTCCTTGCCACCCATAACGGGGTACCGCTCTTCCATCCTTGAAATCCTCGACAGATTCTAGTGCTGAAAGCTGCACAAAAATTGAATTGACTGACGTTGCTCTTGCATCAAGTATTCCGGTAACAAGAAGAGTGAAATTTCCTTTTTCACTTTTGCCATGTAGGTTTCGTCGAACCGTTAATGTTACTTTTTCCCCTATTCGTACGTTCAATTCTGATGCCGCGTTTTGTGAGAGGACACATGAATCTTTATCAGGAATTTTAGCTCCATTTTCTACGAGAAGAGGATCACCCTCAGCGGTCGCAAGAAGTGATACCCGACTTGTATTGTTAAGACTAGATGAGGCCTCAATCGTCGAAGAAATCTGACGAGTCATGGGGACTATGAATGAAACACCTTTGCTATTTTGTATTTTTTTAAACCAATCATGGGAATAGGATTTACTTGTGAGAGGCCGAATTTCTCTGTTTTTAGGATCTTGAATTAACCGGCCACGTAGTGTCTGAATAGAACCGTATTTTAGACCAAAAAGTAGAAGCAATGGTGCTATGATGGATGAGATCGCCATCACAAGGCAGAGGCTAAGGAGCCACTCATGCATGATATCCTTTGCGGCCAGTTTTGCAATCATGAGATTTCACTACATGTTTTCATAAGGAGAGGGGTCTATTGAGACTCTGGTGACTACTTGTTAACTTGATTAGAAATTGAAGTCGACGCTACGGTATTGTCTATTGAATTACGTGTAATGTTAAATTCAATAGTTTGGTCAGAAGTAGAATCAACAAGATTTCGGTCATGGGTAACCATCATCACTGCTGATCCAAACTTTCTGCTTAGCGAACGAAGTTCTGTCATAATGTCGGCAGCTGTCTGAGAATCGACAGCTGCAGTCGGTTCATCCGCGAGGATAATGGACGGACGATGAATGAGAGCTCTTGCAATAGCAACTCGCTGGCGTTGTCCACCTGATAAAAATTGCGGTTTTTTCTTAAGTTGACCCGGTAATCCAAGCGCATTGATCAGTGTGTTATAATCTGTAGTTGTTATGCTGGACTTACTGATCTGGGCTGTGAGCAAGATATTGTCCTGAACCGATAAAAATGGTAGCAAACCACCATTTTGTAAAATATAGCCAATATGTTTTCTACGGATCTTTGCAGCATCGTTTTCAGAAAAATCGGTAATTCTACGGGGGGCCGTTTTTTTGTACATCGGCACATTGAATTCAAACCGTGAAACACTTGTCGGTGAAAGAACCAGCGCAAGAAGGTCTAACAACGTTGATTTGCCGCATCCTGAAGGGCCAACTATTGACCAAAATTCTCCAGGATGTATGGTAAGTTCCGGGATGCAGAGTGTGAACGAGACGCCTCCTTTCTCGAGCCTTTTCTCAACATCCCGAAGTTTATAAATATACGATGAAGGCATTGAATGCTTGTTTGTTTCTCAGGGAAGCAACTCAAGAGGGATTGGGTAAACAAACTCATCAGGGTCGTCATTTCGGTTTAATTGGACCCACCCTTCTGGGCTATCATGAATAGTTTCGTAAGCCATGATTCGAGCTTCTAGGTCAGCAAGAAACATATCCTGCTCATCTGCAGACCAGCTATTCCAAAGCTCATTATTGATGTCCATTATTATACTTGTATAAGGCAGGTCGACCAAAAATTCAGGCACGAGACCTGTTTTTGCTAATGACTGTGCACGGCCAATGAGGTTCGGGTCTCGCGCGGTAGTGGCAGAGGCAGCTTGGAGAGATGAGAAAAAATCATCACCACTGATTTGCCCAGTGCGTCCTGCTTTGAGAATTGTATCTAAGGTGGTCCGAAGGGCGTCTAGCTGACGCTTATTGACAAGAAAACGAACTTCAAGAGATTGAATTGCCGGGTCCATGAGATCTTTATCCGCTACCCATGCTACGATATCACGAGGTGCTTGGGCACCGACCTGTGATCCTATCCATTCAACCAGTGCAGCTTTAATTGTGTTTTTCACAAGAGATTGTGCTGTTTCTTGTCCTTTTTCACTTACGCCGTCCTGAGGTGTCTCTGAAAAAAGGTCAAGGTTTCCTATGCTGGTTGATTCTTCCTTGTCGTTATCTGCAAGGGATTTCTCTTCCATGCCATCAGCTAATTCTTGAGTTTTCGTTTCAACAGTAGCCTCACCTTTGTCAAAAGCAGAAGGTTGTGGTACCGGAATGGTGCTCAAGCTTGAGACTGATGGATCCTGCGCAGTGTCAGCATAGTCGCTTTCTGCTGCTGTCTGAACTGAGCCTGCCTTTACTTGTTTTATTTCGCCAAGCATGGAAAGGATTTGAGCCGTGATTTCTTTAGTGGTTTGTTCAAACCCAGTAATATCATCTGATGCGACATCCATATACGAAGATTGTTCTCCCATGCCTTTATTTAAGCTTAACGATTGAAACTGTTGTTCTGCTATTGCGTGGTACTGTTGAGCTTTAGGGTTTGGGTCTTTGATGTGAATTGCAAAGACAGTTATTTTCCTGTCGCTTGCAATAGTACGCAAGGTTTTTTCATTTTGACCGGATGCGTTCCACTTGTGACCTAGTTCATGAGACGGAGCGTCTCCAACCAAGATAACAAGTCGCATTGCGTTAGGAGTCCATTGGGTGTTCTCAAAAGTTGCGTGCATTCCAGAGAAAACATCTTCAGCATATCCTTTGGAACCTTCTTTTGTAACATCAACACTCTCCAATGTGGTTACAAATTGATCAATATCCTGCAGTTCGGGCGTGTAATTGTGAACATTGTATCCAATCTCAGGAATTTCCTCAGAGTCTCGATACCCCCAAATGCCAAATTTAATATTAGAAGCAATTGTATTGTCAGTTGATATTTGTTGAGATGTCTTCTTAGCTACTTTTAATGTTTGTTGAATATATGACATCATCGAATTTGTCGTGTCCATTACCCAGACAACATCGACTGTAAAATTTTCGAGAGATTTAACATTCACACTCGCAGTGTCTGCAACCGCACTCTCCAGATACTCTTCGTTGCTACGTATATCAGAGCTATCTCTTGAGCCAGCCTTTCCTTTAGTGACGGCTGCAAGTTGCACAAGACGCCCCTCTCTATTATCAAAATCAACTTGTTTAAAGGATAGAATAGGGAGTAAATAAAATTCTTTGGTGATGTCGATAGCCATTTTTGGTTCTACGGATTTGACAGGAAAGTCGGAGGTAATAGTTTTATTGTCAATTGCCTCGTACAATTTAGTAATCTCTAGCAAGCGATTTTCATTAGCCATATCCAGATATTTTTCAAGCCCATCCTTTTTTTCAAACATTAAAACAGGCTTGCGCCCTTCAGGGTGGGTATATGATAGACACATTGTCTGCTTCCACTCGAAAACGTCATCAGCCTTCATCCAACCCAAAACAGTACCTCTATTGTCGGCACCAACTTCATACCAGCCGCTTTCTTCAAGATCGCCTTTCAGTTGTTTGTCGTAGACATAAAATGCTTGGAATGCTGAAACATTTTCTTCAACAGTAGTGCTTTGATCGGAAGGATCTTTATAAATATTTGAAAACGCACGTGAAAGAACTCTGAGGGGTAAAACATCCTTCCCCTCAATTTTCAAAGGTACACGTTTGTCGGTTTCTTTAGATTCTGCCAAAATATTTCCAGGTAATAGATATACCGGTAACAGCGCTGCTAATAAGATAATTGCTTGCATGTAAAACTTCATTGACGGACCTCACTTTTTAAATTGTTAGAGTCTGGCATAACTATTCTCAGAAGTTGGTTTAAGCGAAAAATATTACGAAAATCCGAATTTACTAGATCGTCAGGAAGAGTAAAATGAGGAGTAAGGCCTTTCCCATGGTAGCCTTGTTCTCCGGGAGGAATAATTTCCGAATAGGTTAACAGTAAGGCTGAACCATCGTGTAGTTCAAAAAACCGTTGTGCTCTTCCTTTCCCAAATGTTGTCTTTCCGGCTGAAGTTGCTCTTTCATTTTGGACAAGTGCTGCGATAAAGACCTCGGCGGCACTTGCGGTTTCCTTGTCCTGGATAATTATTATCGGGTTATCCGCAATCGGTAGACTTGTGGAATTTATATTCTGCACGCCATTCCGAGTGCGCAGTTGATAAATACGCGATCCAGGCATCAAAAACAGATCGGCAGATTGATTCGCTGCAGGTAAACTCCCGCCAGTGTTATGACGTAGGTCAAAGATGATTGTTTGTGATTTATTTACGCGCAGCATCGATTTTCGGAGTAACATAGGCGTATCTCTAGTAAATCGAATAATTTTCACGTAATACGCTTTGGATGTGTTTATTTCAGTTAATGGGTTATTTTCTGTAGGTTTTCTCTGAACTGAAACAATTCTTGGGATGTTGTCACCTGTCTTAACCGTAAGTTGCACCCATGTTTTATTTTCGCCTCTGATCTCTGTGCCAATAACAAACAGTGACTTTCCATACACAGGAAAGCCGTTAACAGCGATAAGTTCATCTCCTGATTTGATGCCACTATTTTTTAAGCTGTTTTCAGTTAAAGGATAGAGAAAAAATCGACCATCTATTTTCTCTCTCAGTTCCAGAGAAATTCCTGAGTATTTGTAGGTGGTGGATTTTTTATAAGCGGTGTATTCCTTAGCTGTGAGATAGTCCCCATACTCATCTATACTCTGCACATAAGCACGGGTTGCTTCTTGGACCGTCCTGTTCGGACTACTGGGTAATAATGCTTCTGATCTTATTTTTAATATAGCCTCTTGAAAAAGAGCCATATCATCTTGAGACGATACGGCTGGAGTGGTACATATGGCGAGGAGCCAGATAGTTTGAAATAATCCTAGTATTCTACTGGTATTTAGTGAGGCTCGTATCATTTCAGCGTTATGGATTGCAGGGGCATCCGTAAATCGAGTTCTTGTAAATATTTATCAAGTAAACGTGATAAAGGTCCTGGGTATCCATTTTAGAGTGATGCATCACAGAATCATTAACGCTTCTACCTCTTTTTCAAGCTCGTTCATTCGTTTTGTGAGTCTTTCTATTTCAAGTTGTTTTTCCTCTTCGTTATCAATAGCATCAGCAAGCTTATGCGATGCTTTCACTTCATTAATTTCTTTTATGATTTTGTCTCGTTCAAGTTTTTTCGCAATAATTTCAGTTTTAGTAGACGTAATTTTTTTATCGAGTTTTTCAATACTTGTAGAGAGAGCAGAAAGTTGTGCTTCTAAATATTCTTTTTGTTGAATTTGTATTTTTTTAGATGATTCCAATTCTATTTTTTTATTCTGTTCAGAGCGAGTTGTCCCTTCAATTTGCGTAAGTTGATTTTGTCGATCTTGTAAACGTTTTTCGTATGCTTCTGGATTATAGCTAAATAATCCTCCTTCCCTAGGGTCTGTTGTTTTTCCCGAACACCCCATAAGGCTTGCAGCAGTCATAATGCAAACGCCATAAAATAATTTTCTCATATACGTTCCCCCTCCTAAACAGCCATGCTTGCAGACATTGAAGCAAGCTCATCGGTATGTGATTCAAGTTTCTTGATATTGGCTTTAAGAGTCTTGATTTCGGTGTCTAGATCTTTAGCATAGTCGTTCTGACCATTTTTTTTTGCATCGGCAGCAACAGTTGTTTGGGCTGCAAGCTCCTCTTTAGCAAAAGTAAGTGCTTTTTGAGCTGATTTAAGCTGGTTATCGATATCTTTTTTGGTATCTAACATTTTTTCTTTTCGTTTTTGTTTGTCCGAATAAGTTTTTTTGATGTTACTTATATTTTTCTTTGCATAATTAATTTCTTCCTTGAGAGCCTTATTGCATATAATTATGTCACTATTTGCCTTTTGGGCCACTTTTAAACAGGCGTCTAGCCAATCTTCTTCTTTAGCATATTTCTCTTTTTGTTTAGCAACATGATCACCGTAAATGTAACCGCCTACTAAACCTGTAAGTGCACCAACGCCAGCCCCAATTAATGTACCGGCACCATCACTGCCAATAATTAGCCCTACCAACCCTCCAATAGCTGCACCGCTTCCCGCTCCGACTGCTGCACCTTCAGCTCGTGTCCTGTCACCATCATTTTTAATTCCTGCACAGCCACTCAATTGAAAAATGAGAAGTGAAAAAATCGTGATACGTAACAATTTTTGAGACATTTGGCTCTCCTTGCTTTACAGCATTCAAGGTCGTTTTCTTAATGAATTTCAGAGTACTTAAGGTTGCATTTTATATTTTAGAATTTTCCGGCCAATCAATAAGTTCCTTCTTCCACGTTTCAAGTTCCGTTCGCTTTGTCTTAATATATTGTTCAGCATGAAGACGAACATGCTTTAGCTGGTCCACTTGTTCTTGAGCATTATGCTTTGTCAAAAAAACAACATATCGAGAAAAACCATCCTCAATTGAAGCGTTGCTTGATGTACCAAGTTGTCTAATTGAATCTGTATAAGCGGTCATGGCTTGTTTGATATTAAGGGAAATTTCCTTTTCTCTTTGTTTAAGCTTTTTCAACACCTCACCGCGGCCTAATTTTTCGGCAGACATTTGCACTTTCTTTAACACAGGAATTTTACGAGATTCTTTGTAGATAAAATAGGCCTGTTCACCGGCTATTTTTATCCATGCGTATGCAGAATCTTTTTCTGCCTGTTGGATAGTAAACTGTATATCTTGAAGTGAAACTGCAAGTAGGCTGATTTCCTGGTCAAGGCTATTAGATAACGTGCCTGATTGCTCTAATTCTTGTTTTATGCGATCAAGGTGTAATGTAGCATCTGATTTAAAAATTCGTGTTTGATTGCTGGTGGCACTAGTTGATGCTGCTGCAGGAAATGATTGAGCAATACCCTGGCGATACGATATCCAGTCATTTTTTAGCTGTTTACTAATTTGACGATTTGGAAAGACAAGTGAAGAAATAAGGAGACGAAATCCAAGAGTAGCTTTTTTACTCTTATGGACTTTTTTGTTCTTGGTGTCGAATGTGTAAAATTCTTGTTCTGTTCTAAGGGAAGAGCGTAACTGTTTAGCATTTGTAAGATAATGGCCGCCTTTTGCAACAAAACCACCATTCCTTCCTTGATAATATTCTATTTGGTAAAGAGACCTGGTCATCTCCATTACATTGCCTAGGATATCATGGATGCCGAGTGCGTTTGGCTTGAGAATACCAATTTTTTTAAGCTTATTATGCGATGACTTTGGTCCGGCAAACCATTCATGTTTTGTGATTTCATCAGGCGGGAAGGGTACCTTTCTATCAAATTCGGCAGAAGTGACTTTGCTTCCTCCACGGGCTGCAAATTCCCATTCAGTTTCAGTAGGTAGACGGATATAGCCGGGCACTCCTCCATACTTTGGGATAACTTTTAAAGCATTGTTGTAAAGCCAATTGTTGTATAGCTGAATAAATTCCTGTACCTCAAACCAGCTAATATTATTAGCAGGAAAGATACTTCCTTTTTTTTCAGGATTATTTTTCAAAATCACCTGCAATTGATCTTCAGTGACCTCGTATTTGCCAATATAATAACACCAGTCTTTTGCATCTGTATTTTCAACTTGAAAAGCACCTCCTATGGCCATCCCTGTGGGGGATTCTTTGTATCCTCCAGATGCATCGCCAAGTCGTATTCGTTTCCATGCATATGATTCACTACCTTCTCCTATACAAACAGGACGAAATGTCATAGTTCTGCCATTAGGCATCGGTAGTATAAAATCGTCAGGCAATGGTTGAGGATTATCATTTTTTTTCTGATCGCATCTAACATCTGTACTGAAAAAGAAAGCAACCAAAATAAATGGAATGAGTATAGAACGGTTCACTATTTTTAAAAAAATATTATTTGCAATTGATGATAGTTATATCGTTTTTGTTTCACTAATTTATTCTTGTTAAAAACAGAGCAATCTGCAATTATTTTTTTCAAAAGAATTACAATGAAAACAACAATAGAGCAAGATCCACAACGTGGTACGTAGTTACGTTTCTGTATAAATAGTATCAGTGTTGCAGGCTCCTCAAAGAGATAGTCAAAAAAAAATATTTCATTTAAAAATGGATGAAAGACAATTTATGACAGGTTGACGCTGCTGGAGTTCTTTTAGCTTCCCCTTTTATAAATGATGAGGAATGAAAAAGAGGATCATATTATTTAGAAAGTCAAAAGTAAATTCAGGAAGAAAACAAGCTCTGGTAATAATGCGTATAATTTTGAAAAATTATGATGAATAGAAAGTATCTGGTAACTGAACTCCTTCTCTTATTATTGATGTTTGCATCATGCAAAAATGTTCTCTTTGCAAGAGAAATTGGTCGTAAAGATGTTACGAAGTTTGTTCAAACAACATATGAAATATCTAGAGCTTCAGATGAAATGCTAAGCAAGGCCTTAAGTCGATATTCAGACCAATATAAGGCGAGCTTTTTTGATTTATTCAAGGTCATTATGTTGATAAACGACTTGGCTAATTATCTTGTTGATGAAAAATATGTGTGTGCTGTGGAGGCTGGTTTAGAGCTTGATCTAGGTAAAGTTTATAAAAATAATTCTTTCGCTACGTTTCCGAGTGCATTTAAAATAGCTAGTTTGGCAGCCGTACCAGCTAAATGGTCTATTAATAAGTTCGATAAAACAGCAGTTAATTTGGCATGGGAGCAACAAGCGAAACTTTATATTCGCGCAAGGCTTCGGGGATACTCACATGAATTTATCATGAAAGGAGAAGGGAACGACGAAATTATTTTTGATAATTTTGGCTGGTTGTTCATCGTTGGTAATGTAACAACAAATAAAGCAAAAATAGTTCCGGGTAGTAATTCACCTCAGGCTGTCTATGGTTCCGCGCAAGATGTCTATAGTGCTTTATTGTCCGTGGAAGAATATTTAGATGATTGTGAAAATATTGGCCAAAATTTTCACAATATTCTTAAGGATCTGCCTGGAAAATCAAAAAAAGTCAGTGTTGAAGGACTAGTACATTCGTTCGACCCCATTTACGCTACGGGTAGCGATGACGCTGACAACTTTTACGTTAAATTTCGCATCAGAAATAAAGGGAAAGATAGTGTTCAAATTAAAAAAATGATGGTGGTTTTAAACAATGCCGAAAATGAGTCATCTGACTGTTGGAGATTTAGTGATTCTATAAAGTTAGATACAGGAGAAGTTTATTCTTCTGGTATGCATGCGTGTAAAATTAAAAAGGAAGGGTGCTACACCGTTAGAGTGTTGTATGAGGTGAATGGTGATTCGGTTGAATCGTATTCAAAAACTTTTGAGGTCCTGCCTTTAGTTGACAATGAGGTTAACTACATAAGACTGAAAAAGAAACAGGTTACTGCTGCCCGAAAAGCGGCTGCCGTGGCACGAGCTGAACAAGCAAGAAAAGAGGCTGATCTTGCCGCTAAAGATGCTAGAAGAGCTTTGGCGGATATGTATCGTCGCCAAGGCGCACTGGAAAACCAAAAAACACCCCGTGCTGCAAGCGGTTCCGGAACCACAGCCAGACGTCAAGTGCAGTCAATTGTTGCCCAGCAATATTATGCTGCTCTCTATTCGCATATACAAGGATATTGGGTGCTGCCTGAGATGCGTAAGTGGGATCGTAACCTTGAGGCGACAGTTGTCTTGGTTATTAATCAGAATGGGCAAGTGTTGAAAACAACTGTTGAAAAAAAATCACAAGATCCTTTTTTTAATCAGGTTGTGGTAAAAACACTGCATAGTGCCGCTCCAATGCCAACTTTTCCTAAGCTCATGAAGGAAAGGACCATTGAGGTGGGGCTGCGCTTTCGACCAGGCAAACTAGAAATGTAAGATGTAGTAGCTCAGACTTGACCTGACAAGGTGTTGAGACGTTTCAATTTAGCTGGCCAGCTAAATTAGGGCATGTCTCTCCCCGTAAATACAAGAACAAGCTCAAATCAAAGCAGGCTCTTCGCTGGTTAAGAGATGTGCAAATAAGGTCAACTCCGGTCACGTAGCAAGGATTCATCATTGCTGAAAAGTTGAATAATGAGCTCGGTTCAGAGATACAGGAAGTATACGTAACAAACCCTGTTTATAGGAAATATGACCCCAGAGAAGACCACTACCACTCCGTGCTATTGTGCCAATATTATTAAATTTGAGATTCTTTATGATAAGATAATCTTGCCAAAAATGAGCAACTGATACTTGGAGATTATGCTGTGGCGGGTAATTCAGAAAATTATTTCTTGCCAAAATTTTGCCAAAATCTGGGTTAACAGTCGATAATTCAGGGTAAAGCAAAGTAAACTAAAAACACAAGCAACAGGAAGGTGGTGTTATTTAACAGTTTGAAATTACGTGATTTTATATCACTTTTTTTACTTTCATTTACCAAGTTTTACTTTGACTAAAATGGCTCTGAACTGCCTACGAATCCGTAGGTCGGGAGTTCGAATCTTCCCTGGCGCGCCAGTAATCCCAAGGGGTTAAGTCATTTTGGCTTAACCCCTTGTTTTTTGTGTGTGAGAAAAAGTGTGAGACTTTTTTCTCGCAGCCTCGTAGTCGCGCACTGCCTGCTTCTCGGATTCTGAAAAACTATGCAGATAAATTTCTGTCGTTCTTCGATTTTCGTGTCCTAAAATTTTCTGTATTGCTCCGATAGGTACGTTGACACTGTCCATAAGTGATGCTCCGGCATGCCGAAGGGCGTGATACCTGAAATAAGGCACCCCTGCCCTCTCACAAAGATTCCGCATCAGGTATTTTCTATCTTTGTACGGCCCTTCAACCCAATCATTTGTCTTGGTACTGAAGTACCTGTGCCAAAATACCCACGGGTGGTCGCCTGAACGCTGTTTGTAACGGCCTAACAGCACCTCATGCACCTTATCTGTCATCCAGATGCGTCTCGGGGTTAAATGCCCCCCTTTTTTCTTGCGTGTGTAAAGCGTAATGTACCTATCGTCAAAATCAATATCATCCCATACCAGCCGGTTAATCTCACTAATACGTCCCATTTATAGCTGAGGGTCTACTTTTTGTTTATGTGGGACAGTGTTAGTTTGGTTAATTTTATAGAAAAATCTTCTCACAACAAATGCCTGCCAATCGGGTAGCCGGGGGATTCTCTCCCCCAGCCCCCACACCACCTAGCATGCGGGTCCGCACTAGGCGGTTCCCATGAGCTACCGAGCCGTAGCCGGGTAATGGACATTTACCCATAGATCTTTGATAGAAAGCAAACCTTGATCCTTGAGCCATTGATTGGTCATGCCCGAATGGGTCGCCAAGGTACGGGATAATCTCCACGGGCCTTTCCGGCTCAAACCGACCGAAATAGCCGTATGTTGGAAGGTACCGAGCTTGGTTAGCTCGCGAACCTTGGTGCGGCAGTAGCGCCACTGCTTCCAGTAGCACATCCGCATCCTCCGGCGTAGCCAGTGGTCAAGTTCGGGTATTGGCCGATACAGCTCCGATATCCCGAAATATCCCATCCAGCCGCGCAGATACTCTGCCAACTTGAACAGTCGATAGTCCATGGAGACGCCCCAGCTCCTGCCGGTCAGCTCCTTGATGCGCTGTTTGAAACGCACAAGAACCTTGTTCGACCAGCGGATCTTGGCACCTGTAAAGGAAAAACCGAGGAAGGTGATCTCATTGGTGTGAGCCACCTTGCTCTTCTCTTGGTTGACTTTGAGCTTGAGTCTCTTTTCCAGAAACCGACTGACACTGGCCATCACCCGCTCGCCTGCCCGACGACTCTTCACCAAGATGACGAGTCGAGTAGCCCGAGGGAACTTCCCCCTCAGGCTCTCACAGAAACGGACATGAGCGTCTCCGCTCATCCGGCTCCTATCATCCAGCCGCTGCATAGAGTAATCTCCAATGAGCAAACAGGTCAGGTTGCTTTCGCGCAATACGATCCAACCAATGCCCTGCCCTTCGGCGA
>NZ_JAFFQD010000059.1 GCF_016918565.1 Desulfogranum marinum
CGTGCCGACTTTTCCCAAAAAACAGGCAATAGCTGGTATTGACAAAAAACAGCGTGGTGTCGGGAAACCAACCGCAGATCAGATCAGAATGAGCGTCGGCAAATAGCTGATAGTCCATGACCGGCTCGGTCATTGGATCCGGTGATCAGTGCCCGGTACACCGCACGCCCCGGGAGTATCTCCCGGTTGTGTGGACGGGCTATCGCTCGGGGCTTCTGTACCGTTTGCTTCAATTCTTTTAGGTCGCTTCATGCATCCTTTTCTTCGACTTGCTGCGCTGATTGATTTGCTGAGGTCACCCCCAAAGCCACAACTTGTTGTCTTTCCACAGTTTTCTTTGCGGAATCGACCATGAGACGGCTGGGATTTGCAATATTACGTTCAAGTAACTGCTATTATAATGCAATTACACGATTGCGACCACTTTGTTTTGCTTGGTAAAGAGCATCATCTGCGCGCTTAACGATAGACTCTAGTGTATCATATTTCTCAAGAGAAGTTAGACCCAGACTAATCGTTATGTACTGTGGATGATCGAATTCATAATCTTCAATATGCTGCCGTATTCTTTCTGCTAATATTACAGCTTTCTCTTTGTTAGTTTTCGGCATTAGGATAATAAACTCCTCTCCCCCCCAACGTGCAAGAATATCAACTTTTCTTATTATGGACTGCAGCTGCTGAACTAATTTAATCAGTACTTGATCACCTGCGTCATGACCATAGGTATCATTGACCGACTTAAAGTGATCAATATCCAGCATCAACAAAGCTGTCTCTTCAGGGTAACGAGAATTACTAGCAATAATGGCACCAAGATGAGTATTGAACCCGCGGCGGTTTATTGCGCCTGTCAGTGAATCTGTAGTGGCCAGTTCAAGAAGTTTAGCTTCTGCATTCTCACGTGCTTCACTTTCCCATCTTGCTACGATGATTTGCCCAAGCCCAGCGATAACTGGCGATATACAGTCCAGAGATTTCTGATCATAACCACCTGGACGATTGGCCAAACCAACCACACCAACTAATTTATCACCATAGATTATAGGGATGCCGATAAATGACATTATTCTCGGATGCCCCTTTGGAAAAACTGCACCACGTGGATCAGTAGCTGGATCGTTTGAAATAACAGGTTTTCCCGATGTAACCACTAAACCAACAAGATTATCTAACTTTCTCAATTCGTATCCTTTTTGCGAAAAATCATTATATAACTTTGTAGTCTCTGCATCCCAGGCAAGGTTAGTTAATGCATACATCTTTACATAAGGATTTCCATTATCAGATAAGACATCCCCAACAAGCCCGAACTCACTTTTCGTTATAGAGAGCAACTCTTCTAAAAACTGTGGAAAAAGCTTAAAAGGATCTGGCTCTAAAATGAATTGTTTGCGAAGATTAGCGAGACACTGAAGTATTCTGTTTAATTTATTGACATTAAGCAGTTTTGTGGCTTCATGCACGGTAAACAGAAGCTTATGCCCTTGGAAGTCGACATTTTTCACTCCAACCAGCCCGTCATGATGATTGCCGTGTTTGTCCGTGATCTCGCAGTACAGGTTATTAATGACGTCATACCGTTCAAGCTCACCGGGGTCGTATTCCAAGTCATCTAGTAGCCTTTCAATGTGGCCCAGGGCCATGACTTCTGAATCACTGTACCCAAAAATGAAGTGCACATTCGGGCAGACAAAGGTGATTCGCCCTTGGGCGTCGGTGAGGATGACCGTGTCCGTGACATTAGACAGGGTGATGCGCCATAATTCCTCACTGCGCTGCAGTTCTTCCTCGGCACACTTTCGGTTGGTGATATCAGTTACAATCCCGTCTACCCTTACCGGATTATTACTCTCATCATATATAATTTTACTCTTGTCATGTATCCATTTTACAATCCCGCCAGGAGTAACAATACGGTATTCATGCTCTGCAGTGCCATTATTGAGCAATTGTGCCAATGCGTTATCTGTTAAATGCTTATCATCAGGGTGTACAGCTTTTTGCCAGATTAATGGATCGTCATAAAAATCTTGCAGAGGTCTTTCATATACTATTTCTACCGAAGGACTTATAAATAAAACATCAAAATTCGGCCATGACAAAGACCAGATTACATCGCTCAGATTGTCCAAAATGCTTTGTATTTTTTCCTCTATTTGATTGACTACCTCATCGGCCTGCTTACGCTCGGTGATGTCGAGCCATGATCCCACGAGTCCCACGGTTTTTCCCTGGTCGTCGCGCAGCAACCTGAGGTCATCGAGTATCCAGACGAATTCTCCGTCTTTTCGCTGAAATCGATATTCATGTAACGAACGCTCGGTATCGAATACCAAGGCTGACATGGCAAGGGCTTGGTCGCGGTCTTCCGGATGCAGATGGCCTGCCCACCAGCCGGGTTGCAACACCTCATCGAGTGTGTACCCCATGATGGAGGTAACATTGGAACTCACCCAGGTTGGCGAGGAATCGGTCGCATCGAGGCTGTAGACAATCGCCGGACTGACAGTATTCAGGTAGGTCAGATGCCGCTCTCTCTTGCGCAATGCGTCTTGGACCCGCTTTTCATTAATTCTCAGGGAATAGATCTGGCTCAATCGTTGGATAACCGCCAAGTCCTGATCTGTATAGTCAAGCTGGGAATTGGCCAGGGCGATCATTCCAATTAACTCCTGGTTATACAGGACGGGAACGCCCAGAAAGCGGTGAATGGGAATGTGTCCCTCCGGAATACCCGAAGCACGATGATCATTTTTCGGATTATTGGAAAGAAGGGGCCGACAATTGCTGAGTACCCACCCCCACAAGCCGGAAAATTTTTCAAAAATAACGGTTTTGTCCGCCACCTGGCACGCATCCCATATATCCCTTGTCATGGTGTCGGAAACAAAATGCCCGGTTTGCGGGTCCAGGTAGCCTGCAAAGCCGAACGAACTGCCGGTGAGTTGTCTGGCTGTATCCAATACCAGCAGAGATATTTCCTCAAAAGACCCGGCACCGAGCAATTTTTCCGTCACTCGGGCTAGTGCCTTTTCCTCCGCGGAGTGCCGCTCCAGCTGCCTGCGCTCGGTGATGTCCTGCACCCATCCAATCGAGCGGATAATGTGGCCATCGTCATCCTTGAGGTGCCTACATCGTACATGAACATAGCGAATCTTACCGGTGGTTCTGTGCACTACCCGGTGCACAATCTCATAACCATCTCGTTTATCCCGCAACGAATCAGAATAGGCTGTATCCACGGTAGCCCGATCATCGGGATGAACCGCCTCTAAAAAGGCCGAGTAGGTGGCTGGAAATTGCCGTGGTTCAAACCCAAAAATGCGATAGGTCTCGTCCGACCAGACCAGTTTGCCGGTCTGCAGATCCAGCTCCCACCCCACCCAATGAGCAATATGTTCGGCAGCTGCTAAAAGCTCCCTGTTCCTGAGAAGATCACGGTCTTTACCGATCCTGTTGAGACCAAAGGCCAGATCACCAGCAAGTTCACGGAACAGTTCCTGCTCCTCGGCATCGCTTCCCCTGAAGCTCGGAACACAGATCGATACCACACCATAGATCCAGCCTCCGCGCTCCATACGACAAATCATTCTGGATTGGTTGGCGCATACATCTGTCAGGGGACATCCCGCGCACTCGGTGTCAGGATTCTCGACAACCACAACCATATCCTGTGCCAGGGCCTGCTGCATACAGTGCGGGAATTCACATTGGACAAACTGCTCGGCCAGGACAATCCAGGGCAGATCATAACCCAGAACCTCGGTCAAAATCTCGCAGGATTGCTCTATCAACCGCGCAGAATCGGTCCCGTCGGTAATAAGCTGGTTGATCTTACGGATGGCCAGCGGCATCTGCACCAAGTGCGCTTCTCTTTCACTTGCCTGCTGCCGGCCGCTAGTGCTGGCCATTGTGCCTCGCCGGTCACGACGGTTTTTTGAAGATGTAATTGTCGGCCGCCTCCTCATGCTTTCAAGGATTGCGACATCATTACCGCTATAGCCCTGCCGCGACTTCGCGTCCTTCGCCTTCCGAATAAAGATCCATTATTTGACGAATGGCCGGAAGTTCACTGGTAAAGATATCTACAAGAAAAGGATCAAATAATTCTCCACGGTTATCTAGAACGAAGTTTATGGCTTTGTCAAACGGCCAGGCTGACTTGTAGGGCCGGTCCGAAGTCAGAGCGTCAAAGACATCTGCCAGACAGGCTATCCTGCCCGTATAGGGGATCTGCTCGCCTTTTAAACCTCGGGGATAGCCACTGCCGTTCCATTTTTCGTGGTGGGTCAGAGCAATTTCATGAGCCATCCGCATCAGTTTGGAGTCACTATCATCAAGCAGTGTCCCTCCAATGATCGTATGTGTTTTCATAATCTCCCATTCATCCGGTGTCAATTTACCAGGTTTAAGCAGGATGGCGTCTGGAATGCCGATCTTCCCAATGTCGTGCATCGGGCTGGCATTGAGAATACGGTCGCACGATTCGCCATCAAGACCAGCTGAGCGTGCCAATGTATGACACATATAGCTCATTCGCATAATATGGGTCCCCGTTTCCTCGTCCCGGTATTCGGCGGCTCTGCCCAGGCGTTGAATGACCTGTAACCGTGTTCGATGCAGTTCTTTGGTTCTTGCGGCTACCGTTTGTTCCAAAACAGCTTTTTGGTCAACCAAGAAACGGTGCGCAAGATGTACATCCAGCAGATTGCGAACCCGCATAATCAATTCGGCACCATCAAATGGTTTGGATATGAAGTCGCGAGCTCCCTCCGACAGTGCTCGATAAATAAATTCCTTTCGACCTTGAGCAGTGAGAAAAATCACTGGGGGAAGCAAAGGATCGTTCAATTCCTGGAGCTGCTGCAAAATTTGAAAACCGTCCAAATTCGGCATATTGATATCAAGGAGAATCAGGTCAGGGTGCGCCTTTGAATAAGAGGCCAGTACTTCCCGGGCATCGTCAACCATAACGAGATGCTGATAACCATTCTGTTGTAATATCAGTTCAAGAAGTTTAAGGTTTGCAAGATCATCATCAATAATAAGAATCGTACAGTTTGTCGATCGGGACGTGTTCATACGGTTTTCTCCTTGGTGCCCCACTGGCAAAGAGCGGTAGTTTGTATTTTATCGATTACGGACCAGAATTTTGCAACATCCAGCGGCTTGCTCAAATACTCGCTAAAACCTGCTTGCAGGCCCCGGTCAATATCTGCAGGTTGTGCACCGGCACTGACGGCAACGACAGGAATTGAGCGACATAGTTCGCTTGCCCGAACTCTTGAGAGGACCTCATACCCATCCATATTCGGCAGATTGATATCCAGAAGGATCACATCCGGCTTTAGTGCGTTTGCCAGCCAAAGCCCTTGCTCCGGTACGCGAGCCCAATGCAGTACAATCTCCGGGCGTTGTTTTACTATTTTTTCCATCAACTTGACATTGCCCGGATTATCTTCAATATAGAGAATATCGAAAGGCACTGAGGCAGCCTCAGGTGTTCTTTCAAATGGTGGTAGTAAAACGTGTTCATTGCCTTGTATGTTCTCCGCCATCTGGTCATTGTCGGAAGAGGGCAGGACAAGGGTGAAGCAACTCCCGACACCAACCTCGCTCTCCACTTCCACCCAGCCGCCCATCATGGCCATCAGGCGTTGGCTGATTGTTAAACCGATTCCGGTTCCTTGGACAGTGCTTTGCTCGGCGCCAAGGCGGTTGAATGGCTGGAACACTTCCGGACATCGTGACGCTGAAATACCAATACCGGTGTCGACGATTGCTATTCGGACCCATTGGTCACGATTCTCAACAATCAGATTTACCCTCCCACCCGGTCGATTGTATTTGACCGCATTAGAAAGCACATTCAGTATTACCTGTTTCAGCTTGGTCCGATCGGCATGCACCATGCCTGTTTCGCAGCCGAGCCGACATAATCCTATATTTTGCGTTACTGCGCAGGAATCAATCATAGTCAGACATTCCTTACATATTTCAACGACATCAACTTGTTCAGGCGAAATCGTAAGATGCCCCGATTCAATCTTGGAGAGGTCAAGCAACTCATTGACTAAGGAGAGCAAATGTTGTCCGGCTTTCAGTACTTCACGGGCGTAGTCCCGGGAATCCTCAGAGAGCATTTCTTCAGAAAGGATCAACTGGTTAAAACCCAAAATGGCGTGCATTGGCGTACGCAACTCATGGCTCATGTTTGCCAAGAACTCCGATTTAGTGCGATTTGCTCGGTCTGCCTCATTTTTAGCGGCAAACAGGGCTTCATGTTGCAGCTCGGCTTGCAGACATGATTTGTAGGCGTGAGAAAATCGCTCCAGAATCGGACTGAAGAGATTGACCAGAAGTTTGGCGCTATCCGGGAGCGCGTGGGTGAAAAGAAAAAAGGTCAGTTGTCCACCGGCTTGTAAACAAAGGACATGCGGCATGCCGTCAACAGCTCTTTGCAACGGAGCCGGCACCTGAATATCTGACAGTAGGGCGTTCTCTCTGAATAACAGTTCGATGTTCGGCCAGTCGATCCTTTGGCCGACGTATTGGCGCAGTCCGTGCCCGCCAAGCGCCTGTTGCACGGTGATCATATCGTCGGATTCGCTGTCGCGCTGGATGAGTAATCCGGCGGCAAAACCGGTGTGATAAAGAAGTCGCTGCAAAAATGACCGAGTCAAGCGCTGCAGGTTGACTTCACCGGCAATAATCAACGCCATATCATACAGCGCGAGTAAATTCTGCTCGCTGTTCATTCGTCAGAATTTAATGGTATAGCTACTATGGCAGCGTTATGGAAAAGAGGATAACCGCCGGGCTGCGATTGGCCAATCTCGCCAAGAGTGAGTGCTCCATAGAGAGGCTGCGACGGAAGGAAACGGCTAAGCTCAAGCAACTCGCTACATGCTGCCGATTCCCCAAGGTGCATTCGGCGTCCGGCACAATAAAAAAACATACCTTGCGGGGCATTCGTAGCCTTGTAACTATTGCCCAATTTCACGACGGTATCCGTGCTTCCTGGTAACACCGCCTTGGCCACTGTGAGCAATGCCCCTTGCGGGATCTCTCCTATACAGAGCAACGATCCATCATCAACAACAGCAACCGGGATACGAATCAAAATTTCATTTTCTCCTCGTATCAACGCAAACGGGTAATGCACGCCGAACTGATAGAAGTTCTGGTGAGTTATTCTTTCTCCGTAGTGTTCAGCAACCAGTTGCCGATATCTATCAAAGGCGGGTTGCCAATCGATCTGGCTAACGCGATTGCCCGTAGTCGAGCTGGCGATGAGGGCCTGCTCCGGAACGATATATCCATGTTCCAACCGCCCTCCCGGATTATTTGGTAACAGAAACGCAATAACGCCGTCAGCCACCAGCCTGCTGGTATCGAACACACATGGCAGCGGTTGAAAGGTTTCACTGCCACCACATACCCCGGCATATTTGCAGGTGGTACCTACTTCGTAGAATAGTTCCTCAAGCAGGGAGGCGATTCGGTCAAACAACCCGTCAAAAATCATAAACAAGGTGGTCTTCGCTTGCTGTGGTTCGACTAGATCCCGCAATGCTGACACGGCTCGCCGTACGCCGTTTTCACTGTTCAAGTCACCGTGAAGAATATAATCGGGCATATGCATCATACCGATCAGGACAACGCCGTCAGGACGAAATGAGTCTTCAACGATGACGCGCGGGAATACCCCGCCGACCAATGCCAAGCCGGCTTCCGTCGCCGCTTGCTGCAATTTTGGCACCAATGCTTTGCTTTGTTCGGCCACCAGGGCAATAACTCCTGCACGGCTGCCATGCATTGCCCGCAAAGCAACAAGCCATTCACTTATTATGGAATCATTACCTTCTTCCGTATACAAGCAGGAAGCGACTATATCCCCTGCATTTGCAAACGTTCTACCCTTCATTCTGTTTCCCCTCCGTATCGTCACAGACAGCCGGAAAGTGCAAGATCACCGAAGTCCCTTCTCCGTAAATACTTTTTATCGCCAGGTAGCCGGAGTTTTGCCTCACTATTTCTAAAGCAGTGGCAAGACCCAGACCAATTCCGTCGCCAAGATTTTTGGTTGTAAAAAACGGTTTATACAGATGGTCGAGAACCTTTTGCGACATACCGGAGCCTTCATCGGAGATGACCACATTTACATAGTCGCCCGCTGGAAGTTCTTCGCTTTGATATTTTACGTGCCTGTTACTCGTAGAGATAGTGAGTGTGCCGAAGCCCTTCATGGCATCATGGGCATTTGTGCAGAAAATAGTAAAAAGCTCATCCAGCTGAGCAGGGTCGAGAAGTATATTCCATAGCCGCTTTTCCGGATACCACAGCACCTGAATACCGTTCCCGACTACCTCTTCATAACTTGCCAGGCGATGTTCAATCTGCTTATTAATATTGATTATCCGAGGGCTGTGGATTTGAATTCCGGCATAAGCCATTAGCCGGGCCGTGAAGGCAGCCGATCGTTGTGCAGCCCCACGGATTCCCTCTAGTTCACTCCGGCAATATGAAAAAAGATATGGATCATCAAGAAGCATTTCTGTATAACCCAGCATAACAGAAAGCATATTATTGAGTTCATGGGCTACATTGCCTGCCAGCAGGCGAACACTGGCAGGCTTCTCCCGAATGTGTTGCCGATAGGCCGGGCAACCAGAGTTTTTCAGTTTCTTTTGGAATGGGGTAATGTCTGAAACAAAACCCTCTATTACCCTTTCCGTGCCTTTTGTATCAAGACAGAAGGCTTCGACACCCAACAACATCGTTTGGCCGTCCTTGGTTTTTCGCTGCAGCGAACAGTTTTTAGCACTGCCTGTTTGCGCAAGTTGTTTCACAAATCGCTGCAGATCGTCGTTATCCGCAAACAGATCGACCAATATATTTTTCCCACAAGGTTCGTTGCAATCAAGAAGAGCTGCCATTGCCTCATTTATCTGCAGCAGGTGGCCACTTTCGGTCATGGAAAAGATGCCGACGGGACTCCTGTCAAAAAAGAGCCGGTAAAAATGTTCCGGCGTGCTTAAGGTATTAGTTTTTTCCATGGGAAGTGCTGCCCTGCTCTGTCGTTGATTGAGTCATCGCACAATCATCGAGGCTCATTACCTTGTCGATATCGAGCAAACCGATGATCTGCGTTTCAGTTTTAAATACGCCGGTAAAATAGATATGCTCGATGGAGCACAGATTCGCCGGAGCTTGCTCCATCGAATTGGCTTCAACAACGACCATATCACCAATGCTGCTGACCAAGAGACCAGCGCTGCCGTCAAAAGAATTGACAACGATGTTGCGCGTTCTCTCACCCATTTCGGTTTTACCAAGACCCAACTTTTTACAAAGATCGACAATGGTGACGATCCTACCACGCAGATTGAACACGCCGACTACGTAGTCGGGAGCCTGCGGTATCGGAGTACGCTGAATGATTTTGTTGATTTCCTGGATCTGCAGGATGTCAATGCCGCATTGTTCCTTGCCCACGGTAAAAGTGGCGAGCTCCAATGTTTGCCGCTGCCCGTTACGCATCCTTGTGATATGCATTAGCGCCTCCCTGATGATGTCGACCATTCCGGATAGAGCCGGCCGACCATTTCGTCGATATCCACCACCATGGTGGTTTGCCCATCAATGATTACCGAACCGGCGATGCCGGGCTGCCGTAGCGAGGTATCGTCGATTCGGTTGCCGATCTCCCTGGTATCAATCGGCCCACAGGCAAGCAAACCGACACTATGCTCTTGATAAGAAAAGACCATTATCAGCAGATCATCGTGTTCTGCCAATGGCTGAACCGAGGCAACTTCATCAATACCTATCAGGTTCAGGCTGCCACCCCGATACTGCATAACCCGCTTACCACCCAGATTTTCAATATCGCCGCGCTTTATTTTCTCGATTCGCTCCACTTGATCGAGACGGATACCGAACTGTTCATGCTCGGCGCACCGGAAGATCAGCATTGAGTGGTTTTCCTCTACGTTTTCAGTTGCTTCAGAGTCACCAGCCTGCACATTCAGGTGGTCGCCCATCAAGGTAAGCTGTGCCATAGCTGCCAGGTTGGCAACATCCAGGATAAGTGCTATCCGGCCATTCCCCATAATCGTTGCACCCGCATATCCCCGGCACTGTTGCAAATGACGGTCAAGTGGCTTGATGACAATCTCTTCGCTGTCCTGCAGACTATCAACGATAAGTCCGTAGGTGCAGTTTCCCGCCGAAACAACAACGATATTCAAGGCACTGTTCGCTGACTGTCGACGATCGGGAGCTTCCCGTCTGGAAACCAGATCTTCTTGATCGAGGATGACCGGAATATCTTCGCTGTCTGCTTTCCTGCTTCGCCGATCGGCAATGCGCAAGCGCCGGTCAACTCTGATTTCGTCATCATCGGGATCGATATAGGTTCGCTGAATCTCAAGCACGTCGGCAAGCCTTACCAGAGGCAATAGTTTACCGCGCAGACGGACCACTTCAGCGCTGCCGACCAGTTCTATACGTTCCTTGACCTGGATTGCCGGAATACGTAACAACTCCTCGAGGTTAGCCTGCGGGATGGCATAACGTTCATCTTCGCTCATGATCACCTGGCACGGGATAATAGCCAAAGTCAACGGCAGCCTGACCGATACGACGGTGCCGCCGACAGCGAACTCATCTATTTCGATCTGCCCGCCGAGTTTGTCAATGGCCGCTTTGACATCGCCGAAACCGTCGACCCGCGGCACGCTATCAGCGCAGCAGAGACCGGGAGAAAATGCCAGGTTGAGCTTTTCTTTATCGCTTAATCCCTGGCACTGCTCAAGGCTCACTATTTCGCTACGCACCGCTTCGATGGCAATCCGTTCGCTATCCGGAGCCACACCGTCATCCTTAATCTCGATAACGACCTGACCCGCCTCATGCAAGGCGCCCAAAAGGATGGTCCCCTGTCTCGGCTTGTCTTGAACGCTCCTCTGATCAGGAGAATCGATCCCGTATTCAGCGGCTCTACGAACCAGATGAAGCAACGGTGCACTGATTGCATCAATGATGGTCTTGTCCAACTCGACATCACGACCGAAAATGCTCAACTCGATCCGTTTACCGGTAACATCGGCGATATCGTTAACCACACCAGGCAAGGTATCGAAGATCGTACCGATCGGCTGCATACGGGCGTGCATGATCGCTTCCTGCAATTCGGAGGTGATCAAGTCGATACGTTGGCCGACGCTTTCTGCGCATTTGAGGTCATTGACCGTAATCGTCTGCAACAGCTGGTTGCGACTCAGCACCAGTTCACCGGCAAGCGTCATCAGAGAGTCCAGCAAGCTGACCTGTACCCGTATCGCCTCCAGACCGGTTGATCCGTCATTGTCATCAACTCGATAGGTCAGTGCTGGCATTGCTTCGTTGCTGCCTTTATCCGGGTTCAACTCAGGGTGTGTAATGGGCTTCGCCGTTTCATTTTCAGGTTGGTGCACTATGCCGTATCCTCGTCAAGTAAAGTCACTCAGGTAAAATAGGCCAGGCTGTTATGACTCAGCCTGGCCTTTACCACTCAGGCTAGCTTGAAGCCTCGTACCAGCCCGTTCAGTTGCTCGGCAAGCCGAGAGAGTTCGGTGGCACTTTCATTAACGTTGTGGCTGCCCTGGTTGACCTCTCCGGAGCTATTGTTAATCTCGCTGATATCTTTTGTAATATCGGTGATTGCCACTGTTGATTGGGCGACATTTTCATTCACCTCGGCAATGCCGTCCGAGGCCTGGGCGATATTTTCCGAGATTTCCGAAGTGGCGGCCGATTGCTGTTCGACAGCCGTGGCGATGGTGGTGACGATCTCGTTGATTTCATTAATAACGTGGCCAATCTTGTCGATATCGGTAATCGCACCACCAGTGGTATGCTGCATCTCCTCAATCTGTTGTTTGATATCGACAGTGGCACTAGCGGTCTGTTTCGCCAGTTCCTTGATTTCATTGGCCACAACGGCAAACCCTTTACCGGCCTCACCGGCCCGGGCCGCCTCGATGGTGGCGTTGAGGGCAAGCAGGTTGGTCTGCTCGGAGATCTCGGTAATCGCTTCGGTGACCATGCCGATCTTGTCGGCGGCCTGGCCGAGGTCATTCATTTTCGACGAGGCCTGCTGCGACTGGCCCACCGCCTGCTCGGAGATATCCTTGGCCTTCGCGGCATTCTGGGCAATTTCCTGGACCGTACAGGACATTTCTTCGGTGGCGGTGGCGACCATGCCGACATTGCCGGCCGACTGCTCCATGGCGGCTGATACCGAACTCATATTGGTACTCATTTCCTCGGCAGCCGACGCAACGCCGGCGGACCGGGAAGAGGCATCCTCGGAATTGGTCGAGAGCTGCGTGGCAATGGCGGAGAGCTCGGTTGACGAAGAGGAGAGAGTCGCCACCCCATTGGTGATATCGGTGAACATCGAGCGAAGGCTGGCGACCATGGTCTTCATGGCGGCCAGCAGTTGACCGGTTTCGTCCTTACTGTCGACCTGGATATCCACGGTCAGATTGCCCTGGGCCAGCTCCTCGCAAACGGCAACCGCTTTGGTCAATGGCCGGGTGATGGCCCGGGTGATCAAAAAAGCGATGAGGGCCGCCATAAGAACACCGGCTAACGCCGCGACGGCCGAAATGAACGCCTGTCGTACCGCAAAGTGATGGGCACTTTCTACTTCATGTTCGGCCACTTCATTATTGATCGCCACGAGTCGATCAAGAAGATCAATTGCTTTCTTTTCCACCTCACGGAGGTCATTGAGAGCGAAATGCCTGATTTCGTGCAGCTGCTCCTGCGCTTCTTCAGCCAGATGCAAAATCTTAGCGAATCGAGCCAAGGTTTCCTTCACATTTGGGGCAAAAACATTCCGATACACATAATCTGCTTGATCGGCTTGCCCGGATGCAACCAGCTCCTTGATCTGCTTGACACTTTCGTGCGTCTTTGTGTGAGGACCTGCAGTTTCTTCTATTAATTGCCGCATCTGTGGATTACTCGTCTTGAAGCCGGCAACCCACGTACCAAAATTGCACGTTATAGGATTGTCACCGCCATCAAACTGCTCCCCGTTTTGGATCAACTTTAAAATCCGTGCTTCCAGCCTGTTATGATCGCCGATAAAAGTTTGGATATGATTTGTCAAAGCCGCTGGGTCTCCGAGATCAAGACCATCAATTAGTCGGGCCGAATCAAAAAAGGTGTTGTTTTCTGAGCGCCACTGCTCCCATGCCGGGACGAATTGTTTCCATACATCCGCCTCTTCAGGTGTCTGGGGCAACGGCTCATAGACCTGCCAGGCAGCTTGATATTCCTCCCGTATTTTACCGATGTCAGTGTACTGACGTTCCCGCTCTTTTCGCTCCAACCCAAAATCAAGGATTGTGCGTTGCACAACCTTGAGGGCATTTGCATTTTCTTTGATGATCAGTAAACTTTCAACGCTCGGCAGACGGACGATGCCGATTTCATCGATTGACTGCTCGTTTTTTACCGCCCCGTAATATCCGAATAAGCCCAGAAACATGGCAATCAGTGCGATACTGCCGAAAGAAAAATACAATTTAGTTGCCAGCTTGAGATTTTTCCACATAATGCAAACTCCTTGTCTTAATGGTTGAAATGTCAAATACGTCGATTACTTTTTATCTTCTCCGCTCATGTCTTGGGCAACGGCAAGGTCAGCATGAAACACGTGCCATGACCAGACGTGGAGGTGACCTTGATCGTGCCGTTATGCTCGTTAACTATCTCCCTGGCAATGGCCAGGCCAAGTCCGGTACCATGGATTTTGGAGGTGTTGTACGGTTTGAAAATATCCTCGATCTGATCTGTGGGAATGCCGCAGCCGTTATCGCTGATGACGAGCAATGCGTTGTTGCGGTCATCAGATATTACCAAATCGATGTTCATAACTTTTTCAGGACATCCGGCCATGGCCTCAATCCCATTTACCAGCAGATTCTTGAAAACATCTCCAAGGCATCCTTGATCCCCCACAATGTTGACGACTTCTTCCGGAAAATTTTTACTAAGCGTCACGTCATTAACGCTTAAAAACCCGGAAAACTCTGATATTACGGAGTCGAGCAAGTCAACCAGGTCGAACTGCCGCTTCTTCAGTCTGATGGCGCCGCGACCGAGATGCATGATTTTCTTGTTTATCCCGCTAATCATGCTGGTTGCCTGCATAATCAAGGTCAGATTTTTTTTCAGGGTCTCCTTCTCTTCAATCTTCAACAAACTCAGCTGGGCATGCCCGTTGATGACGTGCAGCGGATTGTTGATCTGGTGAATAATCCGGGGCAGCAGACGTTCAATAGTTCTAGTCGGTTGTTTATCATTCTGCACTTGCTGTATACGCTCGATTTCAGAGAGCAATTCGTTCATGGTGAAAGGTTTTTCGAGAAACCCGTCGCACCCGTGTTGAAGGGCTTTGACAACGAGTTTTTTATCACCGTACGCCGTTATCAGTATGATCGGAATTGAGTTGTCATGCCCCTTTGCTGCGTGCAATAATTCCATACCGTTCATCTTAGGCATGAGATAATCGGTGACGACAATATCGATATCGGTTCGCTGCTCCGACAACAGGGCCAGCGCCGTCGGCCCGTCGGATGCCTCTATCGTTTTATACCCATTAGTTAATAAGCCCATTTTCAATGAATGCAGAATATGGGGATCATCATCGACAAGTAAAATCGTATTCATTGGTATGACGCCTCCTGTAAGGTGTCTGTGTTGTGTTCCTGCAGTGTTTTACACAACTAGTGTGCCAGTATTATGATGCGTCACGCCACTCCTACTCTTGCTCCTAGTCATACTTCTTACCGCTTTATATGTGACTGCCAAAGAGAAACGTGTCATACCGACCCCTTCGAGGCGGCCGGTATATACTTACGGTCCAAGCCATCCGGCTTCAGTTCAATTTGAACCGCTTAACCAATTCGTCCAGCTGTTCGGCTAGGCGTGATAATTCCCCGGCACTTTCCTTGACATTACCGCTGCCCTCACTGACCTCGGCGGAGCTATTGCTGATATCACTGATCTCCTTTGTGATATCGCCCACCGCCACCGAACTCTGGGCCACGTTCTCGTTGACCTCGGCAATGCCCGCCGAAGCCTGCGATACATTCTCGGATATTTCCGTGGTTGCCGCCGATTGCTGCTCGACCGCAGAGGCGATTGTGGTAATCACCTCGTTAATCTCGGTGATGACCGAGGCGATGGCATTGATATCTTCAATAGTTCCGCCGGTCGTGGTCTGCATTTCATCGATCTGCTTTTTAATATCGACAGTCGCCTCGCCGGTCTGTTTGGCAAGTTCCTTGATTTCGTTAGCTACAACGGCAAAACCCTTGCCGGCCTCTCCTGCCCGGGCCGCCTCAATGGTTGCATTGAGCGCAAGCAAGTTGGTCTGTTCAGAGATTTCAGTAATCGTCTCCGTCACCTTACCGATCTTGCCAGCGGCCTCGCCCATCTCATTGATCTTAGTAGAAGTCTGCTGCGACTGGGCAACGGCGTGCTCGGAAATATCCTTGGCCCTGGCGGCGTTCTGGGCGATTTCATTGACCGTGGAAGACATTTCCTCGGTGGCGGTGGCCACCATACCCACATTACTCGACGACTGCTCCATCGCCGCCGATACCGAGTTCATGTTGGTACTCAACTCCTCGGCTCCGGAGGCCACAGTGGTGGCTCGGGAGGTGGTGGCCTCGGCATTGTTTGTGAGCTGCTCGGACACGGCCGATAACTCAGTGGAGGAAGATGACAACGTCGCCACCCCCCTGCCAATATCTGTAAACATACCGGCCAAGTCAACAACCATAGCATTGAGGGAACGACCCAGTTGTCCCACCTCGTCCCTCTGGTCGATGTCGACCTTTCGAGTCATATCCCCTTTAGCAATTGCTTTTGCCAGATCGACACATTGGGACAGCGGCTTGGCGATTTGATTTCCGAGAAAAAGCGCAATGAGTACCGAGAAAGCTATTAGCCCCCCCCCTACTACCAAGAGTGCCCAGACAAATTTCTGTATTGGCCGTTTAACTTCTGCTTCATCTATTTCAGCCAGCAGCGCCCAGGAGGTTTTTCCCACTTGCACCGGGGTATAGGCTGACAGCACCGGGTTGCCGTTGTAATCAATTATTACCTGTCGTTCGGTGTTGCCGGCCAAAGCGTCTCGCGCACCTACAGTTTCCACCTTCCCCAAAGAGGGTTTTTTGAACGAGGCAAGCACCGTGTGATTTTTCGGGTCTAGATATGAGTCGGACCGCATAAGTGAATCCTGTCCTACCAAATATGTTTCGCCGGTTTTCCCCATCCCCGAGCGCTCCTGCATAATTCTGTTTACGGCTTCAAGCGAAATCTGTAAGGCAACTACACCGATAACACGTTGGTTCTCCTTGATGGGAGCTGCCAGAAACTGTGCCGGAGCCCCGGCAGACGGCGCATACGGCTTGGTATCGGACAAGGCTGCCCTACCAAGACGGGCAATACGCCACACGTCCCGAAGCGATGATTCTACCTGTTCGGTACGCTGGCCAAAATCGGCCTCCTTGGTGACGGTAAAACATACATCACCGTGCTCGGCGTCCATAAGGAACAGGTCGTAATAACCGTGTTCCTCCATATAATATTTCAGGTAGGGAAAATGAATATCATGCACCCTTGTATACGCAGCAGGTGCGTCATATGCTTCATTGGTCCGCCCACGAAAAATGGAACTGCCGTAATCTGAGGCACGAAAGATCTCATTCAATTCGACGTAGGCCTCTCTGATATACGGGTTGCCTGCCAAGACCTTGACGTCCCCCAGACGTTCTTGAAAAAACGATTGAATCTGACCTTTTTTGATGTCCCTTACGGCTATGAGCTCGGCATAGGATTTCTTCATTAATGCTTTGTTCATCTGGACATAAGTCGTTGCTCCGCTGATAAGCAGAGGCAGCGTAGCTATTGCGACAAACAATCCGACCAGCTTGGGTCTCATTGCAATATTGCCTAGTTTGAGCATTTGTTTTCTCCCATTACATTAATGGTCACTACTCACGGAGGATGTAAATCATTGATTTACATCCCTCTACGCTGTACGTGTGAGCAGAGTTCCCATTAATATTTTTTCCTATTCCAGTTTGAACCGCTTGACCAGTTCGTCCAGCTGTTCGGCTAGGCGTGATAATTCCCCGGCACTTTCCTTGACATTACCGCTGCCCTCACTGACCTCGGCGGAGCTATTGCTGATATCACTGATCTCCTTTGTGATATCGCCCACCGCCACCGAACTCTGGGCCACGTTCTCGTTGACCTCGGCAATGCCCGCCGAAGCCTGCGATACATTCTCGGATATTTCCGTGGTTGCCGCCGATTGCTGCTCGACCGCAGAGGCGATTGTGGTAATCACCTCGTTAATCTCGGTGATGACCGAGGCGATGGCATTGATATCTTCAATAGTTCCGCCGGTCGTGGTCTGCATTTCATCGATCTGCTTTTTAATGTCGACAGTCGCCTCGGATGTCTGTTTGGCAAGTTCCTTGATTTCGTTAGCTACAACGGCAAAGCCCTTGCCGGCCTCTCCTGCCCGGGCCGCCTCAATGGTTGCATTGAGCGCAAGCAAGTTGGTCTGTTCAGAGATTTCAGTAATCGTCTCCGTCACCTTACCGATCTTGCCAGCGGCCTCGCCCATCTCATTGATCTTAGTAGAAGTCTGCTGCGACTGGGCAACGGCGTGCTCGGAAATATCCTTGGCCCTGGCGGCGTTCTGGGCGATTTCATTGACCGTGGAAGACATTTCCTCGGTGGCGGTGGCCACCATACCCACATTACTCGACGACTGCTCCATCGCCGCCGATACCGAGTTCATGTTGGTACTCAACTCCTCGGCTCCGGAGGCCACAGTGGTGGCTCGGGAGGTGGTGGCCTCGGCATTGTTTGTGAGCTGCTCGGACACGGCCGATAACTCAGTAGAAGAGGAAGAAAGGGTCGCTACACCCTTGGAAATATCGGAGAACATCGAGCGGAGATTCTCAGTCATGCTCTTCATGCTCGCATATACGCCGACGTTTTTTGATGTATCCTCATTAAATTTCATGGATAAATCGCCGCTGGCAATCAGGCCGGCAATATGTTCTATATCAGCGGGGTCGCTACCGAGCTGCTGCATTGCGCTCCGGGTTATGTAGGCACTGGTTAAGAGACCAAGTATAATGGCAACAATTGTGAGGCCGATAACAATTACGAACGTGTTTTTCACCCGCTTTTCATTGTCTGCTTTGCGGGTTGCCATCAAGCCCTTTTCCTCACCGGTGAAATCCGCTATCAACTGCCGGAATTTATCAAAATACACTTTACCCCGAGCCTCTGCCACAAGGTCCGCCATGTCATCCATTGTTCTGCTATCACCGATATCTCGGCGAAGCTGAATCGTCGGTTCCGTCACATTTACCTGCCAAGCTTTGATCGTCTCCTGTACCTCGCCGAGTAATTGAACTTGTGCGGGGTTGTCGCTGACTGTCTCTTTCATTTTGGCAACATGTTCATAGAAATTCTTTTCACCGTTTTTATACGGTTCAAGGAACTCTTCGCGACCGGCAAGCAGATAACCTCGCATACCGGTTTCCATATCAACGGCGTATGCCACGATATCTCCGGCTTTCAGTATCAATTCATAGGTATGCTCGACCCAACCATTAAGTTGCTTGAATCTATTTATGTTATCGAGCGAGTCGAGGGTTATGGAGCGAGCTTCGCCTTTACGCTTATCCAGCAAAGCCATCTCGCGATCAATAAAGGTCAGCATCTGACTGCGGAACTTGTCGAAATACTGTTTCCCGCGGGCTTTACCAACCAGACTGGCCATGTCATTCATGGTTTTAGCGTCACCGATCTGCCGACGAAGGGCGATGGTCGGCTCGGTCACATCCTTTTGCCATTCCTTCAAAACCTTGTCGATTTCCCCCAATCTTTCCACCTGCTTGGGGTTATCACTTACTGTTCCCTGGAGAGTGGATATTTTTTCATATGTTTGCCTTTCTCCCTCCGTGTAGGGAGCCAGGAACGAATCTTTTCCGGCAAGCAGATAGCCACGCATTCCGGTTTCCATATCAACGGCCGACATTATGACGGATCTAGCTTTTCCCAAGACTTGATGGGTATGTTCTACCCATTCATTACTTTTGACCAATGCATTGATATTGACGATGGTCACTATCCCCACGATAGCCAGCAGTATCAAGGGGATGAGTCCACCCAAAATGATTTTAACTTTCAACGTTAATTTATCCAGCCTCATATTATCTCCTTACAATTTGAGTTTGGTTTTTTACAAAAAAACCATATCTCATAACCGACTGTTATCATACAACTTATGAGAAATTGCAATGTATTGGCATGACGCCTCCGGTGAGGTGTCTGCGTTGTGTTTCAGCAGTGTTTATACAACTAGTATGCCAGTATTGTGATATTTCGCACAACATCTTGATTGTAGGGAGAATAGTATGTCCAAAACGAGGAGACGCTGCTTGTCGCGGAACGGTACGTTGTATACCAACAGAGCCGCAAAAGAAGGGCTAACATATTTACATTGTGAGCAATACAAGAAAACGTTACGGAATGTACCGGCGGTACGAAACGTACCGGCAATGGTGACAGGTGTGGCTATCGTTGGTATTACATGATATTAGGAGGATTCCACTCTGCTGCAGCCAGGGCCGCTGCTTTGTAGAGGAGCGCCACCATTCGATGACCGGCATAGAGGGAGGATACTATCTTGCAGAAGACCCAGGGTTGCCGGTGTGTGGTCCACCCGCATGGCGTTTGCCTGGGCTCATTCTTCATCCAGCCCTCCCCCTTTCCCGGCAAGCAGGGCATTGAGGCGAGGGTAGTCGAAGACGTCGGCCAGTTTGCCCAGCTTTCTCACCAATTCAGGATGGGATTCGACCGCCTGCTCGAGCAGCTCCTCGAACAGGCCCATATCGCCTTCTTCAACCGCCTGCATCAGCTTTTTCCGCAGCGCTTCAGACAGCTCAGATACTGCCTCGATTGTCGGTGCGGGGAGTTTCTGGTCGTTGTCCTCCCTGTGCACATACCGCAACCCCAGGCAACGCCCGAGTATCTCGAGTAATTCCCAAGGTTGAAATGGCTTGCGCAGGTAACCATCCACACCGGCATCCAAGGTTTTCTGCTGCCCCTCGGTAAAGGCACTGGCAGTCAGGGCGATGACCGACGTGTCCAGGCCCGCAGCAGTGGCTTTAATCCGCCGCGTGGCCTCATAGCCGTCCATGTCCGGCATACGCATATCCATCAGTACCGCATCGGGCTTAATCTTCTTCGTCAGCGCCAGAGCTTCTATACCGTTGACGGCCTGGGATACCTCAAAACCGATGGGTGCCAGAAGGGCTTTCACCAGCACCCGGTCGTCTGAATTATCGTCCACCACCAGAATCCGCACCGGACCGGTGTCCGCTTCAAGACCGATCGCCTCCCTGTATGCCGGTGCCCCGGTTCCTGAAATCGCTTTTCCTTGTGCCATGTCCACCGTGAAGATAAAACAGCTACCCCGACCCGGCTCGCTCACAACCCGGATATCCCCGCCCAGCAAGACGGCATATTCCCGGCAGATGGAGAGCCCCAGGCCGGTTCCACCTATGTTCATCGGAAATTCGACCTGATCGAAGGGACGGAAGATGGATTCCAGGTTCTCCGCGGATATCCCGATACCGCTGTCTTTCACTTCGATGTTCAGCCTGAGCGTCTCTTTTTGCACCACATCATCTCTCTGACACACATCACCGCGGACCCGGACGCTGATACCACCCTTCTCGGTGAACTTGAAGGCATTACTCAGCAGATTGAGAAAAATCTGCTGTAATTTCGTGCGATCCCCATACAAAAACTCCGGTACAGCATCATCTTGTTCCACCACCAGGTGCAGTCCTTTGGCCTCACAGCGGGAGCGGAACATCTCCTCAAGGTCCAGCAGCAGTTGGTGCATGGAAAAGTTGACCGGCCTGATCTCCAGGTGCCCTGCTTCGATCCTGGAAATCTCCAGAATGTCGTTGATGATATCCAGCAGGCTTTGGCCGCTGCGGAGAACAACCTCCACTTCACTGCGCTGCCGCTCCGTGAGTATCGAATCCCTTGCCAGCAATTGGGAAAAGCCGATCACCGCGTTCAGTGGCGTGCGCAGTTCGTGGCTCATATTGGAGAGGAACTGGCTTTTGGCCTTGGTGGAGGCTTCGGCCCGTTTCTTGGCAAGAATTAACTCTTTCCTGCTTTCAATCAATTCGGTAGCTTCATGAAGGACATAGAGATATCTGTGCTCTTGGATAGATACCTTTTTCACATCAATCAGCACATGATGTTTTTTACCGTATTGATCGATGATTTCACGTTGAATGTTCTGAACTGACCCACTGCATTCCAAGAGTTCCATGACCTCTATTAACGGCCCCGTTACGTTTTCGATCCTGCTCTTGGCCAGCATTTCATTTTCAGCAAGGCCGAACAAAAATGATACGTTGGGACAGACAAACGTTATGAACCCTTGTTCGTCGGTCATGATGACGGTATCAGAAATGCTGGATAGAGTTATGCGCCAGAATTCTTCGCTTTGTTGCAGCTCCTTTTCCGCCCGCTTGCGGTCGGTGATGTCCATGAGAATGCCTGAAACCTTGGCTATTCGATCGCCTTTCCATGCCGCCTGGCCTGTGGTGTGAATCCACATGGGCTGCCCTGCAGTATTGGTAAAGGGAACCTCGAAGTCATACGGCTCACCTGTGGAGACGCACCGCTCGAAAGCTTTCAGCACATCTTCGCGTGCTTCAGGATGGTAGCAGGCCAGGCTCCTGGCAATATGTTCCGGCGATCCGAGTTCGTATTCATCCGGTGTGAACCCATGGATCCGGTATGTCTCATCGGTCCAGACCATAGACTGCCTTTCCATATCCCATTCCCAGCCGCCTATCTTCCCCATGCGCTGGGATTTACGCAGGAGCTTTTCTGCTTTTTCCAGTTCCTCAGTTGCCTGCTTTTGCCTGGTTATATCATTGGTGACCAGGATCGCGCACCTTTGCCCCTGCACCACCACAAGGGAAACACTGAACTGTACCCAGAGGCTTTTTCCCTTTTCCTTATCCCGGAGGATTTCCATTTCCCGGTTCTCTGTCCCATCGATCGCGCCGGCCAGTACCTGCGCAATTGCGGTGTTGATTTCACAGTCCGGACAGTCGGCGGTGCTGCCGCAACCATCTGGATGATTGTGACGATGGCAGCAGCCGATATAGTCACCGTAGCGGAGCGAACCCGGTTTGTTTTCTTCAATGCCGAACATGGCCCTGGCGGAGGGGTTGTCGGAGATAATCCGCGCGTTCTGGTTGAATACCAGGATGCCCGAAAGGACGGCGGACAGGATGGCTTTAAGATTGTTGTTGCCGTCGTTGAGTTCGTTTGTGGTCCGGGTAAGTGCCACTTCAGCCTTCTTACGATCGGTTATATCACTGAGCACCAAGTAGCATACGGGGGGGGGGCCGTCTTCCGCCTGGGCTGCGTTTACCGTCAGTTGAGCCCAGAGCAATGCGCCATCCGGCTTGACCAGCCGCAGATCACATTCCTGGGGTTCGCCCGTCTCAATGAGCTGTTTCCGATGC
>NZ_JAFFQD010000005.1 GCF_016918565.1 Desulfogranum marinum
GAAAAAGAAGGAAATCCAAAGAAAAGGGAGGAAGAAGAGATAAAAAATGCCAACTACAAAAAGAGGGAAGAAAAGCAAACAGAGAAGAAAAGACACAACATAATTAATCTCGCAACATAATTCCTGTATACCGTTTTTCCAAAGTCTCCTGCAGGAGAGAGGCCGCAAGCATAGCCACTATTCCAAATCCACCAAGAATCAGAAAAACGGCTCTCCACGATGTGTATTTCAGCACAACAGCTCCAATGACAGGAGCCACTATTGGAGCTATAACAACCATTGACATTAAAATTGCCATCACCTGTTCCCGTTCTCGTCCATCATACATGTCTTTAACCATGGCGGTGGCAACTGCGGTTGCCGCACTTCCACCAAACGCCTGCAGTATCCTCCAGCCAATAAGCCGGCCCACGTTGGGAGCATAGGCGCACAGAATACTGGCCGCAATATAGATAAACAAGCCTATCGTTAAAACAGGCTTGCGCCCGTATTTTTCACTTAACGGCCCCCAAAACAAGAGTCCTCCCGCAAAAAATATAAAAAAAGCGCTCAGTGTCAGGTTTACCTGGGACTGAGATGTATGCAATGTTTCTATCATGTGGGGAAGAGCCGGAAGATAGAGATCGGTTGAAAGAGGCGGAAAGGCACTGATAAGTGCAAGAACAACAAGCGTTCCGACATTTCCCAGATATTTTTGTTCTACATTCAAGCTATTTCTCCTTGGCTGACTCCTGGTATTGTCTGTTGTGATGCACAGCTGTAATGATAATGCATAAAACCTCTTTGGTTTTTTCATTATCTACTTCTCTTCAGAAGCATCGGTCAAGCAGGTTTTGTGCAGTTGTAGCAGGATGAGGAGACAGTGAAAATTTTAAAATAAGTGTTGAAGGTTTCAGGGACTGGTTTTTGTTTGATCGAAATGTGCTCCGGTTTTGTCCAATAGAACGGCTCTGTTCCAGTGATATTTTATTGACATGAGGATAAAGTTATGGTTAACAGGTTAACTATTTTTTAACGGAGAGCACAAATGCGCTATGACCCCTTCAATTCTTATACTTTTTTTTTAGTTGTTGCGGCAAAAAGGGTGCGTGAAAGACTGCATCACAAATTTTTACAGGCAGGATATGATATAAGTCCGGAAAAGTATGGAATGCTTGTTCTTCTTTCTAGGCAGGAGGGTATGTCACAGCAAAGTATTGCTGATAAATTCGAAATAAGCAAGGTTGCGGCTTTTAAACTAATCACAAATCTTGAAAAGAGAGGGTTTGTTATTCGAAAACCCGATCAAAAAGATGGCCGATCTAAGCTTGTCTATCTCACTGAACAAGGGCAAGACATGTATGAAAAGCTGATTGTCCTGGCCCAAGATAATCTCAATGAATGTGGACAGGGGATTGATCATGAAGAGCTAAAAATTTTAAAAACGACTTTGCGGAAAATCATAGACAATAGCCAAAAATGATTTTTCCGTGTCCCTGGTTAAACTGCTCATCATCATTTTTGCCTGCGAATAAAGCAATGAATCAAATTTTACCTTGTGGTGAGTGCGTTGCATTAGAAGAAATAGGGCTTAAGTATATGCTTTTGCCCATAATTAATAAAAAAGACGTGTTGTTTTACCTATAAACATCTGGAAATTTATCATGAAGACAAAGACTATTTTACGTATTTTCACTGTCGCCATTACTCTTGTCGCCACTCTTCAGCCAAGTTTTGTCGCAAAAGCTGCTGAGCAAGCTCAGCAACAAACCCCGCGTGCTGTTCCCGTTTCTGCGATAACGCTTAAAACAACAACAATCCAGTTGAAGCAGCACCTTCCCGGTCGCTCTGTGGCCTATAAGGTCGCAGAGATACGACCGCAGGTTACCGGTATTATAACGGAACGACTTTTCACAGAGGGCAGCATGGTGGAGCAAGGTCAACAGCTTTATCAAATTAACCCAGCCCCTTACCAGGCTGTGTATAATAAGGTCAAGGCAGATTTGCTGCGTGCTGAAGCCAACCTTGCCTCCGTAGCTGCCAAGGAGGCCCGCTATCGTGAGTCGCTTAAAGTGAGTGTGGTCAGTGAACAAGACTATGATGATGCCAAAGCTGCTCTGCTTGACGCGAAGGCTTCTGTCGCCATTGCGAAAGCGGCTATCGAGTCTGCTGAGATTGATCTTAACTACACCAAAGTCTATTCTCCCATTAGCGGTCAAATCGGCAAGTCAACTTTCACTGAAGGTGCGCTTGTCACCGCGAATCAATCAACTCTCCTTGCCAAGGTGACTCAGCTTGATCCTATCTATGTTGATATGCAGGAATCACGGAAAAAGGTTCTCAGCCTACGGGAGAAGTCAAAAAATACAGATAAAGTAATGGTTACCTTGGACTTGGGTGATGGATTTACCTATGAACACCAGGGACAATTCCAGTTCTCTGAAGTAACAGTTAATCCTACAACCTCCAGCGTTGAACTCCGAGCCATTTTCCCCAACCCTGATCAGATCCTGTTCCCGGGTCTCTTCGTTCGCGCAACCCTGCTTCTTGATACAGTTGACGCTCTTCTTATTCCACAAAAAGCAGGAATTATCGGCCCTGGAGGACAAATGAACGCTTGGATTATTGATGATAAAGATACCGCCCAACTGGTACCCATTGTTGCCAAGGAGATTCACGAAAATAATTGGATTGTCACTAAAGGACTCAAGATAGGTGATACCGTAATTACGGAAGGGTTTCAGAAACTTCGTCCAAATGCACCGGTTGTTGTTACCCCTGCTGCAGAAGATAAAAAATAGGAAAGATGCCTTTTTAAGCTCACCAGGTATTAAACCATAGAAAAGGACAAAATATGTCTCGTTTTTTTATTGATCGACCAGTTTTTGCGTGGGTGCTTGCTATCCTGACCATGCTGGCCGGCGCTCTTACAATTAAATTCATGCCCATTGAGCAATACCCTGCAGTCGTTGCTCCACCACAGGTTTCTATAGCTGCCTTCTACCCCGGAGCTTCTGCCGAGACTGTTGAGAACAGTGTTACTCAGGTCATTGAGCAGAGCTTGACCGGTATAGATAACCTCCGTTACTTCTCATCAACCAGCGATTCATCCGGCCAGGTAACTATCACTGTCACCTTCGAGCCGGCAGCGGATCCCGATATTGCACAAGTGCAGGTGCAGAATAAGGTGCAAACGGCAATGCCTCTTCTTCCCGCTTCAGTACAGGCGCAAGGGGTTGTTGTGGAAAAATCATCGGCTAGCTTTCTTTTTGTAGCCTCCTTTTACGCCACAGATGGTGAGATGACCCAGGGACACCTCTCTGATATTTTATCATCTGATATTGAAGATACTGTGTCTCGTATACCCGGTGTGGGGAGTGTGCAGGTTTTCGGTTCTCCTTATGCCATGCGTATTTGGCTTGACCCCAGTAAACTCTACAGCTTTCAGCTTACAACCAATGAAGTCGTCCAGGCTATCAGTGAACAAAATATTGATGTCTCTGCAGGGCAAATTGGAGGTCTGCCGGCAGTGAAAGGCCAGGAAATCAACGCTACCGTTCTTGCGCAGTCCCGTCTCAAAAATACAGAGGAATTTGAAAATATACTTCTCCGTGTTAATACGGATGGTTCTCAGGTGCGCCTTCGTGATGTAGCCACGGTTGCACTGGGAGAAGAGAATTTTTCCACCATCGTCCGCCAAGATACCAAGCCTTCCAGCGGTATGGGAATCAGCCTTGCCACTGGTGCAAATGCCCTTGAAACGGCACAACGTGTAAAAGCTAAACTTGCTGAGCTTGCAGAGTTTTTACCCGAAGGTGTTGAGTATAGTTTTCCATACGACGCCACTCCGTTTATTGAAATCTCCATTGAGAGTGTATTCCATACCCTGATTGAAGCCATTATCCTGGTCTTTTTTGTCATGTTTCTGTTTTTGCAGAATTTTCGCGCAACACTCATTCCAACGCTGGCTATACCGGTTGTACTTCTTGGTACCTTTGCCATTTTGAATGTCTTCGGTTTTACCATCAACACCCTGACCATGTTCGCAGTGGTACTTGCTATCGGCTTGCTGGTTGATGATGCTATCGTTGTGGTGGAAAATGTTGAACGCGTCATGAGTGAGGAGGGGCTCTCACCACTGGAAGCAACCAGAAAATCCATGGATCAGATTACTGGGGCTCTGGTGGGGATTGCCATGGTCATTTCTGCGGTATTCATACCGATGGCGTTCTTCAGCGGCTCGGCCGGTGCAATCTACAGGCAATTTTCCATTACGATTGTTTCTGCGATGACGCTGTCTGTTTTGACCGCAATTATTTTTACACCAACTCTTTGTGTAACCCTGCTCAAACCAGTGAAAAAGGGGCATGCGGAAAAAACAACCGGTTTTTTTGGTTTTTTTAATAGATACTTCAATAAATTCCGAGATGGTTTCCAAACTTCTACAGGCTTTATGACGAAGAGAATGAAGAGATCTCTTGTCGTCTACGGGCTCATCTGTGCAGGGCTTTTCTTTATGTTCCAAAAGATCCCGACCGGGTTTCTTCCGGATGAGGATCAGGGTGTGCTTTTTGCTATGGTCTCCACCCCGGCTGGTGCATCCGCGGAAAGAACCGTGGAAGCAGTGAAATTCCTTGAAAACTATTTAATTGAAAATGAAGACAGCAATGTTGAAGAGTTTTTGACCGTAACCGGATTCTCCTTTGCAGGTAATGGGCAAAACACCGGTATCGGTTTTATTATGTTGAAAGACTGGGATAGTCGTAAAAATCCAGATCAATCCATGGAAGCCATTGCTGGTCGTATTATGGGGGCTATGGCTCCTTACAAAGATGCACTTATTTTCGCCTTCTACCCGCCACCTATCATTGCTCTTGGCAATGCTTCCGGTTTCGATTTTCAACTTATTGATCAGACAGGGCTAGGCCATGAACAACTTATGGCTGCGCGAAATCAACTTTTGGGGGCGGCCGGCCGGAATCCGAAACTTGTTGGTGTACGTCCCAATGGACTCAGCGATGTCCCCCAGTACCAACTCGATGTGGATATGGAAAAAGCACGAGCCCTCGGGGTTTCTATCAGTGAAATCAACTCCACCTTGAACACGGCATGGGGCTCGAGCTATGTAAACGACTTCATTGATCGTGGTCGTGTCAAAAAAGTATATGTCCAGGGTGACGCCATCTATCGTATGCAGCCTGCTGATATAAATAAATGGTATGTGAAAAATACCCTCGGCGAGATGGTTCCTTTTTCCAGCATAGTCAATGCGCATTGGACCTATGGCTCCCCTCGTCTTGAAAGATTTAACGGTAGCTCGTCGATGAATATCCAGGGAGCCCCAGCTCCAGGCGTGAGTACCGGTGAAGCCATGGCAGAGATGGAGAAAATTGCCGCGACCCTGCCCGCTGGAATTAATTATGCCTGGACCGGCCTCTCTTATGAGGAAAAACTTACGGGATCTCAAGCCAATGCTCTCTATGCAATTTCTCTCATCATTATTTTCCTGAGTCTTGCGGCGCTGTATGAAAGTTGGGCAATCCCCTTCTCCGTGCTGTTTGTTGTACCTTTAGGTGTTGTCGGATCAGTTGTTGCTACCTCTGTGTTTGGACTGAGTAACGATATTTACTTCCAGGTGGCGCTTCTCACCACTGTGGGGTTATGCGCAAAGAATGCCATTCTCATTGTTGAGTTTGCAAAAGAGCTTTTTGACGGCGGTACTGATCTTTTTGAGGCTGCCACCACCGCTGCAAAATTGCGGTTTCGTCCAATCATCATGACCTCCATGGCATTTATTCTTGGTGTGCTTCCCCTTGCCAAGTCCACCGGGGCCGGCTCCGCTTCTCAGAATGCCATTGGTATTGCAGTTATTGGCGGCATGCTCTCTGCAACATTTGTGGCAATATTTTTTGTGCCGCTCTATTTTGTTCTGTTTGAAAAAATATCTCACTTTCGTAGCAAAGAAAACTCTGAAACTGCTCAGCTGATCGAGGAAGGTAAATAGATGAAAAAACAATATCTCACTTTATTTTTGGGATGCACCTTACTCACATCATGTGCCCTTGCACCTGAGTACAAACAACCTCAGGACATGGTATCCCCATCTTGGGATGAAATAGTGGACCTTGGACAACAGGAAGGCACCAAAACCCAGCTCGCGAGTGAAATTCCCTGGAAAGATTTTTTTCAATCACAAGAACTGCAAACCGTTATTTCGTTAGGTCTTGAAAATAACAAAGATTTACGAACCGCAATTCTCAACATTGAAAGAGCCCGCGCAACCTACGATATTGAAAGAGCAGAGCGTTTTCCCAAAATAAATGTGGGTGCTGATGCAGACCTGCAAGGGGATTTCGAGGGCGAGACAACCACAGAAATCTACCAGGTTGGTCTGGGGGTACCCTCTTATGAACTCGATTTTTTCGGACGTATTAAGAACTTAAGCGAGGTTGCATTAAATAGCTATTTGGCCACAAAATCAGCGCAGCAGAGCCTTACCATCTCCCTTATCTCTCAGATTGCGGCGTCCTACCTGCAATTAGTGACCGATATGGAAAATCTGCAACTGGCTCAAGAGACCTTATCCGCGCAAAATAAAAGCTATGATCTTATTAAGAAAAGTTATGATTTTGGCCTTTCAACAAAGCTTGACATAGCCCAAGTCCGTATTTCTGTAGAAACTGCTCGCACCGACATGATTCGCTTTGGCCGGTTAGTACAACTTGATAAGAATGCCCTTGTTCTTTTATTGGGTGTGCACAATGTTAATGAGATTCCACTGAAAGATAATCTGGGCAGTATAGCCCTGTTGTCGGACATACCTATTGGCTTGCCCTCACAAGTACTCTTGAAACGACCTGATATCAAACAAGCCGAATATACTCTTCGGGGAGCAGGTGCAAATATTGGTGCAGCACGTGCTAATTTTTATCCGCGCATAACTCTCACTGGGCAGCTTGGTTTTGCAAGCGGCAATCTTGGTGACCTCTTTGACGGCGGTGGTTGGACCTTTGGCCCCTCTTTTTTGTTGCCTCTTTTTAATGCTGGGCAGAATAAGGCAACCTTGGAAGTAGCTAAGGTAGATCAAGAGCTTGCAGTAACAGCCTATGAACAAACAGTACAAACAGCCTTTCGTGAGGTAGCAGATGAACTTGCCGCTCGCGAGACTCTGGGTAAACAGCTTGAGGCTCAAAGAATGCTTGTGGCAGCAACACAGGACTCCTATGACCTCTCTATGAATCGCTACCGTCAAGGCATTGACAACTACCTTAATGTCCTTGTTGCGCAACGCAGTCTCTTTACAGCCCAGCAAGGGGCCATTGAAATCCACAGGCAAAAACTGGTTAACCAGATCAACTTATACAAAGTCCTTGGTGGCGGTTTAGCCATAGAGGAGTAAATCAAAAATGCCCGTTCATGAGATATGGGCGGGCATTTTTACCTTGGTTCATCGGTGGTAGTTTAACGGATCTTGTTTATCTTTCAACTCACTCCGCTTTCACTTCAATCCCACTCAACGTTTTATACGCCGGTGCTCCATGCATAACCGTAAATATTGTATCCATGGCTGCATTTACATCTGCCAGGCTCGCATCAGATAAGCATTGGTAAAGAGTACTGTTTGCATCACACCCGAATATGGTTGAAAAGCGATAGCTTTGTTTTCCCCATGAAAGTGCTGCAGGTGTCGTGTAATATGTTTCAAAGTCCAGTAATTCCTTCGTGCTATAGCTGTACCAATAGATTTTGAAGCCCGGATTATTATTGTGCTGAGGTGAAACACCTGGAGCGGAAACAGCCACCTCGGTAATGTTTACGCCGTCAACATCATACAGTCGACGTACTTCATCCATATGGGTATGTCCATATAAAATACCCGTGATTTCAGACTGGTACTGTTTCATCAGGGTTAAGAATTGGTGCATCCAGTTATTGTTGGGCAAAGGTAATTGGGCCCACATCTGTGTCGGTGTTCTGTTATGAGCCACAGCATAAGCATTTTTCCCCGGCGGAATATGCATGATTATAAGGACTTTCTCTCCACTTAGCCTGGCTGCGACAAGTTCAGTACTTAACCAACTCATTTGGGTATTGCCGGCATCCACTTGCTCCACGCCATCAACCTGGTGATATCTATGCCCAAGAATAATAGAATTAAGTGTGATTACTCGTAAACCCTCTATTGGCCGAGCTGAGTAATAACCCATTTGAGGATGAGGATTGGATACGATACAGGGAGCGTTGCCGCAGGTCCGCATACTGTTTAAAGCCGGATATGCATTTTCAGGGTCTGGTGCAAGGCTTAATGGTGTTTTGTTATTTTCATCGGCATATGAACAATAATCTCCGGCTAAAGAATCGTTATTGCCGGGGGTGAAAAGCAGTGGGATTCCAGTGTCCTCTGCTAGCTTTCGCAGATCAGTTAGAACTTGAGCAATATTCTTGTGGTGCGTCTTACGCTGGTCAGGTGGAATAAAACAGGTGGTAACGCAATCGTAATGTGCTGGCAGGTCACCTGTGTAGATAATAAATTTTGGTGCCGGCTTTTGTCGGATAATTTCTGTCAATTTAACTATGGTCTTGGTCCATAGCTCTGTCCCTGTATCGTGACCATAGTTTGTAGTTGTGGCTTTCGAATCGAGGTGCACATCCGAAACTTGAATAAAATACGGATTTGCAGAGAGACTTGTGGCAACTTTTTTTGTAGATTCAGGACGTGAAGCCGGATCGATATTTTTTGCAGTCCGATGACTATGCCGGCTATCTGCGCAGCTGACGAGAAGTGCTATACAGGTTAAGCAAACCATCAGTCGGGGGAAATTCATTGCTAGTCCTCGAATTGAGATAAATAGGCTGGAAATGTTGTTTCCAATAGCTCTGGCCATTAATCTGTAATTTTTCACCAACGCTCAAACCGAAGTTGCTCGCCAGAGCAGTCGGTGTCAGGTTCGAAGTCTTCAGCAATGAATAGGTAAGCGTAGACTCCGGGTAAGCGTAGACTCCGGGTAAGCATAGACTCTGTGGTGTGCTGTTGAATAGTCACTCTACTTTTTTTAAATCCGCACCAATATCCCTGTGGAAATCCCACTCCATGTAATCTTTGGTCATTGGCAGGGCAAGCTCCAGCTTATGGATCAGTTGCACCTCTACCGAGACCTCTTCCGGAATACAACGAAGCATATGGCCACCGTGTTTGGTGTCCTCTGTAAGAAAGTGGAGGTGCAGGCCGGCAACGTTGAGCGATGCCATAAAGTCTGGGGTGTAAAACCCAACCAGAACACCGTTTATATCATTGAATTCGGATGTCACCTGTTGCGCAGCTATCTCGACCAGCGGAGAGTGGTTGCTCTGTTTAGGGATCGATCGAGTTTGCATCTGATGAAATTTCCCTGCTATTTTTATTGCATACAGCATATTCGGCGAAGGCAAAAAACTACTGAGCTTTTTCATGAACACATCATGTGCTAATCTTGCAGATATCGTACAGGTAGTTTCAGCAGAAAAAAAGGTGACTGCCGCAAAGGGCGTCTTTGCCTCTTCAGGTGCTCGCTTCACCTTTCCATCGGCAAGTATCTGGTAACAGCATCCGTCAAGGATGACCATCTCGCCATTAAGATCATCAAAGGTGCCGATGCCGAAATCGCCATGGAGCAGGACATTACTGAGCGGTATGTCCTCTTCATAGATTCCTTCTACCAGGGCGTTCACAGGAGCAGATAGATAAACTGAATTTTCCGACATGGATACGTTTCCCACCTTTAAGATGTTAGGGTAAGATAGATAATGGTTCATCCGGTTGAGAGTACTTTCCAGAAATGAATTGATGAGGGCGATAACAGGATGCCCACGGATATATACTACCATGAACTCGGTAAATGCAGAAAAACAAACCTTACTTCACTTCATTGTCTATGTAAGGTATTCTTTATCCACACCAGTTACTCAGATCCGGAACACACACATAAACCAACGTGGCTATCCGTAAACAAGTCGGAGAATATCGTACTCTTGTTCAATTTCAAGGCAACTCCTAAAGGGACATAAATGGACTCCTGGTATTTCCCAGCTTTGCTTGCATTACTGCTGATGGGCATCCAGCGGTTTTTTTATAAAGTCGCAGCCGAAAGGAACTATCCCACCCAGTGGGTAACCTTTGCCTTCATGGCTACGGTTACTTTGTTGAGTGGCGGAACATACCTTTTCCAACAGCACCATGCAGTCAATATAGGTGTGCTCGCGACGATTGCCCTGATCAATAGCATCTCTTTTCTGGTGGCTACTGTTTCGCACATAGAAGCGCTCAAGTATATCCCGGCCAACATCGCCTACAGCATCATTCGCCTCAATGTGATAGTGGTGGCTGTTTTTTCCATTGTCTACTTCAAAGAACACATTTCCTTGCTCCAGGGTATCGGTCTGCTAACCGCTATTGCCGCCATGGTAGTGCTCACGATCCAGATGGGGGCAGACAACACCACACCCCTGCAACGCAAGCGACAGGGAGCAGTGTTTATCATTCTCGCACTTTTAAGCGGTTCCGCGGCAAGCATTTCATCCAAGTTTGCCGCCGTGTATACGGACAAACTTGCCTTCATGGCCTTGTCCTACCTGATGGGTGTGATCGGCTCTCTGGCCATAAACAAAGTCGTTACCCACCACAAAACAACAACATCCCGCTGGCCGGCATTGGGTTTGGGCATGGTCATGGGCGGGTTTAATTTTACCGGGTTTTATGCCTTCCTCTATGCCCTGGAACGTGGTCCTCTTTCCCTTATTGCAGCCATTGTGGGGATGCATTTCGTGATCGCCATTATACTGTCAGCCCTTATCTATCATGAGAAGGTACGCCCTGCCGGACTAGTGGGAATACTTTTGACCATCCTCTCGATTGTCCTGATACGGATATAGGCTGTCTTGATCAATTGCTTTTCGCTCGATCTCCAGGGGGCAGAGTGCATCTGATCTGGAACGACAAGCGAGGTGGTAAAAAAACTGAGTAATCTAATTTTGCAAAGGATCGCCTTGATTGTTTCTCCGGGTAGTGGGGCAGGGCGTCCTGCTGGTTATGTGAAGCACTGTAGGGGGGCTGGCAAAAGCAGAGTCGCAATTGTTTGAAACAGTACCTTGGTTCACCACGGTCCGCCGGAGGATTTCGTCCGCAAAATCACCAAACCGCACCTTGTAAATACTGTATACCGGTAATAGCGTGTAATGTGCTGTTATTTTGGATCAAGAGTGAGGGCTACTCCATGGTTTATCCTGCATAGGATTTGCACAGGGGGCTTTATATATAGTGTTAGTTGTTTTTGCCTAGGGCCGTCCGTCTTTAGGATGCAAGTTGAAAGGACTGAAAAGAGATGGTTCTGTCCAGGTAAAGTGGAAAGAGCTTGCCGTTAGAAAAATATACTTCCAGGGATGTTGTGTAAATGAGTCAAATAAAAATCTGACCCCTTTTCGACCCTTTTTCTTTTTCAGGTTGGACACTAACAGCCGTATGAAGCGATAGCTTAATGGACAGTTAGGGGGCAACCTTGACCTATTTAAAGGCCCTATTCGTTATGCTTTTATTTAGACAGGTGAGTAATAATGTCTGAAAAGCAGACCTATGAAGAGTTGGAAAAGAGAGTTCTTGAGCTGGAAAAATTTTAACTCGAATTTAAAAAAACAGAAATGTTGCTCAAGGATGAAATAAATTGGCGACGTCTTCTGATAGAGGAATCAAGGGATGCTATCGTTGTCCTGGATCAAAACGCCAATGTCTATGAGGCGAATAATCGATTTGCTGATATGCTTGGTTATTCGAGGGCAGAAGTGTACCAGCTGCACCCATGGGACTGGGATGCTCAGTTAAAGAAGGAGCAAATATTGGAATTGGCCGAAACGGTCAATGATCTGGTCATCACTTTGAGACATAACACCGTCGCAAAGATGGCAGGCTCATAGATGTAGAACTCAGTAGCAATGGTGCAGTTTACAGGGGAAAGAAGTTAATATTTTGTATCTGCCGTGACATCAGCAAGAGAAAAAAGGCAAAAAAAGAGCGGGAAGAGCTTATTCAAAGGCTTCAAGATTCATTAGCTGAGATCAAGACCTTAAGGGGCATATTACCTTTATGCTCTTTTTGTAAAAAAATCAGAGACGATCAAGGCTATTGGGAGCAGGTTGATGTGTATATAAACAAATATTCCGAAGCAGATATCAGCCACAGCATATGTCCTGAATGTTTAAAAAAACATTATCCTGATGTGTAGCTTCGAATAGAGAGTGTGGGGGAGCAATGAGCCTGACGATTGATTTCAGCAACAAGACGGTGGTGGTGATCGGCGGAACCAGCGGTATCAACCGGGGCGTTGCCGAGGTGTTTGCCCGACACGGAGCCCGAATTGCTGTTGCCAGCCGCTCAGACGACAAGGTGCAGGACACGGTAGCTTCTTTGAAGGCACTGGGTGCTGAGACCATGGGGTTTTCAGCGGATGTTCGCGACCTGGCTGCTATTGAAGGGGGGCTGGCAACAGTCCATGAGGCCTTTGGCATTTTCGATGTGCTCGTCTCTGGTGCGGCTGGTAATTTTCCTGCTACTGTCAACGGTATGTCTGCCAATGCCTTCCGGAGCGTGGTTGAAATCGATCTGATTGGGACCTTTCATGTGATGAAAGCCTGTTTTTCCTACCTGAAAAGGCCTGGTGCCAGCGTCATAAACATTTCGGCGCCGCAGGCCTTTTTACCGATGGAAGCTCAGGCCCATGTCTGTTCTGCCAAAGCTGGAGTAGACATGATAACCCGCACTCTGGCATTGGAGTGGGGGGGTGAGGGTGTTCGGGTAAACTCTATCGTTCCCGGCCCCATTGACGGCACCGAGGGGATGTTGCGGCTTGCGCCCAACGAATTGGTACGGAAACGGGTGGTCGAATCGGTGCCCCTCCGACGCATGGGATCACCGGAGGATATCGGCCAAGCGTGTCTTTTTTTGGGTTCGGGCCTGAGCAGCTATATCAGCGGCGTGGTCCTGCCAGTCGATGGTGGATGGTCCCTGGGAGGCTGTGGTGACATGAGCTCCTACCTCGGCAGCCTTGCACGTCAAAAAGAACAGGGCTGAGAAGCGAACATTCCAACATCCCTTCCGCATGTCAGCCATAATTCTTTAAAAAATGCTCATTGCATTGAATCTCTCTCTAACCGGTATCCTGTCAGCGTAGGTAAAACCAACAAATTAACTTTTACTGATTAATTACCCGCTCCCTGATAAGATATACGTAGCGTCAATTGCAATGCCCTTGGTGTATGCAGAGGGTGAAGATTATATTTTTTACATATGAGGTCTCGTTTGAATCCGTATTACCTTATGTTTGAAGTCGAACCACAGCCTGGAAACCTATAGGGGGCAAATGTTTCCAGGGCAATCGTTCATGTGTGGGTGTTTGCAACCGATATACAAGGCGCCAGAGACACTGCGTTGCGTTTTTTTGAGTCCGATAGTTGGGACGTGAAAGAGGAGAAACAAGCCTTGTTGCTGACTCCGGAACAGATAGACGCTTTAAGCGCAGCAGATGCCGAGATTTATCGCACAGCTGAAGCAGAAGGAATGCACGTGACATTTAATTACTGGCACAAGTAACCAAAACCTGGGGAGACCGCAGTTTCTCTCTGCCCGTCGATTTACCTGAAATCGGATACGATCTCTGTAGTTCATGCCGATCGATTGATCCGGAAGAGGTTTTTTGGGGACCTTTTGACGATGTTTTTGAAGTAACTGCGACTTGGCCGGTCTGGAAAAGGTTGAGTCGCAGGTTTTTCCAACTTATTATTTAGCCATTGATAATACAGGACTCGCGCCTTTTCTTTTCCTCTCTTTTTCCACCCATTCCCACTTAAGCGCAGGGTACCCAATGTCGACTAATCGGTGAGCTGGGTAATAATTTTGAGACATTGATGACTTGGTGTTTAAAGTAACCATAAGCTACCAGCTTTATTTTTTTGTATTTTCTACTTTATGAGAGGTAGTTATGGAAACTTTTACAAAAGATGACCTTGTTTATGAATATAAGTGGTCCCACTACGAAAAAGACGATCCCAAGATTTCCGGGATACCAGATACTTCCACCTTTAATAGAAAAGAAGGGTGGCAAACGCTCTATATTATCAACCATCTGACCAACCATCTAGCATGGGATGTGAACAGCTTTGGAGAAAAAATAGAAAAAATGATCCATGATCAGCTTCCGGAAGAAATAAGTAATCAAAAGGATACGATACAGTGGATTAAGGAGAACTGGGCGAATTGACAGTTGGCTTATGCTGAGCTGTTCAAAGTTGTCATTTATCATCTCTATCTTTACCTGAAAAGTGTCGGGGGTAAAAGTACATTGCTACCAACCATTATCTCGACTCCCTAACAGCGGTGCTGCCCCGTAGAGTGTGCGTTCTGTTTTTTCATCTTAAAAGGGTCAATATCCTAATCACTTGCAGTTACGAGCAGTAAAATGAAGGTGAAAGTAACCTTTGTCCATTCCCTCCCTAGGTCGACACTGCAAGTCATTTTGGCTTTTTGCTAACGTAACTTCAAGAGGTTACACTCCCCAGCCAGAGTGAAAATAATGAAACCAGAGGCCGAACTGCGAAAGTCGGGTAGATATAGCTGTCGCCCTATAAACCCCTCCTGCAACAAATTTGATAACGGCACACAGGCTCTATCCCCCCTATGGCCCTGTTGCACAGTGAAGGTCTGGGAGTGTCGACCTTAAGATGGGTAAACGCTAAAAAGCGTCTCGTTTTCTATCTCGTTGTCCTTGTCAGTCATAGAGCAAATCAATTACTTCTTTGACCCGGCATTAATCTGCCCTGTGGAGGAAGAAAAAAACGTTTAACTGAACAGGTTTCGCAGACAAAATTGCCTTCTCAAAGAAAAGAACTTGCAAAAAAAGCAAAAGAAAAATGTCTGTCTAGCAAAGTCGGAGTATTGCTGAAGAGCGTGATATGTCAACATCGTAACGAATGTGACCTGCACTGCGTTTTCCGCATATTCGAATTTTTTTTCCTAATAATCGTAAAAAAGAGTAGCGAGCGGGTATCTGTAACCTACCGTAAAAATGTAAAGTTTTGTAATATCAATAAAATTTTTGTACCACATTGTGGCAAGGCTGTTGCATGGAAAAAGAAGTAGTTCTTTGGAAATGTTAGGTGATAGTTACCGTCCCTGTCTTGACGACATTTCGTCTACCATACCAACTCGGAACAGGAGGCCCACCTATGATTGATACTTTCTGTGTCACGTGGTAGCACAACATGTAGCGCTATTGATTGATCAAATCGCATAATATGCACAAAATGCATTCTGCAGTGTGATCCTGCAAGAAAGAAGTGGGCATATTGCCTACCCAAGGCATCCAATCAATAGATAGATATCAATAGATAGAGATGTTGAGAACATATTCAGACCTTTTACCTACAGGAGGATTGAGCTCTTTAATTTGAAATAATGTTATTTCATGAATCTAAGTACGCCTTAGCCTGATAATACATAAGCCTTACCAATTAATCTTAATGGAGGTCTTTAGGAAGAGAATATGTTGATATTAAAAGTGAATTATTTTCAAAAAAGAGTCGATACTTCTTTGTTTTTTTTTCTGAAGAACTCTGTTTATTATCGCAATCCATTGCTCATAGGTTTTTTTGTATTCATAATATCAGCAACCCTCATTTTTCCGGCCCGAGCTGAGATAAGCTTTACTGAAAGTACACAGGAAGCAGGTTTAACTTATACCGGCCCCACCTGGGGTGCGCAATGGGCCGACTATAATGGGGATGGGTGGCCAGATATTTGGGTTACCAATCATCAGTCGAAAGAGCCGAGCCTCTATCTAAATATGGGGGATGGAACATTTGACGAGATTTCTGATAGTATTTGGAATCAAAAGCCATCTCCAAATGTTGATACACATGGTGCTGGGTGGGCCGATTTTGATAACGATGGAGATCAAGATATACTGGTCAATGGCGGCACATCTAGAGATTCCAACCTTTTTTTTGTAAACGATAATGGAATTCTCTACGAAAGCGCTGAAGCATACGGCGTCTCATTTACTGAAAATCGAGGGCGCATGCCATTGTGGCTGGATTTCGATAATGATGGCCTCTTAGATGTATATCTAAATGGGATCGTTCCCCCATACCTTGAGTTTGCTGCCTTGTTTCAACAGGATAAGCAAACTGGTTTTTTTGATAAAGTAAATTCTCTGGTAGGATTTGAGGATCATGGTGCTCTTTTTAGCATGTTGGCGGATCTTACGGGTGATGGGGTTTTGGATATTATAACGTATGATGGTGGAGCAGGGTTTCCTCGTTATGTGTACAGCATGGCGACCATTCCTTTCACCGAGCATCGTAATCAAATATTTCCATCGGACACAGGATATGCAAGTGACGCTGCTTTCGCAGATTTCAACGGGGACCTTCGTCAGGATCTTTATTTATCAAGGAGCGGGGGGGGGGATCAGGTAAACGTAACATCCCATAACGTGGCAGCAGCTATTATTACCAATAACTGTGGGTGTGAGAAAGGAATAACATTTAAATCCAATGGTAGGGTGAGAATTTTGTTTTCGCTGCCGAATGCATTTCAAAACTACCCTATCTATGTCGGTTCGTCGGGTCTCCCTTTTGAAATATTTTCAGCTGACATCTCTCCCGATGACCCAAGAATATGGGGATTTTGGCCTCGAATCCCTGTTTATATAGAGTTAGACCCTAAAGATCCAAGAGTATCTGGTATGGCCTCACATCAACCAGGCGTTGATAATGGTGTTTATGTCGGCTTTGACAAGGGCGCAAATGAGTGGCGAATTGTATCTTCAAGATCTGTTGACCAAAGTTTTGAGAGTAGATTTATAGTCGAAACCGATAATCCAATTACAGATTATGACCTTTTGAATTTTAATAGGCCACAACCGGCTATAGATACTCTCTATATCCATGATGGTGCCCAGCTGAAAGAGATGCCAGCGCAACAGAGTGGAATCAACAAGCATTTAAGAGGAAGGAGTGTTGTAGCGGGTGACTTTGACAACGATATGGACATAGACATTTATGTGGTGAATTCATTAAAGGTTTTAAATACACCTAATATTCTATTTGAAAATGACGGGACAGGTGCTTTTACAGAAGTCACTGACACAGGAGGAGCGGCTGGGACCTCACTGGGAGCAGGGGATCACGTAATCGCTGCGGACTATAACCGTGATGGATTTCTGGATTTGTTCGTTACCAATGGGAAGTATCCGTCGCCGTTTGATCATTTAGGGCCTATTCAACTCTTTAAAAATAACGGAAACAGTAATCACTGGATTGAAATCGATTTAGTTGGAACGACTTCCAACAGAGACGGTATTGGTGCACGCGTGTTTGTGACCGCAGGGGATAAGACCCAGTTGCGTGAGCAAGCAGGCGGTGTGCACAAGGATTCACAAAATCATACGCGCATTCACTTTGGTCTTGGGCATAATTCAACCATACAGCGCTTAGAAGTACATTGGCCAAGTGGGATTGTTCAGGTAATAGAAAATATCTCAGCTGATCAAGTCCTCCGGGTTGTGGAATCTTCGGGTGGCCCTCAACCGCCAGTGGCAGGGGCTGATAGTGTCAGTACGGATATGGATACCGCGACGGCTGTGGACGTCCTAGTTAACGACTACGATCCAAACGGTGATACTCTGACCATTACTGCAGTGGATAACCCAACCAGTGAGGGCGGTATAGCCATTATCAACGATAACGGCTCGCCGAGTGATCCAAACGATGATTTTATCGACTACACGCCACCGGCAAGTTTTTCAGGTACAGACACCTTTGACTATATCATTGATGACTACACCGACGGCACGGGTACCGCAACCGTAACCGTCACTGTAAACGAACTAGAACCAGTCTGTATTCCGTATGGAGAGCCAAATTATGATGCAGCAACAGAGGATGGAGTTTTTCTGTGGAAAGAAGGTAATGTTTGGCACTTAAGGGCTATAGCAGGATCCAGTGGGGGGCAAAGGTATTCTGGCAGCATAGTTGCAGATATGGATTTTGTTAGTGTAACCCCTGTCAGCCTTGAGCAATGGGGAGATAGTGTGGACACCCCTGATTCGCAACTAATTGAATTTAATATAAATATGGGGTCGCCTTGGTACGACGGGCTTGATATCGAGGTTCAAGCTGGGGCCACTGTCTTTTTTAATGTTGAAGCGACGAGTGGGAATGCTGCCGATCTTGTCTTTATCGGTGGAAATCGATGCACTGTAGACCAACTCCCCTACCAGCTTTTATCAGACTCTAACACGCCGCCAGTGGCTATGTTTACGGTCGACCCAACTTTGGGCGAAGAGCCGCTGGAGGTGCACTTTGACGCTTCTGCTGCATACGACCCTGATGGTTCGATCGTATCCTATGCATGGAACTATGGCGACGGTACAGGCAGCGGCTTAACCTCTAACCACACATACAACACTCCCGGCACCTACAACGTTGTCCTCACTGTTACCGACAACGATGGTTCCACCAACACGGCCAACCAGACGATCATGGTAGGGACGTCGAGCAATTGTGATCCGTATGGAGAGCCAATTTATGATGCAGCAACAGAGGATGGAGTTTTTCTGTGGAATGAGGGTGTTGTCTGGCACTTGAGAGCTATAGCCGGATCCAGTGGGTGGCAAAGGTATACTGGCAGCATAGTTTCAGATATGCCTTTTAGCAGTGTAATTCCTGTCAACCTTGAGCCCAATGATACTCTTGACACCTCCAATTCTCAAGAGATTATATTTGCTGCACAAATGTCGAGGCCTTGGTTCGATGGAATTGATTTCGAGGTTCCAACGGGTGCCACTGTCCAATTTGATGTTCGAGCCACTAGTGGGAATGCTGCCGATGCCGATCTCGTATTTATAGGTAGAAATCGATGTCCTGTAAACCAGCTTCCCTATTCCCTCGTAAAATGAATTTAGGTGCTTCGAGGCGGGTAACCAGGATGTGGTGGATGGTTTGTTACGTATAATACGAAGAGGACTAAGGTGTTTAAGCTTTAAGATGGAACGCTTCGTGTTCCATCTTAAAGTGGCTTGTAATCATCCACCGCTTCTTTAACGTAAGGTCGTATTGTGCTTGCGAACCCTGTTGCGCTATGCTACGTTCCGCACCATTTTTTTTCGGTAAAACAGTGAAAACAATTGTTCCATGATACATTTAAACAACATATATAAGCAGTACGGTTCTCATGTCTTGTTTCAAGATGCAAGCCTTCAGGTGCTTCCCCAGAGCCGTAACGGTCTTGTCGGGCCGAACGGTGCAGGCAAGACTTCTGTTTTTCGTCTTATTACCGGAGAGGAAGAACCGGATAAGGGTGACATTTCCTGTTCGAAAAAGACGGTTGTTGGCTATTTCTCGCAAGATGTTGGCGAGATGGCGGGGCGATCGGTTTTAGAGGAGGTCATGTCGGCAGCAGGAGAGGTGGTTGAGCTAGGGCGTCAGATGCGGGAAATGGAAGCACAGATGAGTGAACCGATGGATGATGCTGTGCTTGCAGACCTGCTTGAAACCTATGGGAAAGTAACCGACATCTTCGAACATCGTGGTGGGTATGATCTTGATTCACGTTCCAAGGCGATTCTGAGCGGGCTGGGTTTTTCTGAACAGGAATTCTCGCTGCCCGTGGAAACATACAGTGGCGGCTGGAAGATGCGTATCGCTCTAGCAAAGATACTCATCATCAATCCGGATGTGCTGCTGCTGGATGAGCCGACAAACCATCTTGATATTGAATCGATTCTCTGGCTCGAGGAATGGCTGGCAAGCGAGTACAAAGGAGCGTTGTTGATGACCTGCCATGATCGAGATTTCATGAACCGGATCGTCTCCCGAGTTATCGAAATTGCCAATGGTCAGGCAACCACCTACAATGGGGACTACGATTTTTACCAGCGTGAATGTGAAATTCGTCGAGAGCAGTTAGTGGCTAGTTATCGCCGTCAGCAGGAAATGCTTGCCAAGGAAGAGGAGTTTATAGCCAAGTTTGCCGCCCGTGTCTCCCATGCTGCTCAGGTCCAGTCACGTATAAAAAAATTGGAAAAAATTGAACGTATAGTACTGCCGCCGGAACAGAAAGTTATGAAGTTTAATTTTCCTGTTCCGCACAGAAGTGGTGAAGATGTGCTTCACCTTAAAAATCTCGGTAAAGAATGGCAGACAGCAGAAGGTAGCGTCAAACCGGTCTTCAGCGGGCTCAACGGGACCATTAGGCGGCTTGAAAAAATAGCCCTGGTAGGTGTGAACGGTGCCGGGAAATCTACGTTGTTAAAAGTAATCACCGGCAGGGCAGAGGCTTCTGCAGGCGAGGTGGTTATGGGTGCGGGGGTTAGCATTGGTTATTTTAGCCAGCATTCGATGGATACTCTTCATCCCGATCATACGGTTTTTGAAGCCGTCCAGGAGGTGCTGCCGCTGGAAAATATCGGTGTCATCCGTAATTTGTGTGCCGCCTTTTTGTTCCAGGGAGATGATATTGATAAAAGGATCAGCACTCTTTCCGGCGGAGAGAAAAGTAGGGTCGTTATTGCCAAGCTGCTTGCCCGGCCATTGAATTTTTTGGTTCTGGACGAACCGACCAACCATCTCGATATTCTTTCGCGGGGAGTGTTGCTCAATGCGCTAAAAGCGTTTGAGGGGACCATCCTGCTCGTCAGTCATGATCGTCACTTTTTGCGTTCGCTGGTAAACAGAGTCTTTGAGATTGATCATGGCGAAATGCGTATTTATGAAGGTGATTATGACTATTATCTCGGTGAGGTTGCTGGTCTCGTGCACTGACGCAGTAGGCTGTGAGGGCGGCGTGATATAAAAGGCGAAAAGGAGGTAATGTGAAGTAACCAGGAGCGTGAATCACTTTGAGAACTGTCTGCGAATCAAATCACTGTGCTCGCCAAGTGCGGGCACTTTTTGCAGCACGTGTTTTTTGTTTGAATGGATTGCCGCAGGTGCGACGACATCGGCTTTGCCCGACGGCGTGTCGATTGATATTCGTCGAAGCTGAGGGTGGTTTGATAATCCAGAGATGTCGTTGAGTTTGCCGTAAGCGATTTTTCCCTGTTGCAGCCTTTCTATCACCTGAGATTGGCTCAGGCCGGAAAATACCTGGTTTATCAGCTGGTCCATGTAGGAACGATTTGCCACTCGCAGCTGGTTGGATTGCAGTTTTGGATTTTTTTGTAGGGATGGATCGCCAAGTACATCGCTGCAAAATGTCAGCCATTCACGCTCGTTTTGGATGGCGATAACGATAACCGCTCCATCGCCGCAAGTGTAGGCACCATAGGGGGATATGGTGGCATGACTGATGCCGACTCGTTTTTGTATTATGCCGGTATAGTCGTAATGCAGGAGCGGCACTGCCATCCATTCCGCCATGCTGTCAAAGAGTGATAGCTTGATAATGCAGCCTTTGTTGCTATGCTCACGTTCGATCAATGCTTCGAGAATTGCGCTGTATGCCTGTTGGCCGCAATTGATGTCGCAGGCTGAAACGCCGACCCGTCCTGGGGCATCGGGTGTCCCTGTAATCGAAGCCATACCTGATTCGCATTGCACCAACAAATCGTAAGCCTTCATGCTTCGATATTCGCCACTGTCGCCATAGCCCGAAATATCACAGCAGATTAGCTTGGGATACAGCTTGACCAGCTCCTCGCTGCCAAATCCGGCACGGGCGATTGCACCTGGGGCAAGATTCTGGAGGAACACGTCGGCGCCGGCGAGGATGCGGTGCAGGAGCATGGCATCTTCACTGTCCTTGATGTTGAGTACCAATGATTCTTTGCCCTGGTTGAGCCAGATAAAATATGCCGACTCCCCATGCACGGTGCTGTCATAGCCACGGGCAAAATCTCCCTCCGCACGTTCAATCTTGATGACGCGTGCACCAGCCTGTGCCAGACGGTTTGAGCAGTAGGGTGCTGCAACCGCCTGTTCCAGTGAGACGACCAGGGTGTTTTGTAGATTAAGCATACAGCTAATGTACGTGATCCTGTCCCTAAATGGCAACCACAATCAGCTGCGCTGGTTGCGAAAAATGTTGTGTGACTCGTAACTTCAGCAGCACGCCAACTTTTCACCATCTGCCCACCCACCATACCGATGTATCGAGGTCGGAACTTATCTGCTCATCGGTTAGCTGATAAATATTTGGTGCACTGCGGTACAGTCGCAGATCGAGGTGAAGACGAGGCGATTTGATGTTACCTGTTGGGCTGGTTAGCCGAGCAGTAAATCATTTGAAAAACGAATGATGGGCATGATCAGCTTGGGGATGATGCCGGTATAAAACAGGGCCAGAAGCAAGATAAAGCCAAACGGCTCCAATTTAATATATGTCCGAACCGCTGACGGTGGCAGGAGTCCCATCAGTACCTTGGACCCGTCGAGCGGGGGAATGGGGAGGCAGTTGAAAACCGCGAGCATGATATTAATCCAAACAGATGCCACCAGCATGCTCACCAATGGCTGCAGGATGAAAATGGGTATAAATGACAGCATAACAAAAAACTTGGCAAGAATGGCGCTGGTAATGGCAAGAAAAACATTCGCTCCCGGACCTGCCAGTGCCACCAAAATCATCCCTTTTTGTGGGTCGCGGAAGTAACTCGGGTTTACCGGTACAGGCTTTGCCCAGCCTATTTTCATTATGATAAAGGCTAAAACACCCAATGGGTCAAGGTGCTTTAATGGATTAAGGGTCAGGCGGCCTGCTTTTTTTGCTGTAGGATCACCAAGGTGATAGGCCACGTAACCGTGAGCCAATTCGTGTAAGGTGAGGGCAAACAGAAAGGGAGGCGTGAGAATAATGAGCTGTTGTATAATGTTGTTTATCTGCATGGGAAAATAAGTCGTGGGTATGTTCAAAAAATAGAGTCATGAGAGGCGCTATCAAGCAAGCAACACCTTAAGGGCAAAACTGGAAAAAGCGAGAAAGAATTTTAGTAATTGTTCAGTAGCACCCCACGAAGGCTGGGCTTACCTCTGCCCACAATCTGGCAAGAAAACATAGTTTTTCTATGGGTGTCCAGGCTGATCGTGAGCATATGGAAGACTACTGAACAGTTAGAGTTGAGGGGCAGCCGAGGTCGCTACTTAATTGTCGGGTATTCAAGAACTCTACCTCAATAAGGGTATGAAACTAACACTACTTACCTTTTCAGAATGGCATAAAATGCTCATGAGACATTTTGATTCTTTTGATTAAACGAGCCGGGTATCGTTGACGGGATAGGTCGATGTGATGAAGCTCAGCGCCTGATCATGGGTTGTGACCTGTCCGTCGAGCTGCACTTCGATAAGGTGGTTGAGCATGGAACGGAAGGCTGGGCCGGGTTTATAACCAAGCTCTTTTAGCTCGTTGCCGTTGATAAGCGGTGTTTCGTTGCGCAAGGTGGTCACGAAGAGGGATACAGCCTGCTGGATATGTTTTTTTCGGGCAATAGTCATCAGGTAGAGCAGTCCTTCGTTGTCGAGATCGCCAAGCAGCCAGTAAATTTCACTTGGCTTCATATAGGGACGCTTGAGCATATCCTTGGCAATACGTTCCACATCTGTTTTTTGCTGCACTAGTTTTTTCTGCAACTTGATGGGCAGGTCAAACCGTGTACAGAAATTTACCAGTTCTTTGGTTCTGGAGCGACTCATGATCGCCAACAGGTGCACGATCCATGGTTCTAGTTTTTCCGGGAGGTATAGGAGCTTGAACCAGGATATGGATCGGCTTGCCTGGGTGATGAAATGGACAAACCGCCTGTCAATTTTAAGGTTTGGGCGGAGGTCCGGCCAGAGAAAGGGGAACAGTTTGAAGCTTGCCAGTCGTTTGAGTGCCGGTAAAGGATTGTTTTCAGAAAGGATCAGCTTAAGTTCATAGAAAAAACGCGACTCTTCAAACCGATCAAAAAGATGCATGTCTACAGCGTTTTTGATCAGTTTTTCGGTATGCCGTGTTATTTGGAAATCAAGGCGGCCTTCAAACCTGATTGCTCTGAATATACGGGTCGGGTCTTCAACAAAACTTAAATTGTGTAATACTTGAATTCGTCTTTCCTTGAGGTCGGTTTGGCTGCTGAAATAATCGGCAAGTGTGCCAAAGCGTTCCGGGTTAAGATGGATTGCCATCGCATTAATAGTGAAGTCTCGACGATAGAGGTCAAGTTTAATCGAACTCAGCTCTACTGTGGGCATAGCAGCCGGGTATTCGTAGTATTCCAGGCGGGCGGTGGCAACGTCGACCCTGGTATCGTCAGGGAAAATGATAGTTGCTGTTGCAAATTTTTCATGGGTGCGCACCGAGGCTTTATTTTTTTCAGCATAGGCTTTGGCAAACTGAATGCCATCGCCTTCGATAACAACATCTATATCATTGTTATTTATGTGCAGGAGCAGATCTCGGACAAAGCCACCTGCAACATAGGCATTACATTGCATTTGAGCGGCAGCCTCGCCTATGTCCCGGAGGAGGACAACTATGTTCTTAGGCAGTACTTGGGTCATGGTACCGCTTAGGTTACGGCTTCTTTTGACCGAAGGTCTGTTGTCTTCCTGGAGGAGATCGGCCGGGAGGTGGGATGGGTCGTTTATAAGAAGGTTGAGCAGGTCGGTGCGGGTGATAACCCCCATTACCTCTTCGCTTTTGACTATGGGGATAAGCCGTTGTCTGTTTTCGATTATCAGTTCCTGGATATCTGCAAGTGTTGCAGTTGCCGGCAGGGTTGCCACTTCTGTGGTCATGTAATCTGATACCGTCAGACTTCCCAGTTTGTGAAAAATAGCCTTTTCTGCAACCATGCGGGAGATCATGCCCATGAAGCAAGATGGCCTTTCCCCTGTTTCCGGGTTGCCTCCTTTTTGGGCAACAGGGAGAACGGTGACGTTGTAACGGGTCATCATTTTGTTTGCTTCATCAATGGTTACATCGGGGGTAACCGCTATAACCGGCGATGACATCAACTCCCCGGCAATGGCTTTGGGCTGGATATGACGATGAAGCAGGTGGACAAGTTTTTCTTCTGCCTCATAAAGCGTCATGTCCTTGACCGTTGCCGACGCTGCCGATGCGTGTCCTCCACCACCATAGGCGCGGGCAATATTGCCCACATTGACTTCAGGGATTCTGCTTCGGGCAATAAGATAAATACGTTCTCCCATACTTATCAGGGCAAACAAAACATCAATGTTTTCCATAACCACCATCCGCTGGACAATGCTTGAAAAATCATCAATGTATTCAGGGAGAATCAGCTTGGTCAGGGTCACATTTACCGAACCGATGTTATAGATGGTGGCATTTTTGAGCAGTTTACCGAGAAACTTTACTTGCTGGGCGCTTAACTCTCTTGAAACAAATTGATTAACTACGTCAAGGTTGACCTCGTGCTGCAAGAGCCAGGAGGCTGCCACCAAATCTTCAGGGTGTGTGGTGGAGTGCAGGAAGTTGCCCGTATCCTGATATATACCCAGTGCCATCAGGGTCGCTTCCTCAGGGGTAGGTACTATTTCATTTTTTTGAAAAAGTTTAGTGAAGATAGTTGTAGTGGATCCCAAATTTTCGATGACTTCCAGGCTGCCTTTGATGTCTGTTGGCGAGTTAGGGTGATGATCGTAGAGGTGGATATCGATGCCGGGATTGTCAAGACAGGTCGCAAGTTCTCCGATACGCTCTGCGTGGCGGGTGTCGACGATAATCAGTCGCTTAACCTTGGCCAGTTGTATATGTTTTATTTTTTTAAAGGCGTAGATGTTACGAAATTGTTGAACAAGGTAATCCCGCACCCTTTTTTCCTGTGAACCTGGAAAGACCAGTTCAGCTTCAGGGTAGAGCTTTTTTGCCGCAATCATAGAGGCAAAGCTGTCGAAATCTGCATTGATATGAGTCGTTATAATCTCCATATCTTTGCTTATACAATAAATTTATGAGCTGGTAAACGCGGTAATAGAGGCCACAGGGATGGAATGAAAAAAGTGAGGGATGGGAGAATTGTCGGTTCAGGTTGAGAAAATATTGCAGCAAAGGTGGGTTGCATGATTCCTTGTGTCAACTATAGTGGCATCTGTTTTTCGGGTGTCCGTCAGTAAGAAGAATGGTCATCATTTTGTTGTTGCTTGACAATTGACATGTGATGGGTTATTTTTAGGGGCTGTAGTAAGCTGATGAGCGGGTGTAGCTCAGTTGGCAGAGCACAAGCTTCCCAAGCTTGGGGTCGCGGGTTCGAGCCCCGTTGCCCGCTCCAGGCCGCGCTAACACCTCCGAGCAATAGGTGAGTAGCTTTGCTTGGAAATGACATACGCCGCATTTGCCGGTGTACGTGAAAGTGGGCTTTGCCCGCTTTTTTTATTGTCTTTTAGGCAGAATTTGGAATTCTCCAGAGCAAAATATTTTATAGGCTGCTGGGAAAGGACTGGGAAGGTCGTGGATACTGCAAGTAATCAAATTGTTGATACCATTGAAGCATTTGCCGGACCACTTTTGGCCGATATGGGAATCGAGTTGGTCGAGGTGCAGTTTAGGCGTGAAGGTCACGGATGGGTGCTGCGTTTTTTTATTGATAAGGAACAAGGTGTAAACTTAGACGATTGCGCTACTGTAAGTCGGGAAATAAGTGCTTATCTTGAAGTGGAAGATGTTATAGATCACGCCTATCACTTGGAGGTCTCCTCTCCCGGAGCTGAGCGGCCATTAAAAAAAGAAAAAGATTTCGTGCGTTTTGCTGAGAAGAAGGCGCGGGTAAAAATGCGTGAGCCTGTGGGTGACCAGAAGGTTTTTACTGGCATTTTGCAAGGCGTTGAACAAGGCTCGGTTATTCTTGATCAGGACGGGCAAAAAATACTGCTGGATATTTCGAAGATATCCAAGGCTCGTCTGACATTATAGTAGTAAGTGCCGGCGAATTGAATGTGCCAAGACGGTTGCCGTTAATAAAGGCGATTGTCGGAGCTGGAGTGAAAAAATGGTAGGGACGGAAAATTTAAAACGCATCATTGATCAAATTTGTCGGGACAAGGGAATTGATCGAACGTTGCTTGTAGACGCCATCGAAGAGGCTGTGCGATCTGCTGTGCGAAAAAAGTACGGAAGTCGACGCGATATCGAGGTCCAGTTCAGTGAAGATTTGGGCGAAATAGAGGTCTTTCAATACCGTACAGTTGTTGACGATGTCTTTGATGAAGAAACGGAAATTTCTTTGGAAGATGCTCGTCGTCTTGATTCGGAAATTGAATTGGACGACGATCTCGGTGAGAAAATGGATAATATCGCTGACTTGGGGCGTATAGCTGCGCAGTCTGCGAAGCAGGTTATTATTCACCGCATGCGCGATGCCGAGCGGGATGTCATATACGATATGTTTCGTGATCGCGAAGGGACTATCGTCAACGGGATTGTGCAGCGATTTGAACGTGGCAACATGGTTATAAACCTTGGCCGAACAGATGCTATTTTGCCGAGAGACGGGCAGATTCCAAAGCGTTCTTTTAAACAGGGAGACCGGATTCGTGCCTTTCTGCAAGAGGTTCGTCATGAATCTCGTGATGCACAGCTTGTTCTCAGCCGTACCTGTAACGAGTTTTTGGTCAAACTGTTTGAGGTCGAGGTTCCTGAGATAGCAGAAGGGATTGTGAAGATCATGGGCGCAAGCAGAGAGCCGGGATTTCGTGCTAAAATTGCCGTTTCTTCCATAGAGTCTGATGTTGATCCGGTAGGTGCTTGCGTGGGCCTTAAAGGATCGCGGGTACAGAATGTCGTACAGGAACTGCAAGGTGAACGAATAGACATTGTCCCTTGGAGTCCGGATCCTGCTAAATATGTATATAATGCATTGGCGCCTGCAGAAGTGTCCATGGTAATAGTGGACGAGGATCGAAAATCCTTGCTGGTTGTGGTCCCGGATGATCAGTTATCCCTGGCTATAGGTAGGCAGGGGCAAAACGTACGACTGGCTTCTCGGTTGCTAGGTTGGCGAATTGACGTGAAGAGTGAGCAGCGCTATGCCAATATGGAAAATCCCGCTTATAAAACGCTGACTGTAATTGAGGGTGTTGATGAAGGCATGGCGGATAGGCTGTTTGCTGCCGGTATAACTTCTTCTGCCTTGCTGGCTGCCCTTGATGAAGAAAAGCTGATGGACATTGTGCGGGTGGATAAAGAAAAAGCCGCCGCCATCCTGGAGCGTGCTGCCCTCGTGCCGGTACCTGAAGGTATAGAGGAGGCTGTCAATTGTGAGCCTGCCGTTGAGATGAAACCTGAAACGGCAATGCCGGCTGAAGAAAATTCGGCTGAACAAGCAGTGCAGGTTGAAGAAGAAAGTGGCTTGAATTTATCAGTGACAGGTGATGCAGAGTCAGGGGAATCTGACGGTGAGACACCGTGAAAAAAAAACGTATCCAGTGCGGACATGCCGGGGCTGTGGAACGAAAAAACCACAGCAGGAATTGCTTCGCCTGAGTCTGCAGGAAGGTCAGCTTGTGGTTGACGTTGATAGACGTCTGCCTGGGCGTGGCCTGTATTGTTGTGATGATGAGCAGTGCCGTAAACGACTGGAAAAAAATAAGAAAGTGCTGAAACGTGCGTTTCGCCTTAAAGTCTGACGCGTTAAAGAAGACAGGAGCATGCAATGAGTAGGGTCCGTGTATACGAACTGGCAAAAGAAGCCGGATTAAAAAGTAAGGAACTGGCTGCTAAGCTGATAGCTATGGGATACCCTATTAAAAGTCACAGCTCAACAGTTAACGATGATATGGCAGCAGATATCCGACGTAAAATTAAAGATAATGCTGTAACCGGCGTGGCTGAGGGACGTATTGATCTTAAGGATCGCTCTGGCTCCTCCAAGAAAAAATCGACTACCATTGTCAGGCGACGTTCGAAAGCGCAGAAAGAAGAAGCATTGAAACAGCAGGAAGAAGCCGATGCTGTTGCCCTGATGGAGGAGGAGGCTGAACTCCAAAAGGAAGAAATGGCAGTAGACGCTCAACCTGCAGTTACTGTAGATGCAGTTGAAGAAACATTGCCGTCTGTGAAAGAGGATGCAGAGTCGTTGGTCAGCGAAGACGCAGAGAGCGCGTCGGATGTACAGGTTGATGAAACGGTTGCTGCTGATGTTGAGGGTGGTCCGGAAGTATCCAGTGGAAAAGTTTCCGAACCGGCAGCAATTGATGAAGTCAAAAAGGGAGAAGAGACGGAAAGCGATGCTCTTCAACCAGAAGAGGTTAAGGAGTCGGATTTGGAGCAGCATCAAGCATCTGTTGAAGAGCCTGCTGCGAAGCAGGTTGTAAAACCTGTAGCAGGCAATGGTAACGGACAACCGAGAGAGTCTCGGAAATTGGCCAAAGTTATTGGAAGGGTTGAGATTCCCAAACCAGCTGAGAAAAAAGCAAGGCCTCCCCGCAGGCCACCAAGGCCGGCACCGGTGCAAAATAAAAGACCTGGTGCTGCAGTAGATCCAGCAGGACAAGCACCGCCCCCGGCAGGAAAGGGGAAGAAAAAAGGCAAACGGGTCGTCGCTATTCAATCGGAAGATGAAAACCGCGCTAAAAAAACCACCAAAGGAAATAAGCGAGGACGAGGCGGTAAGGTCGAATTTTCAAAAAATGGGGATGTCGAATACATGCGTCCTCGCAAGGGAAAACGGCGTAAAGATAGTGGTCGCAAAGAGAAGGCTGTTCAACAGCCTGTAGCGGAAGCCAAAGCTATTAAAAGGCGTGTTAAAGTGCTTGAAACGATCAGCGTCGGTGATCTGGCCAAGCGGATGGGTGTTAAGGCTAATGAATTGATTGCTGCTTTGATGAAGCTTGGCGTAATGGCAACGCTGAACCAGGCGCTGGATATTGATACTGCAACTCTGGTTGCTGCTGATTTTGGATACGAAGTTGAGCAGGCAATGACTGAAGAGCTGGAAATGGAAGCATTTCAGGAACTGGAAGAGGAAAAAGGCGGCGAAGCCGTGCCTCGCCCACCTGTCGTCACCGTCATGGGGCATGTCGACCACGGAAAAACATCTATTTTGGATGCCATTCGTAAAACAGATGTTGCAGAGGGTGAAGCTGGAGGTATTACACAGCACATAGGCGCATACCATGTGCAGGCACCGTCCGGCGATTTAACCTTTGTCGATACTCCTGGTCATGCAGCATTTACCGAAATGCGTTCCAGAGGGGCTAAAGTTACAGATATCGTGGTGTTGGTTGTTGCTGCAGATGATGGCGTTATGGATCAGACAAAAGAGGCCATCGCACATTCCAAGGCTGCTGGGGTTCCAATTGTTGTTGCTGTCAATAAAATCGACAAGGACAATGCCGATCCGGAAAGGGTTAAAAGAGAATTGGGCGAATACGATCTGCTGCCTGAGGAGTGGGGCGGCGATACTATGTATTGCGAGACATCAGCCAAGAAAGGTATCGGCATAAATGAACTGCTGGAAGCTGTTCAGTTGCAGGCAGAGATTCTCGAACTTAAGGCTGATCCTACTCGAAAGGCCAAAGGTACCGTTATTGAGGCACAACTGCATAAAGGGCGTGGTCCTGTGGCCACTGTCCTTGTCCAGGAAGGAACGTTGCGCGCTGGAGACAATTTTGTTGCCGGCATGTTCAGCGGAAAAGTACGGATGTTGATTAATGAACGGGGAGAAAATGTTGACGAAGCCGGCCCTGCCATACCGGTTGAGGTTCAGGGTATTTCCGGCGTACCGCAGGCTGGAGATGAGTTTGTAGTGCTCAGTAACGAAAAGATGGCGAAATCTCTTTCCGGTTCGCGTCAGTTGAAGGCAAGGGAATCTGAACTTGGTTCTGCATCTAAAGTTTCGCTCGACAATCTGTTTGAAAAGATGGCTGAACAGGAAGTGAAGGAGCTTAGAGTTATCCTTCGTGCCGATGTGCAGGGAACCTTGCAGGCGTTTGGACAAGCCGCAGAAAAACTGTCTACCAGTGAGATTAAGGTGCGTGTCCTTCATGAGGGAACAGGTTCGGTGACCGACAATGATATCCATCTCGCTGCTGCCTCTGATGCCATTATCATTGGTTTCAACGTACGCCCATCCGTAAAGGTGAAGGAACTTGCAGAGCGGGAGCAGGTAGATGTTCGATCCTATGATGTTATTTACCATGCTTTGGAAGATATCGAAAAGGCCATGGTTGGCATGCTTGATCCTACCTTTGAAGAGCGCGTAATCGGCACTGCCGAGGTAAGGAATACTTTCCAGGTGCCAAAAGTGGGAATAGTTGCCGGCTGTTCGGTAATTGACGGGAAAATAGAACGTAATGCGAACGTTCGTGTGCTCCGTGACGGTGTTGTTATTTATACCGGCAAGATCGGCTCTCTGAGACGCTTCAAGGATGATGTTAAGGAAGTGCTTACCGGTTTTGAATGTGGTATTGGCGTCGAGAATTTTAACGACATTAAACTTGGCGATAATCTAGAGGCGTTTGTCCTTGACGAGATCGAGGCAACCCTGTAAACGGATCTGACTGAATTGATGGATTTTGATTTTAACCTGCCGGGACTTGGGCGTCCTGAGAGCTCACGGCCAAAACGAGTGGCAGAAGCTATAAAAAATGAACTGTCTCTTATTTTGCTGCAGAAGGTGAGTGATCCGCGGTTGGCATCTGTTGCAATTTCCCATGTTGTGGTTGCACCTGACCTGAAGTATGCAAAAATTTATTTTACTTTACCTGCGGGTGAGCATGTTGGCCCGGTGAAAAAGGCATTGACCAAAGCGAAAGGTTTTTTTCGCAGTCATCTGGCCCATACCATGAATCTCCGCTACACTCCGGAGCTGCTGTTTTCTTATGACGACCAGAACGAGGAGTTGGAGCGGATCGATGAATTGTTTCGCCAGATAGAAAAGGATAAAAAAGATGGCAACTCCTGAACAGGTACAGGCGGCAATCCAGCAAGCCGATAATCTTGTTTTAGCCACTCATATTAATCCTGATGGGGATGCCATCGGTTCCTTGCTGGGGATGATGCATATCTTACAGGGGATGGGCAAAAAAGTATTCGCCTATCTCGAAGAACCGGTAAGTCCGCTTTATCGGTTTCTTACCGGGTGTGGTCATATCCAAACCGATCTGGGCGCGTTAGCTGATTTTGTCGATAAGGCGCAAGGTAATATTCTTGGTGTTGCCCTTGATTGTGGGGACCGACAACGACTGGGCAAGAATGGTCCGCATTTGTTACAGATACAACCATTTTTGGTTATCGACCATCATCAGGGAAATAATGGGTTTGGTGGCATTGCCTGGGTTGAACCCGGTCGATCATCGACCGGAGAAATGGTGTACGATCTAGCCCGGTCCCTTGGTCGGGAAATAACAACGGAAGCTGCCGAATGCCTCTATGCTGCAATAACTACTGATACGGGATCTTTTAAATACGAATCAACCAGTGCACATACGATGCAGGTAGTGAGTGATTTGATTGCTTGCGGTGTACAACCAGCGGTCATCTGCTCCAATCTGTATGATAATTATACCCTGGGTCGTTTGCACCTCCTCCAAGAGGTTTTGGCCGGTCTTGAAATGTACCACAAGGATAGGATCGCCGTGATCAGGGTGACCCGTAATATGCTTGAGCGTACCTTTACTACCATGGAAGACACCGAACATTTTATCAACCTGCCTCGCTCCGTACGCTCCGTACGCGTTGCTGTTTTCATTAAGGAAGCCGATCAACATTCAGTTTCAGTGAGTATGCGTGCAAAGGGAAAGTGTGATGTGGCTGCCGTTGCTGCCAAGCTTGGTGGCGGAGGTCATAAAAATGCCAGCGGATTTCGATGTCATAATAAAAGTATCGACGAAGTGCGGGATTTGCTTGTACCGTTATTGCAGCAGGCAATGGCTTGAAAAATGAAACAGGGAGCTTGTTCGCCTTAAAGGAACAAAAATTTACAGCAGGAGTGTTTCTTGTCGATAAACCGGTGGACTTCAGTTCTTTTGCCATGGTGCGCAGGGTAAGGAAGTTACTCGGCATCAAAAAGGTCGGGCATGCCGGGACGCTGGACCCGTTTGCCAGTGGTTTGCTGATTATCTGTGCCGGTCGACCCGCAACCCGCAATATTGATCGATTTATGGTCGGGCGTAAAACCTATGAAGCGACTCTTCAACTTGGTGTAGAGACTACGACTCAAGATCCTGAAGGAGACGTGACGGCGACGTGTGCCGTGCCTGAATTATCACAGGTCGATGTTGATGAGTGTCTGCGTACTTTTATAGGCCCACAGATGCAAGCGCCACCAGCCTTTTCTGCAGCCAAACATAAGGGTAAACCTCTTTATCACTATGCCAGAAAAGGTATAGTGATTACCAAACCACCCAAGCCGATTGAAATTTATTCACTGATCGGTTCCCTGCATGCTCAAGATTGTTTAAAAATAGAAGTTACATGCAGTCGCGGAACCTATATTCGTGTTTTAGCCGAAGATATAGGGCGTTTTTTAGGATGTGGTGCCCATCTTACAGCGCTGAGGCGGACTGTAAGCGGTCCTTTTCGAGTAGAGCAGGGGGTTTGCGGTACTGATTTGGTGGAAGAGAACGGGCTGCACAGTTTAGCTTCGACCATGCTTTCAGTGGAAACAGCCATTGAAAAGAGTGAGCAGGAGTATCACAAATTACATCCATGTGCATTGCATAGTGGTGAATAATGTTTACATGTCCTTCGAAGTTATCCCTCTGATTTCGGTACAAGGGCAATTTATCCAGACTCCAGTCAAGGCTGAGGGAAAACGCTTTGCTGGTAGCAGAAGGAAAAATGGAGGTGCTTAATGGCACAGTCAACAGCAGTAAAAAAAGAGATTATTGAAAAATTCAAAACCCATGAAGGTGATACCGGTTCATGTGAGGTGCAGATTGCATTGCTCACTGACCGGATTAAGTACCTGACTGATCATTTCAAGACACACAGCAAGGATCATCATTCTCGCCGCGGTCTTTTGAAACTTGTTGGTCAACGCAGAAGTCTGCTGAAATACATGCAGAAAAAAGATATTGTTAAATATCGGGAACTCATTAAAGAACTCGGTATCCGTAAATAAAATTTGCGGGCAGAGAACCGGTGAAGGTTCTCTGCCCGTTTATATTGCCCGGACCTTGTTACAGTAAATGAAAGGAAATAAAGACACAAAGGATGCAGAGATAATGCGCATGTTGCTTTTATCGCTACATCCTTTGTGGCTTTGTAACCAAATACAGCTGTAACAGGTTCATCTATTCCTATTGTGTTCCGACAAGTTCGGAACAGGAGAATCTATGTATAGTTTAATTGAAACAGAGATCGGTGGTCGGAAGATTACTTTTGAAACTGGAAAAATGGCCAAGCAAACCAGTGGGTCTGTGGTCGTTTCCAGTGGTGACACCACCGTATTGGTTACTGTCGTTGCTGATAAAAAAACCAAAGATATGGGTTTTTTGCCTCTGACCATCGAGTATCAGGAAAGAATGTATGCTGCCGGTAGAATTCCAGGCAGTTATTTCCGACGAGAGATAGGCCGGCCCAGTGAAAAAGAGATCCTCACCTGCCGTCTTATAGACCGGCCACTCAGGCCGTTATTTCCTGAAGGGTATATGTCGGAAACCCAGGTGATTGCCACTGTTTTTTCAGCAGACCCGGAATTTGATCCGGATATTTTGGCTATGAATGGGGCTTCTACAGCCTTAATGCTCTCCGATGTTCCTTTTGCCGGACCTGTTGCAGCGGCAAGGGTCGGGTACATTGATGGTCAATATGTAATAAATCCGTCTACTCAGCAGTTAGAAAAATCTGCAATGAATCTGGTCGTCGCTGGAACCCCTACTGCTGTAGTAATGGTAGAGGGAAAGACTGGTGAGCTTGCAGAGGATGTTGTTCTTGAAGCTATCTTTTATGCCCATGAAAAGATTCAACCGCTGATCGAGCTGCAACTGGAATTGCAAAAGCAGGTAGGAAAAGCCAAGCGTGAAGTAGTTGTGCCTGTGGTAAATGAGCCTCTTAAAGCCGCCGTTGAAGCACTTGCCGCCTCTGGAATGGAGGAAGTCGTCACCACTGCCGAGAAAATAGCCCGTGGCGATAGGTATGACCTGCTTAAAGAAGAAGTGCTTGCCCAGGTAGACCCGGAGCTTTACCAAGATGAGCGAGAGGTCTTTGATCTGCTGAGCAGTTATAAAAAACATGTTATGCGGGACCGGATTGTCTCCCAGGGGCAGCGACTTGATGGTCGATCGTTTGAAGAGGTCAGGCCTATCAGCTGTGAAGTCGGCATATTGCCCAGAGCCCATGGGTCAGCTCTTTTTACTCGTGGTGAAACCCAAGCTCTGGTTATCTCAACTTTGGGCAGTGAGCGTGATGAACAGCATCTTGAAGGGCTCAGCGGGGATGTCTATCGCCGTTTTATGTTGCATTATAACTTTCCTCCATTTTGTGTTGGGGAAGTTAGATTCTTACGCGGTCCAAGTAGACGTGATATCGGACACGGTACCCTTGCCCGCAGGGGTGTGAGTGAAGTGTTGCCTGCGGCGGATAAATTCCCTTACACAATGCGCGTTGTATCAGAGGTGCTGGAATCAAATGGCTCCTCATCAATGGCAACTGTGTGTGGCGCTAGTCTTGCGCTGATGGATGCCGGTGTTCCTGTAAAGGCCCCTGTTTCCGGTGTTGCCATGGGATTGATCAAGGAAGGAGACAATGTCGTTATCCTGACTGATATTCTGGGTGATGAGGATCACCTGGGAGACATGGATTTTAAAGTTGTCGGGACCGAAAAGGGGATAACCGGGCTCCAGATGGACATTAAGATCGATGGTGTAGACCGAGAAATTATGGGCAAGGCCCTTGAGCAGGCCAAAAACGGCAGGGTTCACATACTTGGTAAAATGGTTGAGGCCATAGAAATACCACGTGAAGGCGTTGCCGATCATGCGCCTAAGTACGTGAGCATCAAGATTAATCCAGACAAAATCCGTGATATCATTGGCCCCGGCGGTAAAATTATCAGGGAAATGACCGCAGAATTTGATTCTAAAATTGATGTTGAAGATGATGGAACCGTTAAGATTTTCAGTAACAGCAGTGAATCCTCCAAGGCCCTTGTGAAGCGGATCGAAGAAATAACTGCGGTACCCGAGGTCGGAAAAATCTATGAGGGTGAAGTGAAAACCATCAAAGATTTCGGAGCATTTGTCCAGATTCTTCCTGGTACAGATGGCATGGTTCATATCTCTGAGCTGAAAAACAGCCGGGTGAATAAAGTGACTGACGTTCTTAAAGAAGGGGATGTGGTCAGAGTCAAGGTCATTGAGATTGATGGTCGTGGACGGATTCGCCTGAGTCGTAAGGCTGCTCTCGCAGAAGGTGAAGAATAGTAGTCTAAGTAAATATATAAGATCAAGAGCCGGTTTCCGATACGTTGGAAGCCGGCTCTTTTGTTCTCCATATTATTATAGTGACCAAAAAAGATGGAAAAGGTACAGGTTAGTTTTTCGTGGATAGATGCCGAAAGGGATAAAGATCTAGCACCACCTGCGTATGAAACGGTCCAGGCATCAGGGATGGACGTAGCCGCCGCTGTCAGCGAACCGATGATACTGGAACCAGGAGCGAGGATTTTAGTGCCGACTGGTTTTGCGGTGGCTATTCCTGCTGGATATGAAATACAGGTTCGTCCACGTTCGGGGCTTGCAATAAAGTTTGGTATTACAGTTATCAATGCTCCTGGAACCATTGATGCCGACTATAGAGGGGAAATTAAGGTAGCACTTGTGAATTTGTCAAATAAACAGTTTACCCTTTATCGTGGCGACCGAATAGCGCAGCTCGTGCTGGCCCCCGTTTGTCAGGCCAATCTTGAAGTTGTCGACGCGTTGGATACAACGCAACGAAATGATGGTGGCTTTGGGCACACAGGTATTCGTTGACAAGGCAAAACATATAATGAAGGTCTGTGTTCTTGGCAGTGGCAGTAAGGGAAACTGTACGTATGTTGAGTATGGCTCAACCCGGATTCTGATTGATGCCGGTTTTTCGGGTAAGGAGATAGAGCGCAGACTGGCAGTAATCGATAGATCTGCGGTGGGATTGAGCGCAATATTTGTCACCCATGAGCACAATGATCATATTGCCGGTGTCGGTGTGTTGTCGAGGCGTTATGGGGTGCCGGTTTTTATAAATAATGGAACCTATCAGGCTGCGCACCGTAAACTAGGCAAGTTGACCATGTTGCAGTCCTTTACAACCGGGGAAGTCGTTACTGTTAACGAGCTGCAGGTTCATCCTTTTTCCGTAGTCCATGATGCGGCGGATCCCGTTGGGTTCGTCATCCGCACCGACAATTTTTGCGTTGGTTACTGTACTGATACCGGGCAGGTAACCAGACTTATCAACTACCACCTCCGATCTTGCAGTACGTTGATTCTTGAGGCAAATCATGATCCCCGGATGTTGAGGGATGGCCCTTACCCAGTGGTGCTCAAGCAACGTATCCAGTCAAAAAATGGTCATCTTGCAAATGGTGAGGCAGTGCGGTTTGCTTCCAGTTTAGCCCAAGGGGTTCTACAGCACCTGGTGCTGGCCCATATTAGTGAGACGAACAATCACCCTGATTTGGTGCTCTCTGAGGCGGAGAAAGCTTTTGTTGGATGCAGAAATGTCGAAGTGCATCTTGCCCGTCAGGATCAGCCCGGCCCATTGCTTAGTGTAAAACAGAAAGAGGAATGATTCTTTTTGCCACCACTACCCTCTGGGGTGAAAGCGCTGGTGGATTGATTTTAATCTGTCCGTATCAATGTGGGTGTATATCTGGGTGGTGGTAATATCTGCATGACCAAGCATCATTTGCACTGAGCGAAGGTCTGCTCCACCGCTCAGGAGGTGAGTTGCAAAGGAATGGCGAAGCATGTGCGGGCTTATATCTTGTTTTATCCCCCTAGCCCTGGCCGTTTCCCTAAGAATTTGCCAGAATCTGTTTCTTGTCATTGCTCTGCCGCGATTGGAGAGGAAGAGCATCGTATTGGTGCGATTTTTCACCATGGCTGGCCGCGCACGTTCCATATATTCTCGAATACAGGCCGCTGTTTTTGCATCAAAAGGGACTAGCCTTTCTTTGTTGCCCTTGCCAAGTATGCGTAGATGGCAGGTGGCCAGATTGCATCCTTTTAAGGGGATGGAAACCAGTTCCGTCACCCTGACCCCTGTTGCATAGAGCAGGTGGATCATGGTCCAGTTGCGTATATTGATCGGAGTCGGCAGAAGTGGCCGGGTGAGCAGCAGATCAATCTCCTCTAGGTGCAGAGCTTTGGGTAGGTTACGTCCGATTTTCGGTGAATCAAGCTCAAGAAGAGGATTGGTGGTAATAATTCCCTGTGCCACTAGATAGGCAAAGAAAGCACGCAGCGCTGCAAGTCGCCTCGCACTGGAACGTGCACTGTGTTTTTTGTTATGGCAATGTGCAAAGAAAAGCTGAATATGCTTTTTGTCTACCGCAGCACAGCTTGTAACATGTTGTTCGGCAATAACAGATATAAACAACTGAAGATCGGAGCGGTAGGCTTCAATTGTATTATGGGCTAACCTTCGCTGAACAGTAAGATGCTGCAGGAAAAGTTCGAGGTGGGCGGGTAGATCTATTGTTTTGTGATGAATGGCGTGTTTTCCAACAAAAATGTCCTGGCTTTTGACCAGGACATTTTTGTTTAACCTCGATTTTTCATCCGGTTAAACTTACGAAGTTTTCGTAGTGCTTCGGCAGCTTTGCGGCGTTTTTTGACGCTGGGTTTTTCATAAAATTCACGTCGCTTCAGCTCTCGCTTGATACCGTCAATTTGCAGTTTTTTCTTCAATTGCCGAATTGCGTATTCAAGGTCACCTTTGACTTCTACTTCGATCATGATTGAATCACATCCTTGTTAGAGTGCTATTTATTATTAGGGGTTGAAAAAGTATTCAAGAGAGAGAATCTACTTAAAATGAATACACGTGTCAATAAAATTGCACCAAAGTTCGGTGACTTTTGCATAATGACTGCTCTTTTTTTGCGGAGGAATTCGGGACTATGGTTCGTTGTGCTGCATAAAGAGCAGAACTGTAAAGATAATTGAGTGATAATGCATTTTTTGTCCAAAGTGGTAGAATGCAGGAATTATATAACAGCAAGGAGGTGATTATGGCAAAAATTCGATTGGCGCTTATAGCCGGTGGCAAGTCAGATGAGCGTGAAGTTTCATTAAACGGTGCTGCAGGGGTTGAAAAAGAGCTGGATGGTAACAAGTATGATGTGATTCGCTATGACCCCGCAACTGATTTGGAAACCATCGCCCATAATGCTGAAAATATCGATGTCGCATTTGTGCTGCTCCATGGTTTATTTGGCGAGGACGGCACTATTCAAGGATTTTTAGACCTGCTTGACATACCTTATCAGGGTTCAGGGGTTCTAGGCAGTGCTCTGGCAATGAATAAGAACCTGGCGAAAATTTTATATAGGCTCAATGGATTACCTGTTGCGCCGTGGGTAATGGCCGAGAGGGAGGACCGGGAAGTTCCGCAAAGAATTAACGAGCAACTGAATTTACCCTATGTTGTAAAACCGGTAAAACAGGGATCCTCCATCGGCATGACTATAGTCCGGGAAAAAGAAGCCCTTTCAGCAGCCCTGGACCTGGCCTTCAAGCATGATGATGAAGTTATGGTTGAGGAGTATATAGAGGGCAGGGAAATTACTGTTGGCGTGATCGGTAATGACGAGCTGATAGCATTGCCTCTTGTGGAAATTATTCCGGATAGCCGGTTTGATTTTTTTGATTATGAGGCCAAATATGTGGCTGGAGCAAGTCAAGAAATATGTCCGGCAGAGGTGAGTGAAGAAATACGTGATACAGCGCAGGCATATGCTATTACAGCCCACCGCACCTTACAACTGCGTGGTTACAGTCGCACTGATATGATTGTCAACCAAGATGGCATTTTTGTGCTCGAAACCAACACTATTCCAGGGATGACCCTAACCAGCCTCTTACCGCAGGCCGCAGCCGAGGCTGGGTTGCCGTTTCCTCAGCTTTTAGACAAATTGATTGAGCTTGCCATGGAAGGACGGCGGTAAAGAAAGCACCGTCCCTCCATCGCTGCAGGATTGACTGTTGGCCGTTATGAAAGAAAACGGTTTTCGAAATAGGGTGTGAGCACTTCGGGGATGGCTACAGAGCCATCCTCTTGCTGGTAGTTTTCCAGGATTGCGAGCAGGGTTCGCCCAACAGCAAGGCCGGATCCGTTCAAGGTGTGGACCAGGCTGCTTTTTTTCTTGCCATCAGGCCGATACCGGATCCCGGCCCGCCTTGCCTGGAAGTCGAGGAAATTAGAGCAGGAAGAGATCTCGCGATAAGCGTTCTGTCCTGGCAGCCACACTTCGATATCATAGGTCTTGGTGGCGGAAAAGCCGAGATCGCCGGTACAGAGATTGACCACTCGGTACGGTAACTGCAGCAATTGGAGTACTGTTTCAGCTTCTTCAAGGAGACGTTCGTGCTCTTGCTCCGATTGTTCCGGAGTTGTAAATTTAACGAGTTCTACCTTTTCAAACTGATGTTGGCGGATAAGTCCGCGTGTATCCTTGCCGTATGAGCCTGCCTCTGACCGAAAACAGGGGGTATAGGCTGTATAGTACAGTGGGAGTTGGTCTTCACGCAGGGTCTCGCCTGCGTGGATATTCGTAACAGGAACCTCAGCTGTGGGAATAAGCCACAGGTCCCAATCTTCAATTTTAAACAAGTCTGCTTTGAATTTAGGCAGCTGGCCTGTCCCCGTCATGGTGGCTGAATTGACCATAAATGGGGGCAGTACTTCAGTGTAGCCATGTTTTTGGGTATGTAGATCAAGGAAAAAATTCACCAGAGCACGGGAAAGGCGTGAACCGAAACCTTTGAGTAGTGAGAACCGGGCCCCGGCTAATTTCGCTGAGGTCTCAAAGTCGAGGATGCCGAGGTCTTCTCCAATCTCCCAGTGTGGTTTAGGGGTAAAAGAAAAAGACGGTATCTTTCCCCATTTTTTGATTTCAACATTATCGCTGTCATCGTTTCCCTGGGGGACAGTATCGTCACATAAGTTGGGAATGGAGAGGACTATATCACTTAATTGCGTCTCGATCTCAGCCAGATCGCTATCAATTGATTTGACCTGATCACCAACTTCCCGCATTTCCCGGATAAGTGGCTCGGCCTTTTCATGTTCTCCTGCCTGTTTCAGAGGGGCGATTTCCTTGGAAACAGTGTTGCGTCTATTTTTCAAGGTTTCAACTTGACCGAGGAGCGAAAGTCGTTGGTTGTCTAGCTCCGAAAAATGTTCGAAGAGAGATGGATCAATCCCCCGAAGGATACTTTTTTCGCGGACAAGCTGCAGGTTCTCTCTGATAAACCGTAATTCTAGCATGGGAATACACTGTGCAGGAGTTAATGAAGGAGTAACAATTTAAAAAAACAACCTCTTTTATTATCATGGCTTTTCTGTAAACGCAACGGCAATAAGGTCTGATTCCGCTAAAGCCGGATGACTTATTTTTGAAGTTGCTTTTTGTGTAGCCGAGCCGGACAATTGAGCATTTCCATAAAAAGGGAAAGACAGAGGCTGGGCTGCCAACGGCAAAACTTTTTGCAGCGCTACATTAGATTGCTATAATGGTTTTGGTCTGCTAGTTTCTGAAGTTATTTTTGGACGGGATCGTCGATCTATTGGTCTTCGATACCGTGGTGTTTTGTATAACACGCAACGCACCATCTACTTGTCGTTACAGTATAAAAACTTTTTCTGCAGAGCTTGAGCTAACCAGAGTCTTCGCTACCTGTATACCTTTATTTGAACTAAATCGTCTTTGAGCGTATGGTAGGCTCGTTGTGAGGCTGTCTTTTTTTCAACCACTTTTGTCGCACCCTGTCTTGGGAATTGTATATTGTGAAAGTTAGTAAGAACCTTATTGTTTTTCTCTCGGAATTGAGAAAGTCGATCAAGCTGTCGGCCGTAAGTCTGCTGGTCATGACCGGCTGCATTTTTGCGCTTTCCAGCGGATTGATCTCTTTGTTTCAGCAGCATCTGGATGAACAGCTCTATTTTTTTTCAGTAGCCGGACCTTTTCTTGCGCATGTTAAGGTCTCTTTTTTGGGGGCGATCTATGTCTTGATGCCTTTGTTGACCTATGTTTTATGGAAGGCCATGGGGAAGCCTTTCAACGTTACCGGCAGACGTCTTTTTTGGTTTGTGGCAGCTACCTGTAGTCTTTTCTACGCAGGAACCATTTTTTGTTTTTTTGTCACCTTGCCCTATGGAGTCCAATTTTTGTTGAGTTTTCAGTCTGAGGATATGCGGGCAGTTATCTCCATCGGTCGATTTGTCAATTTTATCACATTGTTTATTCTAGCGTTTGGGGTTATTTTTGAGCTGCCGGTATTTATGATTTTTAGTGCTCAGGTTGGTGTCTTTACCCGTCGGGCATTTGAGAAAAACAGGCGATTTGCAGTACTCGGTATTGCCATTCTTTCCGCGCTGCTCACCCCTACGCCAGATATAGTAAACATGGCACTGATGGGAGGACCGCTATACTTGCTGTACGAAGCCGGTATCCTGTTGATACGGATTTTCAGGCTGGAAAAAGCGCAAGCCAGTGTACCTGTTCCAGCGGAAGATGCACAGGAAACAAGGGAAAACGAAAAACAAGAGCGCCCCTGACGGGTTAATCGAATTCAAGAACGTGTATACCTTGCTGTATAAGCAAGGCTGCCGTCACGCCGGCATTGCCATTGATAGCACAGGAGGGGCTGCGTGATTTTAGGTAGCAGGTCGTTATTTTCTGGGATTGGGCAATGGAGAGAACCAGCTCTGCCCCTTGAATAAAGTTTGAGGTGACATCGTTATTATTACAATCCAGAACGTGTGCCTTGCCCTTAAGAACATCAAATCCATTGCCACCAATAATTGAAGCGGCTGGTCGAGGTGTTGGTAATCCTCCCAATTGCTCCGGGCAGACCGGTATCCAGAGAGTTTTTTGCAGGCAATGCATGCAGGAATGGTTTTTTTTACTTTTTCCGTCGTATCGTGTCGAGAGCCCTGTAAGGCAGGCACTGACCAGGCATTTTTCAACGTAATCGTTCATGGTACCATTTTCAGGGGTGTTGGTAGGGGATGTTAAAGTATGGCAGAGCGTAGAGATCTTCGGCAGGTACAGCGTAATAGGAAGATATTGTGGCGTATTGGTTTGCTGGTTGCCGCATGTGGTCTGCTTTTACTTCTTTTTATGCCGGGAAGAGGGCTGCTGCACTACTATAAGCTGCAACGAAATGTACAAACATTAACCCAGGACAATATTCGTTTGCAAGAGGCCAATAATGCTCTTACAGAAGAAATACATCGTTTGAAAACCGACGATGCCTGTATCGAGAATTTGGCCAGGAAAAAACATGGTATGTTGAAAAAAAACGAGGAAGTTTACGATTTCAATCGATATAATAAGAAGAAATAGCTTCTTTTTTTCAACTTCTGTTTGTCTCGCCTGCTGCAGTTAAAGGGTGCAGCCTTCGCTGCACACACCCTATTTGTTGTATAGGCCACCCGGGCCCATATCTTTTACGCTCAGGAAAAACCGGATGTGGAAGAACATCCAGGTGAAGCTGAACCCAGAGAGGACGGTGCCGAAGACCCTATGCGAACACTGGAAGCAGACATCTTTTTTACTACATCCGTACTCTGACACTGAGGGCATTTGACATCTTCAGTCTGCTGCGACTGGGTCGTTAATACTTCAAACTGGTGCTTGCAGTCCTTGCATTCATATTCATAAATAGGCATTTGTTACCTCTGCTGGAAATATATAGGTCATTGTTTGAATCTATGCGATCCGTTTACGTAGTGAGTCTGCAATAACAGCAATCGGATGTAGCTGTTCGGCGTGACAAACTACCGTTAATGGAAAACCTGTTTAAGGTGAACAGTAAACACAGGAGTAAATTTTGTCAGCCAAAAATAAAACAGCGGGAGAAAAGGCTCATTCTTCAAAGCCGCAACCGGATGCTTGCCGTCTCGTCAGGATGGGCAATGATCTGCGTCGACTACTCCTGTTTCACCAACAGGTAGGGATTGGGGCATATCCTATGGTAGAAGGGCTTGAAAAAATCACGCTGCGAACTCGTCGCTCCCGTCCTTCTTCGCCTCCGCTTCCTTTACCCGCACGTAAGAAAGTAAAGAAGCCCGTCACTGCTCAAAAGGTGTCTGGAGCGTCATCAAGCGGCACGAACGTAAAAGCTGTCAAAGAGATTTTTCAGAACATTGCTGATTGTGTTCAATGCTCCTTGAGTGAAGGTGTACCCCTGGGGCTGCCTGTAAGGTTTCCCCACAAGGTGAGCCTCATGATTATCGGTGATTACTGCCTTGATACAAGCAAAGAGCAAGCAGCGTGTTTCTTTGGCATGGCAGAAGATAAGATGCTTGCCAAAATGATAAGTGCCCTGGGGCTTAAACAGGAAGATGTCTATATTACAAACTGCATCAAATGCTGCTGCAGCGACGGTATTATCCCCGGCGACGAGCAACTGCAAAAGTGCCGGCCGTATCTTGCACGTGAAATTGCGGCGGTGAAACCAGCTGTTATCTGTGCCATGGGCGACTTAAGCGCTAAAGCTGTTCTTGATACAACCGAACCCGTGGTTCGCTTGCGTGGGACGTTTCGCCGATATCGTTACTACGAAGAACATCCAGTGGAGGTGATGGTCACCTTTCATCCCCGTTTTCTTCTTGCCCATGAAGAGATGAAACGCGCAACCTGGAATGATCTCCAGCAGATTCAAAAACGGTTTTTGATGAGCAAAGTGAACACCTCGACTCCTGGGCAATAGGTTAATCTGTGTCAACCGTCAATCTTTTTGCTTCATTGCCACAAGGCCACGTTTTCCCAGTTCTTTGAGAAAACTGGTTACTGAAATTTCTGATTCACGATTGTCGAGTTGATGCCGGTGTTGGAAATTTGTCGCTATGTCACGGACACTCCGTTGGCCGTCAATTAACTGCCACACAGAACTTCCCATTTGATCAAGCTGGATTTTTCTGCGGATATTACTTGTGTCTTTTCCTGTGACCCTTTTGACTAATGTATGGAAAAAGGGCTTCACTTCAACAGGGTAGGTAAGGAGCAACCCCTCCTGGTTTTCCTCTTCTTCGGTCCTTGGATTTTGCAGCGGTATGCATTCAAGAGCCTCTTTTCTGCTGAGTGGCTGTGGCATGTTATTTTGATTGGTTGACATTGCTCAAAGGGTAAGGTCTGTAGTTGTCAATAATGTGCTGTGTCGTTTCCGGAGGGAGGGGTTTATGCCCTTCTATGAGTATGCCGAGAATGATATTCGTATCAATGTGATGGGAAAGGTGCAGGTCCCTGTACCTAGGTTTGCGCGCAAGAGTTGCCTGCACTTTTTGCCAGCCGCTGCTTCTGTACGACCATTGAGCTGTGTGGGGAGTGACGGTGGCAACAGGCTGTGCCTGACCAGCCAGATGTGCTCCAAAGTCAGTAAGTGTCTTTGAGCGCAGTAATTCAGCCGCGGGCTTGAAACGGAGTAAGACCAGTCGTCGGCGGTCAAGAGAAAAGACAATAGAGTATTTCCCAGGGTAAAATTCATGGTTTTCCAGGATAGCGCCGGAAGGCAGTAAAGCCTGGATATCAAAAACGGCCCACGGAACCAGTCCGTTATGAGTATCGTTTGTTAAGGTATGCAGGAGGCGGGTGAACGTGGGAAGTTCACTGTTTTGATAGCAAAGGAAGCGGAGAATAATAACTATGCGCGAAGATGCATGGTAGAGCAAAATGCCGTGATGGTGTGTGTTATTATCCCACTTAAAACCTGCAGGCTGATAGGGATTGAGATGCACTGTATAGGCGTCCGGCAATTCCCAGGGGGTAAGAGAAAGGTTTTTGTCTGCTTTGCTTAACTGTTTGAGGATCGAAGATGACGAAAAACGCCCCTGAACAGGTTGCCACTTGATATCAAAGGCAGGCTTGTCGTTTTTTTCAAAAAAAAGATAGTTTTTGAATATGACAGTGGCATGCCAGTTTTCCGGTATGTCAAAAGACATACCGTTCCAGGCGATTTTTTTGTAATTATATAGTGTGCCAGGCATCGCAGGGGAGAAAAAGTGGCTATGGAAGAAACCTTTCCGGGTTCAAGAGGTGCCGATACATGACCTTCGTGGAATCCTGTAAGGATTAGCGGGGAATAAATGACTCCCAGTGCTCTTCTTCCGGGACGGGCGAGGCTGTTTCTCTAGTGTTGCACATTTTATTAAAGCATAAACGTTCGGCGTTAATCCGATCAGGCATTGAAAGTTTAACCATGCTCCCCAGTGTTTCATTAAGATTCTTTTTGTTATACTGCAAAGTCAGGGAGATGCTTTCACCTGCCTCATCTGTAAAAAACCATTTCCATGCCATGAGGATGCCAAAAGAATCACCTGTGTATTTTGATGGTTCTCCCAATTGTTGTTTGTATTTTTGAAGCAACTGCCGATAAAATGATTCACTGGTGTCAGCATATTTTAGTTTTATCCTGACTATCTTACCAGGGTGTTCGCACACGCCGTATTCGATGATACCCTTTCTGAACGCACCAACATTTTCCACCACGACCTGTTTGAGAAAATTTCTGTAACTGATGAATTCATAGTCATCTATCGACGTCCCCAGTTTAAAACCGCCAATTTCTTTTGGTGCTTTTATTGCAGAGTGTCCTTCCATTGGGGGAAGAAAAAAAAAGAGTGAGAGGAGGACGGAGTAAAAGAATACTTTCATGCCTTGTTCCGTGTAGTCGATGTTTTTACTTTTTGAGTTTACTGTCGCTGTCGTGCCAAACATGAGGGCTCGTTTTTTCGATCAGTCTTCTTGTTTGGTCAGTGGATCTTGCTATGCGCAAAGTAATGATTTTTTCAATCGCTTTACTGTACATATCCGGATATCGCTCCATCACCTTTTGAAAAGCTTCTCTTGTGATGCTGAGCAGGATCACATCGGTTTCAGCCCATGCCGAAAAGAACGAGTCAATACTTGTCAGCAACGAAAGTTCTCCAAAATAATTCAACCCGTCATCTTCAAGTTGTTGGAGCTTATAATTGATGCCGTTGTATTCCTCGTAAATGGATACCTGCCCTTTGATAATCAAATACATCTGCTGACAGAGCTTGCCCTGCTGTATGATTAGTGTGCCCTTTTTAAACTCATGCTTTTTACTAAGATACGCATAGAGTTTAAGTATATCAAGCGGGGTATCACGAAACAATGAGAGTTTTTGGAGGAGAGCCAGTGCTTCCTGGATCTGACATTTTCCGTTTTCGCAGTTGTCGCTAGTGTGCTTGGGTAAGTTCATAAAATGCGCCATGTTTTGCCATGAGTTCTTCATAGGTTCCCTGCTCGATCAGCGATCCCCCTTTTAATACGAATATTCTATCGTATCCCGGAGTCAGGTCCAAGCGGTGGATGACAGCTATGATTGTTTTTTTGCCCCGATATTTTTTTTCAAGAAGGTGCTGGATTTGAGCCTGGGAGGTATTATCCAGGCTTGCTGTTGCTTCGTCCATGATCAGGATAGTTGACTCTTTAAGAAGGGATCTAGCTATGGCAAGCTTTTGCTTTTGTCCCCCGGATAGACGATCACCCTGGCTACCTACCTCAAAGTCAAGACCAATGTCCAGAATTTCATCAATGAGTCCTTCACGAGCAAAAGCTTTGATTGCCAGTTCCAGGAGATCTTGGTGGTCTCGAAGTTGCTGCTTGGAAGCGCCAAAAAGAATATTGTCTCGTAGCGAGTGACTATACAGGTATTCCGATGGGCAGTAAGGGATGAAATCTCGTTGTTGCTCATACGCAGGGAGTGCAACTATGGCTCCATCCTGCTGAAGGAGTTGAGTGGAACGGCTACAGGCTTCCATGTCGAGCTGAATAGTGTTTTTGAGAAAATCATGTCGCGCGGCGAGGATCTGATCTTTTAAACTATCACTCATGGTTGTGATTTTATGTTTTGCCGGGATAAAGCGTAATGCCAGATGAAGCAAACGGTCCATAGCACTTTTTTTGTGCGGCATATGCCCCTTGGAGGATTTAAGTAAAGCAATGAATTCTTCCAGCTCATGGGGCTCCATGGGGCTGCCTTGAAAGAAAAAATCATCATCTCCGAGGTTTCGCAGGATATCGACAGTGGTCTGAGCAATGGTCAAGCCAAGTTTGAGGAGGGGTTCTTCAAGCTTGTTTTTAAGGAGAAACGTACGAAAGGTTTTACTGTAGGGCAGGTTGTCGAGTGCATACGTTTCGGTGAGACTTTCGCCAAAAAGGAGGTTGCTTTTGAGGCTGGCATACGACATGAATGCATTAATATCATAGGGTTCGACAACCTTGGAGAAGGGTTCGCGCAGCTCAGAGTTAATAATTTGCCGCATTCTTAAAAGAGAGGCTTTTATAGGTTTTACGCGCTCTTCAGGTATAACGGTATTAAAGCCGAATCGGAGGATATCTTCTGTTAAGCCAACGTCTTGAATGATTTGTAAAATATCCTTTCGTTCTGGAAGTTGCTGTTCCTGCTCACCTGTAGCTTGTACTGCATAAAGAAGATTTTCCCGAATGGTTCCGGTGAAAATAAAAGGACGTTGAGCGATCATGGTTATGTTGCGGTTTATATCGGATTTACTCATTGCCGCGATGTCCATGTCATCAAGTAAAATGAGCCCATGGTTAATATTGTATAACTGCGCGATTAACAGGGCAAGAGTGGATTTGCCGGATCCTGAAAAACCAACCAGAGCAACTTGTTCATTTGGTTGGATGCTCATGGTGATGTTATCAAGGAGCTTGAGACCGCTACCCACTGAAAAACCAGCGTTTTTTAGTTCAATCTTTCCCCGCAAGTGGTGGGGCGGACGTTTGTCTGGAAGAAGTGGATGTTCGATTTTTTGGTCGAATATGGTCATGATCTGGTTATAACGCACCTTGGCATCTTGAAATGATTGATAATATTCAAGCATTTCTTTCCAGGGGTCATAGACTTTTTCATAGGCTGAGAGAAAGGCGACCAGGGCGCCAAGGGTGAACTCACCATGGATGGCCAGGTAGCCGCCAACGAGAAACAGAATAAAAGGACCAATGGATTGAAAAAGATTGTTGGCGAATTTGATTCCGTATTTTATGACAAATAATCGCTTGAGCTGATCGTAAAGAATATGGATATAAGTCGATAACCTCTTTTCTTCAATCGTGTAACTGCCGTTGGCGTGAATTTCCTGGAGTCCGCTGATCGCTTCGTTCACGACGTTGGACATGGACCTGGTCGTAGCGATACGCTTCTTATTATAGTGGTTGTAGCGTTTTTGTAAAAGAGGGATAACAATCAATTCAAACGGGTAAACCGTCACCGAGAGCATGGCAAGCAGTGGGCTGAGGTGAAACATGAAGCCGAGAAAGACCAGTAAGCTGAGTATGCTGGTCAAGGGGATGGTAATGGCACCACCTAGGAAGAAACCGATGGCATTAAGTTCTGCTGTCATGGCAGAGATAACGGTTCCCGGCTGCATTTTTCTGTAAAATTGAAGGGGAAGTTGCAATACATGGTGGTAGAGTTCTGTCCGCAGTTCCACCAGAATTTTTTGGCCGATAATGGTTTGCAGCACATTGATCGCGTACTTGGTCAGCCCGGCCAGTAAGATTGCTCCCATGTAGAGTCCGCAGTAGAGAAAGAGCAATTCTATATTTTTAAGATAAATGGCCTCGTTGATGATCCGTTTCTGCATTTCCAAGGGAAAGACTCGGAAAAAAAGACTAGCCACGATGATGACGAGCAGAAGAAGCTGCCATCCGTGATGTCGACGAAGGATCCAGTAAAAAAGAGGGCGCTTGGTGAGCCTCGGTTGGTCAGAAGAAAAGACTGATGACATGCAAGTCCTGTGAACCGTAGAAATTACTGATAATAAAGTGTATCAAAACTTTAAATCTTCAATGATCATTCCAGTAAATGGCAGGTATTGCAAGACGATTCTGCAGCTACCACATTGGTGTGGCTGTTTGTTTTTATTTATGAAGCCCGGAGAGTGGTGCCGCTATTACGGGCTTAATCGTTGTTTTACCCTATGGTTCCATTTTTTTTACGCTGGATAGATCTGCTGTAACATGCTACAAACAAAATCATTTTTTTCTTATCCCATTTTATTACAAAGGAGCGCTGTATGGCAGTTCATGAAATCACCCATCCATTGGTACGTCATAAGCTCGGTCATCTTCGTGAAAAAGATATTTCAACTAAAGATTTTAGAGAGTTAGCCTCTGAAATAGGCATGTTGCTTACCTATGAGGCCACCAAGCAACTTCCTGCGGAAAAGATCACCATCGATTGCTGGTCCGGTCCTGTAGAAGTTGACAGGATAAAAGGAAAGAAAATTACCATCGTGCCGATCCTCAGAGCGGGACTGGGCATGATGGACGGTGTGTTGAAAGCTGTCCCAAATGCCAAGGTATCGGTTGTCGGGTTGTATCGTGATGAAGAAACACTGCAGCCTGTTGCCTACTTTGAAAAATTGGTGGCGGACATCGAACAGCGGGAGGCAATGATTCTTGACCCTATGCTTGCCACCGGTGGCACTCTCATCGCCACTATAGATATGCTGAAGAAGGCAGGTTGTAAGGACATAATTGGTATATTCTTGGTCGCAGCTCCCGAGGGAATTGCCAAGTTGGAGGCAGCACATCCTGATGTGGATGTCTATGTAGCCGGTATTGATGAGAAACTAGATGAAAATGGGTACATCATCCCCGGCCTTGGGGATGCAGGCGACAAACTGTTTGGTACGAAATAAGCTTTTCAATTCAAGTGGGTCGATTGATTAGGCTGGGCATGAAGAGAAGAGTAATGTGGAGAAGAGGAAAAGCATGATCGAAGAAAAAAAGACCATGGGACTTGGTAAACAGATTATTGTCGGCACCCAAATGCTGTTTGTAGCATTCGGGGCGCTGGTTCTTGTGCCGATTCTCACCGGATTAAATTCAAATGTCGCTCTGTTTACAGCCGGGGCGGGAACGCTGATTTTTCAGATCGTCACCAAACGAAAGGTGCCCATATTTTTGGCATCGTCTTTTGCCTTTATTGCCCCTATAATTTACGGAGTCCAGACGTGGGGCATTGCAGGAACCATGAGTGGGCTGCTGGCTGCAGGGTTTGTTTATATTTTATTGGCTGTGTTGATTCGCTTTCGTGGCAGAGCCATAGTGAAAAAAGTACTCCCTCCGGTGGTAGTTGGTCCGGTTATTATGGTGATTGGGTTGAATCTAGCTCCGGTCGCTGTATTTATGGCACTGGGGAAGACGGGTGATGGTTCTGCAGTACTTTTTCCCCAGAATCAGGCGCTTACCGTGGCCATGATTTCTTTGCTGGTCACAGTACTTGCCGTACTTTCAGGCAAAGGTATGATTCGACTTGTTTCTATTTTGCTCGGTATTACAGCTGGATATATTGTGGCGATAGTTTTAGGAATGGTCAATTTTTCCCCTGTGCTGGAAGCACCGTTTCTGGCAGTACCCGCCTTTGTCTTTCCTCAATTAAACTGGCAGGCAATTTTTTTCATCGTACCCGTAGCCATTGCCCCGGCTATAGAACATATAGGCGATATGCTTGCCATAAGCAGTGTTACGGGTAAGAATTATCTCGAAGATCCGGGGTTGCACCGCACCCTCATGGGCGATGGAATTGCAACCTCTCTTGCATCTATGCTGGGAGGTCCCCCTAATACTACTTATTCTGAGGTCACGGGTGCGGTAACGTTGACGCGTGCTTTTAATCCGGCCATTATGACCTGGGCTGCCTGTATGGCGATACTGCTTTCCTTTTCGGGAACCTTAGGCGCTATGTTGGGAACTATCCCCACTCCGGTAATGGGAGGCATTATGACGCTTTTGTTTGGTACCATTGCTGCAATTGGTATGAATACCCTGGTACGCGAGGGGACTGATCTTGCCCTGCCGCGTAATCTTGTTATTGTCAGCCTGATTCTTGTCTTTGGTATCGGCGACATGGCATTGGGGTATAAGGGCTTCATGGTGCAGGGAATCGGCCTGTCGGCAATTGTCGGCGTATTGTTACACCTGATACTCCCTGGTAAAGAGGATTCTGTTCGCAAATCTGCTTAAGCTCGACATGGTTGAGTCCCTTTGTGGGACTCAACCTTTTCTTTTCCGATGTAAAAGAAAGAATTTCAATTAATTGATTCTACATAGAAAACGCCACTGTTCTCCGGTGGATGTGAAGAGCGCCTCTCACTTTCGTCTTCCCGACGTGTTCTTTCTTCCTTAAATAATTCCATTTAGCTTTTCGCGAGCGATTGTTCTAAAATCGGTAGAGTACAGAAGCCGCCATGGTTTCATGCTTGTGCAGTGTCTGGCATGTTTGATAGCAGCAAGGATGTTGGTCAACGCGGTTTCGGTTACCAGTGACGGATAGAAATAAAATCTCGCCTGGATTGCTCATCCGTTCCAGGGATAACAATTGCGGGACAACGGCATTGTTTCTCTTCTGAAAAGAGAATAGTGTATCGATTTGAAGGTCATTAAGGCCTTGCTGAAACGATCGCCAGTTTAAACAATCCAGAGTAACAATTTTTGCCGCGCATTTCATGGCGCTGAGCGCAGGGTAATTGGGGTGCGGCAAAAGTGGGAGGGGGAGGCTCCTCAGATAAGAATTCTTACTATGATCATTTTCGATTTACAGTGTATTTGCGGAGTCCAGTTTGAGGGATGGTTTAATAGTCGGGACGATTTTGACCGACAACATGCCGAGGGCAAAGTACTTTGTCCCGATTGCGGGAGTGAGAAGGTTCGCAAAATCCTGTCACCGGTATCCATTCACACCGGTTCTCAAGCAACAGAAGCTGTACCCTCTCATTTAGAGACAGGTGCATCCTCTGCATTGCAGTTTCTCCGTTCGTTTCAAGATTTCGTTGAAAAGAATTTTGAAGATGTTGGCGCAAAGCTTGCCGAAGAATCGCTGAAAATGCACTATGGTGTTGAAGAGCCGCGTAACATTAGAGGGGTGACAACTGCTGAGCAGGAAAAAATGCTGCGGGACGAGGGAATTGAACTGCTGAAGGTGCCGCTAAGGAAAAAAGAAACCGGCCCAAAACTCAACTAGCAGGCCGACCGGTTAAATTTCTGCTTTGAGTCGTCAGTTGTGGCATTTCTGTGTTGTAAAAATCCTTCTGGTGCCAAATATGATAACAGGCTAACAGGTTACGCCTTTGTCGAGCCGGTAAGGAAAAGCTCAAAGAGCTTCTCGAACACAGAGGGTATGGCCGATGCCTGGGCATTTGCAGAACCAGCATATGCTTTGGTAAGCTCAAATGCCCGTTCAAAGGCGTTTTCAAAGTCTGAGTCCTGTTGCGAATTGAGGATCGCTGTTAATTCTTTGGCGATACGTTCTTCCATGGTACTGGGTCAGTTGATAATATTTGGAATTATTGACAGTTAACTACTTCTTCTCTTTTTCGCCTGTTACAATAGAAGAGTTGCCGGCTTTGTCCAGTCTTTTTTGCTTTTTGCTGCGTGAATCGTCATCGATATAGCAAGAGAGCAACAAAGTTGCTTTGTCGACTTGAGGAGGCGGTTATCGGCAAGTGCAGGGAGAAGCCGGTTCTAAACGGTTAAATATCACCTTGACGCGCTAATCGCGGATTTGTTACCTTCGATTTTTGTTGCACGGTTTGCGTGTTGAAATAGTTGCAGATGGAGAGTGCTATCGTCCATGGTGAGTGAAATTCCATATTCTTTTTTGAAGCGGTGTGCCAGTGACATTCTCAATGGTCTGAGTGACGGGCTTTCCCATTTCTCCGGCACTAGCCGGGCGGCTGTTATTTTCGCGCTTGGGCCGGATAAGCCTTTGATGCTATGTGATCCGCAGAAACTGCTCAAGGGTCATGAGCCTGTGTTCAAGGCACTGTATCTTGATGATCAAAAATGGCGGCATGATGTTAGTGTTTCTTCTGATAAACGACGCTTTGCGGAAATACATGCGGTCAAGGATCTCGGGCTTGCTGGATTGCTTTCCAATGGAGGGTATTCCGGATCGCTCTTCTTTCAACGTTGGTTTACAGAGCATCACCCGGATCTTTGTTCCACCGGGCCGACAGAGCGCTGGCTAGAACATGCAGTCTGGCGTTTTTCCCATGATATGGCCAATGAAAAAGAACTGTACACAGGGATATCCGGGTATTTTCTAAGAGAGTACGCGACCCATGCTGTTCGGGACCATATTGTAGATGAAATGAATAGGCTGTTGGGGTGGGACTCTCTTATCCGCATTTATCCGGTTCTGGATGCCGTTCTTAGGATTTCCGAGACACGCGAAGAAGGGTTGTGGCCTGAAGGGCAGTTACTGTTTGTTGATCCAAGTATGGTTCATTGTCTTCAGTTTTTGGTAAAATTTGAAGACAAGGAACGGCCGCAATTAGCCAATAATAAGCATGTGCGAAAATTGCTGCTTGCTGTGGATAACTCAAGCCGGCGTTTGGTAAGCGATGGTCGTTTCATTCTTGGTATCTGTGATGCAACTCTGCCGCCTTTTTCCATACGTGCCGACTTTAAAGGCAGGCATGGGTTTCTCAAGGTAAATAAGAATAAAGTGTGCAGCTTTGCTGATGGCCGATTTGGTTCAACCACCTTTCAGGCGAAGCTGGTTCAGCTTGAAGAGTTGTTGCTGGAGTCTGCTTTAGAGAAAGCTGATTGTTATTTTTTGTTTAAAATTGCAGTGAGTCTCGTGCATCATGCTCAGCTTCGCAAGCATGGCTGCACTATAGTGCTTGATCTCAATCAGGAACCTATACACATTTCCGGGCAAAAAATTGTTCCCTCCCTGGATTTACGTAGACCCCATACCCTGAATTTGGCAAAGTCACTGGCAAAGGTCGATGGGGCATTGCATATAGGGTCAGACCAGCATCTTCATGGTTTTGCCTGTCTTTTGGACGGGCGCTCTTTTGCTGGAGAAGATCTTGCCAGAGGTGCCCGTTATAACTCGGCTCTGCGTTTCACCGCTGAACACGCAAATATTATTGTTGTGGTTGTTTCTTCAGACCGTCCCGTGTCGGTTATTTACCAGGGTGTTGAGGAGCAGGGGACATGCAATATTGATTTTCAATCGAATTGTATTTTTCCACTTGAACCTCTGGAAGAATGGGTGAAACACTAGGTTGTCTGGTGCAATTGCCTTTCTACCGGATCTTTCTGGGGCCGGCTTCTAGTTTGTTAGCTATAAAAATAACCGGGGAGGTAAATGCAGCCCTTGACATTAACTGCATGTCTCTGAGTCGGTGCTTACCAGGTTATGTAGGAAAAAACTAGTGATTCAAGGTAACTGCTGGCTCTTCTGCCCGTTCAGGATTACAAAAGGCTTACACAGTATCCGGTATAAGCGCAGAGGAGTAAAACTCCATGCCATCGTTTGGTTGTACCATCCCTGAGAAGTATTGGAATAATGATCATCGTAAAAGCAAACATAACCGGAAGATCTCGCCGCAAAAGTTCCGGCTCTATCGCAAATGGTTTGATCAGGCCTGTCACTCCCAGTACCATCAGCAGGTTGAACATATTGGAACCGATAATATTGCCGATAAGCAGCGCTGTTTCCCCTTGACGAAGAGCCGCAATACTTGCGGCAAGTTCCGGCAGGGATGTTCCAACCGCTGCCAGGGTTAAGCCTATGACCAGTTCACTGACATGAAAAAATCTGGCAACGCTGACAGCGCCTTGGATGAAAACCGTCGCTCCAAACGCTAATAAACCAAGCCCGACAAGAATGAAAAGGAAGATGGAAAGGTGCACGTACCGTAATGAGGTTTTTTGTTGTCCTTTTTTGTCCTTCGAGACGCCATTGTTATGGTTGGCGTATGTCAAGTAAGTGTAGCCTGTCAGGGTGATGATAAACATCATACCCACAATACGGGGGAAAACACCGTACCCGCTGCAGAAAATGAGGAAAATGCTGGCAGCGATGACAATCAACAGCTCTGTCCATACTTCTTTGAGGTTCATGCAGAGTGGAGCGAGAAGGGCGCAGGTTCCCATTATGAGCCCCACATTGGCAATATTGCTGCCAATGACGTTGCCGATCATAATATCGGGGTGTCCCTGGAGCGAGGCCGTTAGGCTTATGAAAAGTTCCGGTACAGAGGTGCCGAAGGCGACCACGGTTAAGCCGATGAGGTAGGCCGGCATTTGGAGCCGTTGTGCGAGACGGGTTGCGCCGTGAACGAGAGATTCTCCCCCCGCAACGAGCATGAGCAGACCTGTGATCACTGCTGCCAGTGCGGAAAAAAGCGATGGGAATTGGTCCATATGAAGTTAATTGCAGAGATGCTGTATGTCCGGTCGCCCCTGTTGCTCAAAGGCTTGGTGGATGAGTTGTATAAGAGGTGACTTGATACTTTTAAAGGATTTAAGCGGCTTCATTGTAGGTAAAATTTTATCAACCGCTTGAGGTTGCTGGACGCGCATCTTGCGGGCTAGGCGTGCATCGCCTTCCGCCTGAGTTTCGCCGGTAGCAGCAACCGATGGCGCAATCCCACCTGAGTCAAGGTTTCTGAAGAATCCCAGGATAGAGCTTAAGTCGTTATTTTTATAGAAAAGTTTGATTTCTTCTGTGATGGTTTCCTGTTCACTGATAAGTTTTTGCAAGGTATAATCATAGCTCTCCAGGTATTGATCGAGTTCCTTGTAGATTTGCAGGAAGAGATGGGTAAATCGTTTTCGCTTTGTTAACCCTTTGCTGTGATAACCATAGAATACCCTTTTTTTGATGGTTGGTGATTCCAGCAAGTAGGGATCAAAAAAAATGTTATCTTCAAGGCCTGTAAGTTTAAAGAATTTTTCAATCAAATTTGGATGTTTCAGGAGGATGTAGAGCCGTATAAGATCAAGGCCGATTGTCTGTTCGAGGTGACGGAACGAGACGAGAAGCTGCTCATTATAGGCTTTGATATCATCTTCGATTAGTTTGCGAAACCCAAAGTAGCGATCTGCAACCTCTTTTTTAAATTCCAGGGAAAGGATTTGGTCAAGTTCATTCATGAGAGCTGGTAACGGAATTGAAAAAAAGATTCTGTGGAGCGCGTCTATTTTCTTGCCGATTGATGGTTACTTGTGCATTAAGAAATTTTTTGTCAGGCACTTTGATGCAGCTTCAAGGCCGGAACCGTAGTATCAGGTAGGCTCAACTTCTCAAAATGTGTTTAATAGATATTCATTAATTTAAAAGAAATCTACTGTGCCGTGAAGACTTTTTTCTACGGAACCAGGGAGCGTCGCTAGTTTTGCTATGGTCAGTGATAGTATCAAGAGTAATATCAAGAGCTTAGTCCGAGAGTCGGCAGATATCGTTGAGGTGATCAACGAGTATGTGACTTTAAAAAAAGCCGGGACCCGGTTTGTTGGTCTTTGTCCTTTTCATTCCGAAAAGACACCTTCTTTTTCCGTCAATCCCCAAGGGCAGTTTTTTTACTGCTTTGGATGCGGTGAATCAGGTGATGTGTTTTCATTTATTATGAAATACCATCATATGGAATTTCCGGAAGCACTGAAAACTTTGGCTGATAAGTATCAGATTGCTTTGCCGGAAAAGGATATGAGCCAAGCCGATAAAAAACGGCTTCAAGAGCGTGAGGCCTTGTATACAGTTAACGAGGCGGCTGTAGATCTTTACCAACGCTGCCTCGCCGGCGGGGAGGGAGCAGCTGCCGCCAGGAAGTATCTTGAGCAGAGAGGTGTTCCTGATGCCTTTGTGGAGAAGTTCAGGCTTGGGTTTGCTCCGTCTGCGGAATCAGTCGGGTGGACTTACCAAACAGATACACTGCGAAGGCGTTCACTGTCGCACAAGGTGATTGTAAAAGCTGGGCTGGCTGTCGAGAAAGACAGAGGAGGTTTCTATGACCGGTTTCGTTCCCGGATCATGTTTCCTCTACTCGATATGACCGGCAGAGTGGTTGCCTTTGGCGGGCGCATTATTGGCGAAGGGAAACCTAAGTATATGAATTCCCCAGAAAGTCTTGTGTTTGAAAAAAATCGACTTCTTTTCGGGTTGTACCAGCATAAAGAGGCGATCCGTAAAGCTCGAACCGCGCTGGTTGTAGAAGGGAATTTTGATCTGCTGCTGCTTGCTGTTCATGGAATAGACAACACCGTAGCTCCTTTGGGCACATCGTTGACAAAGCACCATGTCAAAACGCTCAGGGGGTACTGCAGGGAGGTAGTTTTACTTTTTGATGCAGATGCCGCCGGGCTGAAGGCGGCGATGCGCAGTATTCCTTTTTTTCTGGCAGAGCAGTTGGAGTGCCGTATTGCCGTCCTGCCCCAGGGGCAGGATCCTGATAGCCTGGTAAGAGAAGAAGGGCGATCCGGAATAATAAAATACGTAGAGGCTGCCCGTCCCCTGGCAGAATTTTTCTTTGATACACTTGTTGAGCGGCACGGGCTGACCCTCAGCGGGAAAGGGAGAATTATTCAAGAGTTGAAACCCGTACTGGAAGAAGCTGCAGATGTCTCGCAGAAAGCGCTTATGGTTGCCCATTTCAGCGAGAAACTGGGTCTTGACCCTGGCCAGTTTATTAGTGGAAAGACCAAGGAGAGGACTGTTGTGCAAACGGTTTCCGCAAAAGGAGGGCTTCTCGACCTGCCCCGCCAAGAACGTCAGTTGATAGAGTTCGCTATTCTTTATCCGGAATACCTGAAACAACTGCAGGAGGCAGGCATGGGAAAAGTAGTGAAAGGAGATATCTCCCAGCGTATTGTGGTTTTGCTACAGAGACTGCAGGAAGAGGGGAGCCATTCTCCTGAGCAGTTGCTGACACTGTTGGTCGAAGGGGAGGAGCGCCAATATGTTGCTGAATTGCTTATGGAGGGGGGTAGCGCCGGCAACGAAATGAATAATGAGATCGTGCAAGGCATGCTGCATGAGTTGGTACGATGGCTTAAAACTACTTCTGATCAGGAGGAGGGCCTTCGCCTTCAAGAACAAATCAAGGAAGCTGAGCAAAAAGGCGATATGGGATTATTGATGGAGCTTTTACAAAAAAAGATGATTGCTGAGAAAAAAAGGACGGGGTACTGATATAACCTGTTGAAAAAATGTGAAAATCTGGTAGCTTACAAAATTGTATTTATTGCAAGGTTGAATTGGGAAGAAGTAATCTTTTTCGGATAACGTTGTCTAATCAGGTAGTTGTGGGTTCGTGAAGATGCATGTTTCTATCTGGTTGATGTTGCATTTTTTTATTGCTTTCTCAAAGGTTGCGTGGTCAAGGCTTCTTTTTCATAACTTGGATTGTTATCTTGGGGTGAGGTAATGGAGAGTACGCATGTGAGTAGTGAAGAAGATTTAGCAAAGGGTAGTCTTAATGCTAAAGATGAGCAAAAAGCGGTTAAAAAAGTAGTGAAAGATAGGCGAAAACGCGTGGACAGACGTTCCGGCGGAGACCGACGGAGTTCTGACCGGCGTGGCGAGGGGACGAGTATTGACCCTATGAATATTTACCTTCGTGAGATGGGGAGTCAGCGTCTGCTGAGTCAGGCAGAGGAAATTGAACTTGCCAAAATGGTGGAGGAAGGTGAATCGAAAATTCAGTACGCTGTTTTGCGCCTGACTCTTGGCATTACCGCACTCAATGATATCGCTGAAAATATTCTGCGCGGCAGTCTACGAATAAACACGGTTATCAGGGGCGTGTCTGAGAATGATCCGGACAGGCTGAAAGAAATTCGCAATTCATTTCTTGACCAGGTTGAAGTGGCCAATGAAATAGATGGGAGGCGAAGGGAGCTGTTTGTTCAACTGAAAAATAATGCAAACGGTGCAGAAGCAGAACAGCAGATATTGGCAGATATCATCCAGGCAGGATGGAATATATCCAACCTTTTTCGCGAGTATCGCCTGTGCTCAAAAGGGTTACTCTCCGTCGCTGATGCCGTGAAGGAGTTAAGTGGCAAATTCAACCGAGTGCGGGTGGTCGCGCAGCAACGTGAGCTACTTGCTGCCAGAAGGGAAGTCTCACAGTCCGGGAGTAACGTCGAAGTTTCTCCGGCGGAAATCGAGCGACGAGTCACCTTGGAGCTTGCGGAGACTATCGGCGTAAGCTGGGCAGCTTTTACAGAGGTGCAGCAAGATATTGAGCTTGGTAGAGAGATTGCGAAGCAAGCCAAGGAGGCACTGGTTCGGGGTAATTTACGACTGGTTATCTCCGTATCTAAAAAATTCCTCAATCGTGGCATGCAGCTTCCCGATCTTATTCAGGAAGGCAATATAGGGCTTATGAAGGCGGTTGAGAAATATGACTACAAGCGTGGGTATAAATTTTCCACCTATGCTACGTGGTGGATCAGGCAGTCTGTAACTCGGGGCATCGCAGATCAGGGGCGTACCATCCGCTTGCCTGTTCATATGATCGAAACCATCAACCGGATGCTACGTTTTTCCAAAGATTTTCAGCGGCTGGAAAGCCGTGAGCCGACTCCGGAAGAAATGGCGGAACAATTAGGTACTGATGTCGATAAGGTCAACGTGGCTTTAAAAACAGCAAAAGACGCCATTTCCCTCGATGCGCCGGTGAATGATGAAGAGGATGCCATGCTCAGTGATTTCATTGAGGATCATGCTCATCCCGATCCGCAGGAAAATTCCATCACCGAGAGCCTGAAACGTTGCCTCTGTACAGTCATGGGATCGTTGACCCCCCGCGAGGAAAAAGTTCTACGAATGCGATATGGGATAGAGATAGGGTGTGATCATACGCTGGAGGAGGTCGGACAGTGTTTTTCCGTCACCAGAGAACGCATAAGGCAGATTGAGGCGCAAGCCATAAAAAAACTTCGTCACCCGTCACGAAGTGGCGATTTGCAGGCCTTTATGAGCGATTAAACGCGTGGCGGAGATTTGCCCGCTCGCCCAGGAATGGTTGACGCTTGGCTTTATACCCGGCCTTGGGTGCGCGCTCACCAATAAACTTATTCAATATTTTGGATCACCTGTTGAGGTTTTGCAGGCCGGCGATAAGTTACAGCAGGTTGCAGGGGTGGGACCTGAAATTTGTCGTCGACTCACTGATACTTCCTGCGTTGATGCTGCCAAAAAACGGGCAGCTGCCGAGTTACACCTTCTGACTCAAAAAAATATTTCTCTCTTCTCCCTCCAGTGCAGCAATTATCCTGCATCGCTTCGTACTATTCAAGAGCCGCCATTGCTGTTGTATTGCAAAGGAGATCTTTCTATTTTTAAAGAACCTGCGGTTGCCATAGTAGGGTCTCGGGCTGCCACGGAGTATGGGAAAAGGGTCAGTCTGTTATTGGCTCGAGGGCTGAGCGATCATGGAGTGACTATTGTTTCCGGGGGGGCTTACGGTATTGATGCTGCTGCACATCAGGGTGCTCTTCAGGTTGGAGGTAAAACTGCAGCTATTCTTGGCTGTGGTATTGATGTAACGTATCCAAAATCGCATCAAAAACTGTTCGCCGAAATAGCCGAACATGGTGCACTCCTTTCTGAGTATCCGCTGGCGAGTAAACCCGAGGGATTTCGTTTTCCGGCGCGCAATAGAATTATAAGCGGCCTTGCCATCTGCGTTATAATTGTTGAAGCTACGGAAAAGTCCGGCTCGCTTATTACAGCGCGTCTGGCACTGGATCAGGGTCGTGATGTATTTGCAGTGCCGGGCCGTATTGATTCAGTGAAAAGCAGTGGTTGTCATCGGTTGATTCAGCAAGGAGCACATCTTGTGCAGGGAGTTGACGATATCCTGGTTGAATTGCAGTTATTGGACGCTGGGAGTGGTTTCGCCAAAACTACGCAGCAAAAAAAAAGCGGAATGGAAAGTGAGGCGGAACAGGTGTTGATGTCTTTTCTTGATGTCTATCCTGTGGATATAGATACCCTGGCCAGGGTGTCAGGATTGACTACCAATGAAATTCATATGTTGCTTCTACAGCTTGAACTCAAAGGGCTGGTGCGGCAGCTCCCTGGACAGCAATACGAAAAAAATGTGTAGCCCGGATGAGAAATGCGGGGGAGCTGTCTCCGGTTGGTCGTTTTGCTTCTCATTTGATTTTATTTACGGTAGTCTGGTCCGTATTGAAGAGTAGCTGTCGGCACTCCACAGCTCATGGACAATTTTATTTTATAGGAATCTGTAATGCGATCAACAATGATAGCCCCCTCTATTCTTTCGGCTGATTTTACAAGGCTTGGCGATGAGATAAAGGCGGTTGAACAGGCCGGTGCTGATGTCATTCACGTTGATGTAATGGATGGTCATTTTGTGCCAAATATCACCATGGGACCGATGGTGGTAAAAGCTGTTCGGAAAGTAACCAGTCTGCCAATAGATGTACACCTCATGATAAGTAATCCTGATCAGTATATACAGCCATTCAGCGATGCGGGAGCAGATTGGATAACCGTTCATGTGGAGGCTTGCACGCATTTACATCGAACTATTGCTGCAATTAAAGCGTTAGGGAAGAAGGCTGGGGCGGTGCTCAACCCCGCAACCTCTTTGACCACCTTGGAGTATGTTTTGGAGGAGGTTGACTTGGTGATGCTGATGAGTGTAAACCCAGGATTTGGCGGCCAATCATTTATCGAATCCAGTCTTGGGAAGATCTCCGCTCTGCGAGCTGCTCTTGATAAAGTGAATTCAGGTGCCGGAATCGAAGTTGATGGTGGGGTCAGCCCTGCTACTATAGAGCGGGTAGCAGCGGCAGGGGCAAATATTTTTGTTGCCGGTTCTGCTGTTTACGGCAAAGAGAACTACGCTGCTGTTATAGATGAGTTGCGACTTCTGGCAACCTCTCACGATAATTAAAGGGGGGAGAAATGGAGTACCAAGATTTCAATCAACTACCTGCAGTTGCAACTTTGTCAGCCTTGGCTGCAGATCCTCACGACTTGAGTGGTCCTCATGGACTAACTGTTGAACGATTGCAAAAGTATCGTGCTTCGGCAAATGGATTTGATTTTTTATATGCCGGCCAGCGTGTCGAGCACAAGGTGCTTGACGCGCTGCAGGAATTAGCCGATCAGGCTGGTTTGGTGGACCAATTCCTTGCCATGAAGAGTGGCGCGGTCATGAATGCCATCAAGGGGTATGAAAGTGAAAACAGGCAGGTTCTGCACACAGCCTGCCGCGATATTTTTACCACATCCCGTTATGCAGAAAAAGCATCCAAGGAGGCTGAACAGGAATTGTTTAAACTCAAACAGTTTCTTGAAGCTGTTCGTACCGGCGAAATTGCCAATGCAAAGGGTGAAAAATTTACCACCATGATCCAGGTTGGGATTGGTGGCTCTGATCTTGGCCCCAGGGCTGTGTATCTGGCGTTGAAGCCTTATCGGGTCCCCGGAAGAGATGCCGAATTTATTGCTAATGTCGACCCCGACGACTCCGCAGAGATACTGGGTGGAGTTGACTTATCACGGACGTTGATCAATGTGGTTTCCAAAAGCGGGACTACCCTTGAAACCCTGACCAATGAAAAGTTGGTGCGTCAAGCTTTGAGAACTGCAGGTCTTGATCCCGCACTGCATGTACTTTCGGTGACGGGTAAAGGGAGTCCAATGGATGATCCGGATAATTATCTCGCTTCATTTTACATGTACGACTATGTCGGGGGCAGATATTCTGCAACGTCGATGGTCGGCGGGGTAACGCTTGGGTTTGTTCTGGGGTATGAAGGATTCGTTGATATCTTGCGAGGGGCCAATGAGGTCGATATTGCGGCGGAACAACGTGACATAAGAAATAATATTCCATTGCTGATGGCGATGCTGGGTATATGGAACAGGAATTTTCTCGGTTACCCAACAGTCGCTGTCCTTGCATACAGCCAGGCATTGGTAAGGTTTGCAGCCCATTTGCAGCAGTGTGATATGGAGAGCAACGGCAAATCAGTAACCAGGACGGGAACTGACGTACAATGGAAAACAGGGCCTGTAATCTGGGGTGAACCTGGTACCAATGGGCAACATGCTTTTTACCAACTGCTCCATCAGGGAACGGAAATCGTGCCTGTGGAGTTCATAGGGTTTCGCACCTGCCAGTACGGCAAAGACATAACCGTTGCCGGGACAACCTCTCAGCAGAAATTGGTTGCAAATATGTTGGCCCAGTCGCTGGCAATGGCTACCGGTAGAGGGAATGAAAATCCGGCCAAGCGGTTTTCTGGAAACAGGCCAGGTTCAATTCTACTGGCAGACAGGCTGAACCCCGAGACAATGGGTCGGCTATTGGCGATGTATGAAACCAAAATAGCCTTCCAAGGATTTTGCTGGAACATTAATTCGTTTGATCAGGAAGGGGTACAGTTGGGCAAGGTGCTAGCTGAAAAATTATTGGCACAAATGGCACTGCAAGATAGTGATGATAAGGCAAATAATGAGGAAAAGACTGTGGAATGCACCCTGTTGAAAATAGCAGGCATGGTATGATTGCCTGGCGAAAATTGTCGTTATTTTGATGGTGCTACAGCGGGTTAGGTTTTTTGTTGACAAAGATCTGTCCTCCGTTTATTGTCGCTCAGATGAATGAGCATTCAATACTGTATTGTCCGCTTTTATTCCGTGTCAACGCTTAACTGTTGATTAGTTTATTACTTTTTACCGGTTGTAATATAACCACATAATTCTAGGAGGAACACTGATGGCAAAGCATGAAACGCCTCTACTGGACGAACTGGAAAAAGGTCCATGGCCGAGTTTCGTCACCGACCTCAAGCGACAGGCTGAGACAAAGCCGGAGTGCTGGGACATTCTTGGTCAGCTTGAGCTTTCATACAAAGACAGGATTACTCACTGGAAACACGGCGGAATCGTAGGTGTTTTCGGCTACGGCGGTGGTATCGTTGGACGTTACTCCGACGTTCCTGCTCAGTTTCCTGGTGTTGAGCATTTTCACACCGTTCGTGTTGCTCAACCATCCGGCCTCTACTATACCACAGAGAACCTGCGCGCTCTGATGGATCTGTGGGAAAAATATGGTTCCGGTGTTACCAACTTGCATGGTTCCACCGGTGACATGATTTTTCTCGGTACCCGTACTGAAAATCTTGAGCCACTGTTCTGGGATCTGACCCATGATCTGGGACAGGATCTTGGTGGTTCCGGTTCTAACTTGCGTACCCCTGCCTGCTGTCTTGGTGAGTCCCGCTGTGAGTGGTCTTGTTATGATACCCAGGAAATATGTAATCACCTGACCCAGCACTATCAGGATGAGATCCACCGCCCTGCATTCCCTTATAAATTTAAGTTTAAGTTCTCCGGTTGTGCAAATGACTGTGTTGCTGCCGTTGCCCGCTCTGACTTCTCCGTTGTCGGTACCTGGAAAGACCAGATCCAGATTGACCAGGCAGCAGTTAAGGCCTATCTCAATGGTGACGAAGGCTATCCTGTAAACGGTGGTGCCCATAAGGGTGGCGACTGGGGTCCATTTGACATCCAGAAAGAAGTTTTTGATCTGTGCCCAACCCAGTGTATGTGGATGGAAGGTGATGAGCTGAAGATCGACGATGCTGAATGTACCCGTTGTATGCATTGCATCAACGTTATGCCACGTGCTCTTCGTCCAGGTAAAGAGAAAGGCGCAAGTATTCTTATGGGTGCAAAAGCTCCTATTCTTGATGGTGCACAGTTCTCAACTTTGGTTATTCCATTTATCGAAATCAATAAAGAAAACGATTTCGAAGAAGTAATTGATGTTATTGAGAAGGTTTGGGACTGGTGGATGGAAGTTGGTAAAAACCGTGAGCGCGTTGGTGAAACCATGCAACGTGTTGGTCTGCCGACCTTCTTGAGTGTTATGGAAATTGAGCCTCTGCCGCAGCACGTGAGAGAGCCACGTTCCAACCCATATGTCTTCTGGAAAGAAGAAGAAGTACCTGGCGGCTGGGACCGTGACGTTAAAGAATTCAGAAAGCGTCACGCAGCATAATTGAGTCCCAACTGACCTATAACCGAATTGAGACGTATATTATAAGGAGACAATACAATGGGTTACGATCCTAAAAATCCTATGGAAGGTCGCATTAGTGACTTAGGACCGAAGTACTACGGAGACATGCTTGCTCCGGTAATCAAGAATAATAAAGGCAAATGGCTGTATCACGAAATTTTAGAGCCTGGTGTACTGGTACATGTAAGTGAAACCGGTGATAAGGTATTTACCGTACGTTGTGGTACCCCTCGTTTGGTGACCGTGAGCTATGTTCGTGATATTTGTGACATCGCTGACGCACACTGTGATGGATTCGTTCGTTGGACAACCCGTAACAACGTTGAGTTCATGGTAGATGCGGAAGACAAGGTTGCTCCGCTGAAAGAGGCTATTGCTGCAGCTCCGAGTGGTTTACCTATCGGTGGTACCGGTGCTTGTGTAACCAACATCGTTCATACACAGGGTTGGGTACATTGTCACACCCCTGCAACAGACGCATCCGGTCCTGTTAAGGCTGTTATGGATGACCTGTTCGACTACTTTGGTTCCATGACCTTGCCGGCGCAGGTTCGTATCGCTTTGGCGTGCTGTCTGAACATGTGTGGTGCTGTCCATGCGTCTGATATTGCTATTCTTGGAATTCACCGTACACCGCCTATGATCGACCACGAGCGTATTACAGGCGTGTGTGAGATCCCACTGGCCATCGCTTCCTGTCCGCTTGGTGCTATCAAGCCTGCCAAAGCTGAAGTGAATGGTGAAGAGGTCAAGACCGTTAAGGTTAACAACGAACGGTGTATGTTTTGTGGTAACTGTTACACCATGTGTCCTGCAATGCCTCTTGCTGATCCGGAAGGTGATGGTATCGCTATTTTGGTTGGTGGTAAGGTTTCCAACGCCAAAAGTGGACCTAAATTTTCCAAATTGGTTGTTCCATTTTTGCCAAACACCCCACCTCGTTGGCCAGAAACCGTTAAAGTCGTGCGGGATATCCTTTTAGCTTACGCTAAAGGCGCCAATAAGTATGAGCGTCTAGGTGAGTGGGCTGAGCGTATTGGTTGGGAAAAATTCTTCGAGGAAACTGGCGTTCCTTTTACCGACAAATCTATTGATGATTATCGGTTGGCATACGACACTTGGAGAACAACTACTCAATTTAAGTACACCAGCCATACCGCTGCGTACACGAAGTAAATTTTACGCGATCGGCTCTGATTTTCAGAGCCGATCGTTTTTTTGACCTTTTTATATCGGTAAGGAGTCTATCATGGCACTCAGTCTAGAAGAACTGGAAGCTGCAATTATTGAAAAGGCAACCAAATCGCCTAAGCCGCAGTTATATGTTAAGGATTTTTATAAATGTGATCCTGATGCAAAGCCGCGACAAATCAAGAATGTTGCTAATGATTTGGTAAAGAAAGGTGAGTTGATGTTCTGGTCTTCAGGGTCAACCACCATGTATGCTCGTCCTGACCGAATCAAAGACGAAGAGGGAGCTGAAGGTATTAATTAGTTTTTATCTTTCTCTTTGTAAGTGAAAAAAGCGGAGCCTTTAAGGTTCTGCTTTTTTTTTTTGGGCGGAGGGGGAGGCTGTAGATAGTGAAGCTATATAACAAATTTCTATTTATCTGATAATGAAGATTCTGCACATTGATGATATCGCATCAACCAATAGTTATGCGAAGCAGTTAATACGGTCAACGCCTGATGAGCCATTACTGTTAGTTGCCCAGCAGCAATCAGGAGGAAAAGGGCAATATGGAAGAATCTTCAGCTCACCTAAAGGGGGGCTCTATTTTACAATCCTCTTTCAACCTCTGTTGCAAACCAAACATCTTCCGCTAATAACACTGGCGACCGGGGTTGCATGTGCTAGCTGTTTGGTTGCTGAAACCGGGCTGGAGCTAACACTTAAATGGCCAAATGATATCTACGTTGCTGGGAAAAAACTGGGCGGCATTCTTTGCGAATCGGAGGTTGTTGATAGCAACCACCTCCCCTATGTCATAATTGGTGTAGGCTTGAACATTAACACTACCCTAGTTGATTATCCTTCAGAAATTCAGTCTATAGTAACAACCGTACGTGAGCACACTCATTTAACTTTTTCTTTAGAAGTTCTGCTCGAAAAAATAGTTGGCCAAATTTTAGACAATATTCGTATATTATCTTCTGAACCACAAATTGTCCTCGATCAATGGCAGGACTATGATTACCTTTATCGGCGTCCGGTTGAGTATGTTGCACAACAGCAGGTTGTATGTGGAACTGGAGACGGAATAACAGACAGTGGCTGTTATAAGGTAATAGATAGTCAGGGTAAGATCCACCAGATTGTTGGCGGACAACTTAGGCCTCTGTAGATAGTCTTGATTTGTAACTATTCCGTGAAGATCTGGAAAGTGTCAATCTACCCCAAGCTGTAACTTGCCAGAAGTGTTCCAAATGTCCACCACCTGACTATTTGCTATACACCGGTATGCTAGGCGGGCAGATCGTGAAGCGTTGGGGTGCTGCTGAATAGTTACTGTAATTTTTAGAACATGTAGCCGCGGCGTCAGCCTAGGTCGGCTATTATAGTAACAAATGGTATGTCAGGTGTTATTATGCAGGAGGAAATGTGAACATAGTCGAACAGGCCAAAGAAGTCCTTACCATAGAATCTGAAGGGATTAAGGCTGTAAAAGATAAACTTGATGCTTCATTTGAGCAAGCAGTTGAATTAATAGCAGCATGTCCAAGTAGGTTGGTGGTTACCGGCATTGGCAAATCCGGTGTTATCGGACAGAAAATAGCTGCTACTTTAAATTCCACCGGCACTTCTTCTTTTTTTCTACATCCTGTTGAGGCCATGCACGGAGATTTAGGCATGGTCTCGGCAACCGATGTTGTGCTTGCCATATCCTACTCCGGTGAAACAACTGAACTTAACGCCTTACTTGGCAGCTTGCGCGAACGAAATGTGCAAATAATTGCCATGACAGGGAGCTTAACTTCAACTCTATCGAGATTTGCTGTGATTACACTCGACATTTGTGTGCCGAGGGAGGCCTGTCCGCTTGGGTTGGCGCCTACCTCCTCTACTACGGCTACTCTCGCCCTTGGTGATGCCCTTGCTGTAACTTTATTAAAGAAAAATCAATTTCGAGAAGAGGATTTTCGGCGAAATCATCCTGGCGGTAGTCTGGGTGAACGACTTAAGGTTGCTGTAAAAGAGGTGATGCTGTCCGGAGACCAGGTCCCTGTGGTGGAGGAAGGAGTGACTCTTCAAGAGACCATCGCCGAATTAGATAGTAAAAGCATTGGTGCAGTGATGGTTAGGGATAAAAACGGACGACTGAGCGGGATTGTGACTGATGGCGATATCAGGAGGTTGCTGACCAGTGGTGAGGTGCCGAAAAAGGCAATTGTTAATGATATCATGACCAGGAGTCCGGTAACCATAAGCGGAGATACCATGGCCGCAGATGCACTCAGCCTCATGCAGCAGAGAGAGATTACGGTGTTGGCAGTGGTTGCGACCAACGGTAATCTAGAGGGAATCTTACACCTTCACGATTTACTTGGTAAGGGAGAATTCAGGTTTCTGATCTGATTACCTTGGAGGAAATCATGCCTCTTGTTTGCTGGAAATGCAAACTGTGAATTTCATTCTCCCGTATACACAGACCATTTGCCGGTACCTTCATCATACATGTAATTGAGTTCCAGCCGCGACGAAGTGCCTTGACTTTTTTCTGTGCAGGTGATGATGAAAATGGATTTGTCATCCACTTTTCTCAGCAGCGCAGCATTGGGCGAATGTAGTTGTGAGCCTCTGAAGGTAGGGTAATTGGACCTGAAAATTTCTTCAAAATGTTCTTCCAGCCAGACTATTTTCTTGTTGTGCGCTATCTGTTCTTCTTTCGTGGTGATTTGTTGAGTGATTCTTCGTTGTACATCCTCTACTGAGGGATCATTTTTAAAAGGACTGTTTTTAATACGCCGCTGAATTTCTTTGGAATGACGCAGGGCCTCTTGCAGGTTATCCTGATTTTCTGCAAGGAGTACCTTTTCCTGCGTCATTGCTATTTGCACCATCAGTACGGTTTTTTTAATTTTACTGATTGATTCGTCCAGGTGCCCTTCAAAGTTATCCCTTTCCTGTTCAAGCAGGCTGACCGCTTTACGGTATTCAGTTATAGCATTGGCCCAATTTTTCTGATTGTATGCATCTCTCGCGGACGAGAGAATGCCGTAGAGACGTGCGTTGACCAGTAATCGGTGCAGGTCTCGTCGCTCCTTTACGGAGACAACGTCAGGATTGGAATCAATAAGGCGTTGGGCATGTTCGAGTTTTACAATTGTTTCCTGCCATTGTTCCTGGGTAAATGTCTCTTTTGACATATTCAGTTCATGGCGGAAGGTTGCTGCAGTGAGCCTTGAGGTAATGGCGGTTGCTGTTTTCGGGTCGGAAAGACTGCTGGATAGCTCCAGTGCTTTGCGGTAAGTTTCTGCAGCACCTTGCCAGTTCTTGCCAAGTTCGGCTTGCTCTGCAAGGGTCAGTGTTTGTTGGAGTTCAAGAGATTTGATTATGGCTTCAAGCTCAGCAACATTGTCGCTCAATTTATTTTTTTGCGCATAAAAAAAAGCCTGACGGTAAAGTGTAAGCGCATCAGCTGGGTTTTTTTGATCTACTAGAGATTTTGCCTGTTCTGTTAAGGTGGCCAATTCTCTGAGGGATTGGGCCATTGCAGAGGGAATGTATTTGCCTTGATATAGAACGTGCCCCTTTAACCCCTCATCCAGTTCTTTTGAAGTAAGTAGCTTCTCTATTTCCCTTTCCATTTCGCCTTTTTTAAAGCGAAGTACAGTAAGCCCGGATAACGATTTTTTTGCCTCATAAAGGGTTCCCTGGGCGGTTTCAAATTGTTTTTTATCTATGAGGAGCTGGCTTTTTAAAATATTTGCCTGGGAGCGACTTAATATATTTTGGTCTTTAAAATAAAAGCTTATTGCACCTATGCAAATGGCAAGCAAAACTGTCGCTGAAAGGATAATTTGGAGTGGAATCTTTGGCTTGAATTTAAGACGAGGCCGGGGAGCGGGGGCTACCTGTTTTTGTTTTTTCTTTGCAGAGGATTTTTTCTTAGTCTTGTCTTTTTTGGATACGATCAGGCTGTCTTCACTTTGTTCTTCGGCAGAGTTTCCCGGAGAACGTAGAGCAAGAGAAAATTCCTGCTGGAGGCGGGAGCGAAGGCTGTCGCTTCCGGGCATATCTACACAGACTTCAAATAGATTATCGACTACATCGACGGCTTCGTCGAATTTTCCAAGGTCCTCTAGCTGTTCAGCCAAGGCGAAAAGCTGCTCAGCTTTTTTCATACCTTTGTCGATATTTTCTTGGATAACTTCACGTTCTTGAAATTGTTCAGTTATTTCAGTTAACGCCTGAGTGGCTTCAAAAAGCTGTTTGTGCTCAATGAGCATCTGTATGTGCTCAACATCTGCAGGTGAAAATTCTTTAACAGGTTCGAGAAAATCATCAGTTTCGAGGCCAAGTGAAGCAAAGGTGTCATCAACAAGGCTATCAATTTCCTGAGAAGACTCTTCTATGGTGGCAATACTGAGTGAATCAAGGGGAAGATTGCCCAGGTGCTCTTGGTACCAGTCTGCAGCCTCTTGGTTGAAAGGATCGTTAAGGCTGTAAGTATGGCCGCAAATCATTTCTCCTATGTAGAGAACGAGATCGGCAAGGGATGGATTCTGTTGCCACCGATCAGCTATCCGGATTGCAGCAGGATCAACATCTGGGTGGAAAATATGGGTCAGTGGTTTCACTATCGGCGCAAAGTGAGGGTATCCAAAAGGGAGACTTATCTGCACCCGGTGAGTATTGCCGATCGAGACAGTGCCATCGGCGTCTTTTATATAGCCACGAAGAGTGAACTCAATTTCATAATTATCAGGTGGTTCCCCATCAGTTTTGACAATATTGATCTTAGGATAAAGCTCAAGAGAACTTTGAAGCTGTTCGAAATCGTCGACAAGCTGTTGAGAGCCCGTAACCATGTAATAACCTGTTAATTATTAAATTGAAAAAAAGTAGAAAATAGACATAGCCTCACGTAAGCCACACTCTACACTATCTAGTATAATATATTATTTACCTCAACGAAACAAGCCACATTGATTGTAAAATACTAAAAATGAAGAGAAGGTATTTTTGTAATGAATACTTTTAGTTGAGTGAATGAATATTCTGTGTACAATAGACAGTATACCTAATATTAGCCTTTAAGAGAATATGTCTGATTTCTGTGCACAATTTAAAATTGTTGAGGAGCGTAACTGCCCTTTATACAACCGGGATAATGGGTTTATTCTCACTCGTCAATCAGTGGAATTCTTTCCGGAAAAACCGTCTTGCCTCATCCTTATTCGTGAGATGACAGGTCTTCTTGTTCAACTGCTTCCCTCTATGGCAACAGGATTTGCAGAGTATAAAGATGAAATTTTTACGTGCGGTGGCTGTACCGGCCTGATTAAATTTCAATTATCAGAATTCCCTCTTTTAATTGAATGCACAGAAAATAAAGCTGATTCAAGGGCTGTTATGAGCGGTAAAATAGAAGCCATTTTACCGGCAGAGCTGCTCCAAGTTTTTCATATGCATCAAAAAACAGGTCGCTTGATCATGAACTTTGCCGACAAAGCGGCAAGGGTTACTTTTCGTGAAGGTGCTCTCCTGGCAGCTCGTTTTGAAGATCTCGACAACCATGAGGCTGTATACGCAATTCTTTCTGAAAAAAAAGGGGATTTTCAATTTGTTCCCGGGTTGCCTGAATCCTTAATGCAGGCTCGAGAAATCGGCGATTTTATGATGATCCTGATGGAAGGTCTAAAGCGAATGGATGAAGAGGATTAGCTAAGAAGCACAATCAGGGCTCGTCACACTGTCTGCCTGCTGTAGAATGAAAAGGCGGCAGGCCGGCAATTGCGGTGAAACTATCAACGTGATATTTCGCTTCCAGATTTGTATTCTTAAAGGCAATAAGGTCAATGCCGACACTGGCGCAATGGTCTCTGTCAACGGTTGAATCTCCAATGTAAATAACTTCGTCCGGCTGAACATGAAAATGATCAAGGATCATCAATAGACCATCGGGCGCAGGCTTTGGACGCTCAACATCACTGGCAGTGACGACCATATCAAACCAGGATCGAAGTTGAAAGGTGTCCAGCACGATATCCATGGTATTGGTTCTGTTGGTGGATATGGCCGTGTGATAGTTTGGTTTGATATGTTTAAGAAAGGCAGGTAGATCCGGCTCCATTACCATGTGCTTAAGAAATGGGCTATAATCAAGGGACCGGCAGTAAGAGGTAACCTGCTCAAGGTCAATATGAACATGATTGCGGAAAATATGCCGTATAGAGTTGGCAACATTGTGAATGTGAACATATTCCAGTTCCGCCTGGTTCATCTGCGGGCACTGAAAGGTTTCTAACAGATGATTATAATATATTCTGTTTGTCTCCAGTGAACTGAACATAACTCCATCACAGTCGAAAACCACCAGCTTAAGCATGTTCCTGTCCCTCATATTTGCTGGGTACCATCTGCAGTACCATATATTTCGCCATTAAGTTCATCAAAAAAAAGTTCCATGAAGTGGTGTCGCCGTTCTGCAATCTGTCTACCTATAGGGGTAAGCATCTGGTCTTTTACCTTGGACATCTTTACCTGGAATTCGCGGTAAGCTGTATCCTGCTTGGAATAGGCTTCTGTCTCCTCGGGATCCTTCTCAGGGTTGTGGAGGCATGCACCTATTTGACCTGCAAACAGAAATGCTCGTCCGATACCGATAGCGCCTATGGAGTCCAGCTTGTCCGCGTCAAAAAGAATTTTGGCTTCCATTGATTGTGGAGGGCTACCCTTACGGAAACGATGACTGCGGATGCAATGACAAATATGTTTGATGTCATCCTCCTTGTAGTCGAGCAGCATCAATTCAGAACGGGCGAGCTCTGCACTATGTTCGGCGTGACATATTTTACCTTTACTTTCCGTTTCTGCCTTTCTACCGATATCATGCAGTAAAGCAGCGGTCCCAAGAATAAGCAGGTTTGCCTGCATCTTCTTGCCGATTACCATGGCCATTCGAAATACGCGTTCACTATGGTCAGGACCGTGTGATCCTCCTTCAAGCGTACAATAATGACCACTGATAGTACGGATTCTTGTAAAACAAGATTCAGCGGGATCACTCATCGGATCTACACACGTCTTCAGATTTTTATTCCTCGAAAAATTCTTGCTTGAGCCAGGATATGGCAAGAAGCAGCAATTTCTCATCATCGCCTGCCAGACCCTGAAGTTCCATCGGGGTCAGAGGTCTTTTCATTGAAATGCTGTCATTGGCCATTTGCTGACTAAAAGTATCCAGGTTGTACAAGGCGAGTATGTATTGATCGAGCTGTGCTCTGGTTGGCTTGAAGCCGGCACGTATCTTATCGTGCTGATACAGTTCCAACAGTTTGTCGTTGAAGTGGTTGTAGGTCTCTAGTTCCTGGTCGGCAAAATAAATGTTTACATCTTGTTCCTTGCCTTCTGCAAAACCTTTGCAATGATCTTCTGTGACCAGGACAAAGGATTCGTCAACTGTACCGTCGGCTTTACGGATGGCACCCCTGCCTACAGGGTAAGCACGACAGCTTCCAGGTCGATTGTCATAGACCTTGCACCCGCTCTTATCGACAAAAACGCAACTTGCCCTTCCGTCATCCACCATGGTGAGATAGCAGATCGGAAAGAGTTGTTGTTCATCCCATTCTATGATGACATACTTTTCCAGAAAAATGCCTGACTGGAGCTTTAATTGTCTCTTAAGCCTCAGGACATCATAAGGCGTTAAGGCTAAATCAAGTTCCCTGCAACACTCTGTGAAACAGGGAACACCTGGATGACAATCAAAGCAAAATTTTTGATCTGGTTCGATGCGGCTGAAATTATTCGGCAGTGTGTCTTTCACGGTTTGCATTACCTCTTTTTGAGTGACAGGATGGGACTGGCGATAAATATGGATGAATAGGTCCCGATGAGAACACCTATCAAAAGGGTCAATGCAAAATCATGAATGGAAGATCCACCCAAAATAAAAAGGGATGAGAGGACCAGGGCAGTTGTGAGGGAGGTGACAACTGATCTACCAAGAACTTGATTGATACTGTCGTTGATGGTCTGGTAAAAGCTGGTATTTTCTTCTTTTTTCATATTTTCACGAATTCGGTCAAAAACAACCACCGAGTCATTAAGAGAATAGCCTGCCAGGGTCAGCAGTGCAGTGACAACAAGCAGGGAGATCTCCATGTTCATTGCCCAGCAGATACCCAGCACCACAAGCACATCGTGGAAGGTAGCTGTTGCAGCAGCTAAGCCGAAACTTAGATCAAAGCGAAGGGCAAGGTATATTAAAACGCCCATCAATGAAATGCCGATTGCCTGAATGGCTTTATTCCGTAATACAGCAGAGATGGATGAACCAATCTCCGACTCGCTTTCTAACAGAAACTCATGATCAGTGAGCTCTTGGGCCAGGATAGTAGTGATCTCATCACCAAAGTGACCAACGGTTTGTTCGGACTTTTTTAATTTGACAATAAGTCGGTTTTCTCCGGTAACTTCCTGGAGGTCAATATCTGGGAAGCCGTTTTTATTTAAGGCGGAGCGTACGTTTTCAAGGGCAAAGGGTTGGCTTGCGTGGTACTGCAGGAGAGATCCACCTGAAAAATCTACGCCAAGATTTGCCTGACCACGAAGGATCTGCACAAAAGCTATGGTGCCGATAATGACCAGGAAACCTGAGAGGCCGAAAGCAATTTTGCGGGCTTTCATAAAGTCAAAGTTGGCTTTATGGATAAGCCGCATAAAGGTTAAGCGCTTCAGCTTGCGGGTTGTATATAAGCTGTCGTAGACAAGCCTGGTGCAGAAAAGAACTGCAAACAGGTTGAAAATAATACCCAAAGAGAGGGTGACGGCAAATCCTTTGATCGGGCCTGTACCAAACAAAAACAGTGCCAAAGCTGTGATCAAGGTCGTCACCTGGGAATCGACGATACTCCAGAATGCCTTGCTGAACCCTGAATCAACTCCTGATTTAATCGATTTGCCGAGCGCAAATTCCTCTCGCATTCGTTCAAAAATAAGAACATTGGCATCGACCGCCATACCTATGGAAAGGATGATCCCAGCAATACCTGGTAGAGTCAGCGTGGCACCAAGCATTGCCAATCCGACAAACAGAAACAGGATGTTCAGCATCAGCGCGAAATCTGCTATAATTCCTGAGAGCCGATAGTAGATAACCATGAAAAGGAGGACGAGGAGCGCACCGACTAATCCGGAACTCAAACCTTTATTGATTGAATCCTGCCCAAGGCTCGCACCAACAGTCAGGTTCTGTATAATTTCAACAGGTGCGGGTAAGGCTCCAACGCGGAGAACGATAGCCAGGTCAGTTGCTTCTTCGTGGGTAAAATTACCGGATATCTGTGCACTGCCGCCAAGAATGCGTTCACGGATGACAGGTGCTGAACGAACGACTTCATCAAGCACAATGGCCAGTCGTCTGTTGACACTTTTTTCCGTGATATGGGCAAAGACCTTGCCGCCTCTGCCGGTGAGATCAAGACTTACATAAGGCTCGTTGAAGCTGCCTCCGATTCGAACCTGGGCATTTTTGACCATTTCTCCGGTCATGAGTACCTGACTTTCAAGCAGAATCGGTACCTGTGTTTCGGCCTTGGTCTGTTTATCGATGACCTTTTCGAAATAAATTTCCGTTCCCTGCGGTAGGCGTCCCTGAAGAGCAAGGTTGAGCTGTTTTCTGCTTTTCCCCGGCTCCCATTGCCCTGTTGATTGGACCTCAGCTAACAATTGTGCCAGGTTTAGCCCCTGTGCCTCGGCCACCAGCTTAAATTCCAGTTGGGCTGTTTGTCCGATAAGTCCCATAGCCCGATCCGGGTCTTTGACACCTGGCAACTGGACAACAATTTCATTTTCTCCCTGACGGAGAATTGTCGGTTCAGCTACGCCGAATTGATCAATACGGTTTCTGATAATCTCCAGGGACTGGTTAACTGCATTTTTTCGTATAAATTCTATCTCTTCCTGTTTAAGTTGCAGGGTAATCAGGGGGAAGCTCCCAGTCTCGGCTTTAATTTGGACGTCGAGATTGGGGAAGTCACTGGCGAGGGTACTTTGTACAGTATCTACTGCTCCGGTGTTAGGAAGGGTAAAAACAACCTTGGAAGGGTCTTCTGAGCGCATTCGCACAGCAGTGATCTGCTTTTCAGCAAGTCCGTCCTTCAGGTCTGCAGCGGCCAGGTCAAGAGAGTTTTCAATGGCTTTTTCAAGGTCTACTTGAAGAACCAGGTGCATACCACCCTGAAGGTCCAAACCGAGTTTAAGTCCTTGGGGGGCGAGATATTTTTTCCACCACTGGGGAGTATCGGAATAAAAAGACGGTGCCAGCGTCATCAGTGAAAAAAGTATCAGGGTGAGGAGTAACCCGATTTTCAGCTTTAGAGAGGTGTTCATTGCAAGTATGCCTTATATGAGTAAAGTGAAAAAGAAAAAAATCAAAACGTAAAAAAAGACGATTATACGATGATAGCCATGATCATGCAATGGGGAGATTGCATTTTCAGCAAAAAGAGAGGGCGTTATGGAGATATAATCACTTCCTGTTGATTGCGTCCGCCATGCAGGCAGCTCCAAATCCATTGTCAATGTTGACAACAGCCAGACCCGGGGAGCAACTGTTGAGCATGCCTAGCAGGGCAGAGTAACCTCCCGCCCCGGTGCCATAGCCAACGCTGCTGGGTACACCAATCACCGGTGCGCCGGTGACTCCGGCAACAACTGAAGGAAGGGCTCCTTCCATGCCGGCGATAACAATAACCGCAGTTGCTTTTTGCAGAGTGGGTACCCTGTTAAGTATTCTGTGAATTCCAGCCACACCAGCGTCATAGATGGTCTCAACCGGATGGCCGAAATACTCGAGAGTTAATCTTGCCTCTTCTGCTACCGGTAGGTCAGATGACCCTGCAGTGGTTATAATCACTGTGCCTCGGGAGCAGTCTGTTGGAATGTGATGAGGGTTGCCTGTCAGCATGTGGGCCACTGGGTGATAATGTATACCGGCAACACGTTCACAGACCTGTTGCGCCTTTTTTTCTGAGACTCGTGTAGCCAGCACAACCGTTGGAGCGGGAAGCATCCTTTCTAAAATAGCAACGAGTTGGTCCGGCGTTTTACGTTCACCGAAGATCACTTCAGGGATACCTGTGCGCAGCATTCTGTGATGGTCCAGTTGAACCCCTGAAAATGATTCGCCCGGAAGCCCTCGAAGTTTGTCAAGGGTTTGGGGTATGTCCAGTTCTCCCCGTTGGAGCTGCGTGAGCAGGTTCTTTAGGTGTGTTTCGTTCATATTTTGTTTGTGGCTGCTGGTATGCTGTGGATCATTACAGCTTCGGAAAATGTGGTAAAGCGTTTACGCTTTATCGCTGTTTTGGTAAAGTAAACCTTTTGCAATAATTTCGTTTATATCAAAATAACTTAAGAGGCACCCTGTAATGACAAAAGAAACGCTCCCTGCATTTATTCAAGCTCTGCTGCAACCTGCAGTCTATTCGCATCCGGTTGATAGTGTCAAGCTGGTGCAGACTCATATTTCCTATGTCCTTTTAGCTGGTGATTTTGTCTACAAATTCAAAAAGCCTGTAAATTTTGGTTTTCTTGATTTTTCAGATTTGGAAAAACGGCACTTTTATTGCGAGCAAGAGCTTACCCTGAACAGGCGTCTCTGTCCTGAAATATATCTGGATTTAGTGAAAATCAACCTTGATAACGATCAATTTTCTCTTGATGGCTCCGGAGAGACCGTTGAATATGGGATAAAAATGGTCCGCATGCCCGAAGAGGGGATGATGGGGAATATGATTAAAGCTGGGAAATTGCAAGAGCACCATTTGGACAACATTGTCGACACGTTGGTTCCCTTTTATAAAAATGCCGCCACAGGTGAGGACATAAATCAGTTTGGAACGGCTGCTGCCGTGGGTGTCAATGTGGTGGAGAATTTTGAACAGACCAAAGCTTTTGTCGATCAGGGGGCTCTGACTCTACAGCAGTTTAACGATATCAGCAGTTATGCTGAAAAGGTCCTTGCCCAGACGGAGCGGTTTACAAAGCGTATCGTCGGCGATCATATCCGTGATTGTCATGGCGATCTTCATTCTGTGAATATCTGTTTGACAGGAGGGCATGCATACATCTACGACTGCATTGAGTTCAACGAGCGTTTTCGTTTCCATGATGTTGCGTGTGATGTTGCCTTTCTTGCAATGGATCTCGACTATTACGGGTTAACTGATTTTTCTCAACTTTTTATTGAACGTTTTTGTCTGGCAGCAAAAGATCCCGGATTGGTTGATATGCTCGATTTTTATAAATGCTATCGGGCATATGTACGTGGTAAGATAGGTCTTTTTACAGCTGCTGATCCTGTCGTTGATGCGGGTGTCCGGGAAGAATGTCTGCGAAATGCTGCAAAATATTTTGAGCTGGCTCATCGGTATGCCCAAGACGGTGAATAGTCTGGATATGGTGGAGGGCGAGGGGAGATAGAAGGTGGAAAAGAAAGTAATTGTGTTTTTTGGTATGACGGCTTCCGGCAAATCAACCCTTGCCGGTACGTATGCTGCAGCCAATGCCATTCCCTACTATAATACCGACCGGATGCGAAAGAAGCTTGCCGGACTATTGCCCACCGACAAGCGTCCGGATGCGGTCGGAAAGGGGATTTACAGTGCAGATTTTACCCGTAAAACCTACGCAGCCATGTTGAAGCAGGCTGCCGTTGATATGGAGCAGGGGCAATCTGTTGTCTTTCTGGATGGCTCATACAGTAATCTGGAAGAAAGGGAGGCCGTTGTGGAAATGGCTGGTCAATACGATGCCACCCCACTTTTTATCTATTGTACATGTTCGGCTGATGAGGTCAGGCGTCGTCTGCAAAAAAGAGCGGTTGATGAAACAGCGGTTTCTGACGGACGGTGGGAGATATATCAGCATCAACTGAAAGCTTTTGTCGACCCTGCACTCGGTACTGGAGGGCGTCTGGTCACTCTTGATACAGAACAAAAACTTTCCGCATTATTGAAAACTGTGGAGCGCCTGCTGGCGCAAGAATAGGTGACAGGCAGGTATCTTTTTCTGGGCTGTGGCGTACGAGCCTGCTGTTTGGCCTGTTCTCACAGCGTTGCTTGGTTGACGCTATTGGTTTTCATCCGATTCCCATAGGGTCCAGCTCGGCATGGAGATTTCAGGGAGCCATTTATTGATACCCCATCGTGGCGGCTCTCCTGCTTCCAACTTTTCCAGGAGCGCTTGGGCTTTGGGGGCTATAGTGGACTTGGGATACATAGCCAGTAGATATTTTAACCTGTGGATGGCTTGGTCATACTTTTCTGTTCTGACGTAAAAAACGGCCACAAAGTATTCATGGTTGACCAGAAAATCCCGTGCGGCCTGAATTCTTGCCTTAGCCTCTTTTGTGTAGGGCGAGGTGGGAAAAGTGCGCAGAAGCCTGGAGAACGATTTGATGGCATCTTCGGCACCGGTTATATCTCTATCAATTCTATTGGAGCGGGTAAAATCACACATCCCGATTTGGAAAAGAACATACGGGATTGCCTCGTTTGTGGGATGGCGTTCTTCAAATTCCTGGTAAAGGAGTTTTGCTTCCAAGTAAGATTTGTTGTAATAGTTGGCGTCTGCAGCTTTAAGCTCAGCAAGCATTGCCTGTTGACTGAAAGGGAATTCGTCAAGAATTTTTTCAAATGCCTTGATGGCACCGCTGTAGTCGCCCACTTTATATGCATCCATCCCTTTCGTGATCAGGACCTCGGGAGACCCCTTCACTTCCTCTTCTTCTCCAAAAGTGACGCTGTCAAACATGCCTTGAAAAACTCCACATCCAGAAAGAGAAAACAGCAATAGGAGTAGCAGCGCAGCGGTTATATTAGCACGATAGGGGGGGAAAGTCATAACGCCTCCTGATGGTGATGGCATGAAAATCCAACACCAGGTACTGAGAATTCATAAAATAAAATTTCGCTGTTGTGGCGGGAGGTTAAAACCACTCGCTTTAAAACAACCGGGGATCAGTGCACTGTTGGTAATTGTTATCTATAAAAAAAACAAAAAAAAACGGTCCTCTGTCATTTGAGCAGAGAACCGTTTTGGGTAAAAAAATCAAACAGCTTTATTCATTAAATCCTGAAGTTGGCTTTTGCCGACTGCACCTGTAATCTGGTCGACAACCTCTCCACCCTTAAATAAAATGAGCGTGGGAATGGCACGGATTCCAAATTTTCCGGGTGTGGCAGGGTTATCGTCCACATTCATTTTTGCGATGAGTACTTTACCGTCAAATTCATCGGCAAGATCATCAATTACCGGGCCAATTGCTTTGCATGGACCACACCAGGGGGCCCAAAAGTCTACCAGACAGGGGAGGTCATTGCCTATGACTTTTGCGTCAAATTCGCTGTCCGATACGTGCATTACCTTGTCACTTGCCATTTTGTTTTCTCCTTGTTGCGTCCGTTAAGAATTCTTGTCGTGAGAAAATATTTAAATTCTCAATGGTTATGTATATTTTAGCCGCATTGGTAAGCATTCTACCTTGAGCTCCTGAACGTGACAAGAGAAAATTATCATCTTTAGCTTTCTGTCAAGTCGTGGGGAGTGATTTCGTTTTCGTTTTGACATCGTAAAAGACTAAGTGGTATACTGCCGGATTTGAGAAAAGACATCGTTCAACTAATTACTACCCAATATCAGGAGTTGTGGGCTTATGATCACTAATCGTTCTGTTTCCCTGTTTTCAAAAGCGCAAGCTGTTATTCCCGGAGGCGTAAATTCTCCTGTCCGTGCTTGTCGTTCTGTCGGTTGTGATCCGTTGTTTATTCAAAAGGCCTCGGGATGCATTGTGACAGATGTTGATGGAAACGAATTTATAGATTTTGTTAGCTCATGGGGCCCAATGATCGCCGGACATGCACAACCTGAGGTTGTCGATGCAATACAGCAGGCGGCTGTCAATGGGACAAGTTTTGGGGCTCCAACGTCAGTGGAGGTTGAATTAGCCGAATTGGTGTGTGAGTGTGTTCCTTCCATTGAAAAAGTTCGATTTGTTAACTCTGGAACTGAAGCCACCATGAGCGCAGTCCGCCTGGCTAGAGGCTATACCGGAAAGAATATGGTGGTTAAATTTGACGGCTGTTATCATGGCCATTCTGATTCTTTTTTGGTTAAGGCGGGGTCAGGACTGATTACCCTGGGTATACCTGGTAGCCCGGGAGTACCTGACGATATAGTAAAAAATACGCTTTCTATTCCCTATAATGACAAGGAAGTACTTGAACGTACTCTGCGGGACGAGAATCTTGACATTGCCTGTGTCATCGTTGAGCCGGTTGCCGGAAATATGGGAGTGGTTGTTCCAGACATGAGTTTTGTTAAAAAATTACGTGAGTTGACAACTGAGCTGGGCATCGTTCTGATTTTTGACGAGGTTATTACTGGTTTCAGGCTTTCCCTTGGCGGAGCGCAGGAACGATTCGGTATTACTCCAGACCTTACTTGTCTGGGCAAGATCATCGGTGGTGGGCTTCCTGTCGGCGCCTATGGTGGCAAAGCTGAAATCATGGATAATATTGCCCCTGATGGGCCTGTCTATCAGGCGGGGACTCTTTCCGGTAATCCTTTAGCAATGAGTGCCGGTCTTGCCATGCTGCAATTGGTGCGAAAGCCTGATTTTTATAAAGACCTTGAGCAAAAATCAGACTGGTTTGCCGCTGAGTTGCAACAGATTGCAGATGCCGCTGCTGTGCCGACCGTACTTAATCGTATCGGGTCCATGATGACCTGCTTTTTTACCGATGAACCGGTAACGGATTTTGAATCGGCCATGAAAGCGAACACCGAAATGTATGGAAAACACTACAGAAATATGCTGGAAGGAGGTATGTGGCTTGCCCCTTCTCAGTTCGAGGCGACATTTATATCTGCTGCACACGATCGTATTCATTTGGAAAAAGCTTTGAATATGATTGAGTCGTCATTCAAAAAATTGATGAATTAGATAAAAAAATATTGCGTTTGGTTGTTGTGCATGATACCTGTAGCACGAACTATTTAACCTGTTGGATACGGGAGTTTCGATTGATGTCTGAGGATCGAAGAGAAATGTTTCGGCAGCTGGCCGAATATAGTCACATCGGCATAACTTTTGTTTCCTCTATTATTATCGGTTTTGGTATCGGCTGGTTTCTGGATAACAAAGCGTTTGGTGGTAAAACCACACCGTATCTAACCTTTATTTTTTTTGGATTTGGGATTGCTGCAGGTTTTAAGAGCCTTTGGCAACTAACCAAAAAAATATCGGATGATAAGAAGTAAGATGAACAAACAAAGTAAACACGACCCTGATGCAGCATTAGTGCGATATATAACCGGCTTTAGCTGGTTATTACTTGTGGTGTTCACTGTCGGAAGCTGGTTTGTATATAGCGACCAGTTCGCGTTATCTGTGTTGATTGGTGGCGTGTTGGTAAATGTAAGTTTCTTTTTGCTGAAAAAGGATATAGGCCAACTGCTCCATAAGGTCAGTGAAGCCGGTATGGCTGCGGATGCTGTTTCGCGTACGGAAAAGATTCGGTTTTTTATTAAGTTTTATGCCCGTCTAGTGGTGTTGGGCTTATTGTTAATTTTGCTGGTTGCCAAACTGCCTATCAATATGATCGGTTTAAGTCTTGGCCTAGCGACAGTCATGCTCAGTGTAATCCTTGTTGTCCTGAGCAGAGGCAAAATATTTTATTCCGAGCAAAGTTTGAGGAGCGTATAGGTTATGGAACATCCAATATTATTTATTTCGATTATTCTGGAAAAGCTTGGACTTCCGGTGCCGCATACGGTAACTGGACATGGCTTGCTGGAACAGCTCTGTACACCGTATATGACCTATACCTGGCTGGTCATGGCCTTTCTTATCATCGTGCCGAAGCTGACCATGGGAAAATTGGAAATGATCCCCGGCAGTGGGCAGAATTTTTGGGAAGTCATGGTCGGTGGTCTGATGGACTTTTTTACCGAAAACCTGGGCGAAGATGGGGCGAAGATGTTGTTTCCCATGATGGCTACCTTTTTCTTTTATATCATTCTTGCCAACATGATCGGCTTGATTCCCGGTTTCATGTCTCCAACTTCGAATTTGAATATCACCCTGGGCATGACCATTATTGTCTGGGTAACGCACCATGTACTTGGATTCAAAACCCATGGGCTCAGCTATTACAAACATTTCATGGGACCAAGTAAAGCTCTTGCTCCATTTATGTTCTTACTTGAAATCATCAGTAACTTTGCGCGATTGATTTCACTTTCCATGCGTCTTTTTGGAAATATCTTTGCCAAGGAAGTATTGCTTGCAGTTTTATTCATGCTTGCAGGTGCTTTTTTTGCCCCGCTGCCTATCCTCTGCCTTGGCGTGCTCGTCAGTGTTATCCAGGCTGTGGTTTTTGTTCTTTTGGCAGTGCTGTATTGCGCAGGTTCTCTGGAACACGCACATTGAGTTTGAAGTTTATTTATTGAGTACGAAGAAGGCCAATCATATATTATTATCTAATGGAGGATGTTGAAAATGGAACTTGCTATTGCTTTGATTTGTATAGGTGCTGCTTTGAGTATTGGTTTGGCAGGACACGGCGCTGGTGTTGGTATGGGTAATGGTCTTCGCGGTGCATGTGATGGCGTTGCTCGTAACCCAGAAGCCAAAGGTGCTATCACCACTACCATGATTCTTGGTATGGCTCTTTGTGAATCTATTGCGATTTACGGTCTTGTTATTGCCTTTATCCTGCTTTATGCGAATCCTTTCAAAGCAGCTCTTGGACTGTAATTTTACAGATCAAGCAAAAAAGTAGTCAAAAGCTGCGGCATTAAGCCGCAGCTTTTTTTTTGGGGTTTGTTTAGCCTATGGAACAATGTATTGTAAACCCGGTTCGGGACAAACGCGATCCTGAGCTCCCTCCTCTGGGGATTTTTGCTGTTAATCCTACAGATGCCTTCAATTTTCCTGCTCTAGCCGAAATGTATGGCTTGCAGCAACATTTTCTTTTTCATTCGAAACTGTATTCCTCTGATCGTTTTTTTCTGGCTGGACCTGCTGTTGGTGCTCCCATGGCAGCAATGTGCCTGGAAAAATGCATTGCCCTTGGCGCCCGATATGTCATTGTGTATGGATGGTGCGGAGCTGTTTGTGATCTTTTAGCATCAGGCGATGTGTTTCTACCCACCAGCGGGTTCAGCGAGGAAGGGACCAGTGACCATTATCCAGGAGCCGGTAATTTTGCACCGGATGTCAATTTAATGGGCAACGTTAACAAGGCTCTTTCTCAGGCAGGGTATAACACTAAACAAGGTCCTGTGTGGACCATTGATGCTGTTTATCGGGAAACTAAAGCAAAGGTGCGGTATTTTGGCGAACAAGGGGCATTAGGGGTCGATATGGAGTATACCGCATTAAGTGCTGTTGCAGCTTTTCGCGGTATAAGCCTGGCTGCAGTGATGTTGGTTTCAGATGAACTGTATCATGAAAAATGGCGACCACAGTTTAACAGGAAGACATTTCGCCGAAAAACCAAGCAATTGTTGGCAGATCTCTGTAGGGAAGCCGATGGAGGAGGATTGAAAGATTTATGAAAAATATACATATTGTCAGCCTGGGCTGCCCCAAGAACCTGGTGGACACAGAAGTGATGCTTGCCCTGCTTGAAAATGCCGGATACCAGGTGGTTGAGGAGCCGGAGCAGGCAGATATACTGCTCGTCAATACCTGTGGTTTCATCCAGCCGGCAGTTGAGGAAGCCGTAGATGAGATTCTTCGTCTTGCTGAGTACAAGCAAAATAACGAAGAGGTAGTACTTGTGGTTACCGGGTGCATGGTGCAAAGGTATGGTGCACAACTTGCTGAAGAATTACCGGAAGTAGATATATTTCTCGGAGTTGATGAATTTCCACAGATAGTCAATTTTCTTGAGAATAAACGCCAAGGGGAGAGCATGCTCGCGGTGGGGGACGAATCTTTGTATCTCATGGACGCCTCTGTGCCGCGCAAGATTTCAACTCCATTTTTCAGAGCGTATTTAAAAATTACCGAGGGGTGCGATAACCACTGTACCTATTGTATGATTCCCTCAATTCGCGGCAGGCTGAGGAGTCGAACCATTGAGGACCTTACTGCCGAGGCTCAATTGCTGGACAGTAAGGGAGTGAAGGAGCTGACGCTCATTGCCCAGGATCTTACAGCGTATGGTGATGACCTGAAAGATGGCGAGACCAATTTAGTCTCGCTTTTGCAGACGTTGGTCAACAAGACGCAAATTCTGTGGTTTCGTTTGCTTTATCTCTATCCGTCATCTGTTGATACGTCTCTCCTTCAGCTGATGGCGGCGCAGCCGCGTATTGTCCCCTATCTTGATATACCTTTTCAGCATGTGAGCGATAGGGTCCTGAAACGGATGAATAGGCGCTATGGTTTGGCCACACTTGATGACCTGGTCTCCCGGATACGTTCTTTCGTTCCTGAATGCGCCCTGCGTACTACTATCATGGTAGGTTTTCCTGGTGAAACAGAGGAAGACGTGGACATTTTAACCCAAGCTTTGCAAAAATGGCAATTGGACCATGTAGGGGTGTTCCAGTATCAAGACGAAGAAGGAAGCATTGCCGCCAATTTTGCTGATAAGGTCCAGGAAGAGGAAAAGGCAAAAAGATACGCCCAGGTAATGAGTCTGCAGGCAACAATAAACAAAGAGCGTCAACAGCGCTTTGTCGACAAAATAGAACCGGTTTTAATCGAAGGTGTGAGCCGTGAGAGTGACTTGCTGCTAGAAGGCCGCACCAGATTTCAGGCACCTGATATTGACGGCTGCGTGTATATAACCAGCGGTCAAGTAAACCCGGGGGATATTGTGCCTGTACGTATCAGCGAAGCGCACATCTACGACTTAGTTGGGGAAGTGGTCCCTGTTAAATCGATGGAATAGAACGTTTAATGCTGCCCGTAGCGGCTAGTCTTTGGGTTTGTTAACCTGCTCTCTCAAATCTTTGCCAACCTTGAAAAATGGCAATTTTTTGGGAGAGACCTTAATTTTTTCTCCGGTTTTGGGATTCCTTCCGGTGTAAGATTCGTACTCTTTTACCACAAAACTCCCAAATCCACGAATTTCTATGGACTCACCACGGGCAAGAGCATCACTCATGGTATCAATTATAGTGTTGGTAATGGAAGCAGCTTCGCGAATTGGAATATCCATTTCTTCTGCCAATGCTTCGATCAGTTCGGATTTATTCATTTCTGTCTCCCCTGTCCGTCGGTAACGTATCTGGATAAAAGCCTCCCTACTCAAATGTTTGGGAGAAAAATGTAAAACAGGAACTACTATTAGAAAGCTATAAAAACTTAAGCAGGTATGTTTTTGATTGTAAAGGGAATTTTTCCTAAAAATAGCTTTTTTAGATCATTTTTTGTCAAAGTACGATATTTTCCACTGGAAAGTGTTCCTAATTGAAGATTTCCGTAGGCGGTTCGTTTCAAATGCAGGACTGGATGACCGATTGCTTGAAACATTTTACGAACTTGCCGTTTTTTCCCTTCATGAATTATAATCTCTATTTTGGATCGTGAACGGGATTTTACTAAAAATCGTAATTGTGCCGGATAGGTTTTCTGCCCATCAATGAGTATACCCTTTGCCAAACGCTGCATGCCGGCCGCAGATGGCATGCCTTTGACCGTTGCCTCATATGTTTTGTTAATTTCATAACGTGGGTGAAGGACGTAGTTGCCAAGGGCGCCGTCATTGGTCATCAACAGGGCGCCCTCAGTGTCCAGGTCAAGGCGACCGACGGGAAAGAGTCGCGCATTAATTTCAGGAAGCAAGTCTGTGACAATGGGACGTCCCTGCGGATCGGAGAGGGTCGTTACATATCCTGCCGGTTTATTGAGCAGTAAGTAGATTTTTTTTTCAAGATTGATAGGGTTGCCGTCAAAGGTTATACGGTCTTTTTCCGGATCTACCTTATAGCCCATGTGGGTTACAACCTGATCGTTGACCCGTACCCGTCCTCTGGCGATAAGCTCTTCGGCGCCTCTTCGAGAGGCGATACCCGCCTGAGCTATGATTTTTTGGAGTCGTTCCATACGTTGATGTAATTGTCCTTCCACAGCCATGATGTAAGCAGAGGCTAACCAGGGGCTGAGGCAATGTTTTCTGTATCTACCTGTTATTATAATACCGAAATAACGATTTATCTGTAACGTAATGGTATAATAGAGGAAATTTTTTCGTCAACCAGCGCCTATGTGGCGGGATCAACCTCAAGCACATCCGTATACCAGGGCTTCATTCTGCAGTCAAAGACAACAGGCGGTTCCAAACCGACGTGAAAACGTTGTCCTGTTTGTCCTCCGGCATGGGACATTAGCAAGGGCAGAGTTATGTCTGCTTGGAGATCAATGACGATGATGGGGATCGTCGAGCAAAAGGCTGTGATATTCTTCATCGGAAAGATGATTGCGCATTATCCCCATGAGCTGTTCGACGAGTTGGTTAATTTCATCATCGGTCATGCGAGGTACAAGTACATCGGTGAGTTTTCGTTTTGAAAAATGTTCCAATAATTCCTGGAGAGATTTTTCATCTGTAGCACGGTTAAGGCCAAACAGCATGGAATACCCTTGAAGATAAAAGAAACGGCTGTATCAGCCAGGCAGAATCTGCCAAGTGAGTTTACGCTGACGAGGTCCATCGAATTCACAGAAAAAAATGCGTTGCCAGGTGCCGAGTTGCAGCTGCCCCTGAGCAATGAAGATGGTGACGGAACTGCCTGTCAGGGTTGCCATAACATGGGAGGGTGAATTTCCCTCCCTGTGTTTATATGGATAATCAAGGGGAACAATCCGACGCATGGCGCCAATGATGTCGTCCTGCACGTCAGGATCAGCCCCTTCATTGATAGTGACTCCGGCGGTTGTGTGTGGATTAAAGACAGTACATAAACCTTGGGTAATGCTTTGTTCTGTTACGATGTCCTGCAACCGCCTGGTCACATCGATAAGTTCCATGGGTGAGCGTGTTGCCACACCAAATTTTCCGGATAACATGTGGTGTGACTCGTTGTTATTGTAACTGCCACTGGCCGTTGGCATCACGACAGGCTGTGGTGTAGGTCTTTTGGCTTTTCCCGTCAATAATTGCATTTATTTCCGCTTTTCTGCAGACTTGGTTAGTCGTCGGGTTCTGGAACGCAGGCTGTGGCGTGACGGCATACTGGTTGCCGCTGTCAGGGTTAACCCAAGATGAACGTTGATTGGAAACTCCGCGTTCGTAGACATGGTTTAACTGCTGTTTGTCGTATTTGTCCATTTCATTACCAACGATATAGCCGAGCATGGTTCCCACAGCAGCACCAATTAAGGTAGCCTCGGTGTTATGGCCGATCATCTGCCCGATGAGGGCGCCTCCGGCCGCACCGCCTACAGCGCCGGTTTGGGCCTTGTTCATATTTGCACAACCCGATACCAGTGCCAGCAGGATAATTGCGGTAATTGTCATATTTCTCATGATATTTCTCCTTGTGAACGTGTTGTCTGTTTGAGAGCTTCTGTTAATTCTCTATCAGTTTGTACACCCAGTTCCTTGAGGTACTCAGCTCTTTTTATCAGGTTGCCGTTGCCGCTGCTCAGTCTTTTTTTAGCCAGATGCCAAGCCTGCTGCGACTGGTGTAAACGTGTCCCTATTTCTTCAAAGGTTTCAATAAAGCCTACAAATTTATCATAAAGATTCCCAGCCTGTTTGGCAATGATTAAACCGTTTCGGTTTTGTTCATCCAGGCGCCATAGGTGTTGTATGGTCCGCAGTATAGCCAGTAAGGTTGAGGGGCTGCATAAGACAACCTGTTTGCGCATGGATCGGGAAAGGATTTCCGGATCGTTTTCCAGTGTCTTTTGAAATGCGGTTTCAATCGGGATGAAAAGCAGCACGAAATCCATACTGCTGACACCTTTAAGTTGGTGGTATTGTTTAGATGAGAGCGATGTAACGTGGCGTTTAACGGAATCAAGGTGCCTTAATTCGTATTTTCGGCGTCGCTTTTCATCGTTTTCGCTATGTGCTTGGGTAAAGGCCTTTAAAGAGACCTTGGCATCAATGATAACGTCTCGTTTTCCAGGGAGGTGGACAATCACATCCGGTTGGCGTTTTGATCCTGATTCGGTATGCAAACTGACTTGGGTTGTATACTCCACGCCCTTGCGCAGGCCTGATTCTTCTAGTATTTTTTCCAGGACCATTTCACCCCATTGGCCCTGTAGCTTATTTTTTCCCTGGAGCGCCTCGGTCAGGTTAACGGCATCGTTACTGAGACGTTCGTTGAGTTGGCGGAGGTGCTGTATTTCGGTGGTGATGGCTACCCTGTCCCGTGTCTCACGGTCATATACATCATCAACTTTATGCTGGAACTCCTGGAGCTGCTTGTGAAAAGGAGAGAGGAGCAGCTTGAGTGTTGATTCGTGCTGATGATTTATGAGTGAACTCTTTTCGGTCAGGATTTCACTGGCCAGGAGCTCAAACCTTTGTTCAACCTGCCTCTGCGTTGCTGCCAGCAACAGTTCACGTTCTTCAAGCTGATTTGCCATACCGGAACACCTAGCCCGAAGTCCTGCATTGTCACGACCAAGTGTTTCGTGCTCCTGACGAAGGATATCACGCTCCTGACGTAATCTGTCGATGAGTAGCTGTTGTTGTTCCGTGTCCTGAGAGAGCCTGTCAAACCGTATCTGAGTGACCAGGAATTGTCTGCGTATTCTCCCTACAAACAGTAATACCAGAAAGGGGGTGAGGAGTAGGCCGCATCCCAAGCCTATGCTCATGGCAACAGGGTCTAGCTGTTGGAAAAAATATTGAATGTGGGTCACCGGCGAAATACAGGGCTGTCAGATACTATCACGTAAGCCTGCGCTTAAGTAGACGCAGTTCTTCAAGCTCTTCAATCAAATCAAGTACCAATGCGCATCCCGGCAGGTTGATTTGCAAGTCTTTTTGCAGTCGCACTGCAGTCTGCACCCGTATGATTTCAATGGTTGTAAAATGCCATTTCGTGGGGGACAAACCTTGGGGTGAGATAACCCCCTCCTCTACCATTTCATGAATCTGTTCTGCCGTTACTCCGCATAAACGACAGATTTCCGCCAGGGAGCATTCTATTTCTTCGTTGAGCACGGTGCCTTGTAAATATTGAGTATCTCCCATGTCAGGCCCCCATTTTTTGACGAGGATTTACGGGCATGAGTTTGGCCATGGTCGTATAGAGTTGTTTTTGCTCATCTGTTACTGCTTCCGGTACCACCACTCTCAAGGTAACTATTTGATCACCTTTTTGGCGTTCAGTGCACAATCCTTTTCCTCTGAGGCGTAATTTTTTTCCGCCCTGTGAACCTTTTGGAATCTTGAGGGTTACATTGCCGGCAAGGGTAGGCACTGTCACCGATGCACCCAGGGCGGCTTCCCAAGGAGTAATGGGCAGCGTCATGTGAATATCTCGTTTCTCTGCGTGAAAAAGGTCGTCTTCCTGAAAGGCAATATCAAGGTAAAGATCGCCTGCCGGACTGCCTCCAACTCCTGGGAGACCTTGGCCTTCAAGCCGGATTCGCTGTCCCTCAATGATACCTTTGGGGATAGCGACATGAAGGGTGTGCGGGGTTGTTATGACGTGGCCTTGGTTATCAACAACTGGTCTGTTCAGCGTCAGGGTCTGCTTGGTCCCATGAAAGGCATCTCGGAGGTTGAGCATAACTTTGGCATGCTGATCCTCCCCTTTCATGCGGAAGGTTGTGTGATGTCGTTGCCTGCCATCAAATTGAGCACGGCCAAACAGGGTCTCAAAAAAATCACTGAACCCTGTAGGGTCGGCCCCTGTATATCCCGTACCACCAAATTGGAAGCCTGCATCCCAGTGAGGGGGCGGTTCAAAGTCCTGTCCGTTTTGCCAGTGACTGCCGAATTTGTCGTAGGCTGTTCGTTTTTCAGGATCTTTAAGCACCTCATATGCCTCGCCGATTTCTTTGAATTTTTTTTCGGCTTCAGGCGACTTGTTGACATCAGGATGGAATTTTCGCGCACCTTTCCTGTATGCCTGCTTGATTTGCTCCTGAGTAGCATCGCGAGAGACGTTCAGTATCTGATAGTAATCTTTGTATTCCATAGGCTATCTTATTTGAATCTTGAAAAAATCTCAGTTAACAATACACTAAGAGCACCCTTGAAAAAAGAAAAGAAAAAAATAACGGCATTTTGCTATTGATGACTCTCTCTGCTTTCCTTTATGCTGAAAGTGATTATGGAAAAAATAATGCAAAGTATCCTATTGACCGGATTTCGTGCCACTGGTAAGTCGTTGATCGGCCGGCTCCTCGCAGAACGACTTGGGTATCGCTTTGTCGATACTGACCATGAGCTCTGTCGTCGTACGAAGCAATCGGTGGAAGAAATTGTTGCAGAGCGGGGATGGCAGGGCTTTAGGATGCTTGAACGTGCCCTGTTGCAGGAAATGGCAGGGCAACAAAAGATAGTGCTTGCTGTTGGCGGCGGAGCAATTGAGCATGAGGATATCTGGCAACTTTTACGAGCACATTACTTTATCATTTGGTTGCAGGCAGACAAAAAGACCATCCTCAGCCGTATGGCAGCAGATGATAAGACCAGTACGCAACGTCCTGCCTTGACCTCGCAAAATTTAGAGGATGAAATAGAAGAGATTCTTGCCCGGCGTTCTCCTTTATATGCATCCGGCTCTGACATGGCAGTTGATACCGCAACCGGGACGCCAAAGCAGCTTGTGGAGCAAATACTTTCCACTCTGGTTAAGGTCTCTGCATGACTTTTTGTGGCTTTTTCGCCTTTATTTTCAACGGTTATCCAGCAATGAAAGTAGATGGTAACCAACACTTGATCGAGAACTCCTGTGAAGACTAAACAAAACGTACGGAGTAATGCCACGATTTGGATGGTGAGTCGTGAATATGAGGGCCTTGCCGGTGCCGGCGGTGTTAAGGACGTTTGCCGTCAGCTAGCAGAATCGTTGGCTGGAGAGGGGGGAGCTTCGGTTAGGGTGATCTTGCCCAGATATGGTTTCATGGATCCCAAACAGCTTGGATTTAGCCCGCTTGCTATTTCGGGAACCGCAACAGGCGTTATTGGTGACCAGCAGTTTGCGGGCTGTTTTACTGTGGACATGAATTATCCTGAGCAGGAACGTCGCGAGACGGTGGCCATTTGGTCGCAGACAATAAATGGGGTGATCGTCTATCTGGTTGAGGCAGAACGTTTTGGGAAAAAACTGGGAGTCTATACATACACCAGTGAAGAAGAACAGGAGGCATCCTGGAAGAAACAGGGGAGCGGGCATTACGATTATTTTGCTATGAATATACTGCTCCAGAAGGTTGCCTTGGAGATGATGATTCTAGGAAACGATGCTCCATGGGTCATCCATTGTCAGGACGGACACGCTGCCGTTCTTCCCGCTATGATGCGGGAAAACAGTGGTTACAGGCATTTTTTTCGCCATACGGGAGCGGTGGTAACTGTGCATAATGCAGGGACTGGTTACCATCAGGAGATAGATGACCTCAATTTTGCCAAGGCTGTAACCGGGCTACCGGAAAGCATTATTTGGGAGAATCTGCTCGGCAACAGCTTTGATCCCTTTTTAGCGGCTGCCGACTATGCTGTGCTGAATACCGTCAGTGAAAATTACGGGCGAGAACTCCAGCAAACGGCAGAAGATGCACGTACTGGGTGGCTTGGTCATGCATTGAAAGCAAGAAGCATCGAGTTGCGAGGGATCACCAACGGAATAGATCCTGCAAACTTTGACCCCCTTTCTCCCGGAGAGCTCGGGTTAGCAGCCCCCTTTGATGTGCTTCGGGGCGAGCTTCAGGGAAAGCTGGCCTGTAAAAACGATCTGTTGTCACACATCGGGCAGCAGAGGCAATGGGAATATGTAGAGCAGTTTGGTTACCTTGCACCTGTGTCCGAGGTTCCCCTTTTCACCTTTATTGGACGGCTTACCGGGCAGAAAGGTATCGATATTGTCTTGGAATGTATTCAGCAGTTTTTTGCTGAAAGAGATGATATGCAGTTGCTTATTCTTGGCTCTGGTGAAAGCTGGGTAGAAGATGAACTGCAGTTGCAGGCGGAGCATTCAGGGGTAACAGGCCGGTTTTGTTTTTTAAAAGGGTTTGACTCGGCTCTGGCTAATAGAGTCTATGCTGCCGGAGATTTTTTTCTTATTCCATCCTTGTACGAGCCGTGCGGATTAACTGATTATATCGCTCAACTGCTGGGGAACTTGCCCATTGTTCATCATGTAGGAGGGTTGGTGAAGGTGCTCGACGGTGAAACCGGTTTTGCCTATCAGGAAAATAGCTGTCAGGGGGTGATGGGTGCCATGGAGAGGGCGCTTACGATCTATGACCAACCAGAACAACATCGACACATGCAACAGGCAGCCGTGAAGAATATTATGAACTGTCATACATGGCGCCATGTAATGAGTGAATATATTGTACTCTATGAACAGGCACAAGAATTAACAATCGGGGCCGGACAATGAACCTGCAATATGCCGCAGAATCCTCAGCATCTCAATTGCGGACACCGTGGTTGGAAAATCGTCGCAAGTTTTTTATCCGTCAGGTTGTCAGTGATTTTTTTCAGGCATATGAAATGTATCATGGTCTTTATCAGGATTTTTGCCACAGCTACCATTTTGCAATGTTGGAGGCAAAGGATCTATTGCAGGCAGCAACAATTGCCCTTCGAACTCGTCTTCTTGAACAGCTTACCGCAATGCTGGGGGCGGAAACCAGCAGAGGGCTTTTGTGGCGGCTCAAAGATCTCTGCCATACCGTTTGGCCGGAGAGTGAGCGGCAAAAAAATGTCCTTGGTTCGCTGGTTGACTGGCTTATAGGCTCCCTTTTTCATGAAGCTATGAAACTCAAGGAGAATCTTTATTTACTCAACAATTACGGACCGTCTGTTTTTCCTGTTGACCAGGATACAGGCTCGGAGAATATGGCGTATGGCGCTCGCCCTTTCTCGGTGTCGCAGGTGATCGATACCCATGAAGTATTCAAAAGGATAGCTGTCGATACCGAGCAGCAGGTGGAGCGTATTGCCCTGACCTTTGGCAGGGCAATTTACCTTTTACGGCTTATGATGTCGTCATTTGCAGAGAATGAACTCGTTGTGAGGCTGCTTGTTGAGAAAGAGGAGGTTGTCGGCGAGATATGGGGAGAATCTCTGGAGTCTATTTTTGATGATATGTTTTACGGTAATGCACTACATGGTTACTGCATTGCCGGTAACAGCTATTTTAGGAGTCAATGGTATCACCACTCGCAGGCAATGTTCAGGCGTGCTTTACAGATTGATAAACAATGCCAAGAAGCTGTCATTAAATTGATACAGCTTGAAGCGATAACAAGTGATATGGAAGGGCAGTTCGGCAAGACAGCATAGTAGTCAGGTAAATGTAATTTTTTATCGATTTTTATGAATGCAGGATGTGCGACGGTAGCTTTTTATGCCGGATAATAAGCAGAGTGTTGCTTGGATACAAAGGAGAAAGAGATGAGCATTAAGATCGGGATTAATGGGTTTGGCCGGATCGGGCGTAATATTTTTCGAGCGCTCAGTAAAGATGCATCATTTGCCGATATTGAGGTTGTCGGTATTAATGATTTAACCGATGTAAAGACCCTGGCACACCTCATAAAGTATGATTCTATCATGGGTGTGTATGAAAAAGAGGTTGAAGCAGCTGAAAACAGTATTGTGGTTGATGGGCGTACTATTCCCGTGACCGGGCACCGATCTCCTAAAGATATTCCATGGGGCGAGTATGGAGCGGAATATGTTCTTGAGTGTACGGGACTGTTTCGTGATCACGACTCTGCAGCCCCCCACATTGATGGCGGGGCGTCCAAAGTTATTATTTCCGCCCCTGCAAAAGGAAAGGTCAAAACCATTGTTATGGGAGTGAATGAAGACGAATACGATGCCACCTTGCACCATGTGGTATCAAATGCGTCCTGTACCACTAACTGCCTGGCTCCCGTAGCCCAGGTTGTTTTGGATAATTTCGGTATTCAACGCGGCCTGATGACAACTGTACATGCCTACACAGGAGATCAGCGATTGCTGGATTTTCCCCATTCAGATCTTCGACGGGCACGGGCAGCTGCCATGTCTATGGTGCCGACCAAAACAGGGGCAGCAGCAGCGGTTTCACTGGTTATTCCCGAGCTGAAAAATAAATTTGACGGGCTAGCAGTGAGGGTTCCCACCCCGGATGTGTCACTTTTGGATGTCGTTATTGAAGTGGAGCGCGAAGTAACAGCACCCGAAGTCAATAATGCCCTGGAAAGTGCGGCAAACAGGTACCTGCGTTATACAGAGGAGCCGCTGGTGTCTATAGACTTTCAAGGTGATCCCCATTCTTCAATAGTGGATGGTCTGTGTACCCGGGTACTGGGGAGGAGTGTAAAGATAATGAGCTGGTATGATAATGAGTGGGGATATTCCAACCGCATGTTGGATCTGGTGCTGCATATGGAGCAATCAAAAATTATTTAATTTTGATTGGTCAGGGGGAGCAATAAAATACGGGTGGGAAAAATAAAAAAAAACCGGATTGCCTGTGCTGTAAAAGTACTTGGTAATCCGGTCTGTTGTTTCCTGCCCGGAGCGCCATGCTTAACGCGACCAGGCAAGAGCAGTACAATAAGACAGTTAGTCTTCTACATACCCTGTTCCATTGCAGGTAGGACATTTCTGATCAGGGGTGCATACCTGACCATCTTCGGCGTCATTTCCTTGCCATTCTCCGCTGGTTTCACATACGCCATCAATTACACCTTTTCCCTGGCAGGTAGGGCATACAGATTTCTTGGTTTCCTCTGACATTGTTTCCTCCTTAATGAATTGAAAAACAAAGCTTTGTAGTATGCAACACTATAAATCAATAATCTGAAAAAGAAAAGCGTTCAGCACATATCTCTATAACATACTTACTGAAAAACCATGAATCCTTTTTTCAGGTCATTGATTAAATCTCCAGGATCTTCAAGTCCGATATTAAGACGGATAACAGTACGGTTTGCATAGTTGCCTTGTTTGCGACGATTGCTGCTGCCAATGGTAACCAGGCTTTTATAGCCTCCCCAGCTGTAACCAATGCCAAATAAGTCAAGGTTGTCAACAAATTGAGGCAGCAGAGGGCCCTCCCATTTTTTATGAACCAGGAACGCAAACAGGCCCGACGATCCGCTAAAATCTCTTTGCCACAGATGATGCTGCGGATGACTGGGCAATGCCGGATGGAGTACCCTTTCAACGGAAGGTTGTTGCTCAAGCCACTGGGCTACCTCCAATGCGGCCTGCTGGTGATATGCCAGGCGAACAGGCAGGGTTTTTAACCCTCGCAGGGCCAGGTAGCAGTCCTGGGGCGGAGCAAATGTTTCCATCACCTGATAAAAATTGTCAAATTCTTCAGCATAGCGTTGGTTGACGCTCACTGTACCCAACAAGACATCAGAATGACCGCTGATGTATTTGGTTACGGATTGAATGATGATATCCACGCCAAGAGCAAAAGGGTTAAGGAAAAGCGGGGTGGCCCAGGTATTGTCCACCACCGTTATGATGTCTCTTTTGGTGGCTTGTTTGGTGATAGCTGGGATGTCCTGAAGCTCAAAGGTGTTTGAACCCGGCGATTCGAGGTAAATGAGTCGGGTATTGGGTTGGAGGTACTGCACGATATTGCTACCGATGTCAGGTGGAAGAAAATCAATCGCAACATCGTATTTGCTAAGGATTTTGCTGCAGAAAGCGGCTGTCGGTCCATACACATTGTCGCAGATAAGGACATGATCTCCGCTGGAAGTAAAGGTAAGCAGGGTATTGATGATAGCGCTGATGCCGGATGGAAAGGCTCTGGTCAGGGCACTCCCTTCCAGTTCCTCCATTTTTTTTTCAAAGGATCGTTGCGGCGGCAATCGGTCGGTACCATAGACGATGCCTGGGTACTCCCCTGCATTGGCCAGGCGCAGGTCTTCGCAATTGTCAAACAGAACAGTTGATCCCGTATACATGGCGGGATTGATGGTCTTGATTGTTTTGCCACCCACTGTATCAAAGCGTTGTTCTTCGTGTATCAGTTGAGTGGCGAGATGTAATTTTTCGGTCATTATGTGTAGAGGCCTGTGGCAAGTTCGTTGACAGATTTTGGTGTTTTTTACTTGATTTTCATTGCTCCTGCAGAGCGTAAAAAGTGCTCAAAGCGCTCATAGCTTTGATAGCCGGTAAGGCGCTGCCCAGCGAAGAGTATCGTCGGCACAGCCGTTATACCGAGCGATCTTGATTTCTGCCAGTCATTCTCAACAGCTTCGGCATACTTTCTGGTGCGTATAATTTCCGCGGCATCTCGAGCAGGCAGTCCACTAGCGGTTGCAAGCTTGAGGAGAACATCGGGCAGTGCCAGGTTCCGGCCGTCTTTGAAATAGGCAAGAAAAGCAGCCTTGTGAAAGGGCTTACCCCTGCCGTGCTCTTCGGCCCACAATCCTGTTTCTTGAGCCAGTCGGCTGTTATACGTCATTGTTCGGTTCCCAAAAGGAAGGCCGAGTTGGTCTGCTGTCCGGCGCTGCTGTTGAACCATTGCTCTGATTGCCGCACTGGAACCGGCAAACAGCTGCTCAAGGGACATGCCCTCTGTCGGTGTGCCTGGATGGAGGGGGAAGGCACGCCAACGGGCTTGGACCGCATGTTCTTTGGTCAGTTTTTCAATACACCCGGTAATGAAATAACACCAGGGTCAGACGTAGTCTGAAAAGATAGTCAGTATAGGTAACATAGACAGGTGCTCTTTTGTGTTGGCGATTGGTGTATCAGGGTTCAATGCATCGTGTCATATTTTAAAAGGGCCAGAAAATTGGAATTGTGCACATACCTGCCATGACTACAAATATATTGAGGGGGATGCCAAGCTTCAGATAATCCTTGAAACTATAACCGCCTGGGCCGTAGACAAGCAAGTTGGTTTGGTAACCGACAGGAGTTGCAAAGCAGGCACTTGCCCCAAAACAGACGCCGATGATAAATGGTTTTGGATCAACTTCGATACCTATAGCGGTAGAAATGGCTATGGGTAAGAGCAAAACAGCAGTCGCATTATTACTGAGAATCTGGGTGCTGATGGAGGTGAGCAGGATAATCGCTCCAAGCACCACAACCGGAGAAAAGTTCGCAAAAAGTCCCAAAAAAGTCTCTGCATAGAGCTGGCTGGTACCGGTTTTCTGCATGGCAGCCCCCAGGGCAATGGTGCCTGCAATCAAGAGGAGTACTTCTCCCTGCAATGCTTTGTAGGCGTCTCGCATTTGCAGGCAACCGGTGACAATCATTAAAAATGCCGCTGTCAGAGCGCAGGTCATGATATCTGCCAGGCCCAGTGTGGCCGTTCCAACCATGCCTATAAAGTTAAGAATCGACCATGCTGCTTTTCGTTTATGAATAAGCTCTTCATAGACATCCTCAATGACGAGGTAATCGGTGTTATTCCGGATGGTGGAGAGTTTGCTGTCATTGCACCAGATGAGGAGCACATCTCCTGTTTTGAGCAGCACATCGTGAATCTGATGTTCACTTATGTGGAGATTACTCCTTTTCACTGCAATAATATGTACTTCGGAATCGCCGGCAATGTCAGTGTTGTGCAACCGTTGGTTACAGAGGGGGGAATGGGGAGGGATAATCAGCTCAACTACAATAGGGGCGTCTTTTTGGGCCCCAAGGGTCAACCCTTTTTCCGTTGTCGGCAGTTCTACCTCTTCCCTGTGAAGAATATCGACCAAGTCGTTGAGTGAACCTTTTACGAGTATGATATCCCCAGCGGAGATGATTTTCAGGTCACGTTCAGGGCGGTAAATATGAGAACGGGAAATGAGCTCCAGTACACTGAGCGAGGGGTATTTACGTCTGAAAATATCTGTAGGTGATCTACCGATAAGTGAGCTGTTCTCTGGTACCTGCAGTTCCGCAAGGTATTTGCGGTGTTCTCCATTTTGGAGCTGGCAGACAGGATTCGCCAGTGCAGGCAGTATTTTTGGAGCGGCAATAAGAAGAAATAGAATACCTACCAAAGCTATTGGCACACCGATAATGGATAGCTCAAACATGGACAGGGGATCGTATCCATATGATGCACTCAGATCACTGATAATTATATTGGTAGAAGTACCTATCAGGGTACAGGTGCCGGCAAGGATGGAAGCGTACGAGATGGGGATCAGAAATTTGGAAGGACTAAGGCCATATTCGCAGCACATGGTCATGACCACAGGGATAAAAAGGATAACCACCGGCGTATTGTTGATGAAAGCTGATGCCACTGCGACCAGTAATAACATAATTGCCAGGGCGACTGTGAAGCTGCCTCGAGCAAGGGTGATCACCCTTCGGCTGATAAACTCAACCCCGCCGGTGCGCATCATACCCTTACTTACCACAAACATCGCACCCACTGTGATAACGGCTGGGTTGGAGAAACCTGCCACCGCTTCTTTGGGTGACAGGATGTTGGTGACCACCAGCAGTACGATGATGCCGATGGCAGTCAGGGCGACGGATATTTTTTCTGTAACGAGGAGGTAAAGCGTAGCCAGGAGAATAATGGTGGTGATCCAGATATCCATACAGTTTGCTTCCTGTTGAGGAGAGGACTCAGGTGCCTGCCTGTATGCAAGAGCGTAGAGTGGCAGGGGAGGTGTAACTATGCAGAGAAATAATAAAATTAATTATCTTTATGGTGCTGAGCAAGAAAAAAGATATAATTATAGGGGGGATGCGGTTGTACCGGCAAGGAGGCGTTTATGAGAAGAGTGAGCAACGAATACGATGAAAAATTCTGAAAAAAAGATCAGGGCTGCTAAATTTTCCATTGTCACGGCATTGAGCCTGGCTGTTATGAAATTTACGGTGGGGATTCTCACTGGGTCAATGGCTGTTTTATCCTCAGCCATTGACTCCATGCTCGATATCCTCATGTCTGGAGTGAATTTTCTGGCCATTCGACAGGCAGAACAACCTGCTGATGAAAACCATCCCTATGGTCATGGCAAATTTGAGACCATGGCTACGTTGATTCAATCGCTTGTCATCGGCGGGTCAGGTGTATGGATCTTGATTGAATCCGTGCGTCGCCTGGCAGCCGGAGCTGCCCCCACCGGATTAGGTAGCGGAATTGCGGTGCTTGCTTTTAGTGTAATCTGTTCATGGGCGATTAGCAGGTATCTCCTGAAAGTTGCCAAAGAGACTGACTCCTCTGCCCTGGCAGCGGATTCCCTTCATTTTTCCATGGATGTGTACACCAACCTGGCATTGCTTGCCGGGGTAACAGCGATGGCCTTTTTCCGGCTGTATTGGATTGATGCTGTGCTTTCCATGCTTGTGGCCTGCTATATACTGTATGAGGCTTTGAAGTTGATCAGGCTTAGCCTCAGGGAGGTACTTGATGAGCAGTTGCCCGAGCCGCTACGTAAACAAGTCGAGTTTATTATCAAGCAGCATTGTGGGAAAAAATACAATTTTCACAATCTTCGTACCCGAAAGGCAGGGTCACACAAGCTGATCGATTTTCATCTGACGGTCTGTAAAAAACTTACCGTTGCCGAAGCCCATCAGCTCACCGATAAACTGGAACACGAAATCGCTAACGCTGTTCAGGGGGCGGACATCACTATTCATGTTGAACCCTGCACCTTTGACAATTGCAACGAGGAAGATTGCGGCGGGTGCCGCAGATAGTCGGCTTTCCCTTCATTTTTCTGTTTATGAAGAGGTCAGTTTTGGAAATTATTATTGTCAGCTTTTTCCGATGCTGGTATTACTGATTCTGCTGATTTTTCGGGTAAGTTGAGTGACTTACCTGGTGTAGACTAGATAATATATTTTGCAAAGGAGGAGAGTGTGGCAAACTTTTTATTTGTATTACGACACAATGACAACGAAAAGGCAACTCGTTGCTTTCAATTTGCCAAGATAGCTCATTCAAAGGGGCATAAAGTTAATATGTTTTTGATTGACAGTGGTGTGGATTGGGCAATGAAGGGTCAGGACGGGAGCATCAAGACAGATACCGGCGATTGCCCCAATGACTATTTGCCGTATCTGATTGAACAAGAAGTTGAAACCGGAGTCTGTACCCCTTGCGCCAAAAACAGAAACCTTGATGAAGCAAATTTTCATCCCAATATGCTTTTGGATGGAGGCCCTCACTTGATTGACATGGCTGCCGAAGCGAAAGTCTTTAATTTTTAATCGGAGAGGTCGTTTTCTTTAGAGGCAAGTGAGCTATGCTGCCTCACCCGGATTAGCCAGTGGTGAGACAGCATATATTTTACCTACATCCGTCGGTACAGCTCCAGGACCCTTTCTCGGGTCATTTTTTGTTCCCAGTCCTTGCCAAGGCAGTTTTCCCATAATGGCGTTAATCCCAAAGCAACCGTGGCCATGGTGTTGAGCTCTTCTTCACTGAGATCGGCAGTCAGGTTGCGAGGCAGGGTAATACCGTGCTTGGCCATCATTTGTCGAAATTCACGTACTCCTTCAGGGTAAATATCCTCGAGATAATCAAAGGTTATGCAGCAACCGATACCGTGGTGGGTGCCAAGAACAAAAGAAAGACCATAGGACAGCGCGTGGCAGGCGCCAACCTGGGAGTAGGCGATGCTCATGCCGCCAAAATAGGAGGCCATCATGAGTTTATCATCTTTTTCCGGATGATCTTCTAAAAAGACTTGTCTGCACAGCTCAATGGATTTTTCACCGTACGCCTTGCTGAACTCGTTGATGTACGTTCCCTCAAGCGATTCAACATCGTGGATATAACAATCCATGCCGGTATAGAACCATTGCTCTTTGGGAACGTCGGCAATGAGCTCGGGATCGAGGAGTATTTGATCATACAGAGTGTAATCGGAATTAATGCCGAGTTTTTTTTCCGGACCGGTCAAAACCGTGGTACGGGAAATTTCAGCACCGGTTCCGGATAAGGTAGGAACGGCTACGTGATAAACCGCTGGATTGTTGATCAGGTCCCAGCCTTGATAATCAGCAGCTGAACCTGGGTTGGTCAGCATCAGGGAAACTGCCTTGGCAATATCCATCGTAGCTCCGCCGCCAACACCAATGATACCGTCAGGGATAACAGCATAGGTCTGCTTGATTTGCTCCACCAGTGCGTCAATGTAGCTGGTTTTGGGTTCGTCATCCACATTGACATGGAGGATCATGTCATTTCCCTTGAGTGGCAGCCTTTGCTCCAGAGTTTTTCCTTTGAAAACATCATCTAAGACAAATATAATAGGAGCATTTTGATTGCCTCGCTTTGTTTCAAGAATCTCACCGAGTTGATTGAAGCAGCCACGGCCGAAAATAATATTTGGTACAATTTTAAAATTTCTATACATAGGGAATTTGTGTGTTAAATGTTTGGTAACTGTTCTGAAATATATGCTTTGTTCTGTCGCACGATAAAGTTGTTAAAAAAGGTGAAGGTGTATAAACCCTCAAGAGCTAACGCGATTACAGGGCAATGAAAAGACATACTACCTAAATCCTGCACGTCGAATGTTAGAAAAAATAAATTCTACCATGAAAAACAACATATTGAGCAGACAATTGATTTGAAGTTCTATTCACTGTATGGGTGAACCTGATGCCCACTAGGCTGCATACCAGATGGGTTTTGAAAACTCAAGCTGTTCTTCGGCTGCTTTTTTTCAGATGTTTGTTTCTGCCAAGGGCAACCATAGCGGTTGTATATTGGTTATATTCATTTTGGGAGTGTAAAAGAAAAGGTGGAAGAGATCAGAAAATTAACCGAGCAATTATTTGGAGATACTCCCAAAGAACTCCTTTATCACTATACAACCCTGACCGGCTTATTGGGTATAGTGGGCAGTAATAAATTATGGGCCAGTGATATCAGGTATATGAATGATTCTGCTGAATTGAAGCATTCAGCAGATTTAATCAGGGTTGAAGTGCAGGAACGATTGGCCAAGGGGCAGGGTACGGCTGACCTGTTAGGGCAATTTGTTGATTGGGTTGCCTATCGAATCACCAACGGCCATATGCTGTTTGGAGCCTCGTTTCGCTCCCATGGTAACTTGCTCAGTCAGTGGCGCGGATACAGTACCCATGGCAAGGGTGTCAGTTTAGGCTTCTCTGCTGATTATATTGTTGAATGTGCACGCAAGCAGCATTTTCAGATTGGCAAGTGTATTTATGATCCGGTACGGCAGCGTCAACTCATTGCCAAAGTAGTGGACGCCATAGAGCATAATGTGGCCCACCAGGTACGGGGCGGAGAGACCTGTGAAGAATTATCCGGCCTGTATCACCTCGTATTTGAAAAGATAGAAATTGATTTGTTACGGATTGCAGCAATTTTGAAGCATCCATCCTTTCGTGAAGAAAAGGAATGGCGAATTGTCTCGCCGGTATTGATCAGTCGAACCGAGTCGTCGTTGTTGTTCAGAGAAGCTAATGCTATGCTGGTCCCCTATGTGGAATTTGAGCTCCAGCTGGCGGTAGGGCAACCGCCGCAACTGGATCACTGCTATCTTGGGCCAACATCCAACATCAATATTTCAATGAACTCGTTGCAGATGTTTCTTGGCCAGCATGGAATTGTGCCTGCAAAAGGGATCGACTACTGTCAAATTCCTTACCGCCAGAGGTGAGCCTAGTCCTTTGCAGGACTGGGGCGGGTGCGTGTATGATACCAGCTTTAAATGAACCGTTCCTGTTCTATCCAACTTCTGGTGCCAAGAGAAGTACAGGAAAGACTGGCTATTTCAGCTGCCCTGGCAATACTGGTAAGGTAGTCGTGTTGGAGAATGAAATGGCAAAATGCTCCATGAAAAATATCACCGGCACCAAGGGTGTCCATTGGTTTGACGTCCATGACAGGTATTTCCGTCTTTTCAGACTTGTCTACTACCACCACCGGATCAGCCCCCCTGGTAATGGCAATTTTTTGAATGCCATGGTTTTGTAAAAAGCGAATAACAGCTTCCTGATCGTTGCATTCAGGGGGGAAGAAGTCCGCAGAGCAGATGGCAAAATCAATAAAAGGCAGTAGTGCTTCTTCCCCTTCCTTCCAGCTTCCCCCGTCAAGCACGATTGGAATATGCAGCGTCCGTGCTTTTTCTGCCACCAGCACTGCCTGTTCCATATAGTGTCCATCCAGCATCAGGATATCCTTGTTTTCCAGCAGTGTTTCGTTTGACGCATCCCGCTTAAGCCGTCTGGTATCCGTGTTGGAATAGACAACCATGCGATTGCCGTTGGAAAGGTCAACAATGATCGATGCCATTATCGGAGGCCGTTCAGGTTGACTGGTGTAGTCTTTGACGTCAACTCCCCAATCGCTCAGTTCGTTTTTTATATACACCCCACCGGGGTGATTACCAATCCCGGTGATAAGGGTTGAGGTATTCCCGAGTCCTGCAAACGCGACGGCAGCATTTGTTGCCGGACCACCAGCATAGGAAAGCAGTCGTTCGTTTTTTAGCTTTTCATTGACACCAGGGAAACGGGGAACATAGTGGATGATGTCAACCGTTGTAAGGCCCAAAAAAATGCCATTGTAAATCATGGTAATCTGTAAGCAAAATAAAAGGGGGGCTGTCTGTTGGCGTTCAAACCGGAGAAGAGTTGTCACCGGAACAGGCACCAAGAGGCAAGACTTATATTAAGTTAAAGCTGTATAGTATACTGATTTTGTTTTGTTTTCAACTGGTAATAGGCTGAGAACTACTCTCGATTAAGGGGGCTTTATACCAGCAAAGCATTGGGTGGTCCCTTTATACGTCTGTGGTCGTGTTGGTAAAAAGAAAGAAGATGATTATTATATGCGCTGAAATAATATAGGTGAATTTATCGAAGAATAGTCCCTCTCGATGACTGTTATGAGAGTAAGCTAAACATATTGTTTGAAGACAAATACATGCTACCATAGGAGCTGGAAAATGGTTTTAACCGCATCAAACATGTTGGAAATAGGAACAAAAGCACCTGCTTTTACCCTGCCGGATACTACCGGTAAAAACATAAGTCTTGAAGATCTTGCTCCGCAAGCTGGTCTCCTGATAGTTTTTATGTGCAACCACTGCCCTTACGTGAAACATGTAGGGCCGGAACTGGCTGCCATTGGCAGGGAATATGCCTCGAAAGGCATTAGCATGATCGCTATTAATGCAAACGATGCTGCAACCCACCCTGATGATAGTTATGAGAAAATGCAGGAAGAGGTGAAAAAACAGGGCTACACTTTTCCATATCTCCATGATGCCTCTCAAGAGGTGGCTAAACTTTATCAGGCTGCCTGCACCCCGGATTTTTTTCTGTTTGATAGCCGGAAACTGCTGGTTTATCGTGGGCAACTTGATGATTCCAGGCCGGGAAATAACATTCCGGTAACAGGAAAAGATCTGCGGGGTGCCCTTGATGCATTGATCAAGGGAGATCCAGTCGCAGAAGAGCAGAAACCCAGCATGGGGTGTAATATAAAATGGAAGCCAGGCAATGAACCTCGCTATTTTTCTGCCGGCTAATCATTAAAAATATCTTGAATGGTGAGGATTTTTTGTCCAAGCTTAGGTCTGCCTCAGCTTCTGAGCTATGCTCAGGAAATTACCACAGGCATATGATGTCTATCGCCTTCTTTTTTGCCTCAAAGGATAATTTTTTGAGCATGAGGAGATAAAACTCGGATTTTAAGAGAGTGGACGAAAAGGCAGGTCTACAAGATGGGCTTATGAGTGGTCATGGCGAACAAAGGCGATAAGCCCCACAACAGTGATCAGGATACCGATAAAGCCAAGGCTGTTGGGAAAACCACTGCCAAGGATAAGGATCTCTCCAGCCAAGGCAAAAAGCACCTCGCTTGACTGGGTTGCATCCACAGCGGCAAGTTTACTGGCATTATCAGCCAGGTGACGTGCATTAAGAAAGAGGGTTGTCGCGATAACACCGGAAAAGAGGGCAACCAGGGCAACGGAAAAAAGTTGCCCACCCGAAGGAGAGGCAGGAGTGACCACGGCAAAGAGCACGAGCCAGAACGGAAAACTGCCGGTGGTTAAGAGAAGAACTTTGGCAAAGCCGTTTTCTAAAAATTGTGCATCGATAAGCGGCAGCCTTTTGTGGCCGTTTTGTGCCTCCCACACCAATTGGTTACCCAGTGGGTAGCAGAAGGCCGCGGCAAGGACGGGGAGGGCCCCCAACAGGAGTTCGCTCAGACGGGTTGTTTCAATCTGGCTGACATTGACCAACAGGACCCCGCAAAACACCACCGAAGAAAAGAGCCAGATTTTGGGGGAGAACCTCCTCCCAAAAAGAAGCAGCACAAAAAGAGAGGCAATGATGGTAAGTTGCCAGGTCGTTGCCACCACCCACCCAGGGGAAAAATCTGCTGCAAAGCAGATGAGTGCATAGAAACCACCAAACCCGATACTGCCGCTGAGTACCCAGAATTGCCAGTGGCGGATGAATTCCCGCATGAGTTGGAAACAATACTCCCTGCCTTTAGAGGCCATCAGGCAGAAAACAAGAAAAACAAACATGTACCCATAGCGCAAAGAGGCTGACCAGAACCAGTGCCCACCTTCAAGACTCATAGATCGGTTGAGGATAAAGGTGGTGCTGAAAAAGAGTCCTGCCAAAAGGCCGAGAAGCATTATGCGGATCATAAGGTTAGGTAAACTCTTGGGAAAGGGTTCTCTGAGTCATCATCGGATAGATGTAGTTGTCGATAAGGCTGCATGCTCAGCCAAGTCGTGCGTTGTAAACAGGTCGCCCGGAAGCCGCGAACTCTTCAAATTGCGCAACCGCTTGCTCGTGGAGAACATCTTCCTGGAGAGTAATCCCACGCTTTTCCAGCTCTTGTCGCCATTGGGGATGTATCGGCCCTTCGTCAAAGCCTGTGATGGCCTCCAATTGGCTGCCTGCACCGGCAATAACCAGCGAGCGGATACCTGACCAGAGTACAGCGCCAAAACACATGGCGCAGGGGCACCAGTTTACCACCAGTTGGTGGGAGGGCATGCCAGGGCCACCAAGGTCATAGGTCTGCAGCTGAGCTTGAGCAAGTGACAGGGCCATGATTTCGGCATGGGCGGTGGAGCAGTTGCTGGGCACAACCCTGTTCACCCCAATCGAGACCAATCTACCATTTGCCTCTTCAAAGACAGCGGCTGCAAAAGGGCCACCTGTATCGTTTTTGAAGTTTGCACCGGCGAAAAAGAGAACTGTCTCCATTCTCTGTTCAACGTTTGGCATTACAGGGGGCAGCTCTTGTACTTTATCAATGGCCCATTGTGGGAGTTGGAGCGTAAGTTGGGTTACAGTGGTATTGGTTTGCATGGCGTACGGGTTGCTAAAATGAAAGGTAGGAGGATGTGATGGGCAAGGTATCCTGAAGTCTTCAGAGATACCTCCCTTTTGCGGGAAAGAGTACCTGAAAAACAATACTAAAGGAAATAGAATAATTCCAGCACAAGGAGAGCAGGCATGGGAATAGAAATAGAACGAAAATTTTTACTGGTTGGCGAAGCGTGGAAAAAATTGGCCCAAGGGGTTCGTTATCGTCAAGGATACCTGAGTACAAGCAAAGAATCGACCGTGCGGGTAAGAACCATTGAAAATACAGGCTACCTGACCGTAAAAGGAAAGAGCACCGGGGCGACCAGAAGCGAATTTGAGTATGAAATCCCGGTGGAAGACGCCAATACCATGCTCGACCAGCTATGCGCCAAACCGCTGATTGAAAAAAAAAGGTACAAGATCGAGTATGAGGGCTTTACCTGGGAGGTGGATGAGTTTTTTGGTGAGAATCAAGGGTTGGTCGTAGCCGAAATAGAGCTTGAAAGTGAAGACCAGCCCTATACAAAACCGGAATGGGTGGGAGCAGAAGTGACCCAAGACCAACGCTATTTTAATTCAAATCTTGCTCGAAATCCTTATTGCCGCTGGGAGTAAGCATATCTCAAAAGAACCTTTTTGCAGGGCTCACTGCAAAAAGGTTTTGTTAAAGCCATGCAGAGCCGCCACTCCAGCTATAGGGGCCACTCATTTAGTTCCCTTTAGGTTTTTTATTCTATTACCTAAATCTTGCATGTCAAACATGACAAAAAAAGCTTTTAATTATGTTTTTTCAGACTGTTATCGGTTTTATCAACAAGAAATCAGTTCACTTTTTATGTGAGTTACATTTAAGAGCATTTTTCTCATGCTTGCCACCCTTCGGGATTGCCAATTTTACCGAATCTGCTTTGTTTGCGCACAGTTGAAGTACTACAGTACGTCTGCGTGTACGCAGCCTCGCACCTTCGGCAAACTTGGCAATTGCAGGATTTAGGTATTAATTGAGTATATCGCTATCGGTAATATTACCAGTAGGGTCGAATTCCGTTTTCGATAGTAATTTTTCCAACTGTGAAAAATTAGTGCAACTAAACATGAAATCCCCGCGAATGAGGGGCTGGCGAAACAGTAAATGTACAGTAATAAGGTTCAACTACCCACAGCATTCTTAAGCTAATATTGGTATGATGCATCCTATATTTGCGAATCCTAATCATAAAGGGGTGTGTTCAGCGAATCAACTTCAGAAGTGACAAACAACCTAAACTGATTCGTACGGTAAGGAAGGGAGTAGAGCTACAATGGCAATTTCAGATCATTACGGTGAAGAAAAACAACGCTTTCTAGAGAACTGTGTACAGTGTGGGATTTGCGCTGAAGTATGCCCGATTTTGCCCCATGCTGACATGAGAGATATTTCCTCACAGGACATTCAGGAAGGGGTTTTTAGCTTCATAGATACCGGGACTCCCAACCAGCATGCTTATACAAAAGCTTTTGCCTGCATGGAATGTTTCAAGTGTACTGCGAATATCTGCCCTGAAGACCTCAACCCAATGTTAGTGAATGAGCTTATTAAGGGTGAGTATATTTCTCGTGGGTTGGCAGAAAAGGCATATGGTGACCAGCAAGAACCTAGCAGCATTCACCGGGTACTTGCCAGCATTCAGGTTTCAGGGTCTGATTACCGCAAAATCACTAAACCGAGCAATAAAAAGAACGCCCGTTACATTTTCTTTCCTGGCTGCAACGTTTATTTCCAACCGGACAAAATCCTTAATGCCTTGGATATTATGGATGCAATCGGTGATGACTACGCATTTCTCCCTGGATTGGATAATTGTTGCGGAGATAGTTGTATGTTTGCGGGCGATATAAACAAGGGGGGACAGCAGGCCGAATCACTGATTGCCACAATCGCTGAGTTTCAACCTGAAGCTGTTGTTTTATGGTGTCCAACCTGTCATTGCCGTTTTGATAAGAGCATTGCACCCACCTTGGATATTCCTTTCCAAATACTGTCTTTTCCGCAGTATCTCGCCGCAAACATGAACAAACTCTCCCTTTCAGATGCTTCCGCCGGGGTAGTTACCCTTCATGAACCCTGCAAGTCGGCCTACACCAGTTTAGACTTCGATGGACCCCGTGGAGTATTGAGGCAATTGCCAGGGGTGACTCTTACTGAGATGACGCATCATGGCCCGGAAACAAGTTGCTGTGGCAGTGGTGCTGACTGCTGGTTCCAGGAAAGTTCTTCCCAGATGCGTGAGAATCGTTTGAAAGAAGCAGATCAAACCGGTGCGGATCGATTGGTTACCATATGTCATTATTGTGGACAAACATTTGGACAAGAAGAAGAACGTTTTAATTTCAAAGTTACCAATTATGTTAATATGGTTGCTAAAGCTATGGGTATCCAGCGTGATGATACGTTTAAAAAATATGCTCTCTGGCGAGATTTGGATCGTATTCTAAGCGACACGGCCAAGTCTCTTCAAGAATCACCTTTTGAAAAAAATAAAATCATTGAGGTGATAAAAACTGTTTTCATCAGATAGACGAAATATCAATTGAAAAGGTTAAGGTTACCAGTTCAAATCATTGTACAATCACAGAGACATTAAATTGAAGGTGTTTCCTGTTTATACGTAACAAATCCTCCCCAGCAAAAGTCAATATCTTTCCACTATATGTTGACCTCGTGTCTACAGAAGATGTAAAATCCTGTAGTTGACTTGTAGCCGTTGCAACGCCACATGTACTCCACAAAAGATCACAAAAAAACCTGCTACATTGTGGATCAAACATTACTTATCACACAAATTCAATAAGTTGTACTATATATCCGCCGCCGCTTTAATTCAAATATTTTTCAGGATTCCGAGAACTTACCCCATACTTGAATTGATAGTGGTTTCTTTTTGCTGAGCAAAGGGAGAAGGCAAGTTGCCAATATTTTGTGCCGGAGGGCACAGCCTGCTGTTAACCCTATCGGGTTGTCAGGAAGAGGGGGCTGTTACGAGTTGGAATTAGAGATGCTTCCGGATGATCTTGGACGGCATAAACTTGCTGGATTTTAAAGATGCCCATAGGGCTTAGCTGATGTAGAATTTCAAAGGATTAGCTACTTCCTGACACCCTCAGTCAATTATTTTCCAGAAAATATAATAGTAGAATATTGTATTGTCTATTTTAAATGATAGGGCAGCGCACAGGTATCATTCCGATTCGTCTCTCCCCTTTCAGTCACTTTCCTTCCCAAAAAAAATAGAGAAAGAATGTAACCTTTTTTATACCGTACTGTTGTATCTATAGATAGCTGTTAACGTAGAACTCTACAGGGCATAACCGTGGAAAAAGTAGCTACATATCAACGGTTTTATACGGACCAGAAGAATCGGCTTTTCAGTTACCTGTTTTTTCGGTGTGGTGACAGAGAGGTCGCCAGGGATATTACCCAGGAGAGTTTTACCCGCCATTTTAAGCAGTATGGCACTGCGCAGAAGACACTCATCCCCAGCCTGCTGTTTACCATTGCCCGTAATGCGCTGGTGGATTATCAGCGCAATCGATATAAGCAAAATACCTTAAACCCTCCTCAGGTTGTTATTCCCGATGAGGAGTCGACCTTTATCCGTAAAGAGGAGCATTCGCGAATCCTCCAGGCAATGGGCAAACTCTCTGAACAGGACCGAGAAATACTCACGCTGGCAGTTGGCGGTATGGCCTATAAGGAGATTGGCGCTCTACTGGATTTGAGTATTGCCAATGTAAAAGTGCGCGTCCATCGGGCAAGGAAAACACTTCAGGAGCTACTAAGCGACAAGGTGATATAATGGAACAGTTCATAAGCATGTACATTGATAATGAACTCTCCCTGGATGAAAAAAAGCTGTTTGTAGGTCAGGTTGCAATAAACAAGCGATACCGCGAAGAGGTGTTGGACCTGCTCGAGCAGGAAAAACTGCTGGCCGGTGCACTGGTCCATGATGTAGCTGATCTGGAGATGCCCTCTGGAAAAAGTGCAAACACCTGGCACACCCTCGGCTTGGGGCTGGCAGCATGTGTGGCGCTTTGTTTTTCTTTTTTCGCGGGATCCTTTTTTCCGCAAACTGTTGATCAACCACCTGGGAATAGTGTTGCTATAGTGGAGGCAGTAGCACAGCACCGCTTTGTCATTTACCAGCAAGGTTCGGCGCAGGTGGAGATAACAGGCAGTTTTACTGGCTGGCAAAAGGTGGCCCTCGTGCCGTCCGGTACCAATGGGTACTGGGAGGTAACCTTGCCAGTGGTATCTGGTGAACACAGGTATACCTTTATCGTCGATGGTAAAAGGCTTGTTCCAGATCCAACTGTGGATATCCAGGAGGCAGATGATTTTGGAGCAATTAACTCGATTTTAGTCGTGGAGGGTAAGGCATGACTACTTGGTTGAGAGCAAACTGGATTGCGGGGTTGTTGTTTGTGTGCCTGCTATTTTTTTCGGGCTGTGCACCCAAACATTCTATTCGGGTTGCTGGAGATTCGATCACCGTCTATTGCGAATATCCTGAAGCGAAAAAGGTTGTCTTTGCATCATCCGCTGATCGTTTTCAACTGCATGAGGCAGCTCAAGCAAAGGGTGATAGCTGGGTGGTTACTGTGCCAAAGGCAAAAGAGTTTACCTACTTCTATATGGTCGACGGGGTCGTTACCTTGCCTGAGTGCAGATATACGGTGATGGATGATTTTGGTGGGAAAAATTGTTTTTTTTCTGAAGAGTTGTAACCCCTGTGCTGTTTAGGCGTTGTATTAGTAAAGATGAAAAAAAACTGTTGTTATTGAGCTTAATAAATTGCCGTTTCATACGAACGTGGTGGTTATGACAAGTAACTTCAACTCTCAGGAGAAGAAGCGATGAAAAATATATATGTCGTTTTAATTGGGATGTTTTTTGCGACCTGCTCACTCGCTTTTGCAGATGAGCCGGTTACAGATGCTGTTGAATTGCAGCAGCGATCGCAGACGCGAGAGATGGCACAATTCATTGTTGATCAAGAGGAATTGCCGGCTCTTTTAAAGGCCATGCAAAGACAACGCTTTACCCATACCAATCAGGTTCAGGTGCAGAAAGTTATACAGGACGCCGAGCAAGAAGGACTTCCGACCAAGCCTCTAGCTGATAAAGTGTATGAAGGCATTGCCAAAGATGTAGATGAACAGAGGATTTTTCAGGCGATGACCACAGTGCGAAACAGATATGCTTATGCCTATCGTCAGGTTCGGCAGTTAGTAGATGATGCCGAGGATACACAGGTTTTGGGCAAGGTCGTTGCTGAAGCCTATACCGCCGGATTGCAACAACAAGATTATGATGAGATTGTGGAGGCATTGCAAACTCGTTTGCGAACAATGACCCGTCAGGAGGCGCGGGAGTTGGCCCTTGAGACTATGCTCACCGTCAGATTAATGGCACGGCGCGGGGTTGAATCAGTAACTGTTAGTGCCGTAGTGGTCAGCGCTTTGGAACAGTCATATGACGATGTAGATATGCAACAAATACAGAAGGCTTTCACGAGAAGGGCACGAAACGGTTCTGCCCAGGGGATTGCAAATCAGCTTGGTGAGCACATTGGCTCAGGAGGAACTGCTCAGAATTTTGGGAGATCATCAGGTTTTGGGCAGTCTCCTGGTGATGGGGCAGGTTCAGGGGGAAATTCAGGTGGCTCATCCGGTAATGGTGCCGGTAGCTCAGGCAGTTCGGGCGGTTCAGGGAATGACTCCAGTGGATCCGGCGGGAACAGTGGAGGTTCCGGTGGCTCAAGCGGCGGAGGTGGCTCTAATGGCAGCAGCGGAGGATCGGGCGGCTCAGGCGGCCAAGGTGGATCATCTGGCAATAGTGGTGGCGGAAAGGGACGATCATGAGATCACCCTTAAATAAGAAAAATGAAAAACATTAAAAAGGAAGGAATTGTTATTAAAATTGTTGTTGGCGTTATTGTCCGTTTTAATTATGGCTTTTGAGATGGTTCAAGATACTATCGTTTTGGATAAAGAATCTTATGGACCAGCACCAAACTCCGGTGATGGCATTTCTGACGGTAGTGGTTTTGAAGATGATGCTCGCTCCAGCAAAAGAAAATAGTAAGTAGGAAACATATTGGTAATATACTTTTAGCCTAGATGTTTTATCTCACCGTATTCCTAAGCCTTGTCGGTTTGAGAATACGGTGTTTTTTTGGGGGCTGATGATGAACTGCTCACTTATGTACCAACATTTTGCCTGATACATCTTTACGTGTAGGACCATGGACGAGCGATAGCTGTCGTTTGTTAGTCGCACCTAATAAAAATATTGACTTTATATTTCAATTCAATTAAATCTCGCTCCTTATAGATATTAGGTAAACCTAAAAACAATAGCCGGAGCGAAGAATGAGTGCAAACATTGTCCTTGCCAACATGCAGGCAGGAATCACCTATCAAGTAACAGGTTTTAATACCACGTCTGAGGACTATGCCACCAAGCTGTACAAAATGGGATTTGTCGAGGGGACTCCAGTGGAGCTTTCTTCGGTGAAAATAGCAGACCCGATTGTGGTCCAGATCAGGGGCAGTAGAATCGCATTACGAAAAAAAGAAGCACGCCAGGTGCTCGTTCGGGAGTGCAACAATGCATAAGATAGAAAGAATTGCTATTGCTGGTGTGCCTAATTGCGGCAAGACAACGCTTTTCAACAGCCTGACAGGTGCCCGGCAGAAGGTCGGCAACTGGCCTGGAGTTACGGTGGAAAAGATAGAAGGAACATTCCCGCTTCAGGAAAGTCGAGTGGAACTGGTAGATTTGCCGGGGACTTACAACCTCAGCCCGGACACTGAAGACCAGAAAGTAGCAGAGCGGGTTATTCGAGATGGTGAGTATGACTTGATTATCAATGTCGTGGATGCGACCAACCTGTCTCGTAACCTGTATTTAACCATGGACCTCAAAGAGCGAACCAACCAAATCATTGTCCTGCTCAACATGGTTGATGTTGCTGAGAATGAAGGTATTGAAATTGATATTGATCGGTTGAGCAAAGATCTCGGCCTGCCGGTTATTCCTGTTGTGGCAGTGGACAAGTCCTCCGTAAAAAAGGCAGTGGTTGCTATCGAACAGCGTGTCGCCGACCTGCCGGCCCATGATTCTCATGTGTCGACTAAAGAAGTCATGGATACGGTAAAAAAGTATGCCCACATCGACGCCATCTGTGGACGGGTTGCCCGTGAGAAGAAAGACCGCAGCGAAAACCTTACCACCAGAATTGACAATGTTGTCATGAACCGTTTTGCTGCAATTCCGATCTTCCTTGCCTCAATGTTTGTCACGTTCTGGTTTGCCATAGGTCTTGGCTCTGTATTTATTGATTTCTTTGATATTATTGGCGGTTTGCTTTTTGTTGATATACCCGAAGCGCTTCTCTCTGCCGTTGGTAGCCCTGAATGGCTTACGGTAGCCATTGCAGGCGGTATCGGGGCCGGGTGTCAAACCGTGGCAACCTTTATTCCTGTCGTTTTCTTCATGTTCCTGGCTCTTGCCATTCTGGAAGATTTGGGATACATGGCCCGTGTTGGCGTTGTTGCAGACAAGTTTATGAGAAAAATCGGTTTGCCCGGCTCAGCTTTCATCCCCATGATAGTTGGTTTTGGTTGTACGGTTCCTGCCGTGATGGCGGCACGGACCCTTAGCAGCAAAAGAGACCGTTTTATGACCATATTCATGGCACCATTTATGTCCTGTGGTGCCCGCCTTCCTGTGTATGCTCTTTTCTGTGCAGCTCTCTTTGGTGCGTATTCTGGTTTAGCCGTGTTTCTGATTTACCTCAGTGGTCTCTTTATGGCCATCCTCACTGGATTCTTTTTGAAAAATACGCTGTTCAAAGGAACGCCGTCCCATTTTGTGATGGATCTGCCTCTTTATCATGCCCCACGGGTAAGTGCGGTTTTCAAAAGTTCTTGGCTGCGTCTTAAGTCCTTTATCAAAAGAGCCGGTACTATTGTTGTAACAGCAGTTTTTGTCCTCAGTCTTTTCAATTCCATTGGCTATGAAAATGGTGAAATGAGCTTTGGTAATGAAGACTCGCAATCCTCGATACTCGCTCATGCTGGTAAAGCCATATCGCCAGTATTTGAACCCATGGGCATTACAAAAGATAACTGGCCTGCGTCGGTAGCTCTTTTTACCGGACTTTTTGCCAAAGAGGCCATTGTCGGTACCGTGAACGCACTCTATTCCTCAATGGACATGAACCAAGCAACGGTAGCGGAAGTAGCTGAGGAGCCGGCTGAACTTGATATAGGCGGGACAATAACCGAAGCCTTTACCACCGTGGGTGAAGGATTAGTGGGTGTGATCAGTAGCGTAGATTTACTCGGCCTAGGATTGATAGCCGAAGACCAAGAAACGATTTCTGAAGAAATTGGAGCGAGCTCCTCTGTTTACAAGCATATTGCAGCAAATTTCACCGTATTCTCTGCCTTTGCCTATTTGCTCTTTGTTCTCATGTATTTTCCTTGTCTTGCAGTTATCGGCGCAGCCCGTAAGGAAATGGGAGGCTACTATGCAGCGGTAATGGCGATTTATGCCACCTTGCTGGCCTGGGCTGTGGCCACTTTCTTTTATCAGGTGACTGAAGGACATAATGTCGTCTATATTCTGCTCTCTTTGCTCACTTTGGTTGGCATTTATGGTTGGTTGTATCTACTGGGCAAGAAGGAGCAGGAAAAGACGCTGGCACTAGCTCCGTTGCCAATAATTAAAAATTGCTCTTAAGTTTCAGCCAGTAATGAAAGTCTGACGTTTCATTCTTTATGTAAACACTCAATACAACCTTTCATTTTATCTGAATGGAAGGTTGTATACTGTGAATTTCCCGATTTTGGTCAGGGGCCGTGTCATCTTCTTCTCTTCCTTTCCTGTCGTAAAAACAACTGCTGACTTTCAGGGCAATCCGTTTTACATTTCTATGCGTACATTTATTTATTGTTAATTTTTCATTGAGGCAGCCCATGACTTCCCTTGGATCATCACCAGCCATTGAATCAGATGCGTTGAAAGCAAATCTCCAGGAAACAGCTGGTGAGGTGGAGATAAACCCGACGTATATGCCTCTCTATGAGATAATCAGTGGCTATAAAGGGCTGGCGACCAAAATCGAGACGCTGTTGTATGAAATCAGTCATCCTTACCGGAACTGGAAAATGCTTATTCCTGAGCTGCGGGCCTTTGCTCTAAAGAATTTACATCATTACCGGAAGCATGAGCAGGGGCCGCAATCGTTTGCCTTGTTCACCAGTATATTTTTTGAGGCCCTGGAAGATTCCTATAAAAATGAGCAAATGGTCTCTCGGATCATTGAAGCGCTCCTTGCTTATGCCGATAAACTGGTGGCATCGTTGGGGCCGGAATCCCTGCCTCTGTATGAACAGGAACTCAATCTATTTTTTAATAAGCTTCACCGTCTCGATGCAAACAGACCCGATATTATGATGTTTATTGTCCAGGGGCATCATCCGGTGCGTAAGATTGCCGAATGTGTTTTAAGCCTGTGGCAGGAGATGGAGGAGAAAGCTTTTCACCTTGGGGAACTGGCAATTTTGGTGCAGGTAATCCTCAAACGAAATTATGAATACTGGCTGAGCGAAGAGGACCCGCTTCCCTGGTTTGAAGCCAGATGTGGCGAGTATTGCAAAAATTGGCATGCTGGGGATTACCTGGTGGCCATTTCCCACAAGCAGATACGGATCCATCAGGAACGTTTGCAGCAGGTTGATATTGTCGATGATCCGGAAACGGGCTTGGTCACTATGGCTGGATTACCGAACCACATGGACATTGTTCGTCTTTACCGGAGCATCCCTTCCCATCTGGTTGCCGACCCGATAGATGAGCTTGAGGCCCATTTTATTGAGAACAGGAAGTTGCTGTTTCTTTTTCGGATTATGGAGACAGACGGTTTGCGTCTCATTCATGAAGAAACACTGCGGGAGATCAATCGATCCCTGGTACAGCTTATTCGCAGCCAGAGTTTTGAAGAGATTGAACGTTTTTTTACCACTACCTTTCAGCTGCTCAAGGCAAATGTGCGTCGTTATCCCCATACCTCTCTGCAGTGTATTCAGGTGATCGGTAACGAAGTTTTTAAGCGGGGCAACTCAAGTCTGGTGGAGGCTTTTTTGTGGGAGGCTGTCCGGTTTGGATTTCAATATGCAAATGTTCGCGGCGTGGATGAGGATTGGCAACCCATTGCTAACCCCGCTCATTTAAGTAATATCAGGATCTGGCTCAATTTGATCCAACAGGAGCCCAAATGGTGTGCCACCCTGTTTTCCGCCCTGATTATTAATATTCGTATCAGTGGGGTCTGTGTAAAAGATACAGACCTGTTCCAGCGAGATATCACTGACCTGCTCAATCATCCCATTGAGCCGATCTACAATCTTGCCAAGCAGTTCACCAAGCTCATGCCCGTCTTCTTTAATGAAATAGGGGCAGAAGGCGAGTTGCGTGATGTCTCAACCGAGATCGATGAGATCCACAAACGTAAGGATCTGCTTATCCATTTTTTGCGCAAACAGGCCCATGTGGAATCAAGTAATCTCATCGTAGGCTTTATCGAGGCAATATTTACCTTCTGGATCACGCTTGATAAGACCTATTTAGAAGATTACCTGCCCATAGAGGTGCTGGAGCAGGTGGAAGAGAGCGGTTTGTTTGTTGATGATCAACATCGGCTGGCGCAGCGCATCAAAGAGCAACTTCGCTTTAGCAGGATGGAGCAGATACTGGACTGGGATGATAGTGACCGTCAGCAGTTCCTGGCAGCCCAAAACGATATAGCCAAGGATGAACTGAAACGGTTTAACCTGCTGGTTAAAATGTATAAGTTGCTCCATCAGAAATATCATCTCAGCCTGCCGGAACTGCATCTGCAATTGCAGTATGCCATCCAAAATGGATTTCCGGAGCTGGAAAATTTGATGGATATCCTGGCAGAAGATGATCCTTTCCAGTGCCTTGATGCATTGTTGGGGCAGCTTGAACACCTGCGCCAGGTTATACTCAGCGAGGAGCGGTTTGAACCTAATGAAGAAATTTACTACAAACGGCATATTGCGGTCGATATCCCATCGGTATATGGACGTTACAGCGAACGTAAATTTGATTCCCTTGGTTTGACCTTTCGTCTGGAAAGTCTGGCTAATATTTATCTTGAGCGGTTGTTTGAAACCGTTAACCTCTCATTTATCACCCAGGCAACCTTTATTCATATCCTGAAGTGTCTCCGTTTTTTTTCCAGAGCCCTGCAGATCGACGGTATCACCAGTAGACGGTTGGATACCTACAGCAACCTGCTGGCGTCTTCCATTGGCATTAAACGGTTTTCTTACACCCAGCACCTCGACATCATGCGTGGTCTGTCCGAAGGGGTAAAAGATATTATATATGCCTATTATACCAACATTCATCAGAATAATTTGTCTATTGTGGTGCCTCAGGTAGGGCGGGAAAATTTGCTCGGCAAGTATTGTTCCCTTTGGGATGAGGAGAATATTCCGGAGACAGTCCTCCGGATATCCGAGTCTTTTTTTAGGGAACTGATTTCCACTGCCTTTGGATTGCAGCATCTGGATAATTTTATCGGCAAGATTATCCAGACCCTGGAAGCCCAAAAAGACATTCTTGACGAGGATACCCTTGATCTGTTGATGTCGTATAATCCAGAGAAGGCGATCAGTGCGCTTCACGACGAAAACATGCGCACCCACAACCTTATTCATCTTGGCAATAAGGGATTTAACCTGGTGGTTATGGCACGGGATGAAAAACCAGTGCCGCCGGCCTTTATTATTACCACTGAAATTTTTCGTTGCTACGAAGCGGTGCGTAAGTTTGACCGTGCCAGGGATGAGTTCATGCAACGGGTTCGTGGTTCGATCACGGAAATTGAAAAATTGACTGGGACCGTGTTTGGTGGTGTGGATCGGCCACTGCTGCTTTCTGTTCGATCCGGTTCGGCCATGTCCATGCCTGGCATGATGACTACCATCCATAATGTGGGCACCAACGAGGAGCTGGTGGAGGAATTCGTCGCTCTGCATCCGGATTCGGCTGCTTTTGCCTGGGATAATTATCGTCGGTTTTTGCAGTCCTGGGGTATGTCTCACGGAATGGACCGGGAAGATTTTCAGGAGTTGATGAATGAGCAAAAAGAGCGGCAGAATGTCCGCTTGAAAAAAGATTTTTCTCCAGAGGCGATGCATGAGCTGGCACTGAGCTATCAGCAGGCGATCCGCAACCGGGGATATGGGATGCCGGAAGATCCCTGGCTGCAGCTTATCGGTGCGGTTGAAGTGGTACTGGATTCATGGAATGCTCATAAGGCAAAGGAATATCGGCGGTTAATGGATGTTTCAGACGACTGGGGAACAGCGGTGATTGTCCAGGCCATGGTGTATGGTAACATTAGCCCCCAGGCCGGCAGTGGGGTGTTGTTTACCGCCCACCCTTACCGCAAGGTTCGTCGGGTTGCTCTTTGGGGAGATTATGCCCCTGGTGATCAGGGGGAGGATATTGTGTCCGGTTTGGTGACAAGTTATCCGGTTTCGGTTGAACAAGCTGAGCTTGATGGTCGTGATGAACGAAACAGCCTGGAATTGAGGTTTCCTGAAATTTATAACAGGTTGCGTGATATCAGCCGTGAACTGGTATACGAGAAGGGATGGAATCCCCAGGAGATTGAATTCACCTTTGAGGGGCCGGAACCGGAAAAACTCTATATCCTCCAGACCAGGGATATGATCACAATCAAGAAAAAAGAGCACCTTAACGTGTTTGTTGATAGCGATCTTGCCCATAATAACATTCTTACCAAGGGGATAGGTGTCTCCGGGTCAGCCATGTCGGGACGGGCAGTGTTTACCGAGGAGAACATTAAACAGTTACGCCAGGAAGAGGATGCCGGAGACCTTATTCTCCTTCGTCAGGATACTGTTCCGGAAGATATCCGGGAAATTTCCATGGTCGACGGGCTGATTACTTCCAGAGGGGGCCAGACATCTCATGCCTCCGTGGTGGCCACCCGGTTGGAAAAAACCTGTGTGGTTGGTTGTCGCGATATGGCGGTGTACGAAGCTGAGGAATATGCGGAAGTAAACGGATGTAGGATTAATTTTGGGGACCCTGTCTCCATTGATGGACGCCATGGTTTGTTGATAAAAGGCAATTATCCCTTGCAGGAAGAGATACATATTCTGCCCTTGTAATGTGAAGAGGGGAGAAGCTGTGAAAAGCAGTTATTTGGTGGACAAAGGATATAAGATGATACATGCAGCAGGGAATTCGCCCTATGTAATAACGGTTACCGACATGACCTGTGAGCATTGTGAAAAAAGGGTACATGATATTATCAGTGCGGTGGAAGGGGTCTGTAAAGTTGAGGTCGATCTTGCCGGCGGCAAAGTAACTGTTACCGGAGGGGTAGAGCAGGACGTCGTGGCAGCTGTAAAGGAAGGAGGCTACCAGGCCTCTTCCCTGGAGAGCGATCCGGGGGGCGTGCAACAGGTGGTTAAAGGAGCTGGTAGACAAGGACGTGATAGTTTTATGGTGCATGTCGCTGACATGAGCTGTTCCAGCTGCGTGCATGCTGTAGAGAAAGCAGCGTTGAGTACGGATGGTGTGGTCAAAGCCGAGGCTGATCTGCTTGCCAAAAACGTTTTGGTAGCAGGAGGCAATCCGGATGCTGTGATTGCAGCCATTCGTGACCGTGGTTATCAGGCTGAGGCAGTGCCCAGGAAAAAGAGCGTGTCCGGTGAGGGGGAATACTGGCTTTCTGTCCGTGATATGACCTGCTCAAGTTGCGTGCATAATGTTGAACAGGCAGCGCAAGCGGTGAGCGGAGTACAGAGTGCCCAAGTGAGCCTGCTGGAAAAGAAGGTAAGGGTTGTTGGCGGTGATCCGGCAGCGGTGGTCGCAGCCATTATAGAGCATGGGTATGATGCATCCTTGCCCGAAGGAGCACCGACTGCCGGGAGTTTTATTATCCGTTTTACCAACAGGCTCGGTGAACAGGAAAAAAGTAAGATCCGGGAAATTATCCAAAGAGAAGACGGTGAGGCTGATCTGCAGATGTTCGCCGACCACTTTTTGGTTACCACAACTGCTCATCCTGCAGACGTTTTCTTTGCGCTGAACGATGCGGGCCTTGCCGGTGTTATGGAAGAGACCTATGTCGATCCTCACTTGCAACAGGCTGCGGAAAGTCGAAAAGAGATTGTTCGTTCATGGCAGCGAGCTGTAGTCGCGGCTGGGGTGGGGGCTGTAATTATGGTTGGGCATATGGGCGGTTTTTTCCCTGCTGTACAGGACAATCAGTGGTTCTGGGGCGGTATCGCTTTGCTTTGTCTCTTCACCATGTGGTTCAGCGGTCGCACCTATTATGTAACAGCCTGGAAAATGGCCCGCCATTTTTCTTCCAATATGGATACCCTGGTAGCCCTGGGAACAGCTGCTGCATGGAGTGCGTCGGTACTGGTCATCATTAATCCTGATTTTTTACCGGGGCAGGCCAGCCACCTCTACCTGGATGCCTCGGTGATGATTCTGGCCTTTTTACAACTGGGGCATGGTTTGGAGGTAAGGGCCAAAAGAAAAACCAGTGAAGCTATCGGTTCCCTGGTGGGGTTGCAGGCCAAGACAGGGCACCTGCAACGGTCGGAAAGGACGGTTGATGTACCTGCTTCCCTCATTCGGCCGGATGACTTACTTCGGGTAAGGCCTGGTGAAAAGATACCCACCGATGGTGTGATAGAGGAAGGCGGGTCAACGGTTGATGAGTCTATGCTTACCGGTGAGCCGCTGGCAGTGAAAAAAAATGTCGGGGACAGTGTAACCGGCGGGACCATCAACCGGGCAGGTACTTTTCTTTTCCGGGTAACAAAAAACAGCGATGAGACTGCTCTTTCCCAGATTATCAGCATGGTAAAAGCGGCACAGCTTTCCAAACCGCCCATCGGGAGACTGGTCGATAAGGTGGCTGCCGTTTTTGTACCTTGTGTAATTGCTATTGCCATTGTGACTTTCGGCATCTGGTACCTGGTGGGTCCGGAACCGAGTCCGGCCTTTGCCTTGACAGCAGGTATCGCCGTACTGGTTATCGCCTGTCCCTGTTCTCTTGGCCTGGCCACCCCTATTGCGATCATGGTGGGCATGAGCAGGGCTGCTGAATGTAATGTGTTAATCAGAAACTCTGAAGCACTGCAGACCGCCTCCTCTTTGACCCATATTGTTGTCGATAAAACCGGTACCCTCACCAGGGGCAAACCAACTGTGACTCGGGTGGTCTCAGCGGGATCGGCCACAGAAGAGGAAATTTTACAGTTGGCGGCTAGTCTTGAGATACACTCCGAGCACCCCCTGGCCGAGGCAGTACTGGATGCATCTGCCGGTAAAAAAGTAATTCCTGATAGGTTGACTGATTTTACAGCCGTGGCTGGTCGGGGGGTAAAAGCGCGCAATAAAGAAGAATGGGTGTACCTTGGAAACCATCATCTGATGGCAGAACAAGGGGCCGCTCTTGATCCGCAATTACGCACTATTGCCAATGAAGAAGCTACCCTTGGCGGCACACCGATTTGGCTTGGACAAGGGCAAACAGTAGTGGGGTTACTTATTTTAAAAGATCCATTGCGCAAAGATTCGATTGAGGCCGTCAGCCAGCTGCAACATCGTGGCATTCAAGTGGTGATGTGTACCGGGGATAACCGGAAAACAGCAGACGCAGTGGCTGAACAGCTTGGCATTTCCATGGTGCACAGTGAAGTGCTGCCCCAGGAAAAGCAGGATGTCGTCAAGACGCTGCAGGATCAGGGGGCATTGGTCGGTATGGTCGGTGACGGGGTCAACGATGCTCCGGCGCTTGCCCAGGCAGATACAGGGTTTGCCATCGGCAGCGGCACCGACGTGGCCATAGAAAATGCTGATATCACCCTGACCGGTGATTCCCTGCAACACGTTGCCGCCGCTGTTGCCATATCGCGTGCTACTTTGCGCAACATAAAGCAAAATCTCTTTGGAGCCTTTGTCTATAACGCGCTCGGTATTCCACTGGCTGCCGGGCTCTTTTTTCCTTTCACAGGCTGGCTGCTGGAGCCCATGTTTGCCAGTGCTGCCATGGCCTTGTCTTCGGTCACTGTTGTTACCAACGCTAACCGGCTTCGCTTTTTTAAACCATAATAAGACGTCCATATGCACACGCTTTACGAACGGATCACCTATCTCTTTGATCCACTGCATGCCTTTTATGAACACGAGAATCTTCACCGTAAACTTTCGACGGTTCTCGTGTTCCTTTTTTTGGTCAGTCTGCTGGTTATTGAATTGAACCGGAGACATTTTTTACCGGTTCCACTGGCAGGAATGCTTCCTGCCAACCACTTTTATGCAGTGCAGATGGCTTTTTCCATTATCCTTGTATTGGAGGTGATCAGCCTGATTTTTGTTCTGCCCTGTTCTTTTTCCAGGTCGCTTGGCAAACAGTTTGAGATACTCTCCCTTATTCTGATCCGTAATGCCTTTAAAGAGCTTTCTTACTTTCCCGAACCAATCACCTATCTGGGAAATGAGGAAAAAATTCTCCATATTCTTTCCAATGGATTTGGCGCCCTGCTTATTTTCGCCTTGCTGGGAGTGTATTACAAGATTCAGGTCCGGGCAGAGGAACAAAGTAAGCCCATGGATATTTTAGGTTTTGTGGCAGCTAAAAAAGGAATTTCCCTGCTGTTGCTGGCTGCATTTGTTATTATGGGAGGGTATTCCGTTGTACAGAACAGCGTAGGGGAGGGGCATGTAGATTTCTTTCACGATTTTTATACCCTGCTCATCCTTACCGATATTCTTATCGTTCTTATTTCCCAGTGTTTTCATCCGTCCGCCAAGTTTGTGTTTCGCAATTCCGGTTATGCGCTGTCAACCCTGATGATCCGTATTGCCTTGGTGGCACCGGTATATTTTAATGTGTTACTTGGCGGTGCGGCCATTGGTTTTGCGATTCTTCTTTCTCTGATCAGTAATCATCTCTTTCCTGAAACAGTACACAGGGGATAGTTTGCAGCGACCCTGAGCCTTGTGAGATGGCCTAGCCAAAGGTCAGTCCATCCAGCATTATTTTTTTCAGTATTTCGGTAATGAATATAGTCTACTGTCGGAGTCTGCGCTTACCATAGTCTACGCTTCCTATTCATTACATTTCTGAAAACTTTGAACCTGAGGTTGCCTGAACTGACGAGAGATCCAAGCTAGAGGTATCTGTCCGCTTGGTCTTCTTGCCCTTTGATGGGTTGTTTGGGAATTTTTTCGGCAGGTACTGGTGTTTGTCTTTCCACTGGGGCAGGTAATATCGGCTGCCAGTTGAGCCACTCTTCATTGAGGGTTGCTTCCAGTTTGAAATGGTCGCCATCTTGGGCAGGAATGCCTATGGATTCGTCATCAGGGGTTGCCAAAGAAATTCCGCCTTTGAGTAGGGCCTCAACCGATTCCGTGCTTATCTGCAGACCGCTGAATACGCCACCGCTTACCTGCACTCCGCTGGAGTTCCAGAATTTTGTCCCCTTGTAGATAAGTTCTTCATATTGTGGGGTAATGTTGACCTGCACCCAGACGGATTGACGGGTCGGTGACAGCGAAAAACCAGTGACCCGGCCAACCTGTATCTGCCTGTAGTGGACGGGACTGCCCTTGGACAGTGAGCCCAGGCGTGCTGTTTCAAGAACAATGTTCAAGCCCGGTAGTGTTTTGATCTTTTCAGGCGGAGCATTGAGGACACGGAAAGTTGTTTGCAATGGACCCTTGCCCGCATGAACGGCAATATACGGACCAGAGAGCAGCGTATTAAGATTTTGAACACCTTGCAGGGTAATTGAAGGCTGAACAAGCCATACAGAGGATGTGCTTCGAAAAAATTTGACCGCATCTTGTTGAATGTGTGCTGTTGCGAGAATCCCTTTACCATCAGGTGAGATGTCGATAGAGGTGATGGTGCCGACTACAATTCCTTGATAGGTAATTTTGGTTTGCAGAGAAATCCCGGTGGCGTCGTTGAGGAAGAGCGTAATCTGCGTATCATCTGTATGTAAAGCAGCATGGTAGTTTTTATACAGCTGAAATTGGTGGGAGTCAGTTACTGCTGCCCCCTCTCCCGGCGAGAAAAAAGTTATCCCGCCCGATATAACAGAGTCAATGGGGCCTGCCTGCATATCAATTCCTTGCAAAGAGGCCCTGATCTGTATTCCTGAAAGATTATAGAACCTGGAGGTAGAAGTGACCAGATGAGCATATTTTTTATCGATAAGTACATCTATCACGACCTCATCACTCTCTGGTTGCGGGGTGAACTTGAGTGATTTGCCAACTTTTATATTGTTATACAGAACAGGTGAACCAACAGAGAGCGGTGGCATTTCGGCAGTGGAGATCTTGAGGTGCAGGCCGGGAGGCTCTAAAAAAGGATTGGCTTGAACTGCCTCGCTAAAATCATCATACAGTGGAAAACTGTGGTTTTGGTCAGGAATAACTGCCTGCTGCCCCTCAGGCACGGGCGGAGATATAAAGGCGATGCCACCGGCGAGCATTGTTTGTAAGGAGGCAAGGTTAACCTTAAAGTGAGAAAGGCTCCCGCCGATCTGCACTCCCGATACATTCCAGAAAATGGTTTTGGCATGGATGAGCTTGTCATAAGGTTTATAAAGCATGAGACTGATCTGTACGCCTTTGTTTTTCGGCGACAGGGTAATGTCTAGAATTTCTCCGACTTTGAGTTGCTTGAAAAGAACCGGGGCCCCTCTCTCAAGCGAACCGCTGTCAGATGCTTCCAGCCGAAATGTCGTTCCCTCGCGCATAACCTGATTGGGCATGGGATCAGGTTCTTCTTTGAAGTCGTTTAAGTATTCACCCTTACCAACCCTGAAGGTGATAAAATTTCCTCCCACCAAGGTCTCTATGTTGCGTATCCCCGTGATACTCACCTCCGGTTTTATAACCCAGAATTTGGTTGTTTCCCGCAAAATAGGTTCAGCCCTGGGGTCGAGAAGGATGTGAGCGGTGACCGTATGGAAAGAATCATGATTAAAGGTGAGACCTTTCACCACCCCAACCTTTAACCCCCTGTATCGTACTTCTGTTTTACCGGGAGCGATACCGTCGCCTGAGTTAAGCTGCAGGGTCATTGGTATACCGTATTCTGCAGATTCAAAATCCTTGTAGAGGATGAAATGGCTGTTTGTTGCAGCAGGGCTGGTTGTTTGTAGAGAATCATGGGTGGCGCATGTTATGCCGCCGTAAAGGAGCGATGCCATTGATTCTATGTTGACAGTCAGCCCCTGACGCAGATTACCGGTTAAAGAGAGGCCTGATGCGTTCCAGAAGCGAGTACCATTTTTTATGAGATGGGCAAATTGGGGCTGTACATAGGCACTGAATAGGATTTTGCCGTTATCCTGCAATGCATAGTCTTCTATCTGACCGATTTGTAGGTTTTTTGTGTAAATATGGGATCCCCGCTGCAGCGAGTACAGGGTATCCGATTCCAGGGTAAAGCGTAGTCCTGGAGTGGCTTGGTCAAGTGGAGGCGGGACTTCGAGACCCTGGAAATGGGTTGTTGTTTCCGTTGATTTTCCCTTTTGGGTGCCGATATAAGAACCGCTTACGAGTGTTTCAATGCCGCTGATACGACCGGCAGAGACTTCGGCTTTGACAATCCAGAAGGCCGTATCCTTTACGAGGAGAGCATCTGAGCGGTTCTCCATTTCAATGATCAGATTGACGCCCTGCATATCGTCGTCAATCTCTATCTTTTTTACTGTTCCAATGGGAATACCCTTGAAGATAACTTTTGTCTTTCCTGGAGTGATGCCTTCCGCATTTTCAAAATGAACATGGATGTCAATTCCGGCGTCACGGAAACTGGTATATAGCAGCCAGCTGCCGATGCAGAGTGCTACAAAAGGAAGAATCCATATGGGGGAAAGGATGCGTTTATGACGTTGTATGGGGTCCTGTATCATTGATTACCTCAGGAAGTAGACTCACAATTGTCCCAGAGCAGTCGTGTATCAAAGGTGACGGCAGCAAGCATGGTGGAAACAACAACACATGTAAAATAGAAGGCAGCCGGAGCGGTGGAAATGGTTGAAAGAAAACCGAATTGTACCAGGGTGCAGAGTAAGGCGATGACAAAAATATCAAGCATGGACCAACGACCGATGAATTCAATTAATCGAAACATGGTGGTTTTTCGGCGTAGTCCTGTGTGCCATTGAAAATGGATGGAAAGGAGAATAATACTCAGGCCGATTATTTTAAAGAGGGGAACCAGGATTGAGGCCGTTAAGATAATAATCCCGATGCCATAGGAGCCGTCTTGGAAAAAATAAACAATACCATCCAAAATGGTTGAACGTTCGGGGACACCAAAGTATTCGACCTCCATGATGGGGAGTATATTGGCCGGAAAGGTGAAAAGAACAGCTGTGCAGAGGAGAGCCCAGGTACGCATAATGCTGTTCTTTTTTCGATGGTGGAGTTTTTCTCCGCATCGAGGGCACTTTGAGTGAGATGGTGTATTCTCGTTGTCTGACCACACTATTTTATGACAGGTATGGCAGACAAGATGGCTTGCTCCACGGCTGTTGGATCCGGGTGATGTTAGGGGGTCCGGCGGGGATGGGCTCGTTTTGGCGCAGGTCGGTTCCAGTAATGACCAGAAGAGTTTTCTGTCGCTGGCTGTTTGGGAAGCAATGGTAACAACAACAAGAAAGACAAAACAGAAAAAGCCTAGATTGAGATTGATTTCCGCAGAGTGGGCCATCTTGATGATTGTAATCAATATGCCGACCAGAAAAACATCGGTCATAGCCCATTCACGTAGATGGTTGTAGTGCCGAAACATCCATGGCATCCATTTTTTTTGGTGATCCGTGAGAAGACCGAAAGAAACTACACAGAGACTTAACAGAGTGAAAAAAGGAAAAATAACGGCGGTCAAAAGAACGATGAAGCCCACAAAGAATTGCTGCTGAACAAACAGGCTGAAGATTGCATAGATGATGGACGAGGAGGACTCTGTACCGAGGATGCCCATGGTCAGCAAAGGGAGAAAGAGTGCGGGAATATAAAGCAGGAGCGCTGTCAGGCTAAGGGAAAAGGTTTTAACAATGGAATTGTGTTTATCCCTGTGGAGCAGTTCATTACATCTGGGGCACAGCGCAGCATGGTTTTCTCGTGCAGTCGTACCGCTAAGCAGCAGATCGCAGCTGGGGCACGCCGTTACGGTTGTATTGAGGGAGGGCTGAGTGGTTTTGTTCACGTAGGCTACGAGGTGCTAGAGTAGATTTTTCGTAACTACTCACAGGCACCCTATATTCGAACGGTCATGATTTCCCGCATAGATAGGCTAACGGAGTCTTCGCTTACCTGCGAAAAATCGTACCTGCCCAAATATGAGGCACCTGTAAGCGGTTACAGGTTTTAGGTATAATACATCAAAGAGTTATCAACTCCGTGAGTAGTTACGATTTTTCATGAACATTGGTTCAAGCTTGCTGAGTTACACTCAAATTTCACTGTTGATCAGCATCAGCTGGAGTTTCATTTATCACAATTTTCATGAGGAATGTGGACGATTGATATCAAAAGAATAACGGACAACGGCCAATGTCGCAATCCAGGAGACTGTTTTTTTCTGTTTTGTGAGACTGGAGAAGGGCCTCAGGAGTTTTGGCCGTTTTGTATAAATTGAGTAGCGTCGCTCTCCGGCATAGGTTTGGCAAAGAAATATCCCTGGGCTTCATTGCAGCCTAAAGTACGCAGCCAGTCAAGCTGCTCTCCTGTTTCTACGCCTTCAGCTATAACTTTTAGCTGCATTTGTTTGGACATTGCAATGATAGTGGAAACTATACTTCTGCTATGGTTGTCATTGGCATCTATAAAGCGTTTGTCTATCTTGAGGGTGGAGACTGGCATTTCATTGAGATAGCTTAGGGAGGAATACCCAGTGCCAAAATCATCAATAGAGAAACTTATCCCTCGCTGACGGAATCTGTTCATGGTTTTCAGGGTATGGTGAATATCCTGCATGGCCGTTGTTTCGGTAATTTCAAACTCTATGTATTTATGGTCAATTCGATATTTGTGAAGAATGGTATCTATGGTTTCAACTATTTCCAGATTGTTAAAGGTCCGAGGAGCCATGTTGACGCTCACTGGGAGCAGAGAAGTACCTTGTGTATGTAATTTGTTAAGGAAAATACAGACCTCTTCCAGCACATAAAGGCTCATCTTGTCAATCAGGCCGGATTCCTCGGCAATCGGGATGAATTTATCCGGGCCGATGATGAGACCGTTTTTATTCCAGCGAATAAGCGCTTCAAAAGAGGTTAACCGTTCCGAAGGTATGTCTATTTTGGGCTGGTAATAAATAATAAATTCTTTTTTCTGTAAGCCGGTGCGAATGGAATTTTCAATACGAACATGGGTGAGGAAATTTTCATGCATTTCTTGGGTAAAGAGGACAAACTTATTTTTTCCCTCATCTTTGGCGCGGTACATAGCCATGTCCGCATTTTTAATGAGTTCATTGGTGTTCTTGCCATCATTGGGATAGGTGGCTATGCCGATACTGGCATTAATGAAAAGTTCACTGAAACCGATAACAAAAGGTTCCTGCAGGCAGGAGAGAATTCGCCCTGCCAAGTGAAATATACCGCTTTCATTTTCAATGGATTCGCTGAGGAGGATAAACTCATCGCCACCAAGGCGGGAAAGAGTGTCTTCTTGGCGGATAACCTGGTTAATCCTTTTTGAAACCTGGATGAGAACTTCGTCGCCCTTGTCGTGGCCGAGAGTGTCATTAATATTTTTAAAATTATCAAGATCGATAAAGAGTACAGCCAATGTCCCGGCCTCTCTTTTTGCCTTTGAGATGGCTTTGGTTAAGCGTGCTTCAAGCGCAGCCCTGTTGGGTAGCTTAGTCAGCGCATCGCGGTAGGCCATGATGGATATCTGCTTTTCTTTTTCCTTTAATTCGCTGATGTCATGGAAAAAGGCAAAGTAGTGAGTGGTATTGTTGTCTTTATCTTTGAGTTGACTGATCGACAGCCATTCCGGACAGATGGTTCCATCTTTTTTGCGATTGATAATTTCGCCAAACCAGGAACCGTTTTTTTGTAAAGACTGCCACATCTTTCTGTAGAAGTTCGCCGACTGTTGTCCGGAACTGAGCATGTTGGGGTTCCGGCCGATTGCTTCTTGGGGTTGATAGCCGGTTATATCTGTGAAAGATTTGTTGACAGTGAGGATACGGGCATCCTTGTCGGTGACAATAATGCCTTCAATGGCATGCTCAAAAAGATTTTTAAAAAGCTGGAGATAATTTTCGGCACTTTTCCTTGTTGCTATCTCTGAGAGCAATTTTTCGTGGGTTTGTTCGCGGGTGAGGATTTCGCTTTTGAGTTGATCATGGACAGCTTCGCTGGTTTGTTGTTCAGCGTTGAGTTGTTCTTTCGTTTGATGCAGTTGTTCGATCAGTATATTGAAGGTGCTGCCTATCTGCGCCAGTTCCTTGTATGTCCGGCGGCTCAGGTGAAGGGGTTCAAAGGTGCTGATATTTTGTGCTGTGTGTTGAACAAACTGGATGAGTGGTCGAACCAGAATTTTGGTGGCGAAAAATGCGAGAAGCAGAGCGAGCAGGAAGGCTGCTGCAAACGCCGGCAGTAGTTTTTGCGGGGAGAAGACAATAACCATATCAGGCCGGGTATGTGGAGCTGTAATCCCGGCAATGAGCCTGAGTTCAGGAATTTCTCTGAATGCTATATTTTTGTCCGCGGGGTTGCTACTGTTGCTCGGAATCCAGCTGTAGCTGTGAAACCCATTTTTTTCTCCCCATACTTTTTCAGCAAGCGTTGCAAATTCTTCCGCTATTTCAGCAGAGAGATTTTCCTTCACCGATTTTGAGTGCCATATATGACCATCTTGAAAAAAAGGACAATCTCATGCTCGGCCCAAGAGGGAGTCTGGGCGATTGCGGCTTGAATGTCCTCAATGTTGATGAATGCTACAGCCTCGTCAACTGCAATACTGGTAATTATCTGCCAGCCCCATGGTTTAAAAAAGGTAACGTAACCAAGCTTGGAAACAGCAGTTGATTGATTTATCTTATCGTGGGTGGTGAAAGTGTAAAAGCCCTGCCGGGGGATTTCCTGTTGTTGATTTGATTTTTTGCCATGATAGGTTCTTCCTATCATGGCACTTTGGGGGTGGGCTCTGATCGTACTCTGCGCATCAATGGCAAAATTATAGGAGGATTTACCCCCTTGCCGACCTGTGATGATGCTGCCTGCAAGCCATTGCGCTTCATCAAGAGAAAGAGCACCTGCTCGAAATTTATCCTGCAGTGTCTGCAGGGCATCAAGTTGGTTTTCCGCTGTAGTTCTCAGATGGTTACGTCTTGCTCTATCTGCTGAGGACACAATTTGCCGCTGCAGCACCAGCGCAAGCGATTGGAGAGTTTGTTTTTGGCTGTCATTAGTGGGGTGAAAGAGGGGGAAATACGCGTAGAAGCCTGTGGTAAACAAAAAGAATAACAAGATCACAAATATGGTGAGAAATGTGATGTGTTTTGCACGGAACGGGCCGCGAAAATTGATGCGCAAAGTGGTTAACCTGTTTTGTTAAAACGCCACTGATCCATTGGATCAGTGGCAGCGGCCTGGCTTGGAAGATTCACCTCTCTCCTCCATTATTTTGCATGGTTGCATGCCCTCACAAAGGTTATCTGGTATTCAATTCGAACAATGCATACAAAAAAACATCTGTAGCAACCAGTATATAGAAGCTAGGGCAAATAGTCCAATATAATCATTTAGTTTGCTGAATGCCTTTTTTATCTGGTTATCCCGGTTGAAATGTGTATTGTTCACCATCTTCAAGAATAAACCGAAAATTTTAAAAAAATATGAGTACGACCAAGACTACCATCTCGCCGTTCAGCCTGCTCAATATAAAGCTTTTCCTTCTGTTTCGGGTGCTTTTTAATGCCAGATTTTACTATCCTGTATTTACCATTCTTTTTCTTGATTACGGCTTGACTCTGGAACAGTTTGCCCTGCTGAATACCGTTTGGGCATTTACCATTGTTTTGGCCGAGGTTCCCCTGGGGGTGGTAGCGGATCTGATCGGTAGAAAGCGTTTGCTGGTAGGAACGACTCTTTTAATGATTACTGAGTTGGCCGTGATAGCCTTTGTGCCACTTGGAAACGGTACCCTTATATTTTCAGCGTTTTTGGTGAACAGGATATTAAGCGGTTTGGCTGAAGCAATGGCCAGCGGTGCTGATGAGGCGATGGCCTATGATACACTGGTTGAGGCGGGCATTCGGGAAGAGTGGTCCAGGGTGCTCGATTTGCAGATGCGTTGCCAAAATTTCGGTTATATCTTTGCCATGACCATCGGTGCCGTGGTTTACGATCCCGGTATGGTTAATCGTTTTCTTCACCTGTTTGGCTATACAGGTATGCTTTCCCTGCAGGTAACCATGCGTTTTCCTCTTTATCTGACTCTGCTGCTCGCTATTGTAGCGTGGATGACAACCATGCGTATGCGCGATCCGCAAGTAGTTTTCAAGCAAGAGCAGGAGGAATCGGCGCAGTTAAGTGTTATGGAGATGACCCGCCAGACCATGGCTGCCGGCAGCTGGATCATACGCACTCCTTTGGCGCTGGCTATTATCCTTTTTGCCATGACCTTTGACCATACCCTGCGCATGATTGTTACCATGACCAGCCAGTATTATCGTTTGATCAACCTGCCGGAAGCCAGCTTTGGTCTGTTGGGGTCAGGTGTGGCTGTTTTAGGTTTATTGGTTCCCAGAATAGCAAGGGGCATGACTGAACGTTTCTCGCTTGCCAAAAACCTGGTTGTGCTCACTCTGCTGGCATTGGCCACTTTGTTTATTCTGCCGTTATTTATTCCCTATTACGGTTTCATTCCGATGATGTTTGTCTTTATAGGGATGATGATGACCTCTTTTTTTACCAGCTATTATCTTAATGAACTTGCAGCCTCCGAGCAGCGGGCAACAGTGCTCAGTTTTAAAGGCCTGGCCTTCAATGCGGCATACGGACTGATCGGTATTTTTTATGCAGTGTTGATCCAGCAATTGCGAGAACTGCAAGGCAGTCAGCATCCTGGGTGGACAACACAACTGGTTGAAAATGAGGCCTTTAAAATTTCCATGGGCTGGTTTCCCTGGTATATGATTGTAGTACTGGCGCTGGTAGCATTGATTTGTCTGCCAAGATTGCGATCAGCCAAAAAAAGTGATGCCGGGGGTAGTGCATCTTAACAGGTAGCTGCTTTGTCGGTTTTAGAAAGGAGCTGTGTTTGATTAATGACGATGTTGGGTATACCCACCCGCTAGCTCGCATTTCTTATCAGTCCAGGCAAGCGCTCTTGAAGGCACAGACAGTTCTTGTGACCGATGAAATGACAAAATAACTTTACCCAACAATAATGACAAAACAGGAGACAGGAATGAGAACGATTTTCGGTTTCAGGTTGGTGGGGACAATTCTTCTTGTTTTAGTGTTGTTAGCAGGAGGCCCTTCGACCTTTGCATCTGGTGAAGAACCTGATCCGGCCGCTGAGGAAGCCATCAGTGCTGCCACAAACCCTCAAGAAATAGATGCTGTACTTGCCAGGCTGAGCGACAGTGAGATCCGTAAATTACTCATAGAAGAACTGGGCAAAACTGCCGCCGAAGCAACGGCTGTGCCTGAATCGAAAAGCGGTTTAGTAGCATCTCTACAAGAGTGGCTTCATGCTATTGATACAAATGACGATCAAAGCGGGGCAGGTGGGGTGCGTCTTTTGCCGTTTTTCCTACAAATACCTGGAGAAGCGGGCCGCGCCCTGATGCAGATTGGTGACGGCCATTTTGGCAGATTATTTCTCAATCTATTTCTAATAGCTCTCTCCCTTGGGCTGGGCTTGGGCGTAGAGTGGTTTTTTCGGCGAATGACAGGTGAAACCTTTCTCCAAGCACCGCCTCCGGTGGGAGAAGAAGATGAAGGGGTCGCCCGACTGTGGGGGGCTTGCGTTGCACTTTTACCAGCCATTGTCTATCTCACAATTTTTGTGGTCGCTTCCCTGTTTTTTTTCTTTCTCCTTGATATAGACCAGCAACCGGTAAGAGGGGCCTTCATGGCTGTGCTGGGAATTCTTTTCGGAGGGCGCGTTTTCTCCTTGCTTGCCCGACTTTTTTGTAGCCCAAATGCTTCTGCGCTGCGCCTGCTGCCTCTCGATGATGGTCTTGCGAGGAGAGTGTATGGCGGGTCTCAGGTTTTTATCTGGTACACGATGACGGCTATGATGGTGCTCACCTATTTAGGGGACCTCGGGATGAGCAAGGGACCAACGCATGCGTTGGGAGCTGTATTGGGAACACTGTTGCTGCTTTTTATTGCCATCAAGATCGTGTGGAACAGACAGCATGTGGCAACAGCGATTATTGGCGGGGAAGAGAAGCAAGCCGCCAGCTCTTGGGCAATGCGGCAGTTTGCTTCTATGTGGCATGTATTTGCCTTGCTCTATCTTTTTGGGATTTGGTCCATTTGGATTAACACCCTGATAACCAATACCGGTAAGGATAACGGGGCGTTGATAATCAGTTTGCTGATTGTGCCGCTTTACCTTATTCTTGATCGTATTGGGCTTTGGTTAGTTGGTAATATTGTTACAACTCTTGGGATTAAGCGGGAAGGAGAGCCGGATGAGCAGAAAATAGCAACTTTGGGTGATGCATACCTGAGCCCTGAACAGAAAGAAAGAAAAATAAAGCAGATCATGCTGAGAGCTTTTCGTGCCTTTCTGGTGCTCGTTCTTTTTGTTTGGGTCATGACCTTGTGGGGCTTTGAGTTCCCCTTTGCCGTTAATATTGTCCAGGCAGCCTTTGATATTCTCATAACCTTGACCCTTGCCCTTTTTATCTGGCGTATTATTTCTAAAATTATCGAACGTAAGATCGCTGAATCAATGCCTGAGGAAGAAGAGGAGGCCGTTGATGACGGTGGTGAGTTCGGCAGCGCTAAACAACTGGGAAGAAGTTATACCCTGCTGCCGATGATTCGTAAATTTATTGCCATTACCTTGCTGGTGATGGTCGCCTTAATCGTGCTTTCATCCATAGGGGTTGATATTGCCCCTCTACTTGCCGGTGCTGGTGTTGTCGGCCTTGCTGTGGGGTTTGGCGCCCAGAAGCTGGTTGCTGATGTGCTCTCAGGCGTGTTCTATTTGCTGGACGATGCCTTTCGCGTTGGGGAATATATCCAGGCCGGATCGGTTAAAGGAGCGGTTGAAAATATTACCCTGCGTAATGTGATGCTGCGCCATCATCGCGGTATGCTGCAGATTGTACCCCATAGCGAGCTTGGCTCGATTACCAACTTTATGCGGGGCGGGATAGTTGTAAAGTTTAACCTTGAGTTCCCGTACGATACCGATGTGGAGGTGGTGAGGAAGACAATCAAAAAGGTTGGCCAGGCAATGCTCCAGGATGAAGAACTTGGGCCTGATTTTATTTTGCCGGTGAAATCGCAGGGAGTGTATGAAATTACCAACTCGGTGATGGTGATCAGGGTCAAGTTCACAGCTAAACCCGGTCGTCAGTTTCTTATTCGCCGCGATGCCTATCGTCGTATCAGCGAGGCCCTTGCGGCCAAGGGGATTCATTATGCCCATCGCAAGGTTATTGTGGAAGTTCCCCAGGCGGAAGAGCATACGCTTACAGAGGAGCAGGTACGTGAGGCGGCAGGAGCTGCAGCCGCTCAGCAGCTCGCGGCTGATGAGAAAGCAAAACAGCAATCAGCAGCAACCAATACTGACCCTTTTTAAGTTGTATGCAAACCCATGGGAACAGATTCACTGTTCCCGTGGTTCTTGGCTGCTGACCGTGGCCATATCGCTTTCAAACATCCCTGTGTCCCCTTGATCAATAAGGTCTATGAACCTATATTGTAAGTATTACCAGAATGTTAGCTCGGATTTCTCAGCAGTGAGGTTTTTCGCAGATCGAGGCGCAGGACACGCAGCAAGTAAGCGTAGACTCAGATAGCAAGCTACCGCAAATGGCCTGCAACAAAGATTCTGCGGAAAAATTCGCTGACCCGGAGGGTGAGTTTTTTTGATTATCGACGAAAAAACAGTCTGTTTTTTTTAGCGCTACTGTATTTTCTATAAATATCAAAAATTTAAGTCGAAAATCAAAAAACTCATGAGAAATTCGGGTTAGGTGTGGCCCTCAGCGGAGCAATGGATGAATCGTTCAGCGTATCTTACTACAGGGATGGCCATCAAAACGCTTTCCCGTCTCTCAAGGGCGAATATTGTCATCCATGGTCGGGAGCATGTTCCTGGTAATGCCGCTATTTTTGTTGTTAATCATTTCACCCGGATCGAGACGTTTTTCCTCCCCTATCATATTTTCAACCTGACTGGAATTCCAGTTTGGTCACTTGCAAATGCCAAACTTTTTCAAGGAGGGTTTGGCCGTTTTCTTGAGTTGGTAGGCGCTGTTTCCACCCGGGATCCTCAGCGTGACGAACTTGTCATCAAAACCCTGCTTACAGGTGAAGCCAACTGGATTATTTTCCCTGAGGGCAGCATGATTAAAACCAAAAAGATCATGCATGGTGGAAAGTACATGGTAACGGACCCCAAAGGTATGCATGAGCCGCATACAGGCGCGGCAACTTTGGCCCTGCGGGCCGAGCTGTTTAGAAGGTACCTGTTACTCCACTCCAAGAAAAGAAGCTCTCAGGCGAATTGTTCGTTGGAGTATCTCGGGCTTGGGTCAGTAGAGGAGATGGGCAACGCCGCCCCAACTATTGTACCTGTCAATCTTACCTACTATCCCTTACGGGCCCATGAAAATGTCGCCTCCAGCCTCACTGAAAAATTGGTCAAAGGGGTTTCTGAAAGGGTTCTCGAAGAAATCATGACCGAGGGAACCATGCTGCTTGCAGGGGTTGATGTTGATATCCGTTTTGGGAAGCCGATTGATATTGGAGCACAGCTTGCTCATCTGGTGAGTGATGAAGAGCTGCTGCAATCTGATTTTAACAGCTTTGTTGGTGATCCATTTTTTAAGACTGTTATTCAGGGATCCGGACGCCGGATCATGCAGCAGTACATGCGTGCTATTTATTCCATGACAACGGTCAATCATGAACACCTTTTTGCCTCCTTTCTCCGTATGTACCCCTACGAAAAAATACAGAAAAAGGATTTGCAGCGGCGTGTTTTTTATGCTGCCTCCCTGCTTCAGGAACGTGAATACCAGCACCTTTTTTTGCATAAGTCAATGCAGGAGGACCAGAGTCATTTGGTTGTAGATGATCGGTATCGGAAATTTGAAAATTTTCTCCAGCTTGCTATTGATAAAGGGATCGTGAAAAAAGAGGGAGAAACACTCGTTCGTGATCGGTCAAAGCTGTCAGCTCCGGTGAGCTTTCATCGGGGAAGGATTGACAACCCGGTTGAAGTTATTGCCAATGAAGTAGAGCCATTAAAAGCGTTGCAGAAATTTTTGTATTCTCTCGCGTGGCAGCCGGATTTTTTACTGAAGCTTTTTCTTATTCGCTACCTGTTGAAAAAGGCAAACCAGCAGTACCACAGTGCAGTCGAGCAATGGTGCAGCATGTCTGGCATACAAAAGGGCTCGGGCAAACCGATTTTTTACTCGAGTATACAAAAACGCACAGGAATTTTACTTGTCCACAGTTATCTGGCAACCCCTTTAGAGGTGAAGGAATTTGCCGGGTATCTGCATAAAAAAGGATATTGGGTGTATGCTCCACGATTGCCTGGGCATGGCACCTGCGCTGCCGATCTTGCCGGTCGCAGTTACCAGGAGTGGATTAATGAGGTTGATGCTGGATACGCACTGCTCAGTAATACCTGCCGTAGGGTTGTTGTCGGTGGGGTTTCGGTTGGCGGCAACCTTGCTTTGCATCTGGCATCACGTGTACCTGACATAGCAGGTGTGTTTGCGATCTGTCCTCCGATGCAATTAAGAGATTATAGCTCTACATTTATGCCTGCCAGTGATACCTGGAATAAAATGGTACAAAAAATAAAAGGGGAGCACCCTGATGAGCAGTTCTTGAAATTTGCCGCAGAGAGCCCGCATATAAATTACGATCGCAATCCTGTTCAGGGGATTAAACAGGTTGGTAACCTGTTGGATGATCTGGAAAAGAGGTTTGCAAAGGTTACCATGCCGTCATTGATTATCCATGCAGACCATGATCCGGTGGTCAGGAGAAAAGGTTCACGAAAGCTTTTTGACCGTCTGGCAAGTGTGCAAAAAGAATACGTGTTAATGAACTCCGATCGGCACGTTATTGTTCAGGGGGCAGGAGTGGAAAAAGTTTTTCAGCGAGTTCGACTGTTTATTGAGGGAGCTGAAGCCCAATGAGACCTGTGGGTTGTAGGGCACAAAATCTAGGGTGCCGCAAATGGCTGGAGGGTTACTGCTATCCATGCTGCAACAGTATGCTATAACTCACCACTTCTTATTTTCATTTCTGTGAATATTTCCTGCAGTCTTAATGATATGTTCAATGAGTTTTAGCGCCGTATTTTTTCTGTATGCAGCAGTACTGCGCTGGTCATCTATCGGCCTGATTAATTTGCCATAGACTGCAAGATATTGAGGTAAGTGCTGTTCGAGTTCTCTGGTTGTGGAGCCGATTATCAGCTGTTCTGCCTCAAAACTTCGAATGACGGTCGGTGCGCAGGCTCCGATAGCAAGTCTGAAATCGGTTAATGTATTGTTTGCATTTTTCCATAGTGCCGCAACACTGAGCTTTGAAAGCGCGTTAGCCGCCCTTGTGCCTACCTTTTTGAATATCCACCCATGCTCGCCTGCGGCTTCATCCGGTATCTTAAAGCAGATTGATAGAACAAGTTCATCTGGTTGTAAGAGTGTCCTGCCCGGACCGGTAATGAAATCCTCAATCGAAATATCTCTGGTTCCTGAACCACCGGATGTGTGTATTTTTGCATTGAGCAGGTATAAAACAGGCAATGAATCTGCTGCAGGGCCGGCATTGCAGATGTTACCGGCCAAAGTCGCCGCGTTTCTGATACCTGGGGACCCTATAGATGATAGAGCTTTACGCAGCAGTGGGGGGCATCCGGGAAATCCAATTATATCGGTAAGGCTCACGCTGCTGCCAATGTTGAGGCGGCCATTCTCTTGGTACATGCGGTTCGTCTCTACTATTTGCCTGCAGCTGAAAAGGTTGCCTGTACCTGCATTTTTCGGCTCGGATTTTAATAGAGCGTGGCGGCGCACGATAAGGTCCGTTCCGCCTGCCACCGGCCGATAACCCTGATTGAGCAGCCTGATCGCGTCTGCAATGGTTTGAGGGCTCAGGCTCGTCGCCTTCATGGTCTTACTTGTGGGCGTTTGCTGGTTGAATTGTAGGTCTGCTGCAGCAAGCTTCTCTACAGCGATTTTTACCGCTTCGATGACCATTGTATAGCCGGTACATCGGCAAAGAATGCCGGATAATCCTGTTCGGATATCTTCATCGGTAGGTCTCGGATTGTGACTGAGCAGCGCAGCCGTGGCCATGATGAAGCCTGGGGTGCAAAATCCACACTGAACAGCACCGGCCTCGGCAAAAGCGTCTGCAATGAGGGTGAATTCTTCTGTCTTTGCAAATCCGTCAATGGTTGTAATGTTGCAACCCTTCATTTGTACTGCAGGCATGCAACACGAATTGATCAGTCTACCGTCCAGCAATACGCTGCAGGCGCCGCATTCCCCTCCACCGCAACCCTCTCGAACACCGGTAATGCCCACATCCTCACGTATCAGATCAAGTAGTCGTCGATCCGGGCGTGTTTCAAGCGAGACGCTGCGGCCGTCAATCTCAAAATCGACTGTAAAAGGAGGGCTCATCGAAGTTCTGCCTCCAGCTTTTCAGGGGTGACGGGGATTGCAGTAATGATTGTCCCAGTGGCCTGCGAGACTGCTGCCGCAAATGCCGCTGCAGGACCTATGTTGGGCAGCTCACCTGCTGCTTTTGCACCGTAGGGGCCAAGGCGATAAGGATTATCGATGAACCGGCATTGTAGATCAGGGAAATCAAGGGTGGTTGGAATAGTATAATCAGTAAAGGATAATTGTGCGGGCCTGCCGTTGCTCATCTCCATCTTTTCCAGATAAGCATAGCCGAGACTCTGGGCAGTGCCTCCCTGCATCTGGCCTTTTACAATTTGTATATCTATCGGGGTGCCGACATCGTACACAGCCCAGGACCCGATTACTTTGGTGACATAGGTGAGCGGGTCAACTTCCACCTCCACTACATTGACTGACCAGGAGTAACCGGGATAGGCATCGCCGGTAAAAGTGGATTCATCCCATTCAAATTCCTGAGGGTGAACATATCTTTTTCCCGTCTCAATCGGTTTTTCTTTTGTCGGAAGAGGACCTGAGTCGATTTTTTGGAGAAGATCTTTGGCTGCATCATGGAGTAATTTGCCGACTATCATGATGGTTCGCGAGGCGACTGTCGGCCCTGAATCGGGTACCTCGCTTGTATCTGATTGGTTGAAAATAATGCGTTCAAGCGGAAGGTGCATGGCTTCGGCTACGATCTTTCTCAGTGTTGTTGAGGCTCCCTGGCCCATTTCAACATTTGAAACGAGAACACGGACAATATATTCATCTGACGCTGCGCTTTCAGCCGATAGTCGGACAAGACTTTTAATAATGTCCTGTTCACCACTGCCGGTGAATGCACCACCGTGGGCCGCAAAGGATATTCCGACGCCCTTATAGGGACGTGATCCTGCTTTGCGGTTGTACTCCTCCCATTTGCTGCTGTACTCGGACGCTTCCTCTATCTTTTCGATCATTTCATTAAATTTAATTTGGTCACGGAACGTTCCGTTGGTTACGGAATGGTCCCCTTGCCGGTAGAGGTACTTTTTCTTTAATTCCAGGGGCGGAATACCAAGCGTATGTGCAAGAAAATGCATGTTCATATCCGCAGCGAAATGTGCCTGGGGGCCACCAAAACCGCGGAACGCCCCTGAAGGGATATGATTTGTTTTCATTGTGCGGCCGCGGACATGCACATTTTTAATATTATACGCCCCGGTGCATATGAATATGGCACGCTCAAGAACAACTGCAGAGAGGGTTTGATAGGCACCGGCATCTATTCTGCAATCGATATCCATTGCGGTGATCTGGCCTTCCTGGTCGACAGCCGTCCGTATTTGGATAAGTGATGGGTGTCTTTTGGGGGTAAGCTGCATGTCGAGCCGTCTGTCGAGAACTACTTTGACAGGGCGTCCTGTTTTTATTGCGGCAGCAGCTGCCTGACCGGCAAGGATCGAGGGAAAATCTTCTTTGCCGCCAAATGCACCACCCGTTACTGTCTGAATCACCCGTACCTTGTCCGCGTTAAGAGCCAATGCATTCATCAGCGAATTCTTCACGTAATACGGGCACTGCATCGATCCTTGAACCGTCAACATGCCGTTTTGGAAATCAGCGATCATTGCCTGCGGTTCCATGTAAGCCTGCTCCTGCATACCGGTACGGTAGGCGTTGTCGAATGTCAGAGCCGCATTTTTAAACGCCTGTTCAGGCTCTCCCTTAACAATATGAAAGTCATTGAAAAATTCCTGGGCTTCCTCGATTGTTGATACCGCAGGCAAACCTTCATATTCAGCCGTGATTTTCGAACAGAGTTCTTCACAGATATCAAGCTCGGGTCCGGCCACTGCAAGCAGAGGTTGACCATAGTAAAGAACTTCGTCTTCAGCAAAAAAAGGCCAGTCCTCAGCTATGATAGTCGCCCGGTTTTGTCCTTTGAAGTCTTTGCCGGTAATGACTGTATAGTTTTCAGGCAGTTTGGGAATATAGATGTTGAGAACGCGAGCATGCTGGATGTCCGCAGGTTTGACCACCAGGTACAGCATACCCGGCAAGCGCAGATCGGAGAGGTATTTTGCCTTACCCGAAGATTTATCTGCAGCATCATCACGGATTACTGCTTTGCTTATCCTGTGCACGTATGATTCCCCAGCACTTAAAGGTACCTTGAACAAGTACGATTTCGCCCAACCCGGATTTCTCATGAACTTTTTGATTTGAAACTCAACTAATTGATATTATATATTAAAGAGTAATTGTGCAATTAGCAGTTTGTTTTTTGTTTTAAATCAAAAAGTTCCCCCTTCGGGTCAATAGATTTTTCCGCAGGATCTACGTTACAAACCACTTGCGGTAGTTTACTACAGCTGCGTGGCTTGTGCCTTGCCCTGCGAAAAACTTTATTGATGAAAAATCCGGGCTAACTACTCGGAGTCTTTTTTGTTGCTCACCTATCCAGGAGTCTGGGCTCAGCAGGTTTCGATCGAAAAAAACATTTTTAAACATACACTTAAGCATACATCCTTTCAATTTCCTTTTGCATCAGGGTGGCAATCTTTTCCCGTTTTATTTTCAGAGTAGGAGTAAGGAGTTCGTTCTCAACCGTCCATGGCTCCAGTGTGAGCACGGCCTGTTTTATCCAGGCAAATCCGGGGAAGGAGTGGAGGCATTTATCAACCCTTGCCAGTACTTCCTGTTGCAGTATGTTCGAGTGGAGCGAATCCTCACTGTCGGGTAGATGGAGCGTGGCTCGGAGTTCTGCCCATGCTTTGGGATCAAGTACGGCAACCATGGTGAGAAAAGGTCTCCCCTCACCGACGACCATAACCTGCTCAAAAAGAGGGTCCAGGGTGATGGCCATTTCAAGGTCCACAGGGGCGACTTTCTCACTGTTACTGAGGACGATGATCTCTTTGAGCCTGCCGATGATTTGTATATGCTTGTCTTTGATCACAACCTGATCACCGGTACGCAGCCAGCCGTCGGCTGTCATGGTCTGGGCTGTGGCTGCGGAATCTTTCCAGTATCCGCCCATTACGCAACTGCCGCGCACCAAAAGTTCATTGTTTTTGCCTGTTTTTACTTCAATCCCCGGCAAAGGAGGGCCTACGCCGGAAGGTCGGTTGTCTTCCATCCTGTTGACGCTGACAACCGGGCTGGTTTCTGTCAGGCCGTATCCCTGGCAGAGGGGAAGCCCCAGTCCGAGAAAAAGTTTTGCTATTTCCGGGGAAAGGGCAGCGCCTCCGCTGATAATGATACGCAGCTTACCACCAAGTTGTTGCCTTACCTTGGCTGCAATGATTTTATCAAGTAAAGGGTGCAGCAGGAGAAGAGGTGACCAGGAAGCCCTTTTTTGTTCCCACTCAAAACGGTGCCAGCCTGTGTTTACCGCCAGAGTAAATAATCGTTGTGCGAGGCTGCTTTTTTTTGCCAACGAGTTTTTTATACCAGCATGAATTTTTTCAAATACACGGGGCACTGCAATAAGGGCCGTTGGCTGCAGGTGCTGGAGATCTTCTCGCAGCTGCGGAAGAGAGCGGACAAAAGCCACGGTAGCACCTGCCATGATAGGCAGGTAATAGCCCACTGTTCGTTCCAACATATGAGACATCGGTAAAAAAGAGAGAAAAAGGTCATCTGCATAAATGGGAATAGTCTGCAGCCCTGCATAACTGTTCTCCAGTATATTGCGGTGGCTGAGCATGACTCCCTTGGGTGGACCGGTAGTACCGGAGGTAAAGACAATGGATGCTACATCGTCTCCATTGCTGAACTCGGTGTCAAGTGCCACTGGTTCACAGGCAAGCCATTCGCTGCTGCACTTTATGCGGAGATCTTCATCCTGTACCTTACAGAAATCCAGCGTAACAATGCGCTGAATATTTTTAAGCCTGTTGAGCACAGGCTCAAGATCGTTCCAGTAAGAAAGACCTGGACAAAGCAAGACTTTGGTGTCTGTTTCTTCAAGGATGTAGGCTATATTTTCCGGTCGGTCATTGGCAAATAAGGGGACCACAACAAGCCCTAACAGGAGGGCTGCCATATCAAAACATACCCATTCGGGACTATTGGGTAACATCAGAGCAACTCTATCACCTGCTGCAAGTTGTTCTTTGGCTAAGGCTGCCTTCCAGGTGGCGACTCGCTCACCCATTGCCTGCCAGGCTATATCCTCCCATGTTTCATTTGTTTTGTTGAAGTATCGGTAGGCGGTTGCCTGTGGGCTACGGGAAATACGTTCTAGAAAAAGACCGTGCAGAGTATGCACATGATCAGGAGCTATGTAATCTGTGGTTCGCTGCATAGATAATCCTCTTCTCATGTGTCGAAGGTGACATGTTTTTCTTGCAAAGAGCTTATATTGTTTGCCAACCTTTATCAGGAGTAAAACGCCCGCCATACTGGGTGGCCAGTTGCTGCATTTTACTCAACAGTGCTGCTGGAGACTGGTCATGCATGTAGTGAACGACGCCTCCACGAAAAGGCGCAAACCCGGTCCCAAAAATCATTCCGGCATCCAAAAGGTCTCCATCCGCCACCACTTTTTCGCGAAGACAGGCGACACTTTCATTGACCAGTCGTAGAATCAGTCGGTCTGCAATATCGCCGGGTAGTGACGTTTTTTTATCAATGGAGGGCTTGTCTGGTTTGCCTCTTTTGTAGGTGTAATACCCCGCACCGCTTTTTTTCCCCAGCCGTCCTTGATCAAGTAGTTTTTGTAGATTTTCCGGCATCTTCATGGTCGGGTCAACGGTCATGAATTCCGCTACCGACTGGCAGATATCCAGGCCGACCAAGTCCATCAACTCTATGGGCCCGACCGGCATGCCGAACTGCTCGGCAGCCTGGTCAATGGCCAGGGGCGGCACTCCTTCAGCCTCAAGCAGTGCCGCTTCATGCAGGTAGGGCATCAGGATTCGGTTAATTAAAAAGCCTGGGCTGCTGTGTACCGGCAGGGGAAGTTTGCCGATTTTTTTGGTAAAGGAAACAGCCTTGAGCACATCAGTCTCCTCGACATAGGAGGTGCTGACGACTTCCACGAGCATCATTTTCGCAACCGGGTTGAAAAAATGGAGGCCGACCAGTCTTTCTGGATTGTTTAGATCTGCTGCCAAAGTTTCCAAAGGGATTGAGGAGGTGTTGGTCGCGAGCAGTGTATCGGGGCGTATTTGCGGTTCAAGGGCAACAAAGAGCTCTTTTTTGGCATTGACATCCTCAAAAATTGCCTCAATGATCACATCCGCTTTAGGGATGCAGGCGCCATTGATATCCGGTATGAAGCGGTCAAGAACCGCTTTGACCAGATGTGGAGCCCTGAGTTTTTGTTGAAACAGGGCGGCTGCCCGTTGTACGGTTTTTGCCAGGATAGTATGACTGTTGTCCTGGATGGAGACTGTAAACCCTTGCAGGGCACACCATGCCGCAATGTCACCACCCATGACCCCTGCACCTATGACATGGACATGGCGAGGCGCAAAGGTCGTGTCTGCGGGAAGGGCTTTCAATTTTTCCTGCAGCTGAAAAACTCGTATCAGGTTTTGAGCTGTAGGTGTACGTATCAGTTTCGAAACTGACTGGGCTTCCTGCTCCATCATTGTAGTTGGAGATCCGCCATACTTCTCCCACAAATCAAGCAGTGCAAAGGGGGCAGGGTAGTGGGTTTGGTTAACTTTTTGCTTGAGTTTTTTTCTGGCAAGTGCTGCTACCAGCGGGCGGGCGAGAGCGGCGTCTGCGAGTTTCGGCAGAATCTTGCGCGTATGTTTTTGTCCTTTTGCGAGTGTTTTTCGGGCAGCAGAACGGAGCAGGCGTGGGGGAACCGCATGGGTAACGATTCCAAGCTTGGCAGCTTGCCGTGCAGCGAGAATCTTGCCGCTCAAGAGAAGTGGCAGGGCGGCGGGTGCGCCAATGAGCTGTATAAGGCGAACCGTGCCGCCAAAACCAGGGTGAATCCCGAGCTTGACTTCCGGTAAGCCGATTTTTGTTTTCGGCTCATCAACGGCAATGCGATAATCACAGGCAAGGGCCAGTTCCAGTCCCCCACCAAGGCAAAAGCCGTTGATAAGGCTGATGGTGGCAAAGGGAAGGTTTTCAATCATGGTGAAAATATCCTGGCCTTGCCGTATGAGATGGAGTGCCTCTTCCTGGCTGGTTATGGTGGTGAAGCTGCTGATGTCTGCTCCTGCAATAAAGCCGTTTGCCTTGCTGGATTGGAAGAGCAGTGCCTGTGGTTTTTGCTGTTCTATAACCGGGATGATTTCCCGTAGCTCGTCCAGAACTTCTCGGGTCAGCACATTGGTGGATTTTTCCGCGACATCAATGGTCAGCCAGCAGTAATTATCTTTTTCCAGGGAAAAATTCCAGTGGGCAAATTTTTTCATCTCAGAAGTCATATAAGATCTCCATGGAGCAGGCAGTAGTAATGGTCAACCGTTAGCCCGAAATCCGGGTTAGCCCGAATTTCTCATGAACATTGTGTCAACTTAACAAATTACACATAATTTTTGTATGTTATGTTCTCAAGTTTCTGAGTTATCTTAAGTTGTTAAAATATTGTGATTTATACCGGCTACACGTCGACTGCTTTCAATCAACTCTACTGCAGTGCTCATGATTGTATCAACCATCAAAAGTACAATATCTTCTGCTATCACGCCTGCATCGCGTACTTTTTCCATGGCAAGCGTGAGTATACGCTGCATGGCCTCAACTAGGTCGAGGTCTTTCATCTCCCCGCAGCAGGCAAAGAAGAGTGAACCCAAAGTTTTCGGATCATCATGACAGCGTTGCTCATACGACAGAAATATATACCGGGACATGGCTATGGTGATATGACCTATGATGCCGTCAAAATCCCGAAGCTGAGTTTCTCGTTCAAGGTTCAGGTAGTGCTTCATCATTTTAAAGAAGACCTCGATATCCCATCATCAAAACACATATAAACTTTAATTTGACGAAGGAGACAGCATCTGCGATAATAAATATAGAAGATTTACTGGAGTTGGTTCGATGGATTAAGGCGAACAATGAAAGAAAAACT
>NZ_JAFFQD010000060.1 GCF_016918565.1 Desulfogranum marinum
TGAAAAAATAACAGCGTCGCTTCGCTCCGACCACCTGGCCAGTTTCACTGGAATAGGTGGCCGGAATCACGTGGACTGACTGGCCGGTTTCGACTGGAATGGGTGGCCGGATTCAGTGGAATACGCAGTTTGGCTGTTAAACAGGAGCTCACCTGTGTGAAAAAATAACCACAGGCATATATTTGATGGGCTCGTAAAAAGTTAAAAAACGAAACCCGGTTGTTTAAAAATTTGAGCCGGTATTTTCATCTCCCTGTAATCTACCAGGAAGGCACACAAGTATTTATACAGAATTGTACAACACCCCTTTTGTATAAAATACAGAAAGCTCCTATGTTCGGCAAAATGCGAGATAGTATGGTACAACCCTCAAACTTGAAGATTACCATTGGTTATATCAAGCTGTAGTCTACTTTGCTGCTGGAATATTCTTAATTTTCCAGGCTCGACAAGCCGACTGAAAGATTATTTCGATGATGAGAATCAGGAATCAGGTTCAATAATTGAAAAATGTGGTATGCCGACATCAGCAGGGGAAATTATATAGAGCCGATACTTGAGAGACCGCTTGCCGGGATTCGTCTGTTCATATACACGAAGTATACCGAGAACAGGTGTCTGATCGATGCTCCCGAATGCTTCCTCAGGTTGGACGGTGATATTTCTCCTGTGCACTTCATTTTTAAGATCCTTGTTAAGAGATTCAAAAGTGAAGGTCGCAAACTCTCCATACCTCCCCAGGCCAAGTATTCTTGTCAGTCCTGTAAAGTTGTTCTTTTTATAACGAGTATCGTGGCATACGATGATGTACGGCGGAAACAGGACGAGACCTTCAGACGACAAGACTTTTTCCCTTATTTTACCAAGATCTTGCGCAAAACGATGTGCTTGTTTCTCTGAAAAATTAAGCTCGGTTTTGTTGTAGGCGTAATACATTGGTGGATCAATCAGGCCAACAGAGGCGCAGGTGCTGATTCTTGTGCGGGCTCCATATGGCTGGTTCATAAAGGTAGGGCAATGGCTTTTAATAATATCGTTGGAATTTATTTCTAGAGTGGAAACACTGCTGATTCTTTTTGTGCGTCGAAATGCGGCTTTCTTGTATGTAAAAATTCTTCTTGCCGCTTTAGAAAAAAATCCTCCATCTAGATTTATCGCTGAAGCGATGCCATCATGGTAAAGTAGCGTAGCATTATCATTCTGCATGGCATCTCTGATTGCAGACCTGAAGTCTTTTGCTGAAATCTTGCCATAGCTTTCGTATCTGATAAATTGTTCGTCGACATCCTGATAGATCAAACCTCCAGGGATGAAAATTGCCCCTTTATTATCATACTTACCTGTTGCACCTTCCTCGTTAACTCCTGGCATTTGCCCTTCCTCATACTGCTTAAGCATTTTATTAAGTGTGTGAAAACGAATCGTAATTACCTCCTTAATTAATTCATTTCCTAAGATTTTTTTCTTATGCATAGCGAATATGATTTTTTTATTTAGGTGTTTGTCGGACAAAGGCTTGTTGGGGCACTTTAGCAGCATGAGTCAGGTTATCGGTAATCATGCTTCTGATAATCACGGCAACTGTCTTTTATCGTGCTAACTCTTTAGCCTGGATTGCTCACCAGTTCAGGCGGTGGCAGGTTCAAAGTTTTTGGTAGTGAATCATAGTAGGCTATCGGAGTCTAGGCTTACCTTTTACTGCTACATACTGCACAAAATGACGAATCATGGATCAGATCCAGTGTCTGGAAATATGCAGTTAGTTGGAACAGCCACAGGATTGACGGATGACAAGCTTCGTCTTGAGAACCACTTCTCTGTTCGACCTTGAAGGGTCATTTATTCTTTTGATAAGAAGTTCTGCAGCGGTGCGTCCAATTTCATATGTCGGCTGCTCAATGACGGTGAGTGCCGGGTCAATGAGTTGCGCCCAGCTTGTATCGTCAAAACTGGCAATGGCTATATCGTTTGGAATAGAGAGTTTACTTTCACGAATTGCGCGAATAGTACCAGATGCAAGAAGGCTATTGCTCGTAAAAATTGCATCGGGCCGATCGTTTCGCTGCAAAAGAGACAAAGCTGTGTTGAAACCATCATTTTCTCGTGGCGTACTATACTTGATCAGATCTTGTGACGGCTTGATATCGTTATCCTTGAGAGCTTTTAAAAAACCTTGCCGCCGCTCCTGTCCAGTCGTGCTTTCCGCCCCAAAAACTCCGGCTATACGTTTATAGCCATGCTCAATTAAATGGCTGACAATGGCATAAGCTGATGAGACATTATCAATAAGGACATTATCCACATCAAAATTGCTAACATGCCGGTCAATCATAACTATCGGTTTCTCAAGGGAATACGTTTCTGTAAAATTATCGATCCCTTTTCTGGTCGGTGAGAGAATAATGCCGGCAACATTTTCAACGCGGAGGAGGTCAAGGCACTTCTTTTCCTTAATCGGATCTTCGTCTGTGTTGCAGAGTATTACGTTATATCCCAGTTCCTGGGCTGCATCGTCAACGGCCCTGCTTACCCTTTGAAAAAAAGGATTCTCTATATCGGCTACAATCAGGGCAATGATTCGCGACGTGTTAGAGCGCAGGCTTTGGGCTACCCTGTTTGGCTGATAATTCAGTTTCTTTACAACCGCCATTACACGTTTTTTGACTTCTTCCCTAACGTGGGGTTTGTTGGAAAGAACCCTTGATACTGTTGCTGTTGAGACACCGGCTGCCTCAGCAACATCTTTAATTTTAACCATTGAAACCTCTTTGATCTTTGGTGGAGCATAATCAGGCCGACAAATTAAATGTAAACGTTTACATTGTTGACGTCAAATAATTTTTACTCTTTGATCTTAAGTGTGTGCTGTAACCAATTGTATTTGTATGGATATATGGGCGGTAGATGTTTGGGCGAATTTTGTTTTTATGCATTAACCAACGTGAAATAATCGTTAACAGAAAAATACAGATTGGCTGCAAATGAAAGTGCATATGCATGGATAAAGACGAATAAAGTTTGTTGTTAGAGTAGCCATAGCTGCTTGAGGTTTCTTGTTGTATGAAAACGTTTACGTTTATACCTAGGTTTTTTTACACGCTGATCATTTCTTAATTTTTGAGTAAAAGTAGCATAACAGTCTGTATGTATGTAAAAAAAATAATTGCAGACTAAAGGTGAAAAATTTCACCAAAAAATGTTGACGCTTTTTTTTGTAATCGTTTACATTTGGTTTCGGTTGTTCTACAAAGTAAAGTTTTGCTGAAGAGAGGATCAAATGAAAGGGGTAGTTCAAAGATTTGACGACTTCCTGAGCGGAATTGTTCCAATTCCCCGAGACTGGTTAATTTGTCGCCTGGGGCTGATTGTGGAGAAGTCGCTAACCACGTAACGAGGAGGTCTGTTTATGTCCGGTAATGTTGTGAAGGTAATACTTTGAAAGTAGGGGCCCAGTCGTTTGTAATGTCTTTAAGTGGCGTGGTTATGCCCTGGTTGGTTCTCCATCTCCCGGCTCCGTGTTTGCGTTGACCCTGATGTCCACCAAAGGAATGGGGATTGTCTTAACCTTAAGTTCCATTGCGGTATCCGCTCTCACTTCGTTTATCATTGGAGCTGTATTTATTCGCACCGACGCTTCAGAAAGTGATGATCTCGATGCGGCCACAGCGGCTGTTGCGGCAAGTAAGTCTGAGGCAAAAGGACAGGCTGCCCCTCTCGCGTCAGCAAAGTCGGAAAATGTTCGATCAATTGTTGTGGATTGCGATGCAGGCATGGGCTCTTCAGCCATGGGGGCAACGGTACTACGTGGCAAAATTAATGATGCCGGCTTAGATATTGAGGTGAGTAACGCAGCTATTAATGATCTGAAAGATGCCGACATCGTTATTACCCAAAATGAATTGACGGATCGTACTCGGTCTATGTTGCCAAATGCTCAGCATCTGAGCATCGATAAGTTTATGGACGCAAGCTTCTATGATGAGCTGGTAGCAAAACTGGTAAAATAACTCTGTCAGCGTTGATTATTCATAGAAGAGCTGGCATCTTCGGACGGTTACGATTTCCCGCATAGTTGGCTATCGGAGTCTTCACTTCCTGCAAAAAATCGCCTCTGTCTAAATAGGAAGCGAAGACTCCGTGAGGTAACTGTAAGCAGTTACTGGTTTTAGGTATAATACATCAAAGCGTTATCAAACCAGTGGGTAATTAGCCGAATTTCTCATGAACTTTTTGATTACAAATTCAATTATTTGATATTATTACTTAAAGAGTATTTGCACAATTAACAGTCTGTTTTTCGTTTTCAATCAAAAAGTTCCCCCTTAGGGTCAATAGATTTTTCCACAGGATCTACGTTACAAACCACTTGCGGTAGTTTACTACAGCTGCGCGGCTTGTGCCTTGCCCTGCGAAAAACTTTATTGATGAGAAATCCGGGCTAAAGGGTATTTTTCGCAACGTTGTAAATCATCAGATATTTATCAATCTCAAACAACAAATATATTATGTGTGGCATTTTCGGCTATTGTGGCCCTAAAAGAGTTTTATCGGTGATCGTAGAGGGGCTTAATCGCCTGGAATATAGAGGGTATGATTCTGCCGGTGTGGCCTACTTGGATCAGGGAAAGCTTTTCAAATAGAGGCAGGAACCCCGGTTGTGCTGTTGAACAGCAATTATTTTAAATTGCAGAGTATGTTTTTTAGATACTTGAAAAGTAAGATAATAAATTTTGATTTGACCAATACTGCTTCCTGTGTTCCCTTACAAAAAAGGAAAAATATTAAATCGTTGGGAGAGAATAATTATGAAAGGAATCATTTACGGATTGGTGTTTTTTGTAAGTCTTTTCTGCTCCTCATTTGCAGTTGCAATCGCAAGTAAACCAATAGTTGTTGCTTCAACAACACAGATTGCTGATTTTGCAAGGCAAGTTGCAGGCGATCGCCTCATCGTCAAATGTGTACTGGCTCCCGGTGCTGATCCGCATACATACCAACCGACTCCAGATGATGTCCAGATGGTGCTCGAATCCGATATTTGTCTGGAAAACGGGTTACATCTCGAAGGTAAAAACTGGATGTCAACCCTTGCCACTGATGCAGGGAAACCAATCATTACCACTACCGATGGTATAAAACCGCTGGCAATTTCAAGCGAAGGGGAAATGGTAGCAGATCCACATGCGTGGTTTTCTCCCAAAAACGTAGCCGTTTACGTCAATAACATTGTCAAAGGATTCAGCCAATTGGATCCTGACGGCAAACAGAATTACGAGGCACGCGCCACCCTCTTTTTGCAACAGCTTCGCGTGTTGGACTCGTGGGTGCGCCAACAGATAAATAGAATTCCCACCCAGCGTCGCATTCTTGTAACTACCCATGATGCGTTCAATTATTTTTGCACTGAATTCAAGCTGAATGCCAATAATAATTTCCTTTCCATTGCACCGGTTGGCTGGTCTACGGGTGCGGAAGTAGGTGGTGGCATGACCCCTGAACGGAGGCGGAAGGTTGTTCAATCAATAAAAGAGTCTGGTGCTCCTGCCCTTTTTGTAGAAACCACCATCAACCCCAAACAGATACGCGAAATAGCTAAAGAGACAGGGGTGAAGATTGGCGGCGAACTGTATTCCGATTCAATGGGGCCGGAAGGATCAGCCGGCGAGACCTACATCGGCATGATGAGAGAAAACGTACTGTTGATGGTTAACGCACTGAAATAGAGGGATCATGAGATTTCTACTGGTAGTTACTATTTGGGTTGTTATTGTTGGCGGACTCTGGGGCTATATTGCAGACCGGGATACCAGGCGCCAACAGATCACAGCAGCGACACCGATGGATCTGTCGGTGGAAGGGCGGTTTGTGATTGAAGTTACCCCGACATTTTCTACAGAAAAGGATCCTTTCGCATTAACGACTTCAGATAGCAGTGTACCGCCGCTGACCGTAAAGCTCAATGGAATGTACATAGACACACACACGCAGGAAGTATTACGAGGGCAGACTCTTCGCTATGAAGATGTGAGTGGAGTATTATCCGGGCACAATGAGATCTATGTTAGTGCCAGTCCGCCTTTATCTGAAAACACATTGGAGCACGGCGTACGCGTTAAGTTGTATGAAGACAGTACCCTTGTGGTAGATCAGACCGTATGGGCCGATCAGGGAGCACTGGTGTCCGGTACTATCAGCTTTAACCATTCTGCAGACGAAGAGGGCAGCCATGACCACTAACCGCTCCACAGTAATAGAGGTTGAACATCTGACCGTCAGTTATCAGGCCAAGCCTGCTTTGCTCGATGTGAGTGTTAAGATTGAAAGTGATCAGTTGATTGGCGTCATTGGCCCCAATGGTGCTGGTAAATCCACATTTATCAAGGCTGTTCTCGGTTTTGTCAAGCCGGATCTTGGAACGGTTCTTATAAACGGCAAGAGCGCCCAAAAAGCCAAAGGTGAAGTCGCTTATGTACCCCAGCGGGGAGCCGTGGATTGGGATTTTCCGATTACGGTAAAAGAAGTTGCCCTGATGGGACGTTACCAGAAAATTCCCTGGTACACTTCGCCCAAAGCTGCTGATTATGAAGCGGCATTTAATGCGCTTGAGATGGTGCGAATGCAGGATTTTGCCGAAAGGCAAATCGGCGAGTTATCAGGGGGGCAGCAGCAGAGAGTTTTCATGGCTCGTGCGCTTGCCCAGGGAAGTGATATCCTTCTCCTTGATGAGCCCTTTGCAGGTGTTGATGCGGCAACGGAAAGGGCTATTCTTGACGTGCTCGAACGTGCTAAAAATTCAGGCAAGACGCTGGTTGTTGTCCATCATGACCTTTCGACGGCTGCGGAGTACTTTGATAAACTTATTCTCATCAAGCAGCGAATGTATGCTTATGGTACTCCATCGGTGGTTTTAAACGAAGACCTCTTGAGCAAGGTCTATGAAGGGCGGCTGCGCATTTTCAGCGATATTATCAAGAAGGGAGAAGCCTGATGTATGATCTTTTCATTGCACCCCTTGCAGAAACGTATTTTCAGAAAGCGCTGATAGGTGGATCGATTGTTGCGGTAGTTGCCGGTGTTGTCGGATGCCTGGTGGTGCTGAAACGGATGGCATTTCTTGGTGATGCCTTGTCCCATGCCATGATAGCCGGTGTTGCTGGTGGCTATTTGGTCATGAAACTCTTATTTGGTGCAGAAGCACATGCGCCGGGGATGCTTCTTGGTTCGCTTATTGCGGCTATTGCAACCGTGGCACTTATCAGTTTTGTGTCCAGGATATCAAGGGTAAAAGAAGATACCGCCATTGGGATCATGTATACCGGGATTTTTGCCCTTGGTGTTGTTGCTGTTTCCATCTTCCGCCATTACATACATATTGACCTGATGCATTTTATCATGGGCGACGTTTTGGGGGTTGCCGATAGTGACCTTTGGGTGAGTGCTTTTGTTGCGGCGTTCGTTTTGACGCTGCTTATTTTGTTCTTCAGGCATTTCCAGTTGGCAACCTTTGATCCGGTTATGGCCGCATCCATAGGCTTGCCTGTCCTGCTGATTGATTATGTCCTCACTACCTGTGTATCACTGGTTGTTGTCAGTGCTGTCAGTATGGTCGGTGTTATTCTGGTAGTAGGACTGTTGATCACCCCGGCTGCAACAGCTTATCTTTTAAGTGATCGCCTTGATCGTATGATGTGGCTGGCCGCCTTGTTTGGGGTTACAAGCGTGGTCGGAGGACTCTATTTATGTGTTTGGCTCGATTCGGCAGGTGGCGGCGCCATAATGCTGTTTTGTACCCTGCAGTTTCTTGTTGTATTAGCAGTAGCACCAAAATATGGTTTGCTCGCCCGTTGGCGAAGAATGCGCAACCTTGTACCTCAGCAGGTTATTGAAGATATCCTGACGACCATATTAAGGCATGGCAAAACAACCCCCATGGCAGTAATCCGACAATATGTGGAGAGCGGCGGCAAAGGCATCAAAAAAGCACTTCTGCGCATGATCCAGGATGGATTGATTACAAGCTCTGCAGGTGGCTACGATTTAACTGCAGATGGTGAGAAGGAGGCCAACAAGGTATTGCGGGCTCATCGCCTCTGGGAGGCCTATTTGGATACGATAGGCACACCTGAAGAACAACTGCACCCAACAGCCCATCATCTCGAGCATATAAGTGATACTAACACTGTGGACTATCTCGATGAAAAATTGGGGCACCTTGACCATGACCCCCATGGTCAGCCAATTCCTTGATGTTCGTTTTTAGCTATTTGTGCTAAGTGGTTAGGTGCTGTCGTAGACGCAATTTTGTTGATAAAAGGGAGTGAGATGCTAACTAGTGTCTGTCCAGAAATGAGGATTTTCGCTTAAGTTCAAGGCGTGCGGTAAATTTTACCACAGGCATATAACTAATATTCCGAGGATAAAATTTTGAGCACAACGCCGAAATTAGGTGAAAAGGCCATTTGTGGACAGGCGCTAACTAAAAAAGGACATTATTCTTAGGTTGCCTTTTTGGCTTATGCAGTGCGGGTTGACCGTGGTCAGTGGAGGTTTTGCTCAATAGTTACCTTGATCTCCTGTTATATGTTCCCAACTTGAACCTTCTTTGAAGGTAACTGCATGCTCAGCAGTGCCGCAAGTGTCACTCCACCTGCTGCCAACAGGAAACTGAAGGAAAAACTTCCCGTATACTCTGCGATAATACCGGCACTGGCTGGGCCTGCTATTTGTCCGATTCCAAATACAAAGGTGACAAATCCAAACCACGTTGCTGCCTTTTCCGGTCCTGCCAAATCACCCACCAAGGCAGCTATAATAGAGGGTATGCTGAAGGCTACTAAAGAAAAACAGAAGATGGAAAGATAAGCAGAGACAGCAGAGCCCGTCCATGCCGCTAACAGATAGGCTATTGCCTGCAGGGAGTACACAATTATAAGGCTATTTCGCCGACCGATACGATCTGAAATATACCCGAAGAGGGGGCCGGACAGTACGCACAAAAAGCCTCCCCATGCCCAAAGATTTCCGGCAGCCTGCTCGGTGAAACCTCTATCCTGGATAAGGGAGGTTACGATGAATGTTACGTATATTACATAGGTCAATCCAAAGAGAAAATAGAGTATGCCTGAAAGGTACAGAGCCCCAGGTTTTCTACCGTTTTCAGCAGTCTTTGTTCCTGTGGCCAAAGGAGAGCCTTTTCGATGAGTTGGCCGATTACGTACCAGCATCAGACAGATGCAGGCGACAAATAACACAACCCCGCCAAACACCAGCCAGCTTAATTCCCATCCCGATCCAAGCTGATTCATAGTCGGCACAGCCTCACCGGAGATGAGTATCCCAAAGCCATTGCCCATCACGCAAAGTCCGGCAGCTCTTCCCCGCATGGCTGGTTCAAACCAGACCGCGATCAGGCCCATGATTGGGACGTTTGCCAGCGCTGAACCTATTCCGGTGAGCGTGTAAAGGATAATCACCTGATACAGTGAAGACGCCAGGCTGATCAGTATCATTGAACAACCTATAAGCGTTAGCCCATAAAAGATAAGCCTTCTCGCGCCGAGCATTGCGTTTAGGAAACCACATCCGAGTACAGCCACAAGGTAGCCGCAGAAATTGGCCGCCGAAAGCAACCCCATCTGCCCGTATGACAACTCCAACCCTCTCCCCATTGCAGGGAGCATGACTCCCAGGGCAAATCTGCCAAGGCCGAGGGCGCCTAGAAGACCTAATGTGCCGGCAAATACAATTATCCAGCGATAATTTTGAGACGACTGAAGTGGTAACCCGCTCAATAGTGTCATAGTGTCTTTATTCCTCTCGCAGGGCAGGGTGGTTACGTGTTGTCCCGGAACAGTAAAGTAGCTGTCTTCTTGTTTTATGTCGTCAGTAGCTAGCTCACAATACTTTGGTCAAGGGATTCGCCAATGCACTGTATACAGGCTTTGCAAAGCAGTAACAAAAAGAGGGTAAATAATGAAAAGGTGAAATGGATAATACCTTTTCATTATTGCTGATCTGGTTGCAGTTGTGTTTTATTTAGCGGGACAACACAGCTTACTGAGTTACCGGAATAATAACCACCTCCACCCTTCTGTTCATGGCATGGCTGGAGGAGATGGGGCGAGTTTCGCCATAGCCTACCGCCCTTATCCTATTGTAGGCGACTCCCTGCTGAATCAGAGCATTCTCAACGGAGTGCGCCCTGCGTAAGGAAAGCTGCTGGTTATATTGCTCTGATCCCGTTGAATCGGTATGTCCTCCAACCTCGATCTGCGTCTGTGGATACCTATTGAGAACAGACGCCATCCTGGCTATCTCGTTGTAGCCACCGGGCAGCAACGCACTGGAATCATGTTCAAAAAAAGTCTCTCCCTTAAAAGTGGCGACCAGCACATCTTGACTGCGCCTGATACTTGCTGCTTCTGAGTTGGCCATAATATTGCGGAGTTCGCGTTCCTGATTGTCCATATAAAGACCTACCTGGTTACCCGCTAATCCACCAAGTGCCGCACCTATTCCAGCGCCGATCAAAGTCGAATCAGTATTATGGCCTATGGCTTGACCAAGAATTGCTCCTACACCGGCCCCTACACCTGCACCAATTGCTGTACCCTGTTTCTGGTTGGTGTCAAGGCCGGCACAAGAACTTAATAGTAATGTTAATGCAATGGGTACGATAACCCCTCTAATTGATTTCATTTGTTCCTCTTTGTCGTTATAAAAAATGGCCGGAAATCCAGCCGGTATTTATGCACCCCGGCATACTAGGAGATATCATTCTATTTGTCTAGCCTGATCGGTTACTTATCGGGCTATGTCTACCCGATGTCGGGTGATGACTTTTGCATTGAGCCGGATCGTCATCCTCCCGAAGAGGGGGAAGGGTGTTGATATAATAAATCACAGGATTCACGAACAGGAAAAAGGAGTCCACGATTGTGATCGTATTCGGGACTGGGGCGATCCTCTTTATTTAATTTCTTGACAGTGGAACCGGCATTAGATAGCGTAAAGGGCTGAGAAAACGATAAAAAGGTAGGGGGTCACGCTGGTCGGCGGTCGACGCGACGGTTGCCTGTGGATTCAAACACTATTCGAGAGGGACTTGATGAGAAACAACAGTGACAGCAAGATTCGGACACTTGAAGAAGCTCTCCAGATGCCCTGCAAGCATCGAGACATGGACCAGGCGCTGCAACCGATGGACAACTACAGCAACACTCCAGGTGGTCCAAACAAACAGCCGCTCAGTTTCTGGGCTTCCTGGAACCTGGAGGACCGGCCTCGCAGAATTGCCCTGCTGCTCGATGACTGTCAGGAAGAGTACCGACCATATGCAGGAGGTATTTTGCCGAATCTCACCAAACTTGTGGATACGTTTCGAGTGGCTCAGACAAAAAGTGATGGCATTCGCATAATGTGGAGTGCCTGGACCCGTACCTTTGACGATGGCATCAGCAACGCCATGGATCGTTGGTATGGTCCAAAAGGGCTGCGTCCCGAAGATCCGGAGAACGCGGTGTATGTTTTTAACGGTGCACCAGGCATGAAACCCCTCTCAGAAATTGGCCCGACAGAGGAGGAGGTTGCCGACGGTTGGTTCTACCATGGAAAACATCTGGACATGTTCTGGACTTTTGATGAGAATGGCAACTCCTATCTGGATGAAAAACTCAAGGCAGCCGATATCGATACTATTGTATTGGTCGGTCTCTGGACAGATGAATGTATTCTTAGCACGGCCTACGCAGGCAACTCGCGTGGGTATGATGTCGTGCTGGCAGGTGATGCCGTTGCAACGGCCACCGCAAATCAAGAGATTGCACTCAAGGTTGCCGGCAGCACTGTCGCCAAGGTGGTTTCAACCGATGACGTGGTGAGCTACATGAAGAACGGTTTTGTCACGGGAGAGCCGGGCGCTGTCAAAGGCACAGGTCATCCGGATGGACGAAAAGAAGGCTGAAACATCCGTATTTCTGGAGAAGCCTCTTCGGCACAGCCTTTCATCGCAGGTCTTGGGAAGCATGGAGCTCTTTTCAAGACCTGATCAGACACGCAGAAGAACATCCCTCCCGGCGTGCCGTAACCTACCAGAGTATGGTTGCTGCAGGGTGGGGGATCCATATCCAATAGTGGTGCTTCGTGTGCGACGTTGACATTGGCAGAGCTATAAACCGCTCTTTACTTACATCTTGTTTTTCTTCTCTTTTTTGAAATTTATTGTGTAGTTTCGTTTGGTGCCGAAAACTTGGTTTGTTTTGAAACCGCATGAGGTGACAAGCGATGTAAGCTCATCTATACTCAGCTTGTCAGGATCACCCATCAATTCTGAAATAGACAAGATCCCATCTTGCTTCAAACTTCTGTGGATTTCTTTTAAGTAATTACTTTTATTGTCAATCTCTCCGATAACTGTCACTAGGATCACTCTGTCAAAAAAATCACTTTCAAGATCAAGATTAACCCCATCGGTTAATCTGTATTCAACGTTTCCAATGTTTCTCTTCTCTAGCCGCTTCTTCGCAAAATCTAGCATCTCTTGTTGAATATCGAGCAAGACGAGTTTGCCGTTTTCTAACTTCTTTGCTATATGGGTGCTGAAATATCCTGGACCTGGGCCTATTTCCAGCACGTTATGGTCTTTGTTTATGTCCAGTCGTTGTATGAGTTGTTTGGGAGAGAGAAATATATTTCTAAATGGAATGAGCAGGGTAAAAGCATATTTTGGTGGGAATACACCTTTACCTGAAAAACTATTCTTGAATTGTTTGTCGGCGCTAGACATTTTTTGACCATTGAACGTTTGAAATGGGTCGTCACGAGGAACAGGCGCAGCTTTCTACGTCGGGCGCTGTACCGTTCCGGTTGAATTGGTTGCTTCTGATTTTTTTTTTACTGAATGTTCCCACTAAAATTAATGTGAATGCTCCAAAGCCTATGTTTACCAATCCCGGTCTGTTCTAGTTTTTTTGTCTTTAGAGAAATCAATTTCCAGAGAAACAGTATAGATGAGAGGAGTCAAGCAAAGGCTTGCCCCTTTTGCTCCTTTCCTATTCTTTTATGCATATGGTCGGTTGCCATTGCGAAAATTTCTTCGATCTTTTTGGAATCGGGCAATACAGAGCGCAATTTTTGGAGATAGCCTCTTTTCATTGTCTCTTCAACGGTTGGCACAAAATTGAGATCAAAGACCCAACTGACCTGAAGCAACTTAAAATCATTTAACGTGTTAAGATTTTTGATGTCCACAATACGGTGGTGAAGCAGGTCGTTGATAACCGCAGGGCTGAGATCCTCTCGGTTGTCCAGCCCAAGTTCAATGACTGTATTCTTTTTTCCATGGCTTTGCAGATAATAATTGGTTGTTACATTCCAGATGTCCAGCTTGTCGGCATCACGGATCAACTGGGAAAAAAACAGACAGGTTTGTGTTTCTTTTGCAGGCAGTGCAGCACGATTATGATAGAGAATCGGGCGTATGATCATCTCTTTGAGGTCCGTTTCCATCCCTGCCAGTATTTCTATTTTTTCAATTATGTGGATCCCGAGTTCAGCATGATTGACCGATTTACTGTCCATAAAGGTACGGTATTGGGCATACTGCTCAAAACGACCGATGTCGTGCAGCAGCGCGATTATTTCTGCCAAGCGGAGTTCGCCGTCCTCAAGACCGAGTGCTCTGCCGATGAGAAGGATATTGTCGCATACTCGAAGACTATGCTCTCTTTTGAGTGAAATATTAGCCTGATGTGAAGCTTCCGCCTCCTTGAAGGTGGCAACATACTGTTCAAACCGTGTTCTGATTACCCCGAGGTCGTTATCGTTCACATGGATTTTCATAACGTGGATTCTCTTTGCTTATGCACTTGGAAAAAGTATTAGAGGCGGCCGTAATTGGGAAAGACAAGGGCAAGTTTTTGCTTGATTTGGATTGCGTGTCAGGTGGCATTTATATATTCCATGCGTAGTGGCCTGACCCAAAAAAAGTGAAAAGACATATCCGTCAAGAGTCAAGCAAAAATCCGACCCAATTGCCCCTAATCTATATTCCTTTTATCGCGCTCTTTTTTTCATTTCATTGTATGGTAATTTCAATAATTCACACCTAACCCGAAGGGGGAACTTTTTGATTGAAAACGAAAAACAGACTGTTAATTGTGCAATTACTTTTTAAACAATAATATCAAATAATTGAGTTTGAAATCAAAATTTGTTTTAAAGGAGCGGTGCATGACTAAAAAGAACGGTGTGCATATCCCTTATCCAGTTATGGGGTTTAAGATTGAAAATGACTGGAACCTGCTAATGGCTTGGTGCCGTTATCTTGGATTAGGGTGGCAAGATTTAGCAGCTCGGTCGCATATCAGCCCTTTAACCCTTTCTAAAATGGAGAAGGGTGACAATCTATTGAGCGATGATTTAAAACACGTCGCGTTCGTCATGGGGATCAAACCCGAACAGCTCGTTGATTAGTAAACACCGAGAAGGAGCCAAAGCCCTTACTCAGTGTGTGTTAAATCAGATAGAGCGTAATTCTGGTATATATGCTTTTGCTATAGAAAGGGTCGTTTCTGTGCTCTCTTCAGTAATAATCTGACTTCATGTGTAAACTAGGATGACCTCAATCTTGATTTTAGCAATGAGTAACAACTCACGGGGATGATAACTCTTTGATTTATTAAATTTAAAACCTGAAACTGCTTACAGGTGCCTACGGAGTCTTCGCTTGCCTGTTTGAACAGGCGCTATTTTTTAGCAGGAAGCGAAGACTCCGGTAACTTATCTATGCGGGAAATCGTGACCGTCAGAAGAGGTAAGCGGCCAACGGGAGACTGCAAGCAATCACGCCATCCTTATCAAGCCGTAAGTGTTCAGGAAATATGTAAACATCTCATAATCAGTTGATGACGAAAGATTTGATCCGGCACCCATTTAGACAACGAGTGCCAGACAACAAATCAGGATTAATCATGATTCCTTGGCAAGTTCCACCGCCTTGGAAAATGCCTTTTCCATGTCGGGCAGATGTGTGATGTCAGGTACTACCTGGATATACCGGACTATTCCTTGTTTATCGACAATAATCACTGATCTGGCAAGTAAACGGGGGCCGTCGAGCAACAGGCCAACTGAGCGGCCAAAGGAGCCTTCTTTGTAATCCGAAAGGTACTGAATATCTGTAAGTTTTGCTTCTTCTGCAAAGCGCGATTGGGCAAATGGTGTATCACGACTGATGGTGATGCGTTTAACCGTTGGCGGTAGAGTGTCACCTTCTTCTCCCAGGTAGTGGGTCTGTGCCTCGCAAACCTTGGTATCTATTGAGGGGACGATGCTAAGCAATAGTACCTCTCCCTTGTATTCCCGAAGGTTTATGGATTGCATGGAAACTGCGTCCACAAGTGCCGTTTCTGGCAGCTGCTGTCCTAATTGTATACCATTATCAACGAGGGGCAATCTTTTGCCTTGTTTTTCAACGCTGGTACCAGGTGAAACACTTTTAAAGTCAACCGTGATTGCAGCCTGTTTAGGCATGCAGGAAACCAACAATAATGCTGGAATTAATAATATTGCTTTTAGTATCAATTGATTGCCCATAATTAACCTCCTAATTCTATAAATGTTTCGGATTTGCAACGGAACAGTTACAAACACTGCATAATGGAAGGTTAATACGCCTGGGACAACTGTCAAATAATCAATCTTGGGTTTTTCCGGATGTAATGGCAAAGGGGTCAAATTTTTGCGTGACTCATCTTGTCGGTTTTTCTAAAAGCAACATATTTCCACTAAGTCATGACTGATGGGAGATATCTGGACTTTTGGAAATCAGAAATTCACAGAAATAACCTTAAATGACGGTTTATTTTACTGATTAGGGTTGCCACTACACCTTTTCGCACAGCGAGCTTGACTTCGACATCCTTCCTGCCATATATTTTTTTTATAGAGACAAGCAAGAAACGGACAGATAGATACGGATCTTAGGAGATAATTTATAACTTGTGAAGAAACAGATATCGCTATTGTCAAGAGAAGACTTACTACACTCGCTAGAGGACTCTTATGCTGTATTAAAGTCTGTTGTCGAAAGCCCTAAAGAGATCGTAATCTTTGCTTTAGATTGTAACTACAAGTACTTAGTTTTCAACATGAATCATTGTCAAACCATGAAGAAAATATGGGGTGTTACAATTGAACTTAATAGTAACATGCTTGACTATATAAAATCAGATAATGATAGGGAAAAAGCAAAAAATAACTTTGACCGCACATTAAAAGGGGAATCATTTGTCATTGAAGAAGAATACGGGGATGTTGATCTCAATCGTAGATTCTACGAGAATAATTATAACCCTATCTACGACGATAATGGAATAGTTATCGGGCTCACCATATTTTTGACAGATATAACCGAACGTAAAAGATTAGAATTTGAACGAAATAGACTTATTGAAAAGCTCCAAGAAAACTTAGATAAAGTGAAGCTGCTTTCAGGTATGCTACCTGTTTGTGGTCATTGCAAAAAAATTCGAGATGATAGGGGGTATTGGAACCGAATAGAGGATTATATAAGACAAAATTCTGAAGCTGAATTCACTCATAGTATCTGTCCGGAATGTTTGAAAGAGCAACACCCAAAGACCTACGAAAGGCTTAAAAAAGAGGGGAAAATCTAAGTAAAATATTAAACTTAGCATTTCCAAGGCGACGGTCCATAGCCCTGTTGTATCCACCAGCGAGAGGTGTTTCTTGTGCATCCAAGATCAGCAATGCACAGGAAAAACATCAAGCATGGGGATACCTGTCATTGGTTAACCTTACTTCATAGAAGCTATATTGTATTTTATTTGAATTAACTTCTACAATATAGAATTATTCGATAGCATGGAATCATCATCTATAGTTCTCTTGTTTTAGTGTTTCTATACCTGAAGTTAGCCGGTTAAACGTCAATTTAATGGTTGCTCTGGAGTAAGAAGTATGACTTCTCGGTTAGTTTTTTTTTTAGTTCTATCATTGAATTTGTTAGCGGTGAGTGCGGGCGTTATAATCTACATTTATATCGGCGTAGATTCTTTCACTGAAGATGGATTCATTACCAAACTATCGGTTTTCCAATTATTGGTGATAGGCTGGTTGTCGTATAATATATTCCGTACCCAGCGAATACAGAGAAGGTCCTCTCTCTGGAGAGACTCTTCTTTTGTCTGGCTAATTATTGCACTTGGTTTTCTTTTTCTAGCTGTCGATGAACTTTTTTTGGTTCATGAAAATATTGACAACTTTATTCATGACGTCTTCAATATGGAAGAGACTGCCCTTACTGATCGAATCGACGATTTCCTTGTAGGTCTCTACGGATTGGCGGGTATAGGAGTGCTTTTTGTTTTCCGCGATGAATTGAAAGCCTACAGGGAAACCTTTGTCTTTTTTGTTATTGGATTTGTTCTTTTTTTTGTCATGATTCCGCTCGACATGCTCATAAATAGAAATGACATCCTTCCTCTTATTTTTGAGCAAGAACATGCCTCCATTCTTAGTATATGGGTTGCTTTTATAGAAGACTCCTTAAAAGTATTCGCTGAAGTTTTTTTTGTAGTGGGATTTTTTGCAATTTTGCAGAAATCAAAAGAGGCTATGGAGGAAAATCCGGTTGGTTAACATTACCATCTCGAACATATTCTCTTTTTACCTACAGTCTAACTTGACCTTCTTCCTGTCCATTTCGTAAATAACTCCTTATGAAGGTAAATTAAACCGGATTTTAGTGCCGAAAACCGCAGTATAAAGGCCATTAGTGGTATGATTTAACCTTACCAGCAATTTCTGCAGAACATTAAACTGCTCCTGCAGCCTCTATATTCCTGCTCTTTTTCAAATGATTGAGGGGCACCACCCTCTGTTTTCTTTTTCTCGTTTATACGGCAATATTGCCAGCCAGAGCGCCTCACCACATGCTTTTGTGTTAGAAGCATAACGGCGAACCGACCAAGGGCCCAGGAAATGGAACTATATTTTGGTGAAGGTATAGAGTTGAAGACCTACCTGCCTGGCTGAGTAATGGACAGGAAAAACCCTAAGTTAAAGGGTAAGTAAAAAATATTTACCTTCGATTTGGCAATGTTAAGGCCAAGGCTAGGTTGCTGCGACTACATTATTCAGGAATAACTTCAATTGTTGTATGTGCACTAAAGGCAAGGCCTGCCTATGTACAGATTTACCGACAACGTTATGATCAATTGAGACGAAAATCAGTTTCACTGCCTTGTTGAAGTCCACTTGAATCTGCTAGGCGTAAATAATGAGTATGATTATAGAGGGAGGATCTGGCTCATCTGGTTTGTTCTATTAGGCGGCGGACACCCGGTCGCGTCGCTGCTGCGTCAATCGATCCAACCGAGCACATTGCGGATCACCGACCAGCGCGGCGGTTGGCTCTCCTTGACCTCGCCCAGCATCCAGTAGCGATAGAGCTGATCGATTGTGCCGTCGATCTTGGCGTTGACGAGCCAAGTATCGAGGTAGAGCAGTAGTTCATGGTTGCGGCGATCGACGGCATAGCCGTACGGCAAGAGCCTGACCGGCGTCGGCGCCACGAGGTTGAATCTGGGGTAACGGATCGTCCAGGCCGCGCCCTCCTCCCCGGCGGAGAGAACAGCGTCTACTCCCGGAGCGCCTGCGGCCAGCATCGAATCGAGGTCGGCCTTGCTTCTAAAGACCGTGGCCGTGGCGTTCGGCAACTCCCTGGCGAGCCAATTTCGGCCGACAAAGCTGTCGGATATGGCAACGTGAAGCCCGTCGATTTTCGCGATCTCGGCCCATGTTGCAAATTCGTTCCGGCGATGGTCCGAAACAATCATCGCGAGCGCGATCTCGAGCACGCTTTCCGTCAGGGAGACTGCCCTGGTGAGGTCCGGCGAGATCGGCAGAAGTGACATCGCGACGTCGCAGTATCCTGTGGACACGCGCCTTTCGATATCGGCGATCGAGTCGATCGGCACGAACTCGATCGCCAGATTCATGCTTCTGGCGAGCCGGTGGGCCATTGCGACGTCGAAACCGACCAGTTCGCCTTTGGCGTTCAGGAAGGCGGACGGATAGTCGTCGTGGGCGTAGCAGACCTTGAGCGTGCCACGCTCGAGGATCCCTTCCAGGTTTTCGCTTGCGCCGCTGGCCGCGTCGCCATCGCTCGGTGACTCGCGATAGACGGTGTGCGGCTGCGGCGGTTCCGTCAATTGCAGGCTCTCGAGCAGATCGGCCGTGCGATAGGGAGCGACGTAGACGTAAGTGTAGACCGCTCGGATACCAGCCAGCGACCCACCGATCAGAATAGCCGACACCAGGGTAAATCGCAGCAGGGGAAAGAAACGCAGCGTGATCGCGCCCTGCAAAGCATAGGTGCCGATCAAGGCGATCGCGATGATGTGCATCGCTGCCAGCAGCGTGCCGAAGCGGCTGCCGATGACGTCGACCGTGATGAACACCTGGAACAGGTCCGCCGGCAAGCTCAGCAGGTCGAAGAGGAACGGCAACGCCAGAACGGTGCCACCGAAGAGGCTGGCGAGCCCGACAACGACGAGGGTCGGATAGGCCGCGAGTTCGACCGCCGAGCCGACATACCACCCGCCGAAAAGCACGAACATCAAGGCCAGGATGCCGCCCAGGTTCGGGAACGGATAGGCCGCGGGGATCAGGATATCGATCGACGAGCGTTCGATTCGCCTAGCCTTGGGATCCGTCGTCGCGTCATCGAGGCGTGCGAGGATCCCCTTGCCGTCGGCGGCGAGGATCGGCAGCACGATCAGCAGGTTGCCCGTGGCAAAGGCGGTGACCAACGGGCCGCGGAAGGTGCGCATGATGTCGCCATAGCGCAAAGGTGTCGTAGCTGCGATGAGGCCGGGAAGGAGCCAGAAGCTCATGATCAGCGCGATCACGACATAGACCGCGATATAGACCTGCAGGCGGCCGAGATCGCCAACGTCGATCGTGCCAGCGGCACTGGCGGTGATCGCGAAGACACCGTAGGGGGCGAGCCGACCGATGAAGCCGTTGATGGCCAGGAGCGCGTCGCTCGCTGTCGTCAGCAGGTCGAGGATGCGCGCCTTGGTGGCGACGTTGATCAGTGCCACGCCGAAGAGGATGCTGAAGACGACGATGGCTGGAACCACCGCGTTCGACAGCGATGCGAAGATGTTGGCCGGTATGTACAATTGTAGGAAGTCGACGGGCTGCAGCTGTTCGATCTGGCTGGCGCTGAAGAACGCACCCGACGGCCAGTCGGGAAAGGCGAGAGGGCTCGCCAGGACCACCGAGATCCCGATTGCCCAGAGCACCAGGAAAACGCCGCCCGCCCGAAGTCCGAGCGCCTTTGCGTGATCGAGAGTCAGCCGGCCGAGTGAGGTGATCAAAGCCACGACGACGTAGGGAATGACCGTGATCTGCAAGAGCGCGATGAAGACGTCGCCGCCGATCTTCAGAAATGCTGCCTCCTCACCGAAAAAGACCCCGACCAGGACGCCGAGGCCGAGACCGATGAAGACCTGCGTGGCCAGGCTTAGTTGCCGCGGTGGCTTGCCCGTCGTGGTCGTCGCCATGATGATTCCTGAAGCTATGCGATACATGGGGCGACAGCCTGGATGCCCCGTCTTGGGTGATAGGTGATAAGAATTCGCTTTTTCAGGCTTCCCTAAAAAATGGGCCTTCCAGGCCCACTCCTCATGTCTTTACAAGAAAATACTAACTGATCAAAGTCAGGTTCGCAACATTTTCATTCACATTCCCGCCAATTGCCCTACAGTATCGCAGTAGATCGGCGAATTTGGCCTATGCTCCTCCTTTTTGCCGTTTTCAGCGCAAACCTCCCCACCGCAGGTTTCATAACGAATTGACATCTTCAGAGGGCTCCTCATAGCTTGGCCAGCCATCATCATATGACTCATAATCACTTATAACTTTTCCCGGCTCCGGCACCGGAGGCGCTCGTTGTTGTTTTGGCTCCGAATACAGATGCAGATGAACCAGAATTTTCTTGATGACCGCCCGCTCGTAGATGAAGCTGATAATTTTCATCTCACCGCCGCAGTGTTTACAGATTAACGGGTCGACTTTCGGAGGCGAGATAAAGCGTTCGCTACTCTATACACGACCCAAGGACATTACATTAGACGTCACAGACATTTTCTCTTAATGAAAGAGGCACATAACCAGCGGGTGGAGAGGGACGCGAACATCGGTTGTGCCTTACCGAACAAGGATTTCGGCGCGCCCCTCACTCCGGAGGTTAACATTGCCGATCCAAATATCTTGATTTCTTCTTAATTTAAAAATGTTACATTATTCCTTTGCAGTCACCGTTTGGGTTTGAACTAGGATTGGACCCATCGAGCATACCGGCAAAATCTCACCTTCACAGTTTGTATACGTAACAACCCTGTTTTTTCCTGTTGATTTAGATGGTTACCTACAGCTAATTTTTCTCATTATATCCTTGTAAGTCAAGATTTATCTCCGAACTGAGCGGAGTCAGAGGCCGCTT
>NZ_JAFFQD010000061.1 GCF_016918565.1 Desulfogranum marinum
CCGAAAACGATGGCCGGAATCGAATGGAATCCCTGGCCGGAATCAATTGGAATGGGTGGCCGGAATGAAATGGAATCACCGGCCGGAATCCCCTGGAATCAGTGGCCGGATTGCTCTGGAATACTCAGTGGAGTGTGCGTCTGCTGTCCTGCTCCAACTCTGGGAAGAGTTCCTTGACCATTTCAAGATAATTGCTGCTGCGAAAGGCAGGGATGATAAAAAGGCCCTGTACTTCAGAGCGTTGCAATGCATAGGCAAGTTCTTTCTGCCTGTAAGCCGGGTTAATGTTGACCAGAATAGCGCCAATGGTTGCAGTCGCCAGTTGGAGGAGCAGCCATTCAATATTATTAGTGGACCAAACGCCTATACGCTCCCCCTTGCCGAAACCCATACCGATGAGGCCTTTTGCCAGACGGTCAACTTCTTGTGCCATTTCTGTGTAAGTCAGGCGTCGTCCTTGTGGGAGAGAGACAACGGCTTCATTTTCAGGGAATTTTGTAACTATAGCCGCAAAATGCTCAGGAATGGTTGCAGTCAGCAATGGTGGCTCACCATTGGTTCGATAATAGCTCGTTGCTTGGGGCATGGCTTTGCTCCTTCAGCTGTATGTCACCTTGTGCCAGTATGCATCAATACGGTCCTGGATCTCCTGCAATGTTTTCGTATCCCGGTGGGGATGAAAGAGATGGTCGTACCGACCCTGGAGTTTGAGATACTCTTCCACCGGTAGTCGTTTTTTTGGGATTTTAGTATGCACGACCTTACCGTCGACGTATTCTTTGAGCGGCCACACACCAGTCTGCACTGCTTTTTTACCTATCTCTATGGAAAGACTTGGGTCAAAACTCCAGCCCGTAGGGCAGGGAGCCAGAGCCAATAAAAGGCGGGGGCCGCTGAGGCTGGAGGCCTTGGCAATCTTTTGGGCAAGGTCAAGCGGTTCGGCTGCAATTATTGTTGCCACATAGGCCGGCTTATGGGCAGCCCAGATAGAGAATAGGTCTTTTTTGAAACCGGGATAACCCCGAGAACCCTTGCTTGTTGCTGTTTTTACACCATGGGGGGTAGCTGCAGAGTATTGATGACCAGTGTTGCCGTAGCCTTCATTATCATAACAAAGGTAGATAAAATCGAGGTCGCGGTCAATGGCACCCGACGTGGCTGAGATTCCCATGCCGTAGGCTGATCCGTCACCGGTGAGGACTATAACCTCAAGGTCATCCTCTTCTTTGATTGCCCCCTTGACCTTAAGAATATCGAGCGCATCCCGAACTCCCTGAGCACCTGCTGGTGCCGATGCCATGGCAGTATAGAGCCAGGCCCCTCGAAAAGGGGTGAAAGGATAGACTGAGAGCAGGGTCATGCAGCCGGCTGCATTGACAAACACCGTTTTTTCTCCCATGATGTCATATATTTCATGCAGTGCTGCCAGCCCGCCGCATCCGGGGCACATCGGTGTTCCTGTGCCGAGGATATGTTTTTGGGGTAGATCTCGTTTGCTATGAAAATCTGTAGTGCTCTTCATCTGCTGTCTCCCTGCGCAACCGGTATCGCTCCTGCAATGGTTTGTAACGCGCGCATTTCGCGCATCTCCTCTTCAGTATAGAGAAGCCGTGGCGGAGGAGGAGTACCGTCTGCTGAAGCCTGTTTAAGCACTGAGGCCATTTCGAAGAATTCTTCCTCTTTAATATCCCTGCCACCAAGTCCACCGATAAAACTGGCCAACAATGGTGCATCAGGATGACCGTAAAGTGCGCTTCTGAGTTCAGTGTAGAGAATGCCCCCTTTGCCCATGGAGATGTTTTGATCGATAACAGCCACCCCTTTCTTCCCCTGTAAAGCTTTACAGAGGTGAGCTTCCGGGTAGGGCCTAAGTATCCTGGGACGGACAAGTCCTATTTTCCACCCTGCCTCACGCAGACTGTCGACAGCCTGCTTGGCCTTGGTTGCATAAGAACCGATCATGATAAAAACATACTCGGCATCTTTATTTTGGTATTCTTCCAGCGGTCCGTACTGTCTGCCGAAAAGGTCTGCAAAATCGAGGCATATTTTTTCGTACTGTGGCAGGGCATGGAGGGAGGCCAGATGTGCCTGATATCGAAAATAGGAATAGGTGGAGCCCCCCAGCACTGCGACCCCGGCGCTGACCGGTTCATGGGGACGAAAACGGAGTGAGAAATCAGACGGGTATGGTGGTAAAAAGGCATCTGCCGTCCGGGAATCGGGGAGCTGGACAACTTCCCTGGTAAAGGAAAGATAAAAACCGTCCAGATTGACAATCACCGGCAACCGTACTCCTTCACTTTCGGCCAGACGAAAGGCGATCAGCATGTGATCGACCACTTCCTGACAGGTGGAGCAATGGAGCTGAACACAGCTACTGTCACGGGCAGCAAGAATGTCGTTGTGGTCCGGTTCCAGCGTGATGGGAGCAGCCAGCCCGCGCGAAACATTGATGAGCACAAACGGTGCTCGCCAGCCTGCAACAGTGTATAACATTTCCATGCCGTGGAGCAATCCCTGGCTGGAAGTGGCGGTGCAGGTTCGAACTCCTGTCACTGCGGCTGCTCCTGCGGCGGTTATCATCGAGTGTTCCGAGTCCATGGTGACCATCCGGCAGTCCATTTCCCCGCCGTCTATCCACTGAGAAAGGTTTTCGATGATTTCTGTCTGCGGGGTAATGGGAAAAGCCGGCAGGTATTCAATCCTGGCCAGGCGGGCTCCCCAGGCTGCGGCACCGTTACCTGTAAGTAGTTCGCGTTGCATTACCTTTCCTCTCCGGACAACCGGGAGGCCTCCTGTTCAGCGAGTGCCTGGATGGCATGGGTCGGACATTGTCCCACGCAGACCAGACACCCTTTGCAGTGTGCATAATCGATTTGCGGAAATCCTTTGGAATCAACATGGATTGCCCCTTCCGGGCAGAAGGTGCTGCAGAGCCACCAGCAGCGGTTGCAGATGGTATGATCAATAACCGGACGTTGGGTCCGCCATAGTCCAGTGGCAAGCTTTTCACTGGTGGCAGCGGCATAGATTGCAGGTGCTGTATGCGGCCCTTGCTCCATAGCCATATCTACCCAATGAGGGGGAGGATAGGTGGCAGCTGCAGCAACTGAAGACTCTTTGATTTGGATTTGTGTGGCTTTCATCTCGTCAAAAGAGTCGAGGGCAGTGTTGCTACTCTGCTCGGCAGCGGCTTTATCCAGCGTGACCAGTTCCTGGCGCAGGGCATCGCTGAGTACCTCTCTGGAGAGCACTCCCAGCAAGCGGGCAACAGCGCCGACACAGGCCATCCCCCAAAGAAATGGTGATTCTCTTCCCTCTCCGGCCTTTGGCAGGCAGATAAGGTTACCCTGTATGTGGAGGCGTTGGATCCATTGCTCTGCAGGTAAATCACTGACAAGCAGGACCAGTGTTCTCTTTTCACAGCCTTGGAGGATGGCTGCTGCCGGAACCGGCATCAATGTGTCGTCGACCACTACAACGCAATCAGGTCGTTGAATAATTCCCCGTTCATAAATGGGCGTGCGTGATGCTCTGACATACGCGAAAATAGGAGCACCACGACGTTCTGCACCATACCGCGGTGCATCCTGTACAGCGTACCCTTGATTAAAAAAAGCCCTGCCTAGAATGCGGCTGGCGGTCTTCACACCCTGTCCGCCACGTCCATGAAAACGAATGCGATACATGATTATCCGAGCTCCTTAAAGGGGTGCTTCAAGGCTATTCAATGCATAGGTTAAAAGATACGCCACCGTTTGAGGTGCATGGCTTTTTCGAGCCTTGAGCGTGAAAGTTGAACTGCAGCCTCTCGGGGCAGCAGGGAATGCTTCTTTGCCAGTTCCAGCACTTCTTCGGTATTGCGCCTGATTTTTTCCTCAATGGTCTGCATGGAAGCGGTTTGGCTGGCGCTGTGATATTCCATGGCGGCACAGATCACCCCGCCGGCATTGGCAATAAAATCAGGGATAACAAGCACACCATGGTCGTGCAGATATTTTTCAGCGTCAGCAGTCAGAGGGATGTTGGCCCCCTGGGCAACGAGTTTGGCCGAGAGGCGGTGGATATTATCTTTATGCAGGACATCCGGGCGGGCCGCAGGAATCCAGATATCACATTCCATGTCAATGACAGCATCCACTCCCCCTGCGACACCTTGAGTGCTGTCAATAATACTTTTTCCTTGGCCTTTGATATCTATGAGCGCCTGAACATCCAATCCCTCAGGATTGTAAAGAGAACCTTTACTGTCAGAGGCGCCGACGAGTACTCCTCCGTGTTCAGTCAGAAAACGGGCAGCATGTTTTCCTACCGCCCCAAATCCCTGGATGACGATTCGTGCACCTTGAAGAGGAAGGTGAATGTGCTCCAGAGCTACATCAATGGTGTGATAGAGGCCCCAGCCGGTTGCACCAATGATATCAAGCGGTATGCCACCTATTTCACTGGGCAGGCCGACCGCACGCCCGATTTCGTCTTTTACCCATGCCATGCATTCTTCATTTGTGCCCATATCCGGGCCGAAGATATAGTCTGACTCACCGCGCAGGGCATAAGCAAAGCCCCTTATAAGGTTTTCTTTCTGCTTGTGCTCCATTTTGGGATTGCCGAAAAGGACCGATTTGCCACCGCCATGGGCCAAGCCTGCAGCAGCATTTTTGAGGGTCATCGCCCTGGCAAGGCGAACACATTCCCCCATGCTGACATTTTCAGCCATCCTTAGTCCCCCGATGGAGGGCCCGGCGGCAACATTATCGACAACTAATATACCTTGGAGGTGTATTGAAGGTTCCTGTATACAAATGATCTTGGCAGGTCCTAAATCATCAACAAAAGTCGCTATCGTTTTTTCCATAACGCTGTACCCCGGTTGTATGAAGAGGATGTAAATAAACAATATGCATTTTTCCGATATTTTCCGGAAAAACCGTCTCTCCTTTCAGTACAGCATAATAGCCTTAGGGTTGTCAAATTTGATTCAGTGCTACACTATTTTCCTGGATGATACATCCTTGGTTTGATTTATCAGAGAGAGGAGGCAAAAGTGGCATATGAGAGCAAGAAAGAGGATTTTTAATTTATACATATGATGATAGGTGGATGCCTGCTTGATCTTATCATTTGCCTTGCTTATACTCGGAAAAACTTTTTTAAAGTATGCTGATGTGTGTTTTTTTATTATTGATTGGAGAAGAGGTTTAATTGAGGGACCTGTGTAGTGTCTTTCCGCTGAGAAAAGTTATGCACGGAAAGACAGTTTGATATCTCAGGCTGAGTACGTCAATTTGTTAAGAGGTAACATGAAAAAAACAGCGAATGTAGAGATCCTTATTGTCGGCAATGAAATTCTGACCGGGGAAGTCCTCGACACTAATACCAACTGGCTCTGCAAGCTGGTGCACGGACGTGGTGGTGGTATTGCTCGGGTAACGGTTATTCCTGATGAATTGGAAGTGGTTGCCGATGCTGTTCGTGCCGCTGTGGCGCGCAAGGTCGACATTCTTTTTACTTCCGGCGGACTTGGGCCGACCTCTGATGATTTGACGCTGGAGGCCGTAGCAGCAGGGACTGACCGTAAGACCGTGCTCCATCAGGAAGCCCTTGAGATGGTGAAGCAGCAATACGATTATTTTTTTGAGCAGGGCATTATGGATCAAGGGGGGTTGACACCTGCCCGAGGAAAAATGGCTTGGCTGCCCGAGGGAGGGGAACCACTTTTTAATGCCGTGGGTACAGCTCCAGGCGTTTTTCTTCAGGTCGGAGAAACGGCGATTATCAGTGTTCCAGGTGTTCCTTCAGAGCTTAAGGTCATTATCAATCAGTCGATGAAGGAATTTCTTGATAAGGTTTTTGGTGAAGGCGAAGCGTTGAATATGTGTGTAGCTGTGGAATGTAATGATGAATCAATGCTGGAACCGGTACTGCTCCGTATTGTAGAGCAGTACCCTGAGATTTATACCAAGTCCCTGGCGACAACACTTGGTGAAAAGAAGGAGTTGGACATCATAATGACCATCACCGGGATTGGGGAAAAGAAAATACTTTTAAGAAAGGCCTATCAGGATCTATGTGTTGGGCTTGTTGAATTAGGATTTAACATTAAGAAGAAAGTTAGTTGAGGGAACCCCAATTCAAAGAGGCAGACGAGTGCCGATATTCTTGGCTGCCTCTCCAATAACCGTCTGCAAAGTGATGACATTTTCAGAAACCATCTCTTCCGACCAGTTCAGCTCTTGCAGGGCCTCCCAGGCAATTTCTCCATTTTCGGCATCCCATATCTGAAAAAAGAGCCGAAGCGTCGCTTTTCTTGTCTCAACAAGCCGTAGTCCAAAGACTCCCAGCCTGCTGCTGGCTCCCTGTTCAAACCCTGCAAGTTTGAGTTGAGCCAGATACCTGGTATGGGTTGCTTGGGCGATCTTGCGGAGTATTTCTGGTTTGAATACGCCCGTATCCTTATACTCCCTATACATATACTCATATTCAGCGGCAAGTCCTGCCTTGTTGATGGCGCTGAGGGTTTCCGGAAGCGAAATTATCTTCAAGTCGCTTCTTTCCTTTTCAAGGATGTTGAAAAAGATAAAGGCCACGGCTTGTTTTTCTTCCTCCTGCCCGGTAACGGTGGATGGCGTCATAAAGGCAATACCCTCTTTTTTCAGGAGTTCTGCTGATAAATTGAACTGTTTGTGATCAATTTTAGAGTAAACTTGGGGAGCACACCCAGAGAGGAAAAGAGGAAGTAGGAGCAGCAGCAAAAAAAAGAGTGATGATGTTTTACGTTTCCGTGCCTGCTGATAAAAAAGCGCAAGCAATGTATTTATCATAACGCCTCCCTGATAAAATACTTAGTATGAAACTAGAGGTACCAATGTGGATGAGGACAGATAAGTGGCCACTCTTGATTCGCACCCTCTATTACTAGATATTCGAATTTTAAGGACTTTTGTCAAGCCTATAATAGTTTTCGTTAGGGCGAAGAGGGCATTTGTACCTGATTGAGGATGGATTTGCTACACAACCTGTGGTTGTTGATCAGGTTTTTCAATGGTCTGTCTAAATGAGGCTAGTTTTTCAGTCGTCTCACCAAGTAAGGATGCAAGAGTGGTGGAAAGATGATCTGATGATGCGTGAGCCTCTTCAGAGAGCTGGAGAATCTTTTTGGTTGCACTATTTACCTGTTGCACATTGGAGCTGACCTGGCGGGTGTTTTCTGAAGCTTGCGAGATCAGGGTAGCAATGGTGTTAATGTGCTCCCTTTGATCTAATGTCGTGCTTTCTATGGAGTTGGTTACGTGATGGAGTTTGTCTGCGTGAGCGTTCATGGTTTCGAAAAAATTGATAAAGGTTTGGCAGTAGCCGTTAATTGCTTCCACCTTGCTCATTATTTCAGTGGCTGACTGTGCTGTTTCCAGTGATAAACTTTTCACTTCGTGGGCAACGACTCCAAACCCTTTGCCTCGTTCACCAGCCTTAACCGCTTCAATGGTTGCATTAAGGGCAAGGATTTTGGTTTGATCGGTTATACGATAAACCGTGTTGATAATTGAATCAATTTCGGTAACTGCATTTTTTAGATCGTCCAGTTGTACGTGGGCGCTGCCTATCCCCTTTACGATATGGTGCGTAACTTGAACCTGGCTTTTCATCTGCTGGTTGATGTCTTGCGTAGTGTTGCTGAGCAATTCTGAAACCTGCGCAACTTCTTTGGTATGCAGCGCTGTATTGTCTGCAATGCCTGTGGCTTCCTCGGTCTGGCGGTTGGTCGTTTCTGCAAGAGCTTCGAGAGATAAAGACACTTCAGTCATCTTCCTGGCCCGGTCATCCAGGTTGTTTATACTGGCCGTCATACTATGGACAAGGTTGTTAATAATCAGTTGCTCGTCCTTATGGCGAGCATCTTTTTCATGCAATTGTAGCAGAGCCTCACGAAAAGCTACAATTGCTTTACTGAGGATGCCTATTTGGTCTTTTCTGTTTTGCATTGGTATTTCAGGAAAATGTCCCTGACCAAGTTCGGCTATAACCGATGTCAGTTTGCGTAGAGGACGTTCGACCACTATTCCGGTGAGGAAAAAGAGGACAATCATGTTGCCGAAAATGACTATCCCCGCAATAGCGAGGTTCACTCTCTGCTGTCGTTTCTTTTTGGTCTCAAGTTGTTTGTCCATAGCTTGAATATGGTCAACGTGGTTCAGGATTTCGTTGCGTGTCTTTTCTGCCGCCATCCCTTTGTCAGCCACCAACTGCTTGAGCGCAATTAACTTGGATTCAAGGTTTGCTGACTGGTCCTGATCGGCATAGGCAGTGCGGATGTATTGGTCGAGGCGGGACAGGTCCTGTTCAACAGCAGAACTTTGCAGATGTAGTTGCTCGACAGTGGCCAGAAAATCGCCTTGATCGTCAAAAAGGCCATACGTCAGAAGCAGGCGCCCCTCGTGGACGGTGACGACTATTTTATTTTTTGCGAGATCCCTTTTCTGTGTGCGGTTAAATAATGGGCTGTAAGTTTTCCTGCCTTCAAGTGTCCACTTATCAACTACTGGGTGCTGGTCGGTAATATGTTTAATGATTTCTTGTTTGGGATCTGATTCAAAAAAGTCCGGTAATTTGCTGAAATCATTTTGCAAGCTGACGATCGTTTCCCGGAGATGGGCCGCCATGTTGGTGCGGAGTGCTGTGCTCTGCTCCACCAGGTGGTTGGCCGTGATATCTGCCTGATGATTATTATACAACAAGAGGCCCATAAAACAGTTTGATACCAAGGCAACCCCTATAAGGATTTTCATGCCAAGGGTCGCTTTTAAACTAAAACGTATTTTTTTCATAAGTAGTTGATAGGGGGAAATGAAAAAGTTATGAACGGTGTGTTAAGGGGCGAAGGAGTATATTGGTACCGGCGGCGAAGGGGCTCCAATATTTAATTGATGGATGTAAAGTGAACTGCCTTTCATCTTTTTTGCTCTTTTTTTAGCAATGGCAGCTTCTTTTGACAGGTCAATGTGGCAGTGAGTGTTTGAAGAAGAGACAAGCACGGCACCCACGGAAAGAGACATTTTGCCGAAATTTTTTGTATTTCCATTGCGGTCTTTTGTCCGAATATTGCACCCTATATTCCCGTTGTAGAATCCGGAAATGCTTTCATCAAATTGGTTGAGGATGCGCTGTATTACTTCCTGCCAGTTTTCGGTTTCAAATATGCAGACAAAGTCGTCACCGCCGATATGGCCGATGAAATTTTTTTGATCGTCAATATTTACGACCAATAATTCGGACAGAAATCGGAGAACCTGATCGCCTCGGGTAAATCCAAATACATCGTTAAACGGTTTAAAGTTATCAAGGTCAAAATAGCAGATAACAAAAGCATTATTTTTTCTGAAAAGTTTTTGCAGTTGCTGTTGAATCGGAACATTCCCAGGTAACAGAGTCAGGGGGTTGGCATGCCTTGCCCTGTTTACCTGTAGTTTGGTGATCTCATGAAGAAGGTCGATGAGGCGTCCGGTCCCATCCAGGGTGCAGTTGTCGAGAATGATAAATTCTTCCCGGTGGAGATCCAGGCCGGTAGTGAGGCGGAAACTGACATTTTCAAGAGGCATATATTTTTCAACCTGGAGAACATTGCGATTGATGAAACGCATGATTTGCTGTTTGCCGTAGAGATCCTTGCCGTACAAGCTGGCATACATGTTCATGAACTCTTTGCGGAGAACCATGCCAAGCACCTCGGTTTCCTGAAGAATGACCACGGATTCCAACTCCGGCGTGGAAGTAAACAGCTCGCCGATATGGTTGACACTGGTGTTCACCTGCGCTGAAACCGCCGGTCGTTTGATATGCTCCACGGTCAATAGTTCAAATGTGTCCTCGCTGCGTGGTTCCTCGCGAAATAATTTTGATGAAAGGGTGGTGGGGGGAACACTAACCGGTCTGCAGAAGTAGTACCCCTGGAGCATTTCGATCCCGATTTTTCGTAGAGTGGCATATTCCTTTTTTGTTTCAACGCCTTCGGTTATGACTCGTGAGCCAAGGGCGGTAGCTGTTTTTAAAATCGCGTTGACAAACTGCTGCTTAGTACGATCCTCATCAATACCTTGGATGAAATGACGATCAACTTTCACAATATCAGGTCGTATTTCGGACCACAGTTTGAGACCGGAGTACCCTGCACCGAGATCATCGAGTGCCACCCTGAAACCCATTTGACGGTAGTGGCGTACTGCATGTTGCATGAGCTCTATATCTTCAACTGGATTGGTCTCTGTCAGTTCTATGATAATCCGTCCCGGATCTATACCCGCCTGCTGCAGAAACTGCAGCGTAATACCTTCCCGAAACTGTTCATGGAGCATGGTTATAGGATCGACGTTGACAAACAATCTTCCAGGGAGGGAGAGCTTCGCAAATCGACAGATTACTTTTTTCCGGCAAAGTATATCGAGTTCTGCCAACTGGTTGGTTTTGGTAGCCGCCTGGAAAAGACGGGTAGGGGAGTGAAGTACGGTGTTGACAGGGCCGCGAATAAGTCCTTCGTAACCGTATATCTGCTGAGTCTGCAGGTGCACTATCGGTTGAAAATGAACGGAAAGATCCTCCTCTTGAATGATTTTTGTCAGCAATGTGTCGATGTTTATTTCTATGTGCATGATTTCTCTTTTTGCTTAAAAGCCTTGTGTCGCAACTATTATTTTGTCTGCAAGTGCTACCTCGTGTCACAGGTACTGCTTTGTACATATTGAATATTAGGAAAGAGTGAGGAGATGATTAGATTTGTACTTGCTCACTTATGGGTAAGAGCAGAATATGTGGTAAGTAGCAGCTGGTGAGGAAAAATAATGTGTTTTGTTTGGGGAGCTGTTCGCCTGATTTTTTCGGTTAATGCAGGGCTGGTCCAAGAGCTCTCTCTTCCTTAGCGCTAAAGAAGAGAGAGCTAAAAGGTATTGGGGCGTGTCGGTTAACCCAAGGTGAGAGAAAGAGATTAATAGGCAAATGCGCGATAGCCATCACGAGAGCCAAGCCAGCGCTCACGAAAGGAAAGAGGCTGATACCGCTTTCGCCGATTATCTTTAGGAAGTCTGATCATCTCGAGTTCCGTGACCTGTCCCTGATTAAACGGAAGATTTCTGGTGCTGCCGACTGTGATGGATGTGAGTGGCGTTCCCTTGCTGGTCAGAATAGAGAGTGACGAGTACGCAGATGTGCTGTGATGCGGTAGGTGAACAGTGAGCCCTTTGCTGTCCAGGACCTTTTTTGTAGCCTTTCCACCGAGAAAAACGTTGAGATTACTGTTGATGATGATTGCTCCAAACTGTTGGCTGTGTAATGGGTGATTAAGGAGGTCGAGCAGTTGTTTCTTCGGATTGTCATCGGTAAACCGCACGTTAATAACCAGAACGGAGTTGCTGTTGATTCTGATGACCCCAAACTGTACCTGGCGTTGCAGGTTTTTGGTTTCAGTCAATGACAAACTACCGCTGTTGAGCATCCAACACTCTTTTCCGGTGAGGAGGGAAAAACCGGTTTGAACCTTTTTTTTCTGTTTATGTTTTGCTGCATCATAGTTTTGGGTGGAGTTTGAGTACATATACGTCATCTTGAGTGACTGGGCAAGATCGCGAGCTTGGCTATGAGGGTCGGATCCTGCAACACATGCTGTTTGACCAAACAAAATATCCAATGGTTGATGTTGCATGGCTGCTAACAGCAGGGAATAAGTTTTGTTGGTATCAGCTAAATGGAGCTCATTAACTGTTGCAATGCGTAACATTGTATTTTTCTCCTTTGAGTGGCTGCAGTTTAGGCTGCGGGTCGCATCTTGTGTTCTTTGAAGAGATGCATATATGACTGTTTTTCTTGTGATATTTGCCGTTCGTTCCCTTGGGTGAAAAAGTCCTGAACTCTACTTCCCTGCCAGTTCGGGTGGGGGAATACATCAAGAATGTGGGCCAGGGTCGGGGCCACATCGATAAAAGAAATATTTTGTTCAATAACTGTGTTTCGGGCAATTGCCTTGCCTGAGATAATCCAGGGGAGACTGGTACCGTTTTTGTTACTTTTGGGGTCGTAAGTCCATGCTCCGCCGTAGCTGGAAGTGACCATGATCGTATATTCATTGTCCAGGCCCACCATCCGTAGTCGTTCTGTAAGGATGCCGATTGCCTGGTCTGCCTGTTCTACCGTCTCGAGGTATGGTTCTGAAAGATAACCAAAGTGGGTGCCGGCAATATCCGTACCTTGCAGAGCAAGGCAGCATACGTCGGGCTGTTCTCTTTGGATATGAGAGCCTGCCATCTCGGCGAGTTGACTGTCCATGTTTTTTATCCCCTGAGAGTTGAGAAACACGCTGGTGTGGATTTCCCCATGGGGCAAGAGGTACTGCATGTGTTCGCGACTGTAGAAAAGTGAGGCCGTGAGATGATGATATCGTAAGAGCGAAAAAAGAGAGATGGCATGGCGGGAATCAACCAAGCCGCTGTTGTTGTCCATTACGCCATGTTCTTGTGGCGGAATCGAAGAAAAAAGCGTTGATAGCCCAGGCAGAGGAAGGTTCGGCCCATCATGACGAAGGTTATTCACGGTAGTACCTGATGCCATCAGTTTTTTGAGACAGCGAACATGGGCACATTGGAGCGCTTCCAGCTGCAGTCCATCTATCAGAATACACAATAATTTAGTCACACGCTTACTCCGGACATAGCTGTGGTGACAGGTCCTGTGGACTCAGTCACCAGTTTTAGCGGTTGTTTATTAACACCTTAATTCCGGCATAATAATTAGCACCCACTTATTATGATGCTGTTAAGCCGTCATTATAATACGATTATTATGTTGAGGAGGTAACGGTGAGCCTGGAATATATGGCGGGAAGCTGCATCACCCTAAACAGGTCGGTGGGGGAGAGGGGAAGACGTGAGGCTGAGGTTGGCGGCCACTAGGCCATGCAACAGAAACAAGCATTTTCTGAGATGCAGAAGGAAAGATCTGAAATGACCGGAGTGATGATTAAGTTTCTTCTATAATATAACAGTCCCTCAAAGGTGTATTGGAATAAGGCTAATTTACCGCAGTAAGAAGATGGTATAAAGAAGTTGCGTTATTTGGAAAAAAAATGTTTATCTTGTATCCGGATATGCATATATATAGATATTGCTTGTTAGAGGCGATAGATGAAACTCTTTTACAAACAGGAAGGAAAGGCCCTATGCAAAATGAAATTCAGCTATTCAAAGCACTATCTGACGGAACCAGGCTACGTATACTTCTGCTGCTGCTGAACAACGGCGATTTATGTGTCTGCGATATTATGGAATCTCTTCAAATTCCTCAGTCAACGGCATCACGCCATCTGGCCCTGTTACGTAGCGCCGGACTCGTCGATGGAGAACGGCACGGTACCTGGATGTATTACCGGGTGATCGAGAATCAAACATTTGGCTCTGCCGTACTTGCCAGCCTGAAGCACTACTGCTCAAAACTGGAGACTGTTGCAGATGACAACCGCAGATGTAAGCAATTTTGTTCCCAAAAAAACGGCACACTATGTCCAAAAACGCATAATCAAGAGGAGTAATTGACAATGACAGACAGTAAACAGCTATCGTTTCTTGATCGCTACCTCACTCTTTGGATCTTCTTGGCCATGTTCGTTGGAGTCATGACCGGCTACCTGTATCCATCCATAAATGAGGTCATTAACACCTTCCAGGTCGGCACCACCAATATCCCCATTGCCATTGGCCTGATCATGATGATGTATCCGCCATTGGCAAAGGTGAAGTACGAAGAACTGGGCCAGGTCTTCAGGAATAGCAAAGTCCTCCTCCTTTCCCTGGTTCAGAACTGGATTATCGGTCCTGTGCTGATGTTTTTGCTGGCCATAACCTTTCTTTCCGGCCACCATGAGTACATGGTCGGCTTGATCCTTATCGGCCTGGCCCGATGCATCGCCATGGTCATCGTATGGAATGATCTGGCAGACGGTGACACCGAGTATTGTGCAGGTCTGGTCGCTTTTAATTCAATTTTTCAGGTCCTTTTTTTCCCACTCTATGCCTGGATTTTCATCACCATCGTCCCTGCATGGTTTGGCCTGGCAGGTGCCGTTGTTGATATCTCCATTGGGGAAATCGCCAAATCGGTCTCCATTTATCTTGGTATCCCCTTTCTCGCAGGTATGGTAACCCGGTTTATAGGTATCAGTAACAAGGGTAAACAGTGGTATGAGACAGTCTTTATCCCAAAAATTTCACCCCTGACGCTGATATTTTTACTCTTTACCATTCTGGTAATGTTTTCCCTGAAAGGAGAGTACATCGTCCAACTGCCTTTTGACGTGCTGCGTATTGCACTACCGTTGACCATCTACTTTTTGGTTATGTTTCTCGTCTCTTTTTTCCTGTCTATGAAAGTAGGGGCAACTTACGAGCAAACCACTACCCTGAGTTTTACGGCAGCATCTAACAATTTTGAATTAGCTATCGCTGTGGCCATTGCCGTATTCGGCATTGATTCCGGTGTCGCATTTGCGGCGGTTATCGGTCCCCTGGTTGAGGTGCCGGTCTTGATTGCATTGGTGAGCGTTGCGCTCAGATTTCGGGAAAAATATTTCCCTCACGTTAAAAACACCGTCACCGGCGTTTGTCACGTGAGACAATCTCAATAATTTGAAGGTATCATGAACGCGAAAAAAACTACTATCCTGTTTCTCTGTACCGGCAATTCTTGTCGGAGCCAGATGGCTGAAGGGTGGGCAAAGGCCTTGAAAAACGAGGAGATCAGCTCCTGGTCTGCCGGTATAGAGAAACACGGGCTCAACCCACTTGCGGTTAAGGCCATGGCAGAATCCGGAGTGAATATTTCAAGGCAGGAATCCAAGGTGGTTGATGAGTTGCCCGTTAAGGAATTCGACTGGGTAATCACCCTCTGCGGTCACGCAGACGAGACCTGCCCATTTTTTCCCGGTAAAAGAATGCATATGGGGTTCGATGACCCACCAAAACTTGCTGAACAGGCTGAGAACGAGGAAGAAAAACTTGTCCACTACAGGAGAGTTCGAGATGAGATCAGGGACTTTATCCTTTCTCTGCCCGACTCTCTTTCAAATAAATAATAGTAACGGAACGAACATGAACGAACTTGACCAAACACTGGCAGCAATGGACTTTGATTTTCTTGGAAATGGAGAGCACGCAATGAGCGTAGACGGGATGCGCAAAGCCATCGGCAATGAACACTTTCTTTTCCTGGATGTACGCGCAGACAAAGAAAAGGAATATTGTGACTTTCCTTTCACCAAGCATATCCCTCTGCACGAGCTCCCCAGCAGGCTGGATGAACTGCCAAAAGACAAATGCATAATCGCCTTTTGCTCGTCAATCTTTCGCGGCGCTGTCGCATACACCTATCTTCGTGCAAATGGTTATGCCGAGGTAAAAGGTTTGGCTGCTACTATGGAAGAGATGGTCGGGGCTTTCAAGCCTGGCCCACTCACCAAAATGCAGGCGTCGTGAGGAGTTATTTCCAATGGACTCTTCATTGCTTGCCATCACCGGCATGTCTTTCGTCTTAAGCTTTATTTTTGCTCTGGGCGGGGTTGGTTCCGCCCTGGTGCTGATCCCGGCCATTACTTGGCTTGGTTTACCTTTTGCGCAAGCTAGATCAATCGGGCTTTTTGTTAATACTGTGAGCATGATGGGTGCAACCTGGTCGAATTTCCGGCAAAAGCGGCTGGATTACCGTTTAGGGCTCCCGATCATTATTGCCTCTATCATTCTGGCACCAATAGGGGCCTGGGTAGGCATACACGTCCCGACCCAATACGTGATGTATGCCTTTGTCACTTTCCTGAGTTTTTCCGGGCTCATGATTCTGTTTTTCAATGGTTCGAAGTTTAAGCATCAATATCGGGAAGATCGACCAGTCACCGGTCCGCTGCTCACCGGGATCGGTTCCGGATTTTTTTCCGGTCTGTTGGGTGTTGGTGGCGGTGGGTTAATTTCCCCACTCATGATCCTTCAGGGATTTAACCCAAAGAAGGTGGCGATGGTCACTGCCTTTGCTGTACCTTTCTCTTCCTTTACGGCTTTTCTCGCCTACGCAACCATGGGTTCGGTCAGTTGGAAAATTCTTTTTTTTGCCGGCTCTGCAGCATGGGCAGGCGGCTACCTTGGTACAATCGTTATGCAGAAGAATATGCGGCCGGCTGCTGTACGAAAATTACTTGGCGGCATGCTTATCCTGCTGGCAGGGCGAATGATACAGAAAATGTTGTTGTAAGGGTGCATCAGAACCATTATGTCTGATAATGAGCTGGGTGTGTGAGGCTTTATCTGCAGCAGGTGGCGTGCTTGTGTACAAAAAACGAGCGGGTACGTTTATGGAAGGAGTTCAACCTGTGGCCAATGATTGTGAGTCCGGAACAAAGTAAAAGGCACGCCTTTAGAAATCGTCGGCAAGGACATTTTACAGCATGCCGAGCTCCTGGCGACTCAGCGGTATCCCTCGGGTCGGTTCCAATAGGCAAAGCCATCAGATGGCTTGAAACGTGCTACGGAGAGGTCTTCTGCAAAAGGGCGAGACAAGTCTTCTCGCCCTTTAGAGTCTAGATTTTCCGGCACCCATGACCTTATCAGATACAATCTTTACCTTGGTGGCTCCTTTCAGAAAACCGCTCTGTGGCACAAGGAATAATTGAAGCCTTTTTTCAGGGACAGAAATAACCTTTACACTAAGCAACCACATCCACAGTATTCCTACCTACTACCGGTGGAAAGATCAGAATCTCGACAAGGTGCTTGGGTATTCTTGGGGGAAAGGTATGGTGCACAGGTTGCATGCTTTTTCTCATTGTACATATCTTGGGGCTGATTTTTCAGGTGATGAAACCGGCAGGCGTTGCTTCAAATCAGTCATTTTTACCTCAATGGGGGTATCTTAATATGTTATTTTTTGGTTAGGAGTGGAAAAAAACTTGATGAAGAATAGATTGTAACTGTAAGTACATAGTTTATGCGAATTCCATGAAAGTAGCCAATGCGCGAAGATTTCAGGGAAACCCGCCCGCGGCTCATTATTATCCAATGCGAGTTGTCTCTTTCTGCCACCATTCGCTTTTAGCGCACTATAAGGGTAGGACAACGGCCCTTCTCCTACTCTCTGATTGGCTGTTTTGGCTATATATCTTAAGGAGGGTTCTATGGAGCATAAGAATACCTGTAAAGCAGTTATATACCAGCGTGATTTCAATCATGTACTGATGCTTGAAAAGAGGTTTCCCGACAGTAGATTCCATTACACCCTCCCAGGAGGAGTTACCGATCCGGGAGAAAAGTCGAACATCCGGTACAATATTCACTTTCGCCTAACCGATATTCGTTTTCATTCAATCTATCCATAAATCTTTATATGCGCGTTTTTATTATTGAATGCCCTAATCCCATTGATCTGCTGCAGGGTAGAAACGAAGGAAAAAGTCTGGAACAGATTTGCAGGCTTGTCGGGCATGAAGTCATAAATTTTCACCCCAAGTCAAAAGATGATCTGCTTACCGTCTGCAAATATATATCAAGCATTGACAGAGAGCATGACGGAACTGATAATCCTGATCTGCCTCTTTGTATTCACATCTCCAGTCATGGTGAGGAGGACGGTCTATGGTTCGGCAAAGACCTGGTTAGTTGGAATGAGCTGCTTGATGCTCTGGAGCCGATCTGTACCAAAAAATCAATGTATAAGGGTGATAACATCCTGACTATCTCGGCATGTGAGGCTAAAGATCAGCGATTGACGGAAAAGATACAGAAAAGAAGAAAGGTACATAAAGCATTTCAGCCGCCAAGACACTTTTTTGTCACTGCCTCGGAGGAGGTCTATTGGAAAGATGCAGTTGTTGCCTGGGCATTATTTTATAACAAGATACCCAATACGAATCTCTCAAAGAAAAAGAAAATTTTCAATGTATTGGATCTAATTGAAAAGGCAGAGCTCGGCACGATTCATTACTACAGGTGGTCCACTAAAAAGAAAAAATATATATGTTACGGCGCACAGGGAAAAATCAAGAATTCGTAGTGGAAAAGTAATAAAAAAGGCTGTCCCAAAATGGGACAGCCTTTTTTATATACCTTGATGAAAGGAAAAGCTTATTTACTTTTTCTTACCTTTTTTTCCTTTCTTCAGTGCTTTTTTCTTAGCTGCTTTTTTCTCGAGCTTCTTCAGTTCTTTCTTCTTGCCCTTTTTTAGTTCTTTTTTCTTGTCTTTTGCCATGATTTTCTCCAAGTTGAGATTTTCGCATCTGATACGACTAGAAGTTGCTTTAATATGGCTCTTGGTCATATTATATGGCTATCGATAACAGTATAGATACTGACTTTCAACTACATTTTGTTATTTTTAATTTTATAATATGGTAAAAGGTATTTATTGATTCCTTGCCAAATTGAATAGTATGGAGACAAAATAGGTTTTATGACGTTTATAGAATTCAAAAAAGCCCTACTTGATGCGGAAATAACTCTTCCCAAGTTCTGCAAACTGATCAAGGTCAGTGATAAAAATATTCAGTCGTACAAGAAAAAAGGTGACGTTCCCAATACCATAGCGGTTATTGTCACTTGTTTTGCAGAGATGCAGCGGCAACAAGTCGACTACCGTTCCCTGATCGATGTACTTGAGTTGAAAAAACAGACAAAAAAGGGTGGGTTTAAAAAAAAGGCGCTGGTTGAGGTGGAGCGGAAAACACCTGGCTTGGAAGTCACAACTGCAGATAGTGTAGAAGAAAAGAATTAAGGTGAGGCAGTAACCAAAATAATCCCAAAACCGAATTGATATGAGCGCTGCGATAGCCGGTAATAAATGGTTTTTAGTATCTTCTAAAAAAGCCTTAGGGGTGGTTATACTGATTCATGGATTAAACCAGAATCCTGCAAGTTGGAAAGACATGATTCCTGCTCTGAAAAGATGGGGATATCATGTCTATTTACTCTGTCTTAAAGGGCATCGAGGCTTAACCGTGGACGGAATTTTCAAAGTAAATGCTGAGGTGTGGTTACAGAATTTTATAGATGGTTATAGAGACGCAGAATCAACCTTCCCTCTATTACCAAGAATGCTTGTCGCATACTCATTGGGAGGACTTGTTTCGACGGTTGCTCAAGGGAAATTAGCAACGACATTGTTTGATCGTCAGGTACTCCTCGCTCCGGCTATTGTCACCAAACCTTATACGCGTCTTGCGTTACTGCTCTCTAAATTTCTTCCTCAAATACCATCGGGTTCACCAGAATATTACAGGGCTAATAAAAATGGAGTATCTGCTGCTGGCTATAGGGCACTTTTTGACCTTGAAAATATGCTAACCCGACTTTCGCAGTTCGACCTCCGATTTCACTATTTTCGCCCTGTTTTGAAGTGTAACTTCTTGAAGTTACGTTAGCAGGATGCAAAAATGGCTTGTAGTGCCGACCTACCCCCTTGCTTTGCTGATCATATTGGGCAAGAGTAGGATATGTTTTTACGAGCAAAAAAACGTTTCAAGGATGGCAAAGAGCATCGCTATTGGTCCATAGTAGAAAATCGCAGATTGCCAAGTGGTAAAGTCAGTCAGCGGCAGGTCCTTTACCTTGGCGAGATCAACGACAGCCAAAAGGTCGGCTGGTGTAAAGCTATAGATGTCCTTGAC
>NZ_JAFFQD010000062.1 GCF_016918565.1 Desulfogranum marinum
GAAGATATTGTACTTTTGATGGTTGATACAATCATGAGCACTGCAGTAGAGTTGATTGAAAGCAGTCGACGTGTAGCCGGTATAAATCACAATATTTTAACAACTTAAGATAACTCAGAAACTTGAGTTAAAAGTAACAACCACAATAGATGGACATAACAACAACCACGACAAAGTACTGAATATTTTAGAAAAATTTATTTTCCTGGAAAACTTAGATCCTAACGATGCTAATTCAGCCGATGCAAAAAAACACCGCTAATTAGCGGTGCTCGCTGAGTTACGATATCTCCTATAAATATCAACAAACCACAAAAAAAATAAAATCGAAATTCTTCTCACATTGGAGCAGATAATGTCCGAAACCATATTCGAAAGATTAGAACAACAACTCAAACAGCTCCTCGACGAGGCAATCCCCACACATGTCACAGATAACATTAACTCGGCTCTGGAACTGGTTACAGTTATGGAAGCCAGGGGATTTTCTTTTCAACTCAAGGATGCCTGTCCAAAAAGCCTGACCGATTCCCTGTGGTGTGCAAATTTTCTTAAAGATGGTGAAAATTTTTCAGCCGAATATCCGCTAGCTCCGGTGGCAATCTGTGCGGCGGCCATCGGTGCACTGACCGATCAATAGTTGAAATGTAGTTGTTGAGATTTGACCTGACAGAAACCTAACCCCAAAAACAGGTCGTTGCCAGGTCAGCCCATTACTCTTCCGAGTAATTTCATCAAGGACGCTCTCTTTTTCGAATCTGATTACCCATGAAACTCAGCCTTTTTTTCTTGGACCCGGGAGACAGATTAAATTTCTCAGTACTTAGGTAGGGGACTGATTTTTTTTCATGGTTTTTTATGAAAATTAGATAGCGAAGACTTCGATCTGTCTCCCGGGTTTAAAAGAGAAATAAAATCAGTCCCCTGTCTGTTTCGGTAGAGAATTGACTGAGTTTTGTACGCAATCAGATTTCCGGAAGAGCGTCAACTCATATATCATCTACAGAGTAGTCATCCCCAAAGACCTTTTTGCCGATGGCCAGCCTTAACTCCTCGGAGGGCATATCTGCCTCTTCTCCCGGCCAGATTATTGCTTTACTGATGCAGCGCTCTGGATCGGCCCCGCCGTCATCCTTGCAAACACTGCACTCGTAATCCTCTTCCACCTTCTTGCCGGACACCATGATCATCTCGCCCATCGGGCTTCCCTCATTGGATACCGCACATGCTCTGATGCACCCGCAATCGAGTTCAAACAACACAGTACCGACCGCCTCGGGACTGGTTTTCCCCATGTAGGTCATGATACCGTCGATGGCTCTATTTCTGGCATCTTCGATTTCCTTTAAGTGGGCATTGACCTCTTTGATATATTCTTTTCCGCTCTTTGTAGAAAAGGCAGCCTCTGCGTCCCGGATGATGCGTTTTTTCATCTCTTCCTGAATCTTTTCCGCATTCCACTTTGGGTGCTGCTTTTTGAGCGAATCAGCCTGCCGCTGCCATTTCTCCATTAATGCTTTTGATTTACTATCAATCTCAAAGTCCGTATTTTCCTCTTTCATTCGTCTCCTTCTCCACCCAAACTTTTTTATTTCATTTACCAGTAACTAACCACCCCTCTCGCCCATCGCTACCGAGACTTTCTGCACACGTTCTCACTGCTTCGAACCTGATCTTGACCAAAAATTCTGTTTGCTCAAGATACCCTCAAAGCTAAAAGCTGCCTCTGCCCAGCCAACTAGCGCCACTCCTTTTCAGAAAAACATTCACCCGGCAGCCTTGAGCTGCAACACAGAACGATATTCCCCGACCACCGTATTTATATCGTTGACATTGCTCTTGTGGGTAAAAGCAGCAAGTTTCCCTTTCATTTCTTCATCCAGGCAACCAAGCTTGTCAAGGATATCCATGACAATCGGCGGCAGGACATCCATGGAGCCGTTTTCCACTTTCACCGCGATCCCTACATCCATGCCTTTAATGCCGACACAATATACTCCTTCAGCTCCTATCTTGCCGATAAGCAATCCTTGTGTATGTTTGATCAGTTCTGTACAGAATCCTCCGGTCCCAGACACCATTTCCGGATACGAGTTCATGGCGGAAAAAATCTTGCCTGCATATGGAGCCAGAGTAGAAGGCAGACATTGCTGATTTGCAAGCCGGGCAAACCCCAAAGCCATGTTCCGTATCGGTAGGGCATGTACAGGTGCACTGCAGCCATCAATCCCTATCTTGATGTCCTCGGAGGGTACGTCACAGACATCGGCCAAAATGGTGAGGATATGTTGCTGGCATGGATGCTCCGGAGAAAGGTAGGAGGTCAAGTTGTAGCCCTTGTGTACGCAGGCGGCCAGCATCCCGCTGTGCTTGCCTGAGCAGTCGCTGAAAATAGGCGAGAGCGGTACCCCTTCGCGGGCAAGCTGTAAGGCGTAATCGCTATTGAGGGAGGTGACGGTGCCGCCTAGGATGTTTTCCTCTGTCAATCCTATTTTGGCGAGAATCGAGCGGATGGTTTGCCGGTGGAACTCCTCGGCATAATGTGATGAGCAAATGACGGCGATCTCTTTGTCGGAAATATTGAAACGATCCGCAGCCCCGGAAGTAAATACATGCAGTGCCTGGATTGGTTTAGCAGCTGACCGAAAATACGTGAGCTTATACGGATCTCCACAGCTATGGAGAAGCTCACCACAACTATTGACAACAGCAATATCCCCCCGATGAATGCACTCTATGACATCACCCCGGGTTATTTCAAGAAGCGCTTCTGACATTATCCTGCCCACCTTACGACTTAGGAAAATTTGATAGTATGACTGGAAAAACCAAAAAACGCGCGCAGTCTACTGCCGTAAAAGGAAAATAGCAACTCCAGCAGCCATGCCGGTGCTCTTGATACTTTCTCGGCCAGCGATCGTAACCGGGTCAATCAACTACATCTGGACGCAATAGTTTAGTGACGCCATAGCCATGTAGGGTGGATAAGCGTAGCGCATCCACGCGGAATCCGATGCCTGGAATTGGTGGATGCGCTACGCTTATCCACCCTACTCAGTGCAAGAATCGCGAGCAAAAGCGGGGTAACCATCAACGATTACCCTATTTTTTATTATCGTTAACACCCGTTTATACAAGTAACTTTTCAAATAGAGGCCAGGGCCCCGATTGTATCACTGAATAGTTCCTTTCGCCTTTACTTACTCTTGAGCAGGTTCAGCAGCTCCTCGGTGGAGATACGTCCGCTCATGTCGCTTCCGGAGAGGAGATTATCTGCCAGGTCCCGTTTTACTTTGTGCAGGGCAACTATTTTTTCCTCGATGGAATCTTTGACCACCAGCCGGTAAATAGTCACCGGACGTTGTTGCCCGATACGGTGAGCACGATCGGAAGCCTGGTCTTCAACAGCCGGATTCCACCAGGGATCCATATGAATAACATAGTCCGCCGCTGTCAGGTTCAATCCCACACCGCCCGCTTTGAGGCTAATCAGAAAAACATCCCCCTCCCCTGCCTGAAAGGCCTTTACCCGTTTAGCTCGCTGACCGGCACTGGTGGAGCCATCCAGGTATTGGTAGGAGATTCCTAACCGGTCCAGGTGTTCACGAATAAGCGCGAGGTGGCCGACAAACTGGCTGAAAACCAAGGCCTTGTGTTTATTTTCCAGCAACTCGGTCACAACAGTGGTAAACACCTTGAGCTTGGAGCTGGGGATGCCCATGTCCGGCATAACCAGTTCCGGGTTACAGCAAAAACGCCGCAGTCTGGTAATTTCAGCAAGTACCTGAAGGTGTTTTGCTCCGCCGCTCTGCTCCTCACCTGTTCCTTCCAACGACTCCAGCGCCTGCAGCCTTTGCGCTTCATACATTGCTGCTTCTTCTGCACTCATCTCCACCTGCATGGTCACTTCAGTACGTTCGGGCAATTCCTGTAATACAGCATGTTTCAACCTGCGCAGGATAAAAGGTTGGATTAATTTTTTCAGATGATTTGCCGTGACTCGATCCTGCTTCTTTTCGATGGGAATCGCAAATTTTCTTTTAAAACTCTCATAGAAGCCCAGCAGTCCTGGATTAAGGAACCGGAACAGGTTCCACAGCTCTCCCAGATGGTTTTCAATGGGTGTCCCGGTGGTAATAATCTTACACTCAGCCCGGAGCTGCATGGCCGACTTGGAGCGTTTGGTATGCATGTTTTTAATTGCCTGGGCCTCATCCAGGACAACCGTCTGCCACTGCACACCGGCAAGCATTTTGCCTTCACTCTGCAGCAGGCCATAACTGCAAATTACCAGATCAAATTCTGCCAAACCGTCAAGCAGTTCCTGCCTGTTGCCATTACCAAAAAAATATACATTCAGAGTCGGCGCAAAACGGGTTGCCTCATCCTGCCAATTCATCATCACCGATGTGGGAGCAACAACCAGGGTGGGACCTTTCGCGGCCCGCAACAAAACGGCGGCCAACGCCTGCACTGTTTTTCCCAAGCCCATATCATCGGCCAGACAGGCTCCGGCACCTAGAGCGGACAGACAGCCCAGCCAGCGAAAACCCTGTTCCTGATACTCACGAAGCGTTGCCCGCAGGGTTGAGGGCACCTCCGGCTCAGTGACTGTTTGGAAGCGCTTAAGATTTTTCTTCCAATGACCGTCACTCTTGCAGCTTCCTGCTTCTTCGGTGAATTCCTGTAAAGCCAATCCGGCCAAAGGGCTGAAGCGGACCCCTTTGCCATGGTTTTCGGAGTACGCGCGCAACTCTTCAATCCGTTGTTTTAAAGACTTGCTCAGTGCTAAAAAACGACCGTCATCCAAGGGGACAAAACGACTCTCGGAATCGACGCTCAGGGCCAACAGCTTTTTCATGTCGAGAATCAAGTCGTCGTCCACCCGAAGTGATCCGGTGGCGCCAAACCAGTCGTTATCTCTTTGTATTTTTATTGAAAGATTATCAAAAGAGATAGTTGGGGTAACCTTTAAGCTTTCCCCTTTCGGCCACTCCAGGACCACCAAATCTCCCAACTCCCGTAACTCGCAAAGCAGTTCCAGGCATGTTTCCGGATCGTCGATAATCCATTCATAATCAAGGGACTGAATATAACTGAGGGCCGGACAATTCTTGGGAATAAGGGCAGCGTTGTGCTTTTCAAGCTCCAGGTCGCGTTTGGTCTGCAGCTGCTCGCCATTGATATCGGCAACCACCGTCTCGCCCCCTGTTCCTGGACGATAGTACCCACCACCAGTGGAAAAGGGGCGACACAGCGCCTCCACCTGCAGGCCGTTGTTGTAGGGAATCATATGTACATGAGGCCGCGCATCAGCCTCAACCATTTGCGCATCCACAGCGGTCCCGCCAATGTCTGACTGAATGGTCAGTACCTTGGCTATCTCAGAGAGCGCTGCAACCACTCTCTCTTTTGCCTGGAAAGGGACGGTCACGGATTCGCCGATTATATCAAACAGCCGTTCGTACTCCTGGGTCAGGGGGATATATTTCAAGCGAGTCGGGGTCTCTTGGGTCAGGCAATACGACTTGCCATGCTCAATAAAGGGGAACAACTTGATCTCGTACCCTTTTTCCTCCTTCACCACATGCAGCTCGGGCGTGCCCATGGTTAATTCGACGGGCACGCTCGGGTTATCTGCCCAGAACAGGAGGGGATGGCCCACAAGCGCTGCCAGAGCAGGGCCTGTCCGCAAGACATAGGTAGGATTTCCTCCATACCCTCCCCAGGAGGATATGCGTGTTGTTTCGATGGCGCTAATAGCATTTCTATCCTGGCTGGTCAGAAAACTCAGGGTATTAACATCAGAGCTTAAACGGGACAAAGCCACAGCACGGCCCTTGGTCCATTTACCATTTTTACTCAACTTCTGGATCCGTGGTACAATATCACACTCTTCATACTCTTCATCAAAATCTATCCACCAAACCAATCGTTCCGTCGCGAGACCAGCTGCACTTTTGGGGTCGCTGTTAAGAGTAGCAAGTGCCTCCAGCACCTGCTCCCATTGCTCTCTGGGACGAATCGCTTCACATAAATCAGGCAGCGGGCATTGTTTTACCAATCGGTTATATTTTTTCTTACTGGTTGCTTTCCCCAGGTTATGAACCACCATGATGGCCGCAGCCTCTTTGGCATACCAGTAGTAGCCATTCTTTTCCGCCTGTTGCAGCACCAGTTCAAGCCCTTGGACCATGTTTTTTTTCAACTCACTTCCCTGCCAGCACAGCGTTAGATACGCCATCAGCAGGGACGCATACTCAGAATACCCACCTATCTCAAGCGAGTGGTACACCTGCTCTGCTTTATTTCTCTGTCCCTGGGCAAACAGGATGGTCTGTTCAAGGTCCGTACACAAAAAAGAGCTGGTAAAACTTTTCTTTTTTTTCAGTTGGTCGAGATAGCGCATTGCCTTTTGAAATTTTTCACTCTCTCCGGATTGCAGCAGGGCTACAGGATAGAAAAAACCGGCCAGATTACTGTAAACGACTTTTCTTTTCCCGGTGTCCTTTTTTAAAGCCTGTAATCCCTGTTCATAGTAATGCTGAGCTTCATCGCTCTTGCCCTGTAACAGGGAAAACCAACCTCGATATGACAACTTGTTAGCTGAAACCTTCCAGGATTTCAGATGACTTTCCACCTGCTCCACCTCCCCTCTGCTGATAAGGTATAACGCAACAATAGCGTTATACTCATCGTCGTTAAGTCCATTTTCTTGAGCGTATTCCTGCAAAAAGCTAAACAAGACATCAACCGACTCCAGCAGCAGGCAGCCACGACTGAGTAGCGGAATCACAAAATCGTAAACCTGTCTTTTGGACAAGGAAAACAAACCTTCTCTATGGTAAGGATTAAAAAAGATCACCTCAAACGGATGGTCGCCATGGTACTCTCGAGGGTACTGTTCCTCCAGTAAGGCAAGAATACCGGCAATCTCTTTCTCACTCTGCTGTTGATAAATGGCTATCCTTAATTCACGCAATCCCTGTTCATAACTTGTGTACCAGACAGCCCCACTCCAGGAAGTCTCAAAGGGAATAATTTTTTGCACGCACTTGGCGATTTTTTCAAAATTTTTCCCTGTAACGGCCTCCCTGGCAACCAACTCGACTATTTCTGGATTGCATATCGCTCCTCTGGAGCTCAGCTGCACCAGCTTGCGTTGTTGAAGAGACTCAAGAATGCCTTTAAGTTCTTTAACAACAAATCTTTGCCCATGCTCATTTCTCAAACCGGCCTGATCAAGACAATTCATTAGATTGGTTCTGGATACCACGTGGTAAATCACAGACAGACATTGCAGCACATTCCGATCGTTATCGGAGAGACTTGCGTAGATATTCGGAAATTTATTCTGAAGCGCGGTTAACGTGGGTAACGACATAGAAATAAAAAAAGTGATGGTTGAGAGTAAATGAAATGATCAAAAGCCTCTTTTCCGGCAAGTCCCTCGAAATATCACTGATTGCCTTTTAAAAAGCGGAGACGACTCAGCAACATCCAGCCACCGTATACATATTTGGACCGGTGCTGAACAGGTGCGGATAAAAGGTAAAGCAAAGTTATTTGCTCAATAGTTACAAAAAATAATTTCCAGACTATATAATACATTCCAGGAATGAACACCTAGATTAACCACACATACGAAAAGGTAATCCACATTGAAAATTCTTGATCATTACGAACAGGCACCAGGCCAGAGCTTTGAAGGTGATGCTGTGAAAGGCGTTGTCGGCAGGGTCGTTATTGGTAAAAACGATGGCGCTGACAACTTCTGCATGCGTATTTTTACCCTGAGTCCCGGTGGCAATACACCACGGCATGCCCATCAATGGGAACACGAGATATTTATCCACGAAGGAAAAGGCAAGTTGCTCAATGATGGGCAATGGGCTGCTATTCAGCGGGGAAGTGTCATTTTTATACCGGGCATGGAAGAACACCAGTTAAAAAATGACAGTGACCAGGATCTGGTATTTGCCTGCCTGATCCCCAAAGGAGTTGCCGAGCTGTAAATCCGGCCATTGACGATAAGGTCGACCATCTCCATCGGGGATGTGGTTGTTCCTTTCATCACGGAAAAATGCGTCCTCCTGTTCATTGTAGGCAAAGGTCAGGACACGACCATTAGCATCGGTTTTGATTTCTGAAGCATAAGTGATAATCGTCTCAATCATCAAGATCGGAGCCGGATCGAGCGGGCTTTCCACACGCCCGATTTTACCGACTGCCGGCTCAACTTCCGTGATCGCATTAATGGCCATGTCCTGCTTGCGTAATACATCCATTGCCTCACCAATCGATGCGTGGGACATGGTGGTTGGCATCAATAGGTAAGAACCTTCATCCAATGCCGGCATGTATGCTGCAAACTTCACTTTTGATGAATCTGGTGAATGGGCTGTTGTCTGCGACTTTCAGGACCAGTCAGAAAACAGCCGATTCATTTCAGCTACCCTCTCACAAGATGTGGCTCCATGCCCTTCTTACCCGCATTTGTCATGACCATTGTGTCAAATTTTTAAATATTACGGCATTGTAGCAAGTTGGATTCGACAATGAGAAATTACAATTTCACACAATGGTCACCCAAAGTCAGCCTGCTACGCTCCGGCGAACTATTACAAAAGATTGAACAATAGAATTCAATCCTATCCCAACGCGCTTCTGTAGACTTGGCTAAACAAAAGCAGCTCATTTTGAAATATCGTACTTCGCATAATGCTACCCTTTTGGTTACTCTACCGTAAAAATCATTATCCGTTTTCAACCTGGAGAAGAAATGATGAGGAAATTTACCTACTGGTTACTGTGCTGCCTTTTTTCCTGTGTGCTACCTCTCCAGGCCGCGGAAATTATGTTGCCTCAAGTTTACTCATCAAATATTGATGTCTCTGGATGGTTGATGAGTGAAAAATATGACGGAGTCAGGGGGTATTGGGATGGTCACCAGCTCTTCTCGAAAAACGGTAAACAATTCCACCCACCGCTTGAATTTGTGCAAGATCTTCCGCCTTTTCCAATAGAAGGAGAGTTATGGGGTGGGAGGGGAACTTTTGAACAGACGGTTTCAACTGTCAACAAACAGTATCCCCATCCAGGTTGGCTACAATTAAAATTTGCAATTTTTGACGTGCCGCATCCTTCGCATAATTTCCTTGATCGGATTGAAAAAGCACGCCAATGGTTCGCACAGCATCCTTCAGGCTATGCTTTTGTGATTTCGCAGATCCCCATTACAGATCAGGTTGATATGGAGCGTGAGCTACTACGCATAGAGCAACTTGGCGGCGAAGGACTGATTGTCCGCAAGCCCGATGGTTTGTACAAAACGGGCCGAAGCACCGAAATCCTGAAAGTAAAAAACTACCAGGATGCCGAGGCAACAGTTGTTGCCTATTTACCGGGCAAAGGGAAAAATGAAGGACGACTCGGTGCCCTTTTGGTAGAATTAGACGATGGTACGAAGTTCAGGATAGGGAGTGGTTTCAGTGATGCTGATCGCGAGTCTCCACCGCCTGTTGGAACAGTTATCACCTTTAAATTCTATGGTCGTTATGACTCAGGTATACCAAAGTTCCCGTCCTACTTGCGTATCCGAAAAGATGTTGAGCTGTAAAACCTTATTCGCCCTATTGGTGGATGTTGAGTTTACTGTTGGATATATTTTCCACTTTTTGATAAGATTCAGATCTCCTGGTTCACCAACAAATTATCTCTTTTTTTCTCCATAAACCAGATAGTATTAAATACATTGATACAAGCACAAAAAAGGACCCATTTTCCAAGCTCTTTTCTAGAGTTGACACAGAGGGACATGTGACCATCCTTTATAATGACCAGCAATACGTGGAAGACTCCAATAGAGAACAAAGGTTAAGCTCCGGCAGTTTTTGGTGCTTATTTGCGTGTTTGCTGGTGGCCACCATATTTGCCCTCGCTCCTTATGCATATTGCCAATCACCCCCTTCATACCAGATCATTATCAGTGGCGTTGAGGAGGAGCTGAAGGATAATGTCCTTGCCCTGTTATCACTGAAAAAATATCAAACCAATACTAATCTGAGTCCTCACCTGCTTGCAAAATATAAGGACAAAGCGCAAGGAGAGATCAAAAAAGCATTAGAGCCTTTTGGGTACTATGCACCCACAATTTCGTTGAACGAAACCCGCCGAAATGCACAGGATGTTATAACAATATCAATTGAGAAAGGACCACCGACAATCGTTGCCCAAACCCGTATTGAATGTATCGGACAAGGCTGTGATTCACCATGGGTGGCGAAGTTGAGAATTTCCTTTCCCTTGCAATCAGGGGCCACCCTCGATCACCGTAAATATACTCAAGGTAAACAACAGCTCATTACCACCGCACTCAATAAAGGGTATCAAAACGCACGATTATCACGAAATATTGTTGAGGTAAGCGCCAGGAATAACACAGCTGTCATCGGCCTTACCTTAGAGCTTGGGGATCGCTATTTTTTTGGTCCGATTACGTACCAATGTGATTTCATCAACCACAGTCTACTCAGGAAAATAACTGCTCAAAAAGAGGGAGATCCGTTATCGCCAAGGGCAATTACTCGAATACGGCAACTCCTCTTGGGTACGGGCTATTTCGCCACTGCTGACATACAATACAATCTCAAGACAGCGAATGCTGGTCGAGTGCCGGTTACGATTCAGCTTACTCCTGGAGTCGTCAACCGTTATGGAGTGGGAATTGGTGTCGGGACCGACACCGGCTTTCGTGGTCGGTTCGACTGGTACAATCAGAGGGTGAACCGCTTTGGCCACCAGTTTGACCTGCAATTGCAGCCTTCTGAGCGAAAAAGCCGTTTCGGCGGAGTATACACTATCCCCATCAGTGATCCGAAAAAAGAAAAACTGTCACTGCTTGGAAAATGGGAAAATGAAAATTTCGATAACACAGAATCGAAAAGCTGGACATCATCGGTGAGCTACGATGAGCTGAAAAAAAACGGTGAATACAGTCTCTATCTCAAATTTTTAGATGAGGATTATACCGCCGGCCTTGATAGCGGTCATGCGACCATACTCGCACCAGGGGTCGGCATAACATGGCGATGGACAGATGACCGCATTAAGGCCAGCCAAGGCCTTAGCGTCACCGGCGCTTTAACCGGTGGAAACAATAACCTGCTATCAGATACTACCTTTATTCAGGGTTCGATACTGGTCAAAGCTATTTATGCGTTTTTACCCTCTTGGCGATTTATTGGTAAATCAAACATTGGTGCCACAGCGGCAGATGAGTTTTTGGAGCTCCCCCCATCATTGCGGTTTTACGCTGGTGGAGATCAAAGTGTACGCGGTTATGGATACAAGCGCATTGGCCCTAAAGATGCCGCCGGTAATGTGATTGGTGGTCGTTACCTGTTCACCTATAGTCTAGAGCTGGAAAAAGAGATATTTGATAACTGGAGTACATCGGTATTTTTTGATAGTGGTACAGCCACCAATTCCTGGGACGAGCTGACCATGCAAAATGGTGCTGGTGTCGGGATTCGCTGGAATGCTGCTTTTGGCCAGGTCCGATTGGATTTTGCCAAGGCTTTGGACGAAGGCAACTGTTGGCGAATCCATTTTAATATTGGAGCAGATTTCTGATGAAAAAAATCTTGCCCGTTGTTGCTATAGTACCCCTGTTCTTTTTTTTCAGCCTCAGTGCTTTTGTCACCCTAACCACTCCTGGACTTGCCCTGCTTATCACCCTGGCGAAATGGAGTGTACCCGGGGAACTATCAGTTGCCACCATCAAAGGTTCCCTCATCAATGGAGTGGTATTACATGAGGTCCGGTATAATGATGACAGGCATGAATTCTTGATAGCAGAGGCTTCCATCGCATTAAGGCTATCGGCTGTTGTACAAAAGGAGCTGGTTGTGACATCCTTGAAACTCAGGAATGTCGCATTCAAAGAGCTCCAACAACCACCCACTTCCAACAAAATAGAACTCCCTCAAATTACCCTCCCCTTCTCTCTGCACCTTGAAGAAGCAATGGCTGAATCGGTGGATATCAATCAGTTTTCAAGCAGCAAGGGACTGCATGTATCAAAACTCTCTCTCACACATCTGTCCATGGTTAAGAGTCATCTCCAGGTAAAATCTCTTCACTTGCTCCACGAACGGTTTTCTGTTGAACTCCAGGGGGAACTGCGCACAACAGGCGACTATCCATTGCACATTTCCAGTGCGTATCACATCACGCCGGCCCAATATTCGCCAATATCGGGCAACAGCACCATTGAAGGGCATCTACTTGATTGCCTTGTCACATCAAATATAGGCAAGCCTGTGCAGGCTTCCTTCTCCACCCGGCTCATCATGGATGAACCGCATCCCCGGTGGAATATTGAAGCAACGAGTAAGGCTGTGGATCTTTCTGCGGTTAACATTCAATGGCCGAACATTGTCTTGGGTGACCTACAACTCAAGGGCAGTGGAACGTTTGATAAGGCTGCACTGATGCTTCAAACCACCGGCAACCTTGCCGACTATCCGAATCTGGGCGACATAGCAACACAAGCCACCATTGAGCTTCATGCAGACGGGCTTCGTATAACAGAGTTGGCCATGAAAAAAGGAACAAGCCGCATTCATGCCAACGGACACCTGGATTGGAACAAAAAACTGTCTTGGTCTGTTGCAGCACAGGCTAAAGAGCTCGATCCTTCGATCTGGTTTGCAGGCTGGCAGGGAACGTTAAACGGAAACGGCTCTCTACAGGGACACCTTACCTCCAAAGGGATATATGCCGATTTTGAAGTTACTGAGGGTCACGGCCAACTCCGTGGGTACCAGGTCAACGGACAAGGCAGAGCCACACTGCAGGGTAATATGCTCCATATCGAATCACTCAAGATAACAAGCGGTGAGTCCCAACTGACAGCCCATGGTGAGTGGGGAAGTGACGCCGATCTTACGGTTTCTCTGCAATCCCCAGATGCGGCTCAGCTCTGGCCCGAGGTTGCCGGCTCCGTTACCGCCATAGGAACGGTTCAAGGCAGCAGAGATAATCCAGATATAGCCTTGCACCTTTCAGGAAATGGAATTGCGTATAAAACCCATGCCATTAATCGACTGGAAGCCAGTGTCCAAGGGAAGCTGAGCACCGACGAGAAGCTGGTTCTACGCCTCAGTGCATTGGATGTTGATGCATTTGATCAGCACGCAGATGACATACAGCTAACCGTAACCGGCAACCCTGAAAATGTAGAATTACGGGCCAAGCTTAAACAAGGGGAACAGGTATCAAGCATCTCTTTACAGGGCAAACAAAAAGATCGGAAATGGCATGGAAAGGTTGACCGTGTAACAATCGATACAAAAAGAATAGGTTCATGGGAGATGAAGCAACCGTCATTGTTTAGCGCATCAACCAAAGAAATAACTCTTGAAGAAATATGTCTCACAAGTGCTTTTCCCGAAGAAATTTGCGTAGCCGGTGCCTATACCTTCAACTCGCAATGGACTGTTAACGGCAATATCCAAAGCCTCTCAACAAAAACACTGCAAAATATTTTTGCCCAGAAAAACGTTGTCCAAGGATTTATCCAGGGCTCTTTGCGCCTTGCCGGTCACAGCAGTACTATTGACAAAGGGGAACTGCATATTGCAACGGTTGATGCGGCAATGGTGTCGCCGGTTGCCTCTGCAATCGACTCGCTGCAGCACATTCAGGGCAAACTCAATGCAACCTATATTAACGCTGAACTCAAAGCGGAAACCAAAATCCGTCTTGGCGATGGGAGTTATCTTGACGGCACTGTTGCGGTAACCGTACCTGAACCGGGAAAATTTCCAGCCCCCGTTGACCTTGCCCTGCTGCCCATAACCGGCCAAATGACTTTGCAGGTAAAAGATGTCAGCACAATGAACGTCTTTTGGGAGGAATATACCAAGATGACCGGTAGACTGCAGGGAACTCTCAACATTGCAGGTAATCTCAAACAGCCGCTGCTCACAGGAACTATACAACTCACACAGGGTACAGCAGACCTGCTTGCTCTCGGCGTCACCCTTGATCCGCTTTCTCTTAAAGCGGAGATTAATACTAATCAACTCATCCTTTCAGCCAACGCTCAGTCTGGTACAGGTGATCTTTCTGCCAATGGAAGTGTTTACCTAGATAAAGGAGTATCCCAAGACCTCCATTTTTTGATCAATGGTACTCACTTTGAGGTGGCGAATAATGATGAGATGCAAGTGTTTATCTCGCCGGATCTAGTGGTAACGAGACGCAATGGACTTGTCCATATCAAGGGCACCATAACCTTTCCTGAAGCTCATATTGCCTACACCGGTCAAGAGGGATCGATAACGCCGTCGAGTGATGTGGTGATTGTTGATGCTGAACAAAATGCAGCTACATCTGACCCGGCATTCCCGCTCAGGACCTCAATAACACTCATTGCCGGCGATGCAGTGGATATCGACGCCTATGGCCTGAAAGGAGTGTTAAAAGGACAACTCCATGTAACCGACATCTCAGGTGAGCTTCCTTTAGCAACCGGCTCCCTGCTGATCAATAACGGTACCTTTATTCTCTATGGCAAGCGCCTTGACATTGATGTCGGCAGGTTGCTTTTTTCCGGTGGCCCGCTTGACAACCCAGGGATTGAAGTGCGCACAGAAAAACGAGACAATGGAACCTCTGTAGGAATGGAAATCGGTGGTTTTTTGCAACACCCGGAAATTCGTTTCTATTCTTCAGCTGCTATGGAACAATACGAAATACTCAGCCGCCTCCTGGCTAGCTCGTCCTCTTCAGGAGAGGTACAGGGTCAAACCGGGGTCCTTGGTGATTTGGCAAAAAAAGCTGGGTTTCCTCAAGTGGGTGAAATTTTACAAAGCTCAAAAGAGCTGTTGAGCATAGATGATATCCGCCTTGACACAGGAGACTTCTTTGATGATGTTTCTCTCATCATCGGTTCCTGGCTCACTCCTCGCTTTAATGTAAGCTATGGCCACAGTCTCCTCAAAGACTCTGCTAGTTTTAATACTAGTTACACATTGGGCAAAGGTTTCTTTTTTCAAACGGAGACAAGTACAACCCAAAACGGAGGTGACATCATCTATGAAATTAAAAAATAATTTTCAGCAGTTATAATAAAACATAAAGATACCCTAACCCGAATTTCTCATGAACATTGTGTCAACCTGTCAAATTACAAACAATCTTTATATGTTATAAAAACTAAGATGAAGTTCAAAGTTTTTCACACTGTTCACCAAAGGTCAGTCCATCCAGCACCATTTTCTTCAGTATTTTGGCAATGAATATAGCCTACTATGATTCATTACCAAAAACTTTGAAACTGGCGCTGCCTGAACTGATGAGAAATCAAGGCTAAACAGTCTGCTCTTCAGGCAAGATCATATTGAACAGAGATCGATCCGGCAAGAAACCCGACCTCTGTTGAATATGACACGTTATTGCTTGATGAAACTGTATTAGTCTCCGCCGGTTTTCGTCGCCCCCTCACCTATTCGACAGTAACACTTTTAGCCAGGTTTCTTGGCTGATCCACGTCACAGCCACGACGGTTGGCGATTTCATACGAAAGCAGTTGCGCCGGTATGGTGTATAGCAGTGGGTTCAGGTCAGGTAGGACTTCGGGAAGATACAGCACGTCCTCGGTCAGAGAAGAAAGGTGTTCATCACCAGCGGTGCCGATGAGCACCAGCCTGCCTTGACGAGCCTTGATTTCCTCCACGTTGGAAACCGTCTTTTGGTAAACATCATCTTTCGGCACCAGAGCAAGCACCGGCATATCCTTGTCTATCAGAGCAATGGGGCCATGCTTTAATTCACCTGCTGCATAACCCTCCGCGTGGATATAAGAAATTTCTTTGAGTTTGAGCGCTCCTTCAAGAGCTATGGGGAAATTCACCCCCCTGCCTACAAAAAGAAAATCGCGTGCATCATAATACTTTTCGATAAGCGTCCTTATTTCCCCCTGCAAGCGAGGCAATTCTTCCTCTATCAGGCCGCACATGCTTATCAATGCGCTACCATACTCCTTTCGTATTGCAGCATCCATGGTTTCCCGTACCTGCCCCAGATAAAGCGTCAACAAAAACAGTGCGGCCAGCTGGGATGTGAAAGCCTTGGTAGAAGCTACCCCTATTTCAGGCCCGGCATGGGTATAAATAATGCCGTCTGCTTCACGGGTCATAGTCGACCCGACAACATTACAAATCGTCAGAATCCTTGATCCCTTCGCACCGGCACGCCGAATACCGGCCAAGGTATCTGCTGTTTCCCCGGATTGGGAGATGGATATGGTGAGCACCCGGTCATCCACCAGCAGGTGGCGATAGCGAAACTCAGAAGCAATATCGACCTCAACCGGGATACCAACCCATTTTTCAATCCAGTATTTAGCTACCAGGGCGGCATGCCAGGAGGTGCCGCAGGCTACAAGTGCAATCCGCTCGATTTTTTTGATCGCTTGGTCATCCAACCCAACTTCCGGCAGTTCAACTATTCCGGTCTCCGGAACAATCCTGCCGCTGACCGTGTTTAAAATAGCCTGTGGTTGCTCAAAAATTTCCTTGAGCATGAAATGCTTAAACCCAGCCTTTTCAGCCATGCCCGCATTCCAATCAATGGTGCTTATTGGTTTTTCAAGTGCCGTTCCATCCTCTACCTGCAGGATCTCGTATTCGCCTTTTTTGAGAACCGCCATTTCCATATCATCGAGAAAGATGACATCGCGGGTATAGGGCAGCAGAGCCGGGATATCAGAAGCGATATAGCAAGCATTCTCGCCAACGCCCATGACCAGGGGGCTGTGATTTCTGGCAGCTACAAGCATCTCAGGTTCTTTAGCCCAGAGAACACCTATGGCATAGGACCCGTCAACCCGAGCAAGAGCCTCACGGACTGCAGCCACCAGATCGCCATCCAGGCAATCCTCTATGAGGTGGGCCAGCACTTCCGTGTCTGTCTCTGAGGCAAAAATATGCCCTTTAGCAGTCAGCTCAGTTCGCAAAGAATGATAATTTTCAATAATACCATTATGCACAACCACCAACTCACCGCTGCAGTCGGTGTGGGGATGAGCATTGAGTTCTGTAGGAGCCCCATGGGTTGCCCACCGGGTATGGCCTATACCGGTACTACTTGCCGTACCAATATAATCATCAACCACAGTCTCCAGATTTGCCAACTTGCCTTTTGCTCTATATCTTTCCAGCTTGCCTTCAAAATAATAAACAAGCCCTGCTGAATCATAGCCTCGGTATTCAAGCCTGCGTAATCCTTCCAGGAGAATGGGAACAACCCTACGCGTACCTACATAGCCTACTATTCCGCACATTTGCGTTTTCCTCTTACTTATTTTCTATAAAAAAGGCTGGTTATCAGAGTATGAAAATAAAAAATATGGTATCACACTGCTCAATTTAACAACAGAGTTATTTATTGATTGTATGCGAGCAAGAAATCATTTTGCGAATACAGGAAAAAACTGTATCTTTAAACAAACACTTATAAAGGAACATGCTGAATGGACGAACGACAGCGACTAAAAGAGCTGCTTTTAAGCAAGTCTTACCGGAAAGGGACCTTTACTCTGACTTCCGGCAAAACATCTGATTTTTACGTAGATGGTAAGCAAACCACCCTGGATGCCGAAGGTGGTTACCTTTGCGGACGCTTGCTCTATGAATTAATCCAAAACAACGAACAACCCATTACCGGTGTCGGCGGCATGACTCTGGGAGCTGATCCGTTGGTCACGGCAGTCTCACTGGTCAGCCACCTGGATAACAATCCAATTCCTGCATTCATCGTGCGTAAAGAAGCCAAAGGGCACGGTACAGGTAATTATATTGAAGGCAAAAACAATCTCCAACCCGGAGCAGTTGTTGCTTTGGTTGAAGATGTGGTTACAACCGGCGGCACCCTGATCAAAGTCATTGAACGGGTGGAAAACGAAGGGTTTAAGGTCGGGTTGGTTGTCACCATTGTAGATCGCCAGGAAGGAGGAGCAGAAACACTCGCTGACCACGGCTATCCATTAAAATCGGTTTTTACCCGGGAACAACTCATAGGAAAGAGAAAATAATCGTGGAATGCAAAGAGTGTGAAGCTACATTAACGGTGCTGCGCCGATGTCGTCAAGTCAGGCTTAAGTGCAATGGCTGCCAACGTGAATATCAAATTCATGAAGTTGCAGCAGACCTGGACGCTGCTACCGAGGCGGAACTGGAACGTTACACAGCTATTATCTACGACTGAGAATATGCCAACCAACAAAGCATATGTCCGTGCCAACAACACGGCAACGATTGTCTGTCCTGCCTGCGGTGCTAGAAAAAATATCAGTACCCTGCAGCTGAAGGGAAAAAGGCATACCGTTAAAGTTCGTTGCCGCTGCAATGTTGTTTTTGATATTCAGATTGATTTTCGCCATAGTTACCGAAAACCAATCAGTCTCCCCGGTACTTATACTATCCTCCGCGATGGGCAAGGTGGCGGCGTTATTCACATACGCAACATTTCCACCGGAGGGATTGGACTTACAGTATCAGGGATCCATCAGCTCAAAAAGGGGCAGGTGCTTGGCATTGAATTTCTACTCAATGACAAAAACCAGACAACCATAAGAAAAAAAACTGTTATTGTCTCAGTGAATAAAAATCAAATCGGCTGCCGGTTTTCGGCATCAGAAGAAACCGGCAAAGCTCTTGGTTTTTTCCTCCAGTCATAACCGAGGAAATAGAGCATTCTTCATCACTCGTAACTTTTAGCAGCACTCCAACTCTCCACTATCTGCCTGCCGGCATACCGATGTCTCGAAGTCGGAGCTAATCTGCTAATCGGCCGGCTTGTGAACATTTGGAGCACTGCGGGATAGTTACCTTCACGCTTCAACTCCCCTGTAAAGATTTCTGCAACAGGTTCTCCACTGTCTCCAATAATGGGGGCAGTGTGGCCGCATTAATAGCACTGATACCGACCCCACCAGCCTGATCGATTTTTTTCTGCACCTGCTCACTATCAACCCTGTCAATTTTGTTAAAAACCATCAGACAGGGGATATCATCCAGTTTAAGTTCATGCAGTAATGCTTCGACCACCGCGACCTGTTGCTGCCATTGCGGATTGGAGACATCGACTACGTGCAAGAGAAGGTCAGCTTCAAACAACTCCTCCAAGGTGGACTCAAACGCTTTGAGCAGATCGGCAGGAAGGTTGCGAATGAAGCCGACCGTATCGGTGATGATCACCTCCAGATCCTGAGGAAAACGAAGCCGCCTGCTCGTCGGGTCCAAGGTCGCAAACAACAGGTCCTCTGCTTGTATTTCGCTCTTGGTGAGGGTGTTGAGCAGGGTTGATTTGCCTGCATTGGTGTAACCAACTAACGAGATAACCGGCACATCCCGTTTGCGCCGTCTATTTCTACGATGATATCGCTGCTTGCCCACGGACTTGAGCTCTTTCCCCAGCCTGGCAATGCGATCATTGATGCGACGCTTGTCGATTTCCAGACGGGTTTCCCCCGGCCCCCTAGCCC
>NZ_JAFFQD010000063.1 GCF_016918565.1 Desulfogranum marinum
CCCTGTTTTTATATTATTTTTTGGCAAAAACAATATATCAGAGAGTAAAAGGCTTTTCTCGTTAATTATGCGTTTTTATTAAAAAAGTGAGGGGCTTTGGTTGCCCTAGCCAACCCCGAAACTTGAGTACAAAGATATAGCTTATCAAGGGCAATCTACCATCTATTGTTACTCCTTCCGGTTATGATATAGTGAAACGATATTGACTAGCGTAAAATAAAATGACACGAGTCGACTGAATTGTTCGAAAAAATGGCCGGAACAGTCTTTTAAAGGCTGCTACTTCTAAGATAATTATGCCAGGGCAGTTTCACAGGCAATATCATTAACAGTAATGTCAATGGACGAATCACGTTTTTAATATCACCCAAATTGGCGGGATATCCGATTAAAAAAGAAGGATAATTATGAAAACAAAGAGAATGGTTATATCTTTTAGTGCAGAACAAACAGAGAAATATTTTAATATAATGACGAAGCAAACTGCCGCAGAAATAGAAGAAGATTGTGTCCCCTCAGGAGCAACAATAACAGTTAAGATTATGCCTCCTTTTGGGGAATACGCTGATATAAATAATATAGATATTGGCGAAGTCTCCGTTGACTTTATCCTTGATTGACCTCAACACGCTAGCCTAAAACTATGTTAAGATTTTTTCGACGTGTTATCGATAACATAGTATTTTTTTCTAGCCACCTTCAGTTGCAGTTTGGTCTGGATATTCTTCACTAGATATTACAACTGGACAGGATCAGATAGAGAGACTCTAGGAATATCAATAAGGAATACAATGGATAATCATTTAAACATTTTCCAGGCTTATCATGGTGGCAACCTGGACTCACCAGATCGAATCAATCGGTTAGAAGACAATTTGACCCGAGCCTTTATCATCACTCTAAAGTATCTGCAGGAGTATAATGAAGAAAAATTCCGGGACTATCTAAAGAAAATAAAGAATAATTTTATCCAAATATCAGGTTCAAAACACCTAAGTTTTGATCTCCAGAATATGACAGGTGAAAAGGCACTTAAGCGAGTTCAAAAATCAAAAAATAAATGGGTGCTTTTGATCTCTCGTGATCCATATACATTCGAGTGGAATGATAATTATAAAATTTTGTTTAACAAACTTGAGTCAATTATTGATCCAAAGGATGGTGCAACAAAGGAATTTCATAAAAAACAGAGAGATAATTTGCTCAAGCAGTTAAAAAACAGCTTTGATAAGAATGAAGATTTAAGCTCGCTGGGTATATCTTCGAAGGAGGTAAGCTCAGTCTACACTTTATTACATGGCTGTCGGCCTGATGCATGGATTTATGATGATTCAGCGTCTGCAGCTTCACCGTTGTCTGTGCTTGTTGAGGCTAAAGTAGGTAATAATCAGTTTTCTCCTTCTCAAATTTATAGACATTTATCAGGTGAGCTAGGCTACAACCTTGGCGCCAAAGCAGAAAAATTTGACCCAAAACGTATAGTTTCGATAACTTGGATGGATATCGTGAAGTATTTCGATGAGCTAAAAATCAACCAAGAAACAATTATTGGGGAAATTTTAAGGCAATTCAAAGAATATATTACAATGAGTGGTGAAATATTGGATCTCAGAAAACTGAATGACAATTATGATGAAGATTTTGCGAAAAGTCAATTTGACCTGTTCCTCAACAAACTTGATGAAAAAATTAAACTAGCAGACCTCCCACTCCTCGCTCGAAAGTGCCGTCGAAAAACCCAGTTATGGGATATTTATGGACTTCGAGGCAAAGATGGTAAGCCCATGGAGAATCCGAACTTCACAATTGGTTTTGATCAGACGAGTGTGGGCTGTAGCTTAACAGCAAATAAGAAACGAAAATTCTTATTAAATGATACAGTTCGAAACTTTTTACAAAATATTGCAACAAATTCGGATTATGAACCACGTCAACGATACCGATATTGTTTGCAAACAAATCGACTTATTGACTGGAAAAACGGTCAGCAACAAGGAGATAAATATCAGGCGTTCAGCTTTTTCGTAAACTTTGCTGAAAAGCAATGGCAAGGCATCGAAAGTATAAATGATTTAATTGAGATCAATAGCACCTGCATGAAAAAAGGTGGTCAGGAGCAAATGCTAGTGTGGAACGTTGATTGGGTTGATAGTAGTAAGGCTGAAGATGATACCCGTGAAACGCCTCTACGTTCAGCAAATCTGGACTTGTTTGACAATCCAGACAAATTGCTTGAACAGATTGTTGACTTTTTCAAAGAATTATACCCAGCCCTACTTGAGATGCATAATATAGAATAAGCCTTCTAGCTTTTTTCAAAACACATCACACCGACTGCTCCATCCAATTAAAACGGTGTTTTAGCCTTAGGTTTCTTATTAAATTTGAAGGTAGAGAAGTTGGCCCAATGAGCGCTTAGCTGGAAATTTGATGCAACTCATAGGATCGAGATTTGTGTTCAATCTGCCAGGTCAAATCTGAATTTCTACAAATAATGTGGTTAAAAATACTTACGATTTAGTGCAGTTTCTTAACTATTTTTCAATAAACATTATCAAGAAATTTAGCATCAAAGGCCAAGTTACATATACAGGAAAGATATTGACTAACGCCTCATCCGTCGATGTACAGAGGGTCTCTCAAGTTGCAGTCAGACTGCTAATTAAGTAAATTTCATTCGGCAATCTCAACGATGTGCCTCTGGCCGATATGAAAACATTGTCAGTCATGATGCCTAACAAAAACGGTCAAAATAGATATTGTACTTGAGGCCCTGACAAAGTGGCACAACGCCCTAACATTCCAGTAAATTTTAAAAATGAAACAAACCTTATAAGAATTGTTTCAAAAATTAGCATGAAAAGGCCAGAAATGTACTGTTCCCCGGCTTCAAGGGCCTAACCTGAAACACTTTGGGCTATACCGTTTCAAGCCGTCTGAATCACGTTGTTGACTTTTGGTAATCAATGAATTTGGTGTTTTTCCTAAATATCCTCCTCAAGAATTTGCCCATGCTCAAGCAGCCATTGTTTTGCCTTATCCATTTTAGAGGATTGAGCCCGAACAATATTCCAAAAACGGGGAGTGTGATTTCCTTCCAACAAATGGGCAAGCTCATGAATTATTACATAATCGACAACATACATCGGGGCTTTAATAAGTCTCCAATTGAAATTAACGTTGTCCTTTGGTGTACATGAACCCCAGCGAAAACGGTTATCAACGATTTTTGCATTGGCGAATTCAACACCGAGATCCTTCGCAAATTTTAGGGATCGAGGCAAAATTTTCTCCTTTGCTCTCTCGATATACCAATTACGCAAAACCTGCTTGCGCTCACCGGAGAGTCTCGCTGGAATCAAAAAACGTTGTTCGAACCGTATATTGCCCGAGCTGTTTTGGATAATTTCTATAGGGTATTGACGGCCGAGATAAAGTGCTGATTCACCGTTAACAAGTTCTTTCCCCGGTGGATGAGACAACTCGTACTTTTGTGTGTGAGTGGTCTTGTCATAAATCCATTGCCGTTTAGATTCCACAATCGCTCTAATTTTCTCTTCTGAAGTAGATTCAGGGGCATGGACGACCACTGTACGATCCCGTTCAACGGTAATCGTCAATTGCTTACGTCTTGGAGACCGCTTGATTGTGTAAACCAGCTCCATTTCTTATTCCGCGTAAAGAATCACATCATTATTTTTTTCAGCAATTTCAAGAATACGGCTGATTATCTGGGCTCGCTTTTGCACAAGATTTGGTAGGTTTAAGTACGAAGGCTGTATCATTGTTGTTTGAATTTCAGCTTTTAACTTATTCCGAGCAGGGATGCTTTCCCAAAAGCCAGCCAACTTCAGCTCTCTCTCAACAACCAAAAAGACTTTTTGCGTGAGGTCAACAAGAACAGAAATTTCATCGTCATCCAACGCCTTTTCACCATAAATTTCACGCTTAAAACTCCGATAAAAGGGCATCTGCTTCTTACGATGTAAGCCATATGTTGGCTCTTTGCTGGCGCTTTTGATCCGCTCTCGTAATTTTTCGAGTTCCTGGTATATTTTTTTCCAGTTATCACGAAATTCTTGGAATATAAATGCAAGGGCCTCCGCAAAAGATGCTTGCAAATCCGGGTCGTCATCTAACTCTACATCCAGATGATGCCGAATTGCATGCTCAACTTCTGCAGCTTTAGTCTTGGTACGGCTACGCTTACCGACATCCTTTTCGAAATCTTCGTCAAGAATGGAAATAGGTTCAACTTTCTGCTCAATACCCTTCGATTCCAGATATTGATCAGTAATCGTTCGTAACTTAGGCGGAATACCTTTCATGCTCAAACGCCCGTCTCGGAAATGTTTTCCAGCCAAAACATTTATTTCCGCAAGTGCATTGTAAGCGCCCATGAAATCCAGCGCTTGCCTTGCAGGAAAAACTAGGTTCATGCATTTAGTGAATTCTTTAAATGCCTTCATGTAATCAAAACGAAGATCCTCGTCATAGAAAATATCGAAAAAGGCATCGTGATCGGTGAGATCAGTCAATCCATGCTTTTTCAGGAGCTCCATAATTGCAGCATGACTATCTTGTAGATCACGGAGTTCTTGTTCAGGGAAGCTCAGTGTATCAATGATCTCCCGCTGCTCTCTCTCATCATAGGAATCTATAGCTTTTTTCAGGTGATGCCCCACCCCGACATAATCGACAATAAACCCTTTGTCTTTGGTTTCTCCACCAATACGATTTACTCGAGCAATGGCTTGCAGAAGATTGTGATTGGTAATGACCTTGTCCAGGTACATGACCTGCTCAACCGGCGCATCAAATCCGGTGATAAGCATGTTATTGACGATAAGAATGCCCATGTCACCGGTAATCCCTTCATCTTCCCCCCCAAAGCTCATTTTAAAACTCTTGATGCTTCGCTCATGTCGTGATTTGTCGGAGTGTTCTTTCAGGTGAGGCAAATCATTATGTCCACCGGATATCACCACATCTGTTTGCAGTTTCTCTAGCTGTCCTAAGTCAAGCCCAGTGGAATTGACTTTCTTCATTTCTATTAGCTTAGCCGCCAAGGCTGCTTCAATGTGTTTTTTATAACGGACTGCCGCTTCACGTGATGAAGCCACAACTTGAGCTTTGTAACCATTTGGGAAAACATGGGTCAAATAATGCTCCACCATGTCCTTTGCCTTAGCTTCGATGGTTGGCTCCGCCTCAAGATATGCATCCCGAGAACCATATCCGAGAATCTCCAACCGCTCCTGCAGGTTATAATCACTGAACATGTCTGCAAAAGCTTGATCCATACCTAACTGATCAGCGACTTCCGCATTATGGGTGCGCCCCTCGTACACAATCTCCAGTGTAACACCGTCATCGATGGCCTGACGCATAGTGTATTTATCGATATAATCACCAAAGACCCTTTCCGTCTTATCTATCGGGGTACCTGTGTAGCTAATTTTTGAGGCATTAGGGATACCTTTATCAAGGTTTGCGCCGAGCATTTTATATTGTGAACGGTGAGCCTCGTCGGTCATTACAAGGATACGAGAGCTGTCATTGAGCTGCGGAAATGTCTCTGTAAGATCCGTCTCACGAAACTTATGTATCATAGCCATCACCAGATCAGAGGTATCGGCACCAAGCAGTTCCTTAAGCTTCTTAATGCTGCTCGCTACCTTGACTGTAAACCCAATGCTCTGACTGGTTTCATTCAGCTGACCTTCCAGTTGGGTACGGTCAGTCACAAAAACGACTTTCCAGTTGGCCAACGCCGCATGCCGATACATCTCCCGCACCATAAACATCATGGTGAGCGATTTCCCCGACCCTTGGGTATGCCAAATAATCCCACTACGCTCACGTGGACTCTTACCTTCAAGCAGCCGCTTCACCGCAAGCTTTACAGCCCGAAACTGCTGATAGCGACCCACAATTTTAATGGTTTGTCCCTTATCGTCAGTTGAGAACAGGGTAAAAGTGCGGATGAGATCCAGCAAGTTCTCTCTGTCCATCATACCCGCCACCAGACGTTGCTGGGCATTAGGACTACCTGCGCCATGATCAAGATCATTCAAGGTACGTGGATAAGGATCAGACCAACGGTAATAATGCTTCTCACTATGAGTTGTGATGGTCCCGAACTTCGCCTCCTGTCTACATGTAGCGACAACGAACTGGTTGAAAAAGAAGAGAGGTGCACTACCTTCGCCTTTTGCACCGCGCTGTTCACTGTAGCGCAACATCTGGTCGATAGCCTCTGGAATAGCATCCTTTACTTTGGGCGATTTACACTCGATTAGCGCCACCGGCAAACCGTTCACGAAAAGGACAATATCGGGAATGATGTGATGCTCCGTACCGAGAATGCGTACCTTGAACTGGCAGACAGCTGTAAAACGGTTATTATCATGCTTCTTAAAATCGATAAAATGCACGGTCGGGCTTTGTTCGCCTGTCTCTCTATTCTCACTGACGCTGGTGTTTTCTATCAGTAATTGTAAAGCGTACTGATTATTTTGGATCAATCCTGTACTGGGAAAACTAGCGGTCAGTTGCTTGACGGTGTCTTCAACTTGGTCATCTTTAAGCCAGGGATTAATCCCTTTGACCTGCTCACGCAAAACCGGCAACATAACGACTTCAGTAAAATTATCGCGGAAGGTCTGTGCAGGGGTCTGCTTCTCTTCTGTCAGGTCGATGATCTCCCAGCCCAGTTCTGCTAGCTGATCAAGCAGCGGCTTTTCAACATGGTTCCTTTCATCGAGCTTATATTTATCTGCTTTCTTCATTCTTCAGCAGCCTCACCACCAAGTTGACGCTCCAACGATTGTCGAACCAGCCCAATAACATAGGGAATATCTTCCACCTTATCCAGACCAATTTCTACGTTGCCATTCCCCCAACGCCCAACGCCTGTAACATCCTTACACACTCCGAGGGGGTCATCAATTTCGTGGAAATTCATATTCAAACTCAACCTAAGCTGCTTGGCTTGGGGGACGATATCCACAAAATTAGTCTCAGCCTTATACGCCACATACAGCTTAAGAAACTCTTCTCGCACACATTCATCCAACACTAACACTGCCTGTCGAAAAGCTTTATAGAGCTCAAGAGTAGGGCCACCACTCAAATGAGGATGATCATCGATAGAATATCCAGTTCCATTTTCCTTCCCCTTTGTGCGATAGACTTCAAGGATATCTTTCGCCAAAACAGGGGCCGCCCAAATATCAACCGCCTTGTCAGCTAATTTGGTAGCTCGATCTTGAATCGTTGCCTCATTCCAATCATCGCACTCACTCAGGCCGATATTAAGCTTAAGAGGACTGAACCGAAAACCACCTTCCATCTCTCGTTTCTGAGCGAACGGGAGATCGCTATACTCCGAGTTATAACCTGTGAGTGTAAGATTCCCCAATGTATGCAGATACTGTTCATGTATGCGCTTCCAGTCGTCCCCAAGGGTCTGCTGCCATTCGGATCTTAAATTCTCATTCTGAGGCATAATATGTTCAATTGTGTAATCCTGTACTCGCACCCGCTCTTTTCGCCCAAAATTTTCAAAACGCCGTAACCAATACGATCGCCTGTTAAAAGCATAGAGATTCTTTACTTTCAACTGTCGCTTAAATTCATCATCCTGCGGGAAACGGCGGTAGGAAGGCAAAAGTAAAAACGCGGCTTTAATACTTTCCAGGTATCGGTCTTTTTTCAACTTCCTTGTAAATTTCGCAAAAGTCTGTCTAAGAGAGTTTGTTGGGATATCGCAAACAGCTCGGCGAAACACATAGCTTTCGACCAGTAATACTGCTTTAACAAATTCTTGTTTACTTAGACGCTGCAATTTGTAGTCATGATACAGCTCCATTAAAAGCGGGTAACAGACATCTGCACGCAACTCACGAATATCGTGGAACGCCTCCGCCAGATCTTTATCTTTCTCTTTACCAAGTGCCAAGTAACAATAGTACGAGGAAAATTCTTTTAGTTTTTCAAGAAGATCTTCAACTTTATATTTATGGGAATAACTCCTGAATTCCTGGTAAACCTCATTTCGTTTAATCCGCTCATTGCCAGTATGAATGACCAGAAAAAAACGCATAAACTCATCAAACTGCTGGCTGTAACTCTCCGCACCGAATTCTTCCTCCATGGGACGCCAGTAGTCGTTATAGAGCCTCGTTTGCTCAGGATGAGCTTGCCCCATAAGCACAAAATTGCGAATCAGGTCAGCCTGCGTTAGAGCTTTACCGGTCGAATTCATGCTCTCAAAAATCATTTGAGGATTATCCAGTCCTTGCTGAAGCCGCACATCAACAATCATCAGCTTCTGAATACCCTGGTATACGACATTTAAATCGGCCGTTGCCATGCACTGCCCAAAAAAATCAAAGTTGTCGACAATCCGTTGTGAAGTCTGATCTGGCAATTGCTTTCCATCCAAAAGTGCAACAAGCGCTTCTTTATCGGTTTTTGTCAGCAACATTTTATAGCTCTGCTCACCTTTACCGTACCGGTTCCGCAGGTAATAATCTTCAACCTCAGCTGGCGATACCGGCTCATCAAGATCAGCAGCCTTTAACTGTCGCATAAAACTGATCAATAGTAGCATAATGGTTGTTATGCGTTGCTGGCCATCAATAACCAGCCAACGGGAGATTGCTGCGCTCGTTTCTTGTTCAGGAATGTAAACAACCGATCCGATAAAGTGGCTGTCCAAATCCGCGTTACCTCCAACCCGAAGGATGTCCTTCCAAAGTTGTTCACAGTGAACTCGCTCCCAACTGTAGGTCCGTTGAAAAATAGGAATGATAAATTGTTTGGCCCCTTGAAGGAGCTGTGTAAATTGCAAATCTTGGGCCTTCATTCCTTATTCCCCTTCCCTATCGGTTAGTGTATCTGTCATTCGTAAGGCTATTTTTCTGATTTCGCTTTCATCCAGTCGAGTTAGTGCCCACCCTTTAGCGAATTGAGCAGTATCCGATTTTGGCAGTTTTTCTTTCTCCAGATCACGGATACGAACACGTGCAGGCAAAGCACTTCCTTCACCCACAAATATCGCTTCCTGCTGTGCAAGGTTAGGCAGAGCTTTGGTCATTCCGGATAAACCATCGGGAAGAAAGCGTGCAACATGCTGTTGGTCAGCTGCATTGGTTAGCCTCAATACGAGCCACGTTCCGCATTGTGAAATAACGGTGCTCTCAATGTCAGCTGGTCGTTGACTGACCAGCATAAGGCCTATACCATATTTGCGTCCTTCTCTTGCGATGCGCCGTATTGCCGTCTGGGCTGCAGCATATTCAGCCTCGCCCCTGTCTGGTACATAGCGATGTGCTTCTTCACAGACCAAAACGATTGGATCCCGTTCTCTTTCCGAACTGGTTTGATAAAGCTTGTACTGAAACAAAAGTCTGGCAAGCATAGCTGCTAGTGGCCCGGCAACCTCATTCGGCAGACCAGAAACATCAAGTATACGGATATCTTTGCTACATTCAGTGGTGTCGATGTTCCCGACGAGCTGTGCTATGATGCGCTCAAGTTCAAGGCTATCAACACTCCATTCCTTCATCATAAATTGAATGCGCGGATCACGACGAAGAACAGCTATTTTATCCAGGATAGATTTAAAATTCTTAGCGAAATCCGATGCTGTAACTTGTTCTAATTTTCCGTTTTTACCCCTTGCAGCCTGCAGATACCTTATGTGGTTTTGAAGCTCGCTAAGACTGAAAGGCCTTGGCTTGTCACGGTCAAACTCAATGAGTTGCTCTTGAGCAATTCCGGCAATAGGTCGAGGAGCGTCAATTTCCAGGCCGTCCGTTGGGGCATGGCCTCCATAAACGGTTGGAGATGGATCTACAAGTCCAGCGGCCACCATTCTGGCGTACGTGAGAGCTTTGTAGATAATATTATTCTGTGATGTGGCTTCTTGTTCGGTCTTACCGATGACCAATGATCGGAACTCGTCGGCCGACATCAACCAATATGGTAAGCTGATGGGCGTCCCGACTGCGTCCTCATTACCCAGTGGATCATACGCACGGTACACGACAGCTCTACCTTTGAATGCATGGCCATATTCACCATGAGGGTCAATGATTACGATCCGAGGATGGGCGATATGCTCCTCATCGGGTTTATGCTCCAACATACTGTGCATCAACGCGGCAACGGCCCCAGACTTTCCCGCCCCCGTTGATCCCAATACGGCACAGTGCATTCCAAACATTTTATCCACGTTCGCACGACATAATGTGCTGTCAGTGCCCACATAGTTTGCAAAAGGAACCAGCGGATCATATCCATCCCTCCGTTGTTGCCCTTCTGCAGCGGTGTATATCTGAATAGTCTCTTCACGGGTGAGTAAATGTACACTTTGCCGAGGAAGTGGATAGGTGGTTACCCCTCTGACAAAGTGCAGGCTGGACGTTCCGCTGTTCCAAGAACCTTCGGCAAACAACTCTACTTCCATGATCCGTTGGTCGGCGTCTGTCGGTATCGGCTTGCCAACCTCGACATATTCTTCTGAGCGCATGCGCAGAAGTGTTACAAATCCGAAAATCAAGCGTCGTCCAAAGTGAACTTTCACAATGCTGCCGATTTGCCCAATGGAGTATACTCTGCCCTCATAAGTACGGGTCAACTCGGTAACATCTCCGGAAAGCTCTACTTTTATGGTTGTGCTGGCCACCTCAACGATATGGCCAATTTTCAAATCAGGTATCAGCTCAAATGCATTCATCCTATATAAGCCTCCGCACCATTGACCAGTAATTTGGTTACGCCCTGAAATTCCCACCAATCATGTTTAATTTTTCCGACAGGTAAGCAAAAAGCATTATCTTTGCCGTTTGCCGATATACAACCCGTCTTGGGTCATAATGTATAGACGCTTCCCCCATGCTGATTGACGCCATCGCTCCAGCGTATCGTTTAAAGACAATGCAAATGCCAGTATCGTTGTCCTGTTCTCCGGGCGGGACAATGACAATTCAATCTCCTGATTGATATGTTCATCTCCGAAACTGTACCCACATATTCCCAGTACATTCTCTTCACTTACACTCAATGTTCGTCGAAAAAGATCAAACTGCGCTGCAAATGGATCACGCTGGGTCGCAAGATACTTGGTCGATTGAGGATAAATAAGCACACGGACAGTGGTTTCCGGATATGTATCCCCGTCCCGCACTCGCCAAACTCTGCCATCCTCCCCAAGGTGCCAATCAATGGAACCATGGAGCTTAACGACATGTGCCCGATAACCTTGCTCAGGTTCTTGGTCTCCGTATCGATGGTTCCTATACGCCACAGCTCCCCCGTTAAAGCCGTCCCAATAAGGAAGGCCATTCAACGCCAGGGCATCCTCCAGCAAAGTGTCATAATTTGTTGTAAATAGTCGCACGGCACCCCTTCGCTCGCTAAGGCCAGCCTGTCCTCGATTGAAAAGAGCGGAGATAAAATCCCGATGGTTAGCAATATTTACAATCGGTGCTTCATTTCCACCAATCTGCTCTGCCGAATCGGCTGTTTTGGATTGGTAGCCCCAACGCACAGTCTCTGCAATCCAGGATAAAATTCGCTTATGAAATGCATCAAGTTCTTCAAGCGAAAAAACAGTTTCACCAAATGTAACTTGCTTGTCACGCGATCGTTCAGCGATTGAGCGGTGGTCACCAATGTGACTCAATACATGCTCGATATGAGAGTAATCTGGGAGTTGTCCGTTTATAGAATCCAAAACGGCTCTATCACTCGACTCACCTTTTTCGCTTGCCAATTGAAAAACCCGTTCAGTCAATGCGCCCATCAATGGAATACCGGCTCCAAGACTGATGCCTGCACCGAATAGCCATGACTGGTTGCGTTCAGCCAATAGCGTATCAAGTTGCTTTAAACAGTCTTTGCTGTCGGTGTCCATTATTGTTCCTCCAAAAGCGATGTTACACGAACTTGGCCAGTGAGTAGATCTTGCATGAGGGCGTTTTTCAGTGAGCGGAGTTTCATTAGCTCCATGTTATACATAGATTCTACCGTTCTACTTTCCTCATATATCTTTGATAATAATTCCATTTCTCTAGATTCATTAGGTATCGGAACCCATGGTGATAAGATCTCATTTTTTGATAGGTGCGGGATATCCATTCCTTTTTGCTGAAGCAAAAGCTGCTGCTGGTAGGTTGGGGAAAAGATAATCAACTTCATATAATTATGCGTAACTTGTTTAGGGATAAAGCATCCGACCCGCTGCACCAGCAAACATGGGACATCGCTAAGGCTTAGTTGACTTACTTTAAAACCTTGCTTGGTAAATGTTCGATCCATGCCTATAATCAAATCATCCGGGGCTAGCTCGTATTCCCGGAACTTCTCAGCACTACCAGCAGGCAAACACCTTGTATCTTTCCAGTCAGGTGTACCAATACCTACATTTTCCCCTCGAAGTAAACGGACACCGTCGCTCGAAAACCAAGTGCTTTTAAAGGCATAACCAACCTTTAGGTCAACCACCATTGAGAGGGGGACCACCCCCCACTCCACCGGTATACGTCCTAGAGGTGAATCTTTAAACTCATGTGTCTCTTCGGAGCGAAGATTGCCCCGTTCATCAATTCCACGAGTAAGGAGATCCTGCATCAAGCCGGTCTTAATTCGCTTCTGCTTTGCGATCAATCTTTCCGTCTTTTCAATTGCTCGATCCACCGTCGAGAGGACTTCAGCGATTTTGGATTGTTCAAGTTTGTGAGTTGGATATTTAATCGGCCAGGCACATAGTTCTCTTGAGTTGATAGCCTCAAAAGTTGATCCTTGTGAAGCGTTGCGAAAGCTTAATCCTTCAAAATGTAGATAATGTTCAAGGTAGTTTTGCTCAATCCCTGTGCCTATAATTGCCGCAAGACCACGACCGATTATATAAGACCTGTCAGCAATATTTATTCGTCCAACAGGGGCACGCACACTGAATAGGATTGAATTTTGTGGAGCCACTTTTTTAATCTGACTGCAATATACGGCATGTTTCGGGAATCTCGTCTGAAAATCAGCGCAACCCTGTAAAAAAGGTAGCCCAGTTTCTTCTTCCGAATAGTACTTAGATTCTGGCGACTGTCCCATTACAAGTTGCGCCACTTGACCAAGAGGAGAAAGTGTCCATTTTTTCGATTGCTCATTCATCCCCAATACCCCAACCCTTCTAAAAATCCATTCAGTTCCGTAAGTGTATTATCACGTTGCTGATCAAGTTTTCTGCTGCTAATAGCGTATTTGTTCCATAGATTTTCCACTCCATAAATCAGCAACCGTTTTTCAGCGCTCAGATATCTATCGAGTTCCCGGCTAGCAATATCATAGAGCTTTTTCAAAATCAGATATTTAGCCTGCTCATCTGTCAGCTGGCCGTCGATTTCAGTAAACAGAGTGTCGGTTCGGGCAATTCGTGTCTCCAAGGCTGCTTTGTCTTTTCGCAAAGCAGTTATTTTTTTCTTATCAGTCTTGTTCCCTGCATCCAGTTCTTTAATCTGACTGTCAACTTGTCGAATCAGCTCCCGATTTTCAATATTAAACCCTTCTCCGCCCAAACGTTTCAATTCGAGTTTCAATTCCAACTCGGTGATTTTATCCTTCAATGAAGCCTTAGCTTCCTTAATCTTTTTCTCAATTTTCTTGATGTTTGTATCCAGTTTTTTTAGCTCTTCCAATTCCCGTTTTGCAGATATGCCTGTGCTACCTTTTAAGTCGTCGATAAAAGCTTTCAGAACCTTTTTAATAACAGCAGCAGTGACTTTTTCACCTTCATCTGGCTCATAAGCAGCAGTCTCCTGTGCAGTTTCAACGGCCTCGGCGAGTTCGCTTTGCAGTTCACTGATCCTGGCCTCCAACGCATCAATAGCGTCGGCCTCTGCCTGAAAGAATTCAGCTATGAGATATTCATCAGGAATGAGGGTATGGTGCCAGCCAGTGGATACGATTGTCTTCAGGTCATAGCGGATCTGTTGCCACCAGTTGACAAACACACCAGCGCTTTTGAATTCGTCCAGCACATGCAGCGGAACCAGTTTTTCCTTAAGCGTTGTCAAAAGCTCCAGGCGAACATCCGGCATTTTGCGGCCATTACCGTTGCCATTATTGGCACGCTCAAGCTGGGCAAAATCGTTTTGTGCCACAAGCCACCAATCCTCAAGCGCCTGCGCATGGGTGGAAAGCGTCTTAACAATGGCCTGATCGGCTTCGATAAGACGTTTAATGCCTGCTTTATCATGAACGGCAGCTTTAAAGGCAAGATACTTAGGGCGGTCCGGCTGAAAGATGGTTTCAATAGTGAGTCCAAACCTCGATAAATCTTCATGCCGAGCGGTCACCTCGTCTTCCGGTATACCGCCAATAAGATGAGCCTGCACATTTTCAGGCTCTGGTTCCGGTGTGTTGTCGACATATCGACGAATATTCAGGTTATAATCATGCTTGTCGACGATTTCGGATGTGTCGACAAGGCGGCTGTATTTAGGGATTTCACGTTTATGGGTGAAAATGGTGTCAATCTTCTCGATATCTTCCGGACGAAGCTTGTTTTGATTTTTGCCTTCAGCAAACTCCCGGTCGGCGTTGATAAACATTACTTTGTTGCGCAGTTGATCAGGCTTATTTTTGTTACACACCAGTACACAGGCAGGAATGCCAGTGCCATAAAACAAACCCTGAGGCAGACTGATAATAGCCTCGATCACATCATCATTAATGAAGATTTCTCGAACTAGCTTTTCCTTCCCCCCACGAAACAGCACGCCGTGTGGCATGATGGTCGCCATATGACCATCACCCTTAAGGCTGGCAAGCATATGCTGCACAAACATAAAATCAGCTTTCTTACCAGTCTCAGGACACCATTCCTGAAAGCGATGGGTAAATTTAACGCTGGCTCGACTATAATTCTGAGAAAATGGTGGATTGGCGAGCACTCTATCAAATTTTCGAATCTGCCCATTTTCAAGAATTTGAGGGTCCTCCAAAGTATCGCCGTTTTCAATGGTAAAACGACTGATATTATGGAGAATCATATTCATGTTGCAAATAGACCAGACGGTGCCATTTGAATCTTGGCCATATAGAGCCAGATCGTTGGAGTCCTGACCTTGTTCTTCCACATACTGGTGTGCCTGAATCAAGAATCCGCCTGAGCCGACAGTTGGGTCATAAACCGTGTTACCAGCCTGAGGCTTCACAAGCTGAACCAACAGGCGAACAACCTCGGCAGGTGTATAAAACTCGCCACCTTTTTTACCAGCGCTATCGGCAAAAAACTTAATCAGATACTCATACGCTGCCCCAAGAAGATCAGGAAACTCAAAGTTATCGTTAACCAGAACAAAGCGAGGTTGGTTGAAGTGGTCGAGCAGATCTTTCCACTTCTGGTCAGGTATTTTGGTCTTACCCTTAACTGCGTTAAAGTTAATATTGTTCTTGAGCACACCCGCAAGCGCATCGTTTTCATCCTCAATGGCAGCAATTGCCTTATTGAGCATGTTTCCTATGTCATGCTTCAGATCTTTTAGAGCCGGAACAACATCACCATTTTCATCCGTCCAGGATTCGTACCAACGTGCGCGTTTGGGAACATAGAATGTTTCACCGTAAGAAACCTTGTCCTCAAGCAGTTCATCAACCAGATCGGGCTGGTCTTGCAAATGCGCAAATGTTTCATTTCGTAATAGGTTGCGTTGCCGATCAAATTCATCTGAAAGACGTTTCAGGAACAACATACCAAAAATGAATTCCTTAAATTCGGAGGCATCCATTTTACCACGCAGAATATCAGCAGCCTTCAGCAAAAAGGATTCAAGCTGGGATAGGGTGATTTTTTCTTTATTCATTTATTCTCAATTTTTTTTATATTATCTGAGGGAGGAACGATCCAACCAACAGACATATTGTTGAATTAGTTTTAAAAAGACACACCCAGACACAATACAGCCATTTTGTTTAGGTGCACTAATAAATGAGGGTTTGTGAAAAACCACCTGGAGGAAAACAAGGAAGATTGATTTCTTCTGAGAAACGTCAGATGGTAATTGAATCAAAAGCCGACATTACGGGAAGAGGACTGTCTATGAAGGGGGCATCACCGAACCTCAAGCATGATTCATATTACGAATGACATTATGATTTCTTTTTTGCCCAGCTGTAACGGTGTGGATCTTTGTTCAACAGATAGACACGCAACTCTTCTCGCTTAGCAGGTGTCGCACGCATAAAAATACTGCGAAGGTCATCATCAACTGATTTTTCACTGGCTCCCCGTTCGACAGCTTTATCGTACCATGCCTCACCCTGGCTGTGATTTCCTATTTCCATATTCACAGCTCCCAACAATGTACAAGGGCGAAAATCTTTTGGGGTGAGCTGGTGTGCTAACGCCCCGAGAGTTAATGCCTCATTAGGCTTGCATAAATCTCGTTTAACCCCTCCATGGGTTGTGCAGAGAGCGGATTTCAGCTTCTTTTTCTTTATCCTTGAAACATTGATTTTTCCCAACATGGAATCGGCAACTCCTGCCCTCTTGCATTTGCGGTAGTGACTACTTGCGTTGACCGCTAACCAGGGGTCCTTCCGTTTTATGAATTCAGCTGCATAGAATTCGGCTTCGATTTCATGGTAGTGCTCTCTTAGTAGCGTTGTGTAGTAACCGTACTCATAGTCTTTGGTCGTAAGCCAAGCAATATCATTTTCTGTTAAGCGAAGTCCCCTATCAACACGCCGAAGAATGTCCATGAGTTTCGAAAAGTGCTCTTTTTCAATATAAAAATCGAGATCGTATCTGGCCCGAAGTTCATTTTGTTCCCGCTTGGCGATGGTTCTGGGGTCATTCTCATAGGCTCGTCTCTTTGCTGCAGCTCGCTCTTGTTCTCGTTTGACTTTTGCGAGGAAGGCTTCCCGTTTCTGCTTTCTTTCGAGATCTTCCTTTAAAATCCTGGCCTCAGTTAGTGCACGACGTTTAGCCTGCTCAGGCCCGGCGGCTTCTTGAAAAGCAGTGAAAGAAATTTCATTCTTCACATAACTCAACAAAGCGAGAAAAGCATTCTTCCGTAAGTACTCAAGGGTAAAGTTGGAAAGTGGTAAATCAGACTCTATCTGTTTCAATATATTGTTGATACGACTTCCGGGGATAGAAGCACCAGAGAGGTCCTCTACTAGATACTTACGAGCCATTTCATCTATCGCTGGCTTTGCTACCTGGTTCTTACGGTATGCCTGAACCCTGCCTTGGGTATTGCTGAATTTCCTCATGTTACCTGCTCGCCGTTGTTTGATGTAGCCCAGGTTGGAGTGAATCACTTGCCGCAGTTTTGATTCAAAACTTGAATCCCCCGGTTGGGCTATTTTGATTCATTTTTCTTGTACAACAATCAGAGAAATGTTGCTCAGTTTCGCATGTAGACGCTACTTATACACGGTAGCATCTTGTAGTCTCGCCTTACAGAGACACCTGCTACCCTTATTAAAACTGTGGGATACTCTCTTTGCGTTGAACCTCTTTTTCATGCGCTAAGGCCTGTTCCCACATAACCGCTTCGGGGGCCTCTACGAAAACACTCATTCGGCCCATTAAAGAATAAGCAATACAATTATTAGTGTTCTTCCAACGCAACGGAGCATGATCGAACAACTTGTTACCACTATTTTTTCGACTAAAAAGCGATGCAGCCCTCAGCTTCTTCCACTTGCCGCCATGCTGTTCAGCTTTCAATACTGCATAAAGTTCATCGTCTTTGATAACAGGAGAAACGCCGCTACGTGGAATTTTGGAATACACGAGCCTCACGGCATGACCGTTAAGATAACCAATACGGACTTGCCAACCTTGGTAACGGTATGTTCTGTTTTCTGCATTACTTAACAGCGGCCTAATGCTATCAGTCGGATTATTCACGGGTTGCCCGTAGCGGGTCGAATTACCTTCGAGCGATTCCCCTAAGCGTGAATACGCTGCTACAGGAAGAAGACAAAGAACCAGTACACTCAACACAATTTTCAATACCCACGAATTACTCATGACACTCACTATATTGGTTTTGTGAAACGACACTTGGGGAAAGCAGAACACCCCCAAAAGTCTTGGCCAGCTCGACTTCCTTTCTTCGCTGTACGTTTAACCAATGGACCACCGCATTTTGGACAGACCGGATTTGCCTTAACACCTGGCTTATCATCTTCTTTGGAAACAACGGTTGAAGATCGCTTGGCTGCTCCAACCTCTTTTGGGGCAAGTATCTTTTTAAGCAGATTGCCATCAATCATCTGGATATTGTTTTCCCTGGCAAACTTAGTGGCATCACCCGTGAAATCGCCAGAAGTTACCATTATGCCACCACTAGCGCCTTTTCCAGCCATTACACCAAGCAGTTCCCGGACAGGCTTCACGCCAACCTTGTACGCTTTCCAATGCTTGCACTGAACCAAGTACTTCTCACCAGCCTTACGTAACACCAGGTCAACCCCACCATCGGCACCAGAGCCAGTCTCTTCAACTTGATAGCCCTGCCGTCTAAAGTGTTCTCCTGTTAGCACTTCAAACTCTTGCCAGCTGATATCGTCCAATTTTGTTTTGGCTGTAGCGACATCCCCGTAAATCTTCTTATGCTTAAGCTGGTTAACGAAAGAAACAATGGCCCCAATTCCGAAAATTGCCGGAAGGATATACTGCGCAAAAAGTGCGAGTACATTTAGCATATTGCCTGTCATAGCTTGGCTTAGGTCTTGACCGCTGCTGTTTATTTCTTTTCCAGCGTATCCATGCAGAGCAATATATGAAACGACTGCGAGGATAACACCTACCCACCAAGGTAACTTCGATACCATTTCAACAACATCTTCCGCTGTACTCTGTCTTCTACGAGCCATAACCTGCTTACAATAAAGTTAACATTTTACTCAAGTTTCTGAGTTATCTTAAGTTGTTAAAATATTGTGATTTATACCGGCTACACGTCGACTGCTTTCAATCAACTCTACTGCAGTGCTCATGATTGTATCAACCATCAAAAGTACAATATCTTC
>NZ_JAFFQD010000064.1 GCF_016918565.1 Desulfogranum marinum
GAAGATATTGTACTTTTGATGGTTGATACAATCATGAGCACTGCAGTAGAGTTGATTGAAAGCAGTCGACGTGTAGCCGGTATAAATCACAATATTTTAACAACTTAAGATAACTCAGAAACTTGAGCATTAATAAATCCATAAGGAGAAATTATGAAATCTTTACATGTTTTAGGAATTTGCGGCAGCCTGCGGAGTCAGTCTACTAATTTAGGGCTATTGAGATATGCAAAAGAACATGCTCCATCGGGGATGGTAATTGAATTGGCAGATTTACAAGATGTTCCTTTCTATAATGCAGATCTTAAAGATATTCCAGATCCTGTGCAGAAACTTAATGAGAGCATCGGGAATGCGGATGCATTGCTCCTCGCTTGCCCTGAATATAACTACTCGCTTGCACCTGCACTTAAGAATGCACTCGATTGGGCTTCTCGTGCACCAGATAATCATCTGCTCGCAGGAAAGCCTGTGGCCATACTTGGATCGGGAGGCGGTATGGGCTCAGCAAGGTCTCAATATCACCTCAGGCAAGTATGCGTATTTCTTGATCTCCACCCTTTAAATAAACCGGAAGTATTTAGCAATGCTTTCAGCAGTAGCTTTGACGAAGAAGGGAATCTGTTGGAAACTAAGATTCAAGATTTGATAGTTCGGCAATTGCAGGCTTTACAGTCCTGGGCCCAAACTATCCACTCGTAATCAGAAACCTATCAACAAGAAGAGGATAAATATCATGGCAAATATACTTCCCAATACAGATGGTGGATTGCTGACAAAAGACAATTGTGCTGTTGTTTTTATTGACCATCAACCACAGATGACCTTTAGTGTATCGAACATTACAGACAATTGTTGGTGAACAATGTTGTAATGTTGGCCAAAGGAGCAAAAGAATACGGTGTGCCTGTAATCCTCACAGCTGTAGAAACTGAGTCATTCAGTGGATACATATGGCCTGAATTGATCGATGTTTTTCCAGGGCAGCAGCCTATAGAACGAAGCAGCATGAACTCTTGGGATGATGAAAAATTCAGAGAAGCCATTCGTGCTGCGGGCAAGAATAATATCTTGATAGCTGGTTTATGGACAGAAGTCTGTGTTGCCTGGCCAACACTTCATCTCATAAATGAAGGTTACAACGTTTATGTGGTGGAGGATGCTTGCGGCGCCACTTCAGCCGCAGCCCACGATGCTGCCCTGCAGAGAATAGTACAGGCAGGTGCCGTGCCTATGACAAGTGTTGCTACCGTGCTTGAATTCCAACGAGCCTGGGCCAATAAAGAACACTATGATGCTGTGTTAAATATATTTCGGCAACATGGTGGTGCTTATGGCGATGGTATAGATTACGCCTACACGATGGTTCATAAAGCACCTCAAGATGCAGCCAATCCACATGTCGTAAAATGAATCCAACAGAGTCCCGTTTATAGGGGTTAACTAATTATTTGTAAGTAAAAAGAGAGGATTTTGACATGACAGAACAAACTGGAAAGAATATTGTGTCAGTCGCTGATTTACGTTCAATGATTAATGAGCATCCCCGTACTCATCTGTTAGATGTACTCCCTCCTGACCATTTTGAAAAGGTACATATTCCTGGTGCTAAAAATGCTTGCGTTTTCTTTGTCTCTTTTCTGGATGATTTGGCCAGGCTGATTCCAGAAAAGAAGGAGCGAGTGGTGGTGTATGGCTCGAGCGAAAGGAGTTATGATGCAAAAATGGCCATAGAGAAAATGACCAGGGCAGGATACCTGGAAGTATATGAACTTGAAGGAGGACTTGAATCCTGGCGTGAGGCCGGAAATGTATGTGAAGGTAATAATGTTGATCAGTCAGATGATCCACAAACACAACTGACACTTTCTGATGGCAGTTTTATCATCGCTAATGATTTTAGTGTTATTAAATGGGAGGGACGTAATCCCAGTACTACTCATTTCGGAACTGTCGATATCTCCGAAGGAGAGATACACATTAAGAATGGTACAATTAGTGGAAAGATTGAAGTCGATATGAACTCAATTCATAATATTAATCTGGAGGGTGATGAATTACAGCCTGTACTAGAAGCACATCTGCGATCAGATGATTTTTTCTTCACCAGTATGTTTCCAACGGCTGTTCTTTCTTTAAAAAAAGTCACCCCCATTGACCCTCTATGGCAGACAGCACCGAACTTTCATGTAAAAGGAGAATTGACGTTACGGGGAATTACTGCTTCTCTTAATTTTGACATGACTGCGAATCAAACTGAGAATAATTCGTTAACTTTGGAAGCCCATTTTGATATAGATAGAACTCAGTGGAATATAATTTACGGATCGACACGGTTTTTCGAACATCTGGGTATGCACAAAGTTTTTGACTTGATAAGCATACAAATCCGCATTAATGCCACTCGATGAACTGTGTTCGCGACGTGTGCAATCAATAATAACATTCAGCAAGGTATAGTTGTAAAGGTTCAGACTTTTTCTGAAGTGAAGGTTACCGGTTTCTAGAGGTGCCTGTCAGGTCAAGTTTGAACCACTATACGTAATATGATCAACTATGCCTTGGGCCTAATACTGTCAAATCGAAGATAAACAATTCTGTTTCCCACTTTAATTTAGGGTTTTTCCTATGCACCTCCAGCAGCAGGTCGATCGCTGCTGCTCCACTGACTAGGCAGAAAAGATGCTCATCTTCACAGGGATTATCCTAAGCAGGAGCCTTGTGGCTCCTCTTTGAGGTTTCCCTTGGTAATCTGCATTGAGAGGAAACGACCGATAAGAAATTGTAATCATTTATGATTTATTGTGGCCGGTGAAATAGTTTTCCTATATGGTCGGTCCGAAAATGAACTGTGTGTATACGCAACAATCTTGGCCTTAGAGGAACCCTGATACTCATGCTGGCGATCATCACCAACTGTTGGGCACTATTCTGCGGAATGGGCCTTATCATGCTCGGCAACGGTTTGCAGGGCACCCTGCTGGGCGTGCGTGCTTCCTTGGAAGGATTCAGTACGACCATCACAGGGCTGGTCATGTCCGGCTATTTCATGGGGTTGATCCTTGGATGTAATATAGTACCTAAGATGGTAAGAAGGGTGGGACATATCCGCACCTTCGGTGCCCTTGCCTCACTTGCATCGACCGCCATACTGGTCCAGGCGGTTTTCGTGAATCCGTTCGCATGGTGTGCCATGCGGATCGTTACCGGTTTTTCGTACTCCGGGCTCTTCATCGTTGCCGAAAGCTGGCTGAACGAGGCTTCGGACAACGGCACCCGTGGTAAGCTGCTTTCGATCTATATGCTGGTCTCTTTAGGTGGTATGGCAGGCGGCCAGATGATGTTAAACCTCTGGCACCCCTCAAGTTACGAGCTGTTCGTTCTTGCTTCGCTGTTGATTAGTATCGCTTTGATACCCATTTTGCTTTCTGTTGCCCGTGCCCCCCAGTTCGACGTGATGGAAAATATCTCCATTCGGCAGCTCTATCGGGTATCTCCTCTTGGTGTATTCGGAATGTTGATCAACGGTATGTGCTACGGGGCAATATTTGGCATGGGAGCTGTATATGGTACAGAGATGGGGATGTCAATTCAGCAGGTTTCCATTTTTATGGGGGCCTTGATTGTGGGGGGATTTGTCTTCCAGTACCCTCTCGGTTGGCTTTCTGACACAGTCGGTCGTTCGCTGGTAATTATCATCTCGGCTTTGGCCGGAGCCTGTGCTGCAATTTTTGCTATATATTATACGGATACCGGATTGATTCATTCTGTTTTAATTGCTTGTGTCGGAGGCTTGACCATGCCTTTATATTCGCTGTGCGGTGTACATACCAACGACTATCTTACGCCAACGCAGATGGTTGCGGCCAGTGGTACACTCGTGCTGGTAAGCGCCACCGGTGCGACTATTGGCACGCCAGTAACTGCCCTCGCCATGGAGTATCTAGGCCCAGCAGGTTTTTTTGGAAGTCTTGCTACTATGCTTTTAGTAATCTGCCTGTTTGCCATTAGCAGATCGATAGATAGGGGCCATGCCAAGGATGAGCGTGGAAAGTTCGTGGCAATGGCCAGTACACCGCTTGCAGTATCACTCAACCCAGAGGTGGAACTTGACGAGCTTGAGGCCGCCGTAACCGAAGATGCAGAGCAAGTAAAAGAGAGCTTTGAAGAGCTTATTGAAGAAACAAGGTAAAGTTGTTTTCTTTATTGGAAAAGGAACAAGATGAAAGTTTGAGACATATCCTGTTTTATCCTTGGTTACGCATCCGGGAAGGGCTCTAAAGCGTCTGGTAACCACTCACGGTTGGCACGAAAAAAGAAACCAATTTTTGTCAGCCATTCCCACCTAGTAATAACTATCAAAACGACACCGTAAAATTTCCAGGAAAATTCAGTCAACTTATATCTGTGGTCAATTTGGCTGCCGGTATTGTATGCAGCAGCGACACTCAACAATATGCGGGTACGCATGCAAAGCATGCTATGCTATTAATTATACTCTCCGCTGATTTGACTACATCTGGTCATGGGGATAAGCAAACTTTATTGTATGTTCACTTGCCTGTACTCTAAAATGGCAGGAAACGTGCCATTCGCCTACCTCATCAAAGGTGAAATTAACAGCATACATCCCACCACCAAAGTGTTTGAGTTCGCCTACTTGGTCTTTCCCGGATGGTGATACGACTTTTATGTCCCCAACGACCGCTTTCATTCTTTGATTATTTTGAGAAAAGGAAACCATTATATGATGCGTTTTTCCCTCTGGGTCCTTCATCTTCATGCTGGCAAGACTCATGATTTGAAACGTTGTATGAATTCCATCAGCCATGTCTGCATGTTTAAAATGACCTGACTTGGCACCGTCTTGGGCCATTGAAGAATGGTCCATTTTCTCATCCGACATGTCATGACCGCTGTGATTCATGTCTTTCATTGCTGATGCGGCTGTTGCAAACATAAACAACACTACAAAAAGTACTGCTGGTACTGCTTTTTCTAATTTGATCATTATCAGTCTCCTTTATAGATTGTGGTACCACATTGTAGTATGTTACTGTAGTCATTTATTGGCAGGGCACAATGGTTCTCACAAAAAGATTGTTCCAAATTGGTCTATTATTCCGGTATGTCCATCGATATTGATAGGTATTACATTCAGTTTTTCATGCTGCTTTCCTTTTTTACATGTATGGCAAAAGCGAAAAAATCCGTCGTCCTCTTGTATAGATAGATTTTACAATTAATATTAATGGCATAAACAACAAAATTGAGTCAGTAACGTCACAGAAAATATCCATGGGATTACTATGAGTACACTGAACAGAAAACGTGTAGTAACGAGTGCCCTTTGTTGTGCACTCCTCTCTTTGATTATGCTGGGAAAAACCTTGGCTCAAGAGACTTTTTTTGAGGCAACTACACTGGAAGATTATCTTAGGCAGGCTCAAGCAGCAAATCCTGATTTAAAAGCATTTAAAGCACGATACGAAGCGGCTATGCAACGTGCTCCACAGGTATCGGCATTGCCGGATCCGATGCTGCAAGTCACCTCTTTTGTTGAATCTGTACAGACGCGGACTGGTCCACAGGAAAATATTTTTATGCTGAGCCAACGTTTTCCCTGGTTCGGGAAGCTAAGCAGTAAAGAGAATGTCGCTACAGCAGAGGCTGAAGCTCTGTGGTACGCTTTTCAAAGTAGACAACTGTTATTGGCTAGAAAGGTGGCAACAAGCTATTTCGACTACGCATTTACCGGAAAAGCAATCGCCTTAACCAGAGAGAACCTTGACTGGATACGAGAACTAGAGCCTATCATTGAGGAAAAAGTACGAGGTGGTGGTGATATCAACCCCCTGCTAAGGCTCAAAGTTGAAGTGGGGAAAATCGCTGACAAGGTGGCATCATTGCAACAGAAAAGAATTGCCCAATCAGCCCATATAAGCGAGTTGCTTGCAGTGACTGACGGCACGGTATTGCCATGGCCCCAATTGGACACTCCAGAAGTTACTTCTTTGGAAGAACAGCCATTACTTGATGCTATTACGCTCAATAACCCTGAGCTGCAAATGATTAAGCGTAAAATCCATAGTGCTGAAGCCCGCCAGGAGATCGCGAGACTGGCGAGTTATCCTGACTTTACCTTTGGTATAAATTACATCCAGATTGGTTCCCCTGAAGTCAACCCCGACACTCCAGATGCGGGTACTGATCCCTGGGGAGTGACGGCATCCATGAATATCCCCCTCTGGTTTGAGAAGAATGATTCTGCCAGGGCCGAAGCGATGGCCGGTAAACGGGCGGTTATACACACATATAACAACCGTGTTAATGCGTTAGAAGCGGAAATGCGTTCCAGCCTCGCTCTTTTAGATGATGCTCACCGTCGTTTAAAACTTTACGGAGATGAGCTACTTGGGCTGGCTGAACAGGCCGTTGAAAACAGCCGGACCAGTTATGAAAGCGGACGAACCGGCATTCTGGAAGTTATTGACAGTGAACGTTCCCTGCTTGATTTACAATTGCTCTCCTGGCGAGCGGCTGCCGATGCTTGGAAACAGAGGATCATCATCCAGACTTTGGTCAATCAACCGATACAAGGGTTCGTGAGTACGGAGAAACAAAATGAATAAAATAGCTGTAATTATACTCTGTAGTGCCCTGTTTTTTGTTGGTTTAAGCGTAGGGCGCTATTTCCTGCCTTCGACCCCATCTTCGGAAAACGAAAACTACATCCAGCTCGCTTCGAGCGAAAAAAGTGAGGAGCAGGAACCAGCCATATGGACCTGCTCCATGCATCCGCAGATACAGCAACCAGAGCCTGGAAACTGTCCTATCTGCGGCATGGCCTTGATCCCACTTGAAAAAGATAACAGCGATGATGACTCTCCCCGAGCGATGAGCATGAGTCGGAGTTCACGAGCACTTGCTGATATCCAGACGACTCCCGTGACACGCGATTTCCCTGAGATGCAGGTCCGTTTGGTGGGGAAACTAGCCTATGACGAAACCCGGGTAAAATCTCTTACAGCCAGGTTTCCTGCACGGATTGATGAACTGTATGTCAATTTTACCGGCGTAAAAGTAAAAACAGGCGAACATTTGGCCAAGGTCTACAGTCCCGAACTCCTTACTGCTCAACGTGAACTGCTGACGGCCTATAAACGTGACCCTAACAGTTCTATTACCCGCGCCGCTCGTGGAAAGCTTCGTCTTTGGGGCCTTTTACCGTACCAGGTTGACAGCATTATTAAAAAAGGAAAGGCTCGTGACCACTTCGTGCTGCGTGCGCCCATAGGGGGACTCGTAGTATCTAAAAACGTTCAGGAAGGGGATTACGTTCAAACAGGTAGCCCCTTCTTTCGCATTGTTGATCTCACCGAACTGTGGCTTAACCTTGATGCCTATGAATCTGATATTACCTGGCTCCGTTATGGACAGGAGGTTGCATTTTCGGTGGAGTCTTTTCCGGGTGAAGAATTTCATGGTCGGATTGCCTTCATTGAACCTGAGGTAGACAGGAAAACCCGGACGGTTTCCATCCGGGTCAATGTTCCCAATCAGGATGGACGACTTAAGCCAGGGATGTTTGCCCGTGGCGATGTTGCCGTTAAAATGGCAGAAGATGGCCAGGTTTTTGCCCCTGAATTTGCCGGTAAATGGATAAGCCCCATGCATCCTGAGATTATTAAGGATGGACCTGGCAAGTGTGATGTTTGCGGCATGCCCCTTGTTCCGGCTGAAGAGTTGGGTTACGTGGAAAATGTAGACGTTGCCATGCCGTTGGTTATCCCTGATTCTGCAGTCTTGCGCACCGGTAAACGAGCTGTAGTTTATGTAGCAAAGCAAGATGCCAAGCGACCAACGTACGAGGGACGGGAAGTTGTACTGGGCCCACGAGCAGGTAATTTTTTTATAGTCAAGAGTGGACTGAGTGAAGGTGAACGGATTGTTAGCAATGGTGCCTTCAAGATCGACAGTGCTCTCCAGATTCAGGCTAAGCCAAGTATGATGAACCCTCAAGGAGGGGGGGCTGCATCGGTCCACGACCATGGCGGTACACGTACCACCGCAGAAGCGGATAACGCCCATCAAGAGGGCGCTGCAATGGTTGAAATTTCCGGTGATCTTGGCGCACAGTTACTCTCGCCCTACCTCGCCCTTCAGGCGGCACTGGCTGCAGATGACCTGACTGCTGCCAAGGCCGGCCTCAAGGCAATGATGGAAATCGCCGGTCATGCAGGAAAACTCCCTGAAATGCTCCATTCCATGCTGGCTGCGGAATCACTGGACGACGTACGTCGTCCACATTTTGAAACGCTTTCCAATGCCTTAATTGCGGCCGTCAAAGCAAATCCTACATCATTTACCAGCGAATTACTGATTATGCATTGTCCTATGGCCTTTGGTGATCGTGGAGCGGACTGGCTACAGATGTCTGAACCACTCCAAAACCCCTATTTCGGGGCTGTTATGCTGACTTGCGGTGATGTTAAGGAACGGCTGATTCCAAATCAAAATGGACACGACGAGCATGATCACTGAGCAATCATCCAATCCGATTAACAAGCTCATCCGTTTTTGCCTGGAGAATAAGCTTGTTGTGGTACTTTTTACTGTTGTCCTGATTCTCTGGGGTGTCATGGTTGCCCCCTTTGACTGGGAATTCGAAACATTCCCGCGCGACCCGGTACCGGTCGATGCTATCCCGGATATCGGTGAAAATCAGCAAATCGTTTTTACCAAGTGGATGGGACGTTCCCCCCAGGACATTGAGGATCAAATAACCTATCCCTTAACCACCGCTTTGCTTGGTCTTCCTCAGGTAAAAACCATTCGCAGTTACTCCATGTTTGGTTTTTCGTCCATCTATATCATTTTCAAAGAAGACGTTGAATTCTACTGGACACGCAGTAGAATCCTTGAGAAGCTCAATAGCTTGCCATCCGGAACCTTGCCGCAGGGGGTTACCCCGCAACTGGGCCCAGATGCCACCGCACTGGGGCAGATTTTCTGGTATACCCTGGAAGGCATGGATAGCAGTGGCAACCCAACCGGAGGGTGGGATCCGGATGAACTGCGCAGCATCCAGGATTGGTATGTTCGCTATGGTTTGCAAGGTGTCGATGGAGTAGCAGAGGTGTCATCCATTGGCGGTTTTGTAAAAGAATACCAGGTTGATGTCGATCCTGATGCCCTGCGTACCTATAACATTGCCTTGCATGAGGTCTTTAATGCTGTACGTGCGAGTAATCTTGATGTCGGTGCCCGTACAATAGAAGTCAATAGTGTCGAGTATGTAATTCGCGGTCTTGGATTCATTGAAAACCTTGATGACCTACGACAGACTGTTATTACCCAGCGCAACAATATTCCTGTAACCCTTGATCAGATTGCTCAGGTTGCCTATGGGCCGGCCCTGAGGCGTGGAGCCCTTGATAAGGCAGGAGCAGAGGCCGTAGGGGGTGTTGTTGTCACCCGCTATGGTGAAAATCCGCTTGCGGTTATCAAGCGTGTGAAAGAGAAGATTGAAAAAATATCGCCTGGCCTGCCCAAAAAAAAAATGGAGGATGGAACCCTCAGCCAGGTTAAGATTGTACCATTTTACGATCGTACCGGTTTGATATACGAAACGTTGGGAACCTTAGAGGATGCCGTTCGCCAACAAATTTTAGTGACGATCATCGTCGTTGTTGTGATGGTGCTCCATTTGCGCAGCGCCACCTTGATTTCCGGTGTTCTTCCCCTGGCAGTATTGTTTGCCTTTATCGGCATGCGGCTTTTCAAGGTCGATGCCAATGTTGTCGCCTTATCCGGGATTGCTATTGCCATTGGGACGATTGTGGATATGGGCGTGGTGCTCACCGAAAATATCCTCAAACATCTTGACGATGCTGCGCCAAAAGAGAATCGACTGGAAGTTGTGTACCGGGCCTGTACGGAAGTAGCCAGTGCCGTTGTAACGGCCGTGCTTACCACTGTTATCAGCTTTCTCCCTGTCTTCACCATGGAAGCAGCAGAAGGGAAGCTGTTCCGTCCGCTGGCGTATACAAAGACCTTTGCCCTTATTGGCTCTATTGTCGTTGCTTTAACCATACTCCCGCCACTTGCTCACTGGCTTATTGCCGGTACACACAAGGCAAGATGGTCAAAAATAGGCCTTTGGGGAACTATTGCCCTGTTGGGTCTCGTAGGAATGGCTTTCATCTCATGGTTTCCTTGGTGGCTTGGCCTACTGATGATCATTACTGCAGTCTTCCATTTGGCAGACCAAAAGCTCCCGTTCAATGTACGTCGCGTTATTTTGTTTTTATTTAATATCATTGTTGCAGTACTGGTTGCCATATGGCTGGCTGAGGACTGGAAGCCACTTGGACCGGAACAGCAATCCCACAATATGATTTTCGTGCTGCTTACAGTGGGCGGGCTACTGACATTTATTTATTTCTTTATTCATTTCTATGCAAAGATCCTGGCGGCTATTTTACGCTGTAAGACTGTCTTCCTCCTCTTCAGTAGTGTTATCGTAATTTTTGGTTTTACAGTGTGGCTTGGAGCAGACAAGGTGCTGGGGTGGATGCCGGAAACATTGAGGAACTCCCGACCTTACGTATCCCTGGCACACAACGTCCCCGGCCTGGGTAAGGAGTTTATGCCGGCATTGGACGAAGGGTCGTATCTCTTGATGCCGACCACCATGCCCCATGCATCGATCGGCGAGGCAATGGATGTGTTACGTAAGCAGGACATGGCGATTAATGCGATCCCGGAAGTTGAGCTGGCTGTAGGGAAACTTGGGCGGGTGGAAAGTCCGCTCGATCCTGCTCCTATTTCAATGATAGAAACAATTATCACCTATGCTTCGGAATTTAAGACCGACAATGACGGCCGTATCCTGACCTTTGCCTACAATGGAGAGGAGGATGTTTTTCTCCGTGATGAGGGTAACAACCTGATCCTGGATAAAAAGGGTCGCCCTTTTCGTCAATGGCGTGATGAAATTAAAAGCCCTGACGACATCTGGGACTTGATAGTTGATGCGGCCTCGATTCCGGGAACCACATCAGCGCCTAAGCTGCAGCCTATTGCCGCCAGAATAGTGATGTTGCAGAGCGGTATGCGTGCTCCCATGGGATTAAAGGTATATGGGCCAGATCTGGAGACAATCGAAAAGACAACTCTGGATATCGAGGGCCTTTTGAAACAGGTTCCTTCTGTCAAAGCTGAAGCTGTCCTTGCAGATCGTATTGTCGGCAAACCATACCTTGAGGTGGATATCAACCGGGAGGCCATAGCCCGTTACGGAATAAAGGTAAAGATGGTCCAGGATGTGATCGAAGTAGCTATCGGCGGCAAACCGATCACCCAAACAGTCGAGGGACGAGAACGTTACTCCGTTCGAGTGCGCTATATGAGGGAATTAAGAGATACCATTGAATCTATCTCCACCATTTTGGTCGCTGCGCCCGACGGAACCCAGATACCGCTACGCGAGCTGGCTTCCATCAATTATGTCCGTGGCCCGCAGGTCATCAAAAGCGAAGATACGTTTCTGGTCGGCTATGTGATTTTTGATAAAAAGCAAGGGTATGCCGAAGTGGAAGTAGTGGAGCAGGCACAGGCGTTCCTACAGGGTAAAATACGCTCAGGTGAGCTATCCATTCCATCAGGAGTTAATTATACGTTCACCGGGAGTTATGAGAATCAGGTTCGTGCTGAGAAAAAACTCAAAATTGTACTGCCTATTGCCCTGTTCGCCATTTGGCTCATTCTCTACTTTCAGTTTAAAAAGAACGTAACCACCATGCTCGTCTTCTCAGGTATCCTCTTCGCATGGTCCGGGGGCTTCATCATGATTTGGCTCTACGGGCAGCCTTGGTTTCTTAATTTTGAGATATTGGGTCACAACCTGCGGGGGTTATTTCAAATGGGGACTATAAACTTGAGTGTTGCGGTCTGGGTAGGCTTTCTTGCTCTTTTTGGGATTGCTACAGATAATGGCGTAATTGTCTGCACCTATCTGCAACAGGTCTTTAAAGAACAATCGCCAGGTACTGTCGCAACTATCCGGGCTGCCACAGTGCAAGCAGGTGAAAGGCGTGTACGCCCTGCGATGATGACAAGCGCTACGACGATCCTGGCGCTTTTACCTGTGCTGACGTCCACAGGTAGAGGGTCTGATGTGATGGTTCCCATGGCAATACCAACATTCGGTGGTATGATGCTTGCCATCCTTACTATTTTTGTTGTCCCGGTATTTTACTGTGGCTTGGCTGAAATATCTCTGAAGCTGAAATTGAAAACTACCACTGCTGATGAGCAGGGGTAAGCGTTGTACGAACTTTCAATCCGTTATTTACGAAAAAATACCTCCTAAATCCTGCAATTGCCAAGTTTGATATGCAAGATTTAGGTACTTTGTTAACTTTACTCAAGGAATTCTTCAATTGTATTGACCATAGGGATGAAGGAATCAAACCCAGATATTTCAAATATTTCTCGGATGTGATCCTGAGCCTTCCAGACTCCAAATTTGTTGCCGCTTTTTTTAAGACTGCGCGCAAAATTAAAAATAACTCTGAGCCCTGCACTGGAGATATACTCAAGTTCCGCAAAATCCATGATAAGTGGTTTACCCGGCTGCATGGAAAAAGAAGATATCCAATGTTCTGCTTCTTCAGCAGTACCGGAGTCAAGGCGACCAATGATATTGATAATGATATAGTCGTTACTGTCTGATGTAGTGATTTGCATAGAGGCTTTTTTTGTTATTTAATTGTTTTTGTAAATCTGAGAATGTTTTTCTCATCTTTTCTTGCGTATGTATAGCTATCTACAAAGTGTCGTACTAAATGGATACCAAGCCCTCCAGCCTGTCGCTCTTCAAAGGGCCTGCGTATGTCGGGAGATTCGACTTGGAGAGGGTTGAAAACCGGTCCATTGTCCTTATACACTATCAGTAGATCAGGGCCTGCCCGTTCCAGTGACACTTCAATTGAATTGGCAAATTCAGTGGAACAATATTTGAAAAAATTGGTATAGAGTTCTTCGATTATCAGAATTATTTCCAGGATTATTTTGTGAGAAACATCCCAAGTTTCAGCTAAATTTTCACATTGCATTCGGAATGCTTCAAAACTATCTTCTGATGAATCCAAAAAAAAGTGTACTTTCATATTGTAAATGATACCCACTCTTTAACTCTTTCAGCTATTAGGTTATGTCCGTCTTTGCGCCGTTTTTCCAGTAACAAGTTCGTGTAACACGCCATTGCTACGCATCAATTCTTTATACGTACCGTATTCTACCAATTTACCGGATTTCATTACACCCACGGCGTCAAAATGTTGAATTGTATCCAGTCGATGTACTACAGCAATAACCGTACGTTTCCCTTTCCACCTCTCTATTAGTCGTTGAATCCTTGCTTGTGATTTATTGTCCAGGGCTGAGGTCGCTTCATCCATGAGGATCACTTTTGGCTCTTTGAGCAGAACCCTGGCAATGGCAAGTTTTTGTTTTTGCCCACCTGATAATTTGTCGCCCATATTTCCCACATTATATTCCATTCCCGCTTCAGCAACATCTTCCAGGCAATCTTCCTCTATCAGCAGGCGAATGATTGCCTGATTCACCTGTTCGTTGGGTAAAGTTTCATCGGTCTTCATCTTGCCAAAAAGGATGTTGTTAAAAACAGACCTTCCCTGGATAGGTTCGTCTTTTTTTAAATATGTAAATAAATCTGTATACTCTCGATTGCTTAATTGCTTCCAGTGAGGCCTGACGGAGAGGATACGGGCTTCAAGGCCGGGAGGCATTGAAAAAGATGAATGGATACCAGGCGCATATAACAATGCTGTTTTGAGGAGAAGATGTTGCTCCTTGATGGAAAGCTCATAGTGTGGGGTTGCATCCAGTCGGCTGACAAGTGACACATATTCTGATGCCGCATCAACAGAGATAGGGGTAGCCAGTACCGCTTTTTCATTGTTCTTTGATGCAAGGTGATACTCGACAGACAGTTTCGCTATTTGCTTTCCTAAAGCAAGTAAAGGGGGAATGAGGTTGTGTTTGCTGAGAAAATCTATAAAAGACGATTGAGCGAAAAGGGCTGTAAAGGTACTCTCTGTATCCCGCGATACGGCAAAAGTAATATTGTCCAGAATGGTTGAATATTGAAGATAGACTTTATGGTCATAAAACTCAATATAACGTTCATGCGGTGTGCCGGAATTACGCCTAAATTTTTCCCGCATAGTAATAAGCTTCGAGGTTACAGCCGGCGTTGAATTTTCATAAGCGGTCTCAAGGCCGAACCGAATGACGTCAACAAAAAAGCCGGCCTGTTGAAGACTTAAAATAAGGTGGTCAAGGTGGGGAGATTGAAACGTTTTTTTCTCAACACCGCTCTTACTGTCAACGGAATGGTGCGCATAGAGAAGGTTATCGAGTACGCTTCCCGAAAAAATAAATGGATGCTGAGAGATATACCCCACATGCTTTATAAGCTCACTTTTAGGTATGTTTTTTATCTCTATTCCATCAAGCTTTATGGAACCGCTGGTATAGCTAAACATTTTAGCAAGACATTGCACGAGCGTAGACTTACCGCTTCCGGAAAATCCAACCAAAGCAAGGTGTTGACCTGGCTGTAAGGAGAGTGTTACCTGCTGTAACAATGCTTTACCTTCTGCAACAGTGTATCCCACATCGGACAACTCCAAAGCTCCATGAATGGACACAGAGTCCATTGCTTGTCCAGTAAGTAGAGGCATAGAGGGGATATCAAAGGACTGCATGGTTCGTTGATATCGTACCGAAGCGTCCTGGTATACCTGATAAAACTCAATCAGTTCTTTCCAGGGATCATACAATTTTTCTTGAGCAGAAAGAAAGGCAACCATTGAGCCAAGTGCAAGCTGCCCGTTCATAACCAAGTAGCCCCCAAAGATGAACACGATAAAGGGACCGAGATTAACAAAATAGTTGTTTGTCGATTTGATACTAAAACGAAATAAAGACCATTTGAGTCGTATAGATTGGAGATGCTCAACAAGTTGATCGAACTTCCGTTTTTCAATGGAATAAGCACCGTGAACATTGATTTCATGAATGCCGGTAATCGATTCCGTAATCTGGCTTGCAACCAACCGGGATTGATCCACTCTCTTCTTATTGAGTCGGTTGGCCTTTTTCTGTAAATAAGGAACGAAAATGACAACAATCGGATAAATTGCCAGTGTGCAAAGGGCAAGCTGCGGGTGGAGCCAGAGCAGATAGCCCGCAAAGGCGAGTAATGTCAGTATATTAGCCACAGGGGCAGCCAGCGCCATCCCAGCAAAAGTACCAGCTGATGCCAGTTCAGTCATAAGGGAGGCTACGACTACACCTGGTTGAGTGTTGCGGAAAAAAAGAAGAGGTAGAGAAATTATATGACTATAGAGGGCTGTTCTCATACGCAATATAGCCTGTTCACCTATTCTTGCCTGTAGGTAATTAACACACAGTTTACTTACCCCGGTAATCGTGACGGCAAGCAGGTAAATGGCGCAATAAACTAATAATTGGTCAAGTTTTTTAAGAACTATTGCCTCGTTTACGATCCGTTTTTGCATCTCCAAAGGTACGACTCGAGCAATCACCATTACTGCTATCAACACAAGTAAAAGCAGTTGCAATTTCAGGTTTTTGTGAAACGCCCAGAAAAACAGATTCTTCTTGGTTACCGGAGGCTGTATTGGTTGAGTATCGGCTTTCACGTTTTGATGCTTTTGTTAGATGAAAGAGTTGAAGACGATGATAGGTTATTGGCCAAAGAGTTCTGCTCAAGTGAAATAACGACCAGCGTAATGTCATCCATTTGTTCAGCATCTCCTCGGAATACGGTAACCTCCTCGATGATCTTTTGGATTATCTGAGCAGGTTGGGCGTGATGGTTATTTCGAATAATCTCTTTTACCCTTTCTTTGCCAAAACGTTCCAATTGCTCATTTTCAAGATCCCACACTCCATCACTACCAATAATGAGAATATGTTTGGAGTGCGTCAGGTGGAAAGTATTACCCTTGTATTGGATGTCGGCATCCAAGCCGAGCACTAATCCTTTTCCTAGCAGTTCTGTAAAAGTATCATTTGCAGGAGTAAAAAGAAGGGCAGGCTCATGACCGGCTCGAATCCATTCAACGGTGTTGTTGTTCGGTTCTATTTCAAGGTAAAACAGTGAAGCGAAATTGCCATATTGTAATGTGTCCCAACACAGGTATCGATTGACATCGTTTATACGCTCTGCTGCTAACCCAGGCTTCTGAACTCGAACACGTAAAAGGGCCCTGAGGGTTGCCATGAGTAGCGCTGCACCTATACCATGGCCAACAACATCACCGACAGCTACATGAAGTTTTCCAGGATGTGTTTCTGATTCGATAAAATCGAAGTAATCTCCTCCGGTTTCGTCACAATAAATACTTACGCCGCTTGCAGTTATTCCTTTGTCTGAATAGTCATTCTGGGGCAAAAGTGTCATCTGCACTTCTTTTGCAATCTCCATTGCTTTTTGCAGCTGCAGGCCACGTTGGAGTTGCGAGGTCATTCGGTTGAAGCTATGGAGTAAATCGCCGACTTCGTCTTTTGTGGAAACCTTAAACGGTTTGCTGAAGTTTCCGTTTGCCAGCTCGTCTGCTGCTGTTGATACCTGCTTGATGGATTGGGTGGTTTGTTTAAAGCTGGAGCGAATAAACCACAGTAAAACTGTGATGCAAGACAGAGCTGTAATAATGTATGCAAGTCTGAATTTTATCAGCGGCTGCAGTACCTTCTTTCCTGGAGTTATAATCACCATCGTCCAAGGAGCTTGATGCAGTCGATAAAATCCGCTGATCTCCGCCGGAGGGATGCCTTTGCCAAAAACAATTCCAGATTCATCCGTTGATAACGCAGCTAATGTCTTTTTTTCAAGAGCGTTAGACTGGCCGAACTGTTTGGTGGAGTGTTGAGCGGTTTGTTCTTTGTTATTAATTGTTTGAGCTAGAATATGACCATCCTGATCAACAATATACGCCTTATAGATATTCCACCATTTAGATTGAATTGTTTGCGCAATGAGTTGTTCAAAATCAAGATATAGTTCTATTTTACCGATTATTTCATCCTCCATGTTTACAAGACTGGTGCTCAACAGGACGTTGTTTTGCTCAACAGCTACTTCATAGAGAGGCGGGGTAACTCCCAGTACTTTACCTGTATTTTTTTCATTTTTTGACCGGTGTAATATATGCCGTCTCATTCTGAGCCCCTGGCTTCCCATTTCATTGGGCCATTCGGCATTGATCTCAGTTACTCCCTGAATTTGATGCAAGCGATCAACAATGATTTCATGAATGCCGGTTTCAAAATCTCTTTTTGACATGCCGTCGAGAAAAGAAAGTAATTGTTTTGGCCGGTTAAGCTGCATGTCAATATTATGGGCGGCTTTTTCCAACTGAGCCAGCGCCGTTTCTCCCCACTGGTCAACCAGAACATTACGGACAGCTATAAAGCCAAAGACACCTGTCAGGGTCAGAAACAGGAAAATCGGCAGTATAATGAACACCACGGTTCGTTGGTGGAGTGTTTTTGGCTCGTACATAGGCTTGATTATAAATGGAGTGTGGGTAAGGCGTTAGAAACAGTTACTAACAATAAGTATAAACTACTACCTAAATCCTGCAATTAATCTTTAGAGCGGATTACCTAGCCAAGAAACGCCGCTTTTTGGTTGCACTCGTTGCCACATTGAAAAAATTTATGCAGAAATGTGCTCAGGAGGTGACTTAACACGAGA
>NZ_JAFFQD010000065.1 GCF_016918565.1 Desulfogranum marinum
AGGAATTTTCAAATGACAAGCTGAAAAGGATAGCAAAAGTTTGCTTGCCCTATGAACCGATTGTGTTCGCTGATGCGACTGGCTGCGGCCGCCTTTGAAAAAATTGCTATTTATGGACAGACACTAGTTAATGGGGCCGCAAGAACAAACGAATGTTTTTGGGAACGTGGTGCTCTTTTTTTCAAGAAGACGAGCGTAGCAAGTTGGTTCTTTTTTGGCAAAGCCGAAAACGTTTGCTTACCAGTTATCCGGCAGGGCGTGCCACCGGTATTGATCAAGGTTGATTTTGCCGGTTTCGTCAAAGGCAACCCCTTCATCTTCAAGCAGCATTTTCTGTTGTTCATATCCTTGAAAAGGCTTGAGTGAGATTCGACCTTCTCTGTTAACGATGCGATGCCATGGGAGTTTTTCCGGTTTTGCGCATGTGTGGAGCATTCGGGCTACCTGGCGCGCAGCTTGGGGATTGCCTGCCATTCGAGCAATATCGCCGTAAGTGGAAACGTAGCCGCAGGGGACGGAACGAATAAGTTCTATTATTTGGGTTGTAAATTGCTGTCTGGTCATGCTCGTCGAGCACTCATCCTTTGTATCGACTTGATTTCAGGTACTTGCCTGTGCTGCACATGCTCATTTTTTCATCGCACCTATCGATGTTGCCTCTCGAATTCCAGTAGTTTTCGTTTTATGCTCAGTCCATGGGCAAAACCGGTCAGCGATCCATCTGCACCGATAACCCGGTGGCAGGGAATGATCAGGGGGATTGGATTTTTGCTGTTTGCCATACCCACGGCTCGGCTCGCTTTTTTGTTGCCTATAGCTGCGGCAACTTCTCCATAGGTTCGAACATCGCCGAAAGGAATATCTAAAAGAGCGGTCCATACTTTTTTTTGAAAATCGGTTCCATGTAATTGAAGAGCAACAGCAAAGCTTTGTAAGTTACCTGCAAAGTAGGCCTCAATTTTTTCTTTTGCATCAGCAAAGACGGCTTCATTGCGTATCCAATCATCACCAATGGCAAATGCTCTTTTCCCCTCACCTGTATCCAGATGCAATCCGCATATCCCGTCTTTTGTCCCTGCAAGTATAATTTTACAAACAGGAGTGTCGAATGTGGTGTAAAAGATCATTGATTTATTTCTCCCGGCCTTTGTTCCAGAGACAAAGGGTGGCATAAGTTCTGTATGGTCGCCATTGCTCGACTGTGGAGAGTAATTCTTTTTAGTGGGCACTTCCTCGCCGCGTGTTAACGCTTTGATTACCCCCAGGTCGCAATAAGGAAAACTGTCGATCATTTCCAGCCCCTGCGTGGATACAGAGCTCACTGCCCAGTCCCCGATCTCTTTTTGTACAGGAGTGCCGTCCCTGTATTTTTTTCTGTTTGATGTTTCATTCGAAAAGCTGTGGGGGGCGACGTTCTTCTGAAAACGTATGATATTGCATAGGTCCAATTCTGCAAGCCGATTTCGGGCGGGGCATATAGAGAAGATAATGTGTTCTGGGAATAGTGTGAGTGTATTTTTAATGGAATTGTAAATACTTCTGACTCTGTCAGCTTGACATTTTCTGTGCTGCTCGACATACTTTATGTAGGAGCTGATCTCGAACTAAATTGCTACTGATTGAAGATGCTCTTGAGAGAGCGCAAATTGTGACGAGTTGTCATCGTAGAATGATGTAAATGTTCATTAAGGAGCTTGTTTGGTGCAAAATTCATGAAAAAATCTTCACTGATTAAAACCATTCGCACCGCCATAATTTTTACCTTCATTGCCTTGGCTGTTATTCTGATTGTACTTCATACGGTGAAGGCTATCGGGGAAAGTAAAGCGAGTGAAGACAGAATTCGTCGTGATTTTATTGAAGATCAACGGCGTATGATCAAGGGCCAGGTCGATCGTGTTGTCAATGTTATAGATGATTCTGTCAGGAGCAATCTCTCTCAAGCAAAAGACAACGCCAGGTACCGGGTCAACGAGGCCTCCATGGTTGCCCTGTCCATATACAACCAGCTCAAGGGGAAAGTAGAGGCGAGGGAAATAGAAAGCAGTATCATAGAGGCTCTGCGGCCAATTCGCTTTGATAACGAGTTGGGATACTATTTTATCAGTGATGTTAAAGGATTTGCTCGTTTGATAGCCGGCAATCCTGAGTTTGAGGGGAAAAATCTTATTGATCTTCAGGATGAGAGTGGGCGGTATATCGTGAGGGACATGATCGGTATTGCCCAAACGCAAGGAGAAGGATACTACACCTACAATTGGACAAAACCCAATGAAACTGGTCGGACGCATAGAAAAATATCCTATGTCAAGTATTTAGAGCCTTTAGGATGGTATATCGGGGCCGGCGTGTACCTGGATAAGATTGAAACTTCCCTTCAGCAAATTATTGCTGATTACGTTACCATGAATCGATTCGGCCCCAATAATCAGGGGTATGTTTTTATCAACGAGATCCTCAACATTAATGGTGGCAAGGCTTTTGCCAGAGTATACGCGAACCCTAACCGGCCCAACGATACCGGCAAGCTCATCTCAGACGATTATCAGGATGCGAAAGGAAAGATGTTTCGTCGAGAATTCTTAAAAGGTTTGCGTGAGTACGGAGAATGTTATGTCGATTATTGGTATCGCAAACTCGATGTAAATGAACCGAGACCGAAAACTAGTTATTTCAAGCTTGCTGCGGATGGTAGATTTATGGTTGCTGCCGGCGTTTACCTCGACGATGTGGATGAAGAAATAGAAAAAATGCACGCAACACTGCGGAGCCGGTTGAAAAAAAGTTTTTCCATTATCGGTATGGTTTTCCTGGGCGCGCTTGTGTTGGTGACTCTGCTTTTTAATAAATTGAGTAAAAAAGTGGAAAACGATTTTCGTGTCTTTTCTGATTTTTTCAAAAGGGCTGCAACCACCTCTGATCATATTGCCCGGGAAAAAATTATGTATGGAGAACTGGACCTGCTCGCCGATTCTGCAAACCGAATGCTGGATGATAAAATGGAGGTTGAAGAACAGTTGAGAAACGAGCGGGAACGACTTCGTGTTACCCTTCATTCAATCGGAGATGGCGTGATTGCGACCGATACAAAAGGAACCATCCTGCTCATGAACGGAGTCGCAGCCCAGCTGACAGGTTGGACGGTTTTCGAGGCCATCGGTCGCCATGTTAACGACATTATGGTGATAAAGCAGCCTGGCACATCAGAAAAACAGCCAGTAATAGATCTCGATCACGGCAAGGATCGTCCGGAGCGTATTAGCACCCTTGTGTCGCGGTCAGGGAATGTGCATCACATTGCTGCGAACAGTTCCCCTATCTCTGGGGATAAGGGTGATGTCCTTGGGAAAGTAATAGTGTTTAGGGATGAAACCGAGAATCTTCGCATTGAAGAAGAGCTTTTCAACGCTCAAAAACTTGAGTCGGTTGGTTTTTTAGCAGGGGGAATTGCACACGATTTTAATAACATTCTGGCTGGAATATTCGGTAATATCGAACTTGCGAAAAAGGAAATCAGGCAGAGTGATAAAGCCTTCCCATATATTCAGATGGCTCATGAATCACTGCAACGTGCCAAGAGCCTGACTTCGCAGCTGCTTACTTTTGCCAAAGGTGGGGACCCGATTATCGAAACGGTTGATCTTAAGCAGATGATCAGGGAGGTCGTCTCTTTTAATTTGAGCGGTAGCCCTGTAAGAGCAGAATATGATATCCCTGAAAATATCTGGCCGGTCCATGCCGACGACGGTCAAATCTCTCAGGTCATCGCCAATCTGGTCATCAATGCCAAGCAGGCTATGACAAGCGGAGGCACTTTGACAATTCGCACCGCAAACGTTGAGGCGGCTGATTCCATGCTCAATACCGACAGTGTACGGCTGGAAATTGAGGATACAGGTACGGGAATGGCTGAGGACGTCGTCGCACGTATCTTTGATCCGTATTTCAGCACTAAAGAGACAGGGCGCGGGCTTGGGCTCTCGATGGTTCATTCCATAGTGGAGAAGCACCTGGGCCGGATATGTGTGGATTCAACGCTGGGCAAAGGCACTGTTTTTGTCATTTACCTTCCTGCCGAGAAAACAAAAGGCGCTCCCCCTATAGAAAACGCTCAGCTAACTGAAGAGATAGCCTCCATCCCTCAGCTGAAAATATTAGTAGTAGACGACGAGGTTGTTCAATTGGTGCTGTCTGAGATGTTGCAACTCCTTGACCAAAAGGTCGAACAGGCCAGTGAAGGGGAGGCGGGCGTACAAAAATACATCCAGGCGTTTCGGCAGGGTATCCCCTACGATATTATTCTGCAGGATCTCACTCTCCCTGGTGGTAAAGGTGGTAAGGAAACAGCGCAAGAAATACTTGCATTTGATCCTGAGGCAAGAATCATAGCCATAAGTGGTTACGCAAACGACCCGATTATGGCACAGTACAGGCAATATGGTTTCAGTGGACGAATTGCTAAGCCATTCAAGCTGAGGGAACTTGAAAAAGAAATTATGAGGGTATTTAATCTGTGACAATAGAGGATAGTGGAGACCGGAGATGATTCGCAGGTTGAAGCTACTTAGAGGATAGCTGCGTAGATGTACTATTTGTTTTCATTGATGGTGGTCAGAGATGTATGAGAAAGTAAATTGTGAGGATATTTTTCAATTCACAAATATCAGTATTGTTGTAATTGATCCAAAAGGGTGCATATCTCACATAAACCGTAACGCTATGATATTGCTCAATCTGAATATCGACGCTCATCTCGATAAAGAATTAGCAAGCGTTCTTTCGTTTTTAAAACGACCACTCAGCGATTTTTTCAGTAACAAAAAGCAAATTAGAGGGTATCAGGTTCAGGGGTCGCAGGCACAGCTGGTTCTGGATATAAATCCCGTCTTCAAGCAGGACCAATTTGCAGGGGCTGTTTGTATTTTTCAGAAGTTTGAAAAATATGCTCAAAAAACTGACTCGTTTAAAATAATTAATCGCCAGTTAGAAAGAATAATTGATTCGTCATCAGATGGCATATGGGTTTGCGACGGTAAGGGAGAGGTCATCAGTCTTAATAAGGCGTCAGAGGCACTCAATGGCATAAAGTGTGATAAGGTGATAGGGCGCAATGTACAGGATTTATTGGATAATAAAGTTTTTGATCAGTCAGTGACTACCCAGGTGCTGGAGAGTGGCAATCGCGAAACAATAATGCAATATATTGCAAAAACCAAAAAGTTTCTCCTTTCCACAGGTACTCCGGCATTTGATGAAAATGGTGATATCGCACTCATTGTTGTTAATGAAAGGGACATAACCGAACTCAACACCCTACGTAAAGAATATGAGCAGAGTCAGAAGATAAGAGAAAAGTACAAAGAAGAACTCTCTGAACTGGCTTTGCTGGAGTTGCAAAATAATCCCATCATTGCTGAAAGCCCTGGAATGAGAAGCATCTTGCAGATGTCCTTAAAGCTTGCTCACCTTGGTGCATCCAATATTCTCATTTTGGGGGAGTCTGGTACGGGCAAGAGCATGTTGTCCAAAATGATTCACAAAAACAGCAGCAGGCGCAAAAATCCATTTGTTGAAATTAACTGCGCTGCATTACCCGAAAGTCTGCTTGAAGTAGAGCTTTTTGGATACGAAAAAGGAGCCTTCACCGGTGCGAACTCCAAAGGGAAAGTGGGGTTGTTTGAAATGGCTCATGGTGGAACCCTTTTTCTCGATGAAATAGGCGATATGCCTTTGCTTTTGCAAGCCAAACTGCTCAAGTATTTAGATAACCATGAAATTAGGCGAGTCGGTGGTACCGATGTGTTTCACGTTGAATGCTCCGTGATTGCGGCTACGAATCAGGATTTGCATGAGCTGGTGAAACAAAAACTTTTTCGAGAGGATCTCTATTACAGGTTAAATAGTTTTATTCTCAAAATTCCGCCCCTCCGGGAAAGGACATCAGACATATCCGGCCTGATTCGATTTTATCTGGAGAAATTTAATACCAAGTACAACTGCAATAAAAAAATCAATTCCCAGACTATGCAGTATCTGTTGCAGTATGCCTTTCCTGGAAATGTGAGAGAGTTGAAGAGTATTGTGGAAAATGTTGTCGTCATGGATGAACGTAGCAATGTTGATGAATTTGTCAGGGGAAGTCTTGGCGGGAATGAGCCGGCATATTCCAATCTGCTGCTTGCTGGAGCCGATAGCCATGACTTCAACCTTTCCAATGCGCTCCAAAAAGTTGAGAAAGCGCTGCTTATTCGTACCAAAAAAGAATTCACCACTACCAGGGAAATGGCTAAACATCTTGGTATTAGCCAGCCTTCGGTTGTTCGCAAGTTAAAGCAGTATAATATTGCTTAGATTCGTTATTTGCTCTTTTCATAAGGCGTGGCGCGTTGACGATTCATTCCTGGATCAAACCAGGGGCGGATAAGGGGGAGCTATAGTTAATGTCATGCGATATTCACGTTGTTAGATCTATTTTTGAATCATTTTTCTCGTTTTTCGTCAAATGTCGCCGTTATTGATCTATAAATGGATCGATCTCTGCGCCTTGCTCTGTATCTTTTCGCTTATCTATCTATTTTTATAAGTAAAAATAGTTTTTTCCGTTGTTGGCGTCAAATTTGCTTTTCTTTCGATACAAAAAGAACGGCAATGCAAGTCATTTTGGCAAAATATTAACAATTCATAAACGGAGAAAAAGCAACATGGACTCTTTTACAACCAACGCTGCAATCAAAGAGGTGCGCGACAAATATATGGCTAAAGGAACTGCCAGCGGCACTGATGCATATGTGTCGCACGCTAAAGGTGCAGTTATCACAGATGTAGAAGGTAACGAGTATATTGATTTTGCTGGTGGTATCGCTGTGATGAACGTTGGGCACTCACACCCAAAGGTCGTTAAAGCGATTCAGGATCAGGCTGAGAAGTTCACCCACACTTGCTTTATGGTTTCACCATATGATTCCGCAGTAAAGCTTAGCCAAAAGTTGTGTGAAGCTGTTCCTGGTGATTCCCCCAAGGCGGCGATGTTTGTCAATAGTGGTGCAGAAGCAGTTGAGAATGCAGTGAAAATAGCAAGGTACTACACGCAGAAGCAGGGAATTATTGCTTTTGATGGTGCCTTCCATGGGCGTACTTTAATGGGGATGACGCTTACCTCCAAGGTGAAGCCATACAAATTCGGCCTTGGTCCATTTGCGCCGGAAGTCTACAGAATGCCTTTCGCCAACTGCTACAGGTGCCCTTTCAACCAGGAATACCCAGGTTGTAAGGTGCAATGCGCAGATCATCTTGAGCATATTTTCATCAACACCGTTGCTGCTGAGCAAACGGCAGCAGTCCTTGTCGAACCCGTGCAGGGTGAAGGCGGTTTTATTGCACCTCCTAAAGAATACTTCCAGAAACTCAAAGCAATCTGTGAGAAAAATAATGTTTTACTGATTGCGGATGAAATTCAATCCGGCATGGGGAGAACAGGTCACATGTTCGCCATGGAGCATTATGGCATTGAAGCAGATATTACAACCGTCGCCAAAAGCCTGGCTGCAGGCATGCCGTTAAGTGCCGTTGTCGGGAAAAAGGAAATAATGGACGCTGTACATCCATCCGGCATTGGCGGAACCTATGGAGGGAATCCGATTTGCTGTGAGGCAGGGCTGGCAGTTTTTGATATATTTGAATCTGAAAACCTTCTTGAAAAAGCTGTAGAGCTCGGAGTGACTCTGGACAACAGATTTAAAAGACTGCAGGAAAAATTCAGTATTATAGGGGATGTTCGCGGTCTCGGTCCCATGATTGCCATGGAGCTCGTCAAAGACAGACAGGAAAAAACTCCAGCTGCTGATGAAACCAAAGCGCTTGTGAAATATTGTCTTGAGCGAGGCTTGCTTATATTGGCCTGTGGTACCTACGGCAATGTGATTAGATTTCTGATGCCGCTGGTCATCACCGATGAGCAGCTTAATCAAGGTTTGGAAATTTTAGAAGATGGATTTGCCGCGATCTGCCAGTAACCGTCAACTGCTGTTCGGGTAATTCGGCCCCGTTTCAGCTTCTTAATATATTAGGAGTGGGAACGGGGCGGCGATGAGTTATTCGGCGCAATCATATATGGAAATACACATGTACGGATTTTATAATCGTATCCTGACGATAAATTTAAGCACAAATGACTTTGTCGTCGAGCAATTATCCGACGAGATACTCAGCAAGTGTTTGGGGGGAAAGGGACTTGCAACACAGCTGCTCCTGGATCGCAATCCGCCAGGCGTTGACCCTCTATCGCCTGATAATCATCTCATCTTTGCCACAGGGCCGTTTTGTGGCGGGCGTTTATGGGGTGGAAGTCGTTATGGTGTTTTTACCAAGTCACCTCTTACCGGTTTTTATACCGAATCTTACTCAGGTGGAAGGGTACCTGAAGCAATAGATTCTGCGGGCTTTGATGCAATTATTCTGGTGGGCAAAGCTTCTCAGCCGACAGCATTGACGATTCATCCCGAGGGCGTAGACTTTCATGACGCAGCAGATTTATGGGGGATGGAGACTTTTGCTGCAGAGGAAGAAGCTCTCTACAGATTTTCACTCGACCGGGAAGGGTATCGAAAACCTGGGGCTGTCGTCATCGGCCCTGCTGGTGAAAAGCTGGTGAATTTTGCCATTATTGCCAATGATAAGTGGCGATGCGCCGGCAGAACCGGTGTTGGCACAGTGTTTGGTTCTAAACATCTGAAGGCGATTGTTTTTCAGGGGGATCGCAAGCGCGAGTATGCTGATCAGGAGGGAGTGGCTGAATATGCCAAGGCTTTTTCCAAGGAGCATATGCAGAATCCGGGGGTTAAGGCTTATCGTAAAATGGGAACTACTCTCATGGTCGGCCTTATGAATACGGCAGGAGCATTTCCGGCAAAATACTGGAATCAGGGCTCATGCGAACACTGGGAGAAAATTGGTGGCGAAGCCTACCATGAAGAAAATGAGGTCAAACCCCATGCCTGTGCAAAGTGTTTTATGGCTTGTGGCCGCTTAACAAAAATCTCCAAAGGACGGCATAAGGATCTGCAGCTTGAGGGTCCGGAGTATGAGACAATCTATTCTTTTGGCGGACTATGCATGATAGAGGAGATGGAAGAGGTCGCCTATCTCAATGATCTGTGTGATCGGGTAGGAATAGATACCATCACAGCAGGCAATCTGTGCGGGTTGATAATGGAAGGAAAAGCGCAGGGGCGTATTGATTATGATATCGAGTACGGCAATGCCGACCAGGTAATAGCGCTGATTGAGAAAATAGCAGCCAGAGATGGAATAGGCGATATTATCGCAGATGGCATCATCCCAACATCACAGCACTTTGGGGTTGAAGACTTGGCCATACATGTCAAGGGGCTGGAGCCTGCAGGATATGATCCCCGAAAGCTGAAAGGAATGGGGCTTACCTTTGGTACTTCTCCCCGTGGGGCCTGCCATCTGCGTACAACATTTTATAAGCCGGAACTTGCGGGCTGGATACCTCCAGAAGAGATCAAGGGAAAAGCTGAAATGCTGATCGATTATGAAGATAGACTGAATATTTTCGATACCTTGACGCTTTGTCGGTTCTATAGAGACCTTTATACCTGGGAAGAACTTGAAAAGTCGATCAGCTTAGTGACCGGCCTGGAAGCTTCGCAGGAAATGCTCAAGGAAATTGCAGCATATATTCTTGATTTGACCAAAAAATACAACCTTCAGGAGGGACTCCGGCCTGAAGATGATCGATTACCGAAAAGGCTGCATAAGAAAATTCTCCCAGAAGGCAGTTCACTCGCTGCTGATGAAATGGAGTATATGCTGCAGGATTACTACCAGCTGAGAGGATGGAACCGTGATGGTGTTCCTCCAAGTGACGCCATGTGATATCAGGCTGCCTCAAGAATACATCTTAATATATTTCTTAAGGCAGCCCATACTCACGGCGCGAACGGCGAGGAGATATCTCTGACCCTGATTTTTCCTGAACACTTACCTGAGAAAAGAGAAGCAGTTCTCGAAAAAGTGTTCAAGGGAAAATAAAAACAACGCTTACCCCATGATTTTGGTTGGCAACCAAAGAATGATTTGGGGAAAGAGCATGCAGGTAATTAATACAATCAGGTTGACCGTTATAAATGGTAACACAGATCGATAAATTGTCCCCATGCCAACGCCCTGCGGTGCGATTCCTTTCAGATAAAAAAGGGCAAAACCGTAGGGTGGAGTCTGCACGGCAATAAGAATATTAAGAATCATCAACACCCCAAACCAGATGGGATCATATCCGAGAGAAACGGCGATTGGGGTGAAAAGAGGGGCGCACATTAAAACAATGATAAACTCATCAATGATAAACCCAAGCAGCAGCATAATCACTTGGAACATGATGATAATCATTAACGGTGGCAGGTTAAGATTCAGTGCAAAGTCAGAGACCATTGACTGTACCCCCATCAGTAAATGAAAATTACTGAAAACTGAAGCACCAAAAATGATCCACATCGCAACGCTCACCAGCATAGAAGTCTGCAAGCCGACATTCAGAAACATTTTTACCTTAAAGCGCTTGAAGATAATCGACAGCAGTATAGCCCCGACAACTCCAATAGCTCCGGATTCTGTCGGAGTAGCTATGCCGGTAATGATACTTCCCAGGACAACAACGATGAGCAGCATGGCGAGAAAACCATCTCGTGCAACAGAAAGCTTTTCCCCGAGCGGTCTCTTTTGATTAGCAGTGTCCGAATCAAGAATAGGGGCTTTCTTTGGATTTATTTTGCAGCTTATGATGACATATGCAATCAATAATGAAACCGTCAGAAGAGCCGGCATCATTGCACCAATAAACATTTTTCCTATTGAATTATGCGTTGCTGCAGCAAACATAATCATAGGGATGCTTGGCGGAATAAGAATGCCCAATGCCCCGCCGGCCATAATGACTCCCAGAGCAAGTCGTTCGTCATACCCCCTGTCCAGCATCGGTTTTAAGGCAATACTGCCGGAAGTCATAATGCCGGCACCAATGATGCCGACCATTGCGCCAATCATTGAGCATACAACAATAACACTGATTGCCAGCGAGCCTTTAATTTTGCCGATGACCATTTGGCTGGCATCAAACATGGCATCGCCGATGCCGGATTTGGTAAAAAACTGGCCCATGTAGATATACAGAGGAATGGCGAGGAGGATAAAACTGAAATATGTTGATTCAATGGTAGTGGGGATGACATTAAAAACGGCATCGCCCCAGGTGAAATACCCTACTCCCATTGCGATACCGCCCAGCGCCAGGCCAACCGGTGCTCCAAGAGCAAAGAAAATAAAAATACATCCCAGCAGGATTACAGTAAGAGCTTCAATTCCCATCGTTATTCTCCGCTTTCGTGCAACTGATTTCCAGGCCTTTTTCCATCACCAGTTGCTCTCCCGTCATCAGGAAAAAGGCATTGCTAATTATGTCTCGTGCTAACTGCAGTATAAAAAGAGAGCAGGAGAAAATGGTCATTAACCAGAAATGATGCATGAGTGGTGCCCACTCACTCTGTCTGCGGGTACCGAAGTTGATGGCATCCTGATATTTGTCGAAACACACATAGACAATCAAAACGAGGAAGAATATTCCCAGAGAAAATGATATTACATCAAACACACACCGAGTCCTGTGTGAAACCTTTTTGTAGAGGATGTCGACCGTAATATGCCCTTTTTTCTGGTGGGCCAGTGCGCCACCCAGGATTGCGATATAACCAAACAGGAAGAGAGAAAGATCAAATGCCCAGACGGTTGGACGATTGAGGAAATACCTGGAAAAAACTTCAAAAGAAACAACAAATGCGAGTATAGGCATTAGGATTGACGTCGCATAGCCTACCAGTTTAACTATCAAGTCAACCTTATTACAATACAATCGCAAAAGTGATACGAACATAGCGATACCTACATTTAATTGGAGGACGAGTCTCAAGTGCTCAGACGCATTCTCAGTACATGAGTATCTCGGTGCGAGCCGGGGTTCTCATCAGTTCAGGCGACCTTGCGAGAGTGTTGTGTAAGGTCGCCTTGAGAGTGAACAAAGAGATTAATTTTTCTTCAGTATGTCGATCAACTGCTTGCTGTATTTGTCGGCAGCTGCATACTCATCCCACAGGGTTTCACCTGCTTTTTTCCACGCAAGTTTGTCGCTCTCGCTTGGCTCGGGGCTCCATTTCATCCCTTTTTCCTGCATTTCCGCTACTGCCTCTGCTTCCCATTCCCTTGATTTTTCGAGCTGGTTTTTTGCATGTAGTACGGTTGCCTCCATTACAGCGGTTTTGAGATCATCTGAAAGTTTATTCCAGGCCTTCTGATTGACCAGCATGGAAAGAACCTGCGCACCGGCAAGTGGGAGCGGGTACATGTAGGTTGCAACCTCAACGTGGTTACCGTCGCGATGATCAATCATGTTGCTACCAATAGCGCCATCAATTACACCGGTAGCAAGACTGGTATAAATTTCACCCCAGGCAAGAGATACAGGGGACGCTCCAAGATTGCGGAGGAATTTGCCATACGCGCCCGGAGCACGGATTTTCAACCCTTTGAAGTCTTCAATTGAATTAATGGGTGTTTTGGTAAGCACATAGACAGGAGGCTGTATATACTGTTCAAGAGGGACGAGGCCATGTTCTCCATATGCTTTCTGGAGAATTGGGTTCCAGCCTTTTTCGTGAAACAGGGAATACAGCTCGTCTGTATCGTCTGTACCGCCGGGCAAGCCAATTTCAACTATTCCCGCAGGAAATTCGCCGGCGTGCATTGATTGAAAAGAGGCTGCCATGGTTATCAAACCGGATTTTACAGCACCAAATAAACCGCTTGTCCCTACGCCTTCGCCTGAATAAAGGACCTGAACCTTTATTTCGCCATTAGACAATCTCTCGATATCCCTGCCTAACTGCTCGTACAGTGCACCAAAGGCTGTGCCTCGGCCATAGAGATTTGCAAAACGCCAGTTGTACTTTGCCGCCGAAGCATCATTGGCAGCAATACCAAAACTCAACCCTATGAGTAGGGCTGAGCAGAGGATTTTACTTGTTGCACCTAACAGTTTTTTTAGCATGTTCATCTCCTTTTTCTTTAAAAGATACGTGAAACAGACCCTGCCATCAGAGCCTGTCTTGAGGGTTCTCTTTACCTGTGCTACATCAGGGAGGGGGAACAACTCCGAACTTTATCACAACAACAAGGAAAACCACGGAGTGTGAAAATATGTTTCATTTCCAAGGTTCTGAGGGGAAACAGCAAGTTATATGCCAAAGGATTGGCGAGTGGCTCTGTGACAGAGGGTATGGTGAAAAAAGCAAAGAAAAAGAGTCTTTGTTACTGATTTTTCGGAGGAGAATGTCAACCTTTTTGTCAACCATGGTTGACGTTGTTAATTTTGGTTGACGCCTTCCATCCGGAAATACCTTTTAAAGCACCCAGACAGTAAAAATGTGCGTCAACCAATTGTACGCGAGGTACCGCTCTGTGATGCAGGTTATTGCCTTGCCGGCACTACACACCAGGTTAATGTTGCATCATTTTCGGTAAGGGCTTGAATCACCGTTGTAAAAGAACACTGTGTTTGTGGCTTAGGTGTTGCAAATGTGAATGGTGGTTAGAGAGATAGTGTGTTTGCAGGCAGCATCTACGTTGTGCGCCAGGTTCCAGCAGATATTTTTTTCCAGCTCGAGACAGAGCTGAAAGTACGAAAAGAGGCGAAATGTTTCAAACCAGACAAGCCATACAGATAATAGCGGTGCTGGCAATAGTCATACTCGTTGCCGTGGTGTTCAATTATCACATAACACGTAACGTTATTGAGGACACAATTGTTAAGCATCAGCAGGAAACTGCAACAAAAGCCGCAGATACTGTTGAGATATGGATGTCGCAGCAGAAAAAAATCTTACAAGCAACGGTTGCCTCTATACCGCTTGATAGGATCGGCCATAATCAGCAAACATACGGCCCCTTGAAAATGGCTATGAAGGCCGGTCATTTCAGTGATGTCTATATCGGCAAAGAAAACAATGGGCATCTTGTTGATGGTGCGGGGTGGCTTGGCTCACTTTCGTACGATCCACGCTTGCGGCCATGGTACAGGCACGCTGTAGAAAAGGGAGAGGTAAGTTTTACAACGCCATATATAGATCTTGTTACCGATGCACTGGTAATTGCGATGGTGGAACCACTTGTACTAAACGATGAGTTGATAGGGGTGATAGGCGCTGATACTGTTCTCGATACCCTGGAACAAAATGTTTTGAAACTCAAGATCAGTCGGCACAGTTTTGCTTTCATTGTCGAGCGTGGTGGAACCATACTTGTCCATCCCAACAGGGAGTATGTGATGAGGCAGAGCCTGTTTGAAATTGAGAAGGACTTGAAAAATAAGATAGTCGAGTTTAGTGGGGATGAGCCAAGCAGTATCAGGTTCAAGTCGTACAATGATCAGGACCATATCATTTCATATAAAAGAATTTCCAATTCAAGTTGGTTTTTGTGTGTGGTGGCCCCATATGAAGAGGCCCAAAAGTTAGCGCAGGAAAACACCATGATTTTTGCTATTGAGCTCACTTTGAGAGTATTGGGCTTCTTCGCCTTGGTTGGTGTTGCCTGTGTGCTCGGCAGCGGTATGGTGGTTTTTATCCTGAGCAAAAGATATATCTCAACTGTACAGCAACATAAAAACGAAATAACAGGAATAACCAAAGACTTGAAATGGAATATTTTAAAAAGAAAAGAGGTGAAAACCTACTATCAAACGCTTTTTAATGTTGCCAACGATGCAATACTGATCAGTAAGGATTTAAAAATTGCAGAATGTAACCTAAAAACCGAAGAAATATTTGCACTACCCAAGGAACACTTATTAAAGGCAACATTGCTGGACATTTCACCGACCTATCAACCGGATCGTTCTTTGAGCGCAGAGCGAATCGCGAAAATAGTCAAATGTTCCCAAAAAGGAGAACAGCAGTTTTTCCGGTGGTCTTTTTTACGAAATGATGGCACTGAATTCCCAGCATCTGTCAATCTCAAATCATTTACCTTGGAAAATGAAGAGGTATTGCTGCTCAGTATTCGAGATATTTCAAAACGTGTTGATGCTGAAGCACAGCTGATGCAGGCACAGAAGATGGCTGCGGTGGGAGAGATGCTTGGTATTATTGCTCATCAATGGAGGCAGCCATTAAATACTCTTTCAACCTATATATCTAGCCTGCAGGCTGCCCAGTATAACAACATGGTGACAAAGTCGTTTGTCGAAAAACTTGTTTCAGGGGCCGATGGTCAGATCAAGTTCATGTCAAAAACGATTGATGATTTTCGTAACTTTTTTAGACCTTCCAAGACCAAAGGATATATAGATGTTTTTGATGTAATCATCAGCTCTGTGAAGATCATGGAGGCCCAAATCAAAAATGCTGATATCAAGTTGACAGTGAAAAATGCAGCAGGGGTCAAACAGCTCACAGTTTTTGGGTATATGAGTGAGTTTGTGCATGTCCTGGTCAATATCATTGTTAATGCCAGAGATGCACTGCAGGAGAAGGAAGTGGCTTCAAGCGAATCTTTTCAGAAGAAAATTGATATCCTGGTGAAGAGCGATGATGAGTTCGTCTATATCACCATCACAGATAATGGTTCCGGTATTCCAGAAGATATTTTACCTCATATATTCAACCCTTATTACACCACTAAATCTTCTCAATCAGGAACAGGAGTGGGCCTGTATATGTCCAAAATGATAGTTGAAAAAGAGATGGGCGGTCAATTGTCTGCCCAAAACCAAGACGGCACCACCCAATTTTTGATCAAGCTGAAAAGGGTGCAGAGGGAGAGCAAGCAATGATTACTGCAGAAATGAAGAACAGTCATGTCCTTCTTGTTGACGATGAGCAATCCGAGTTGGATGCCTATAGTCTGCTGCTAAGTTCCATGGGAGTGAAAAATGTCGTAACTTTAAGCGATAGTAGTGTTGTTTCCGAGACCTTGGATTCAATGCAGGCTTCCATTGTCTTTTTGGATCTGAATATGCCAAAGGTCAGTGGTATGGATGTCCTTAAGGAGTTGCGTGCTAACAAACCTCACATTCCTGTGGTTATCATTACCGCAAATTCTGAAATTGAGACTGCCGTTGAATGTCTGAAACTCGGCGCTCATGACTATCTTGTAAAACCCATTGATCTGAAAACATTTAGCTCTGCGCTTCGCAATGCTCTTGAAATCGGATTGCTTCGTAATGAAGTCCTTTCTCTTAAGGGTATTCATTTTGATCGGCTTCCGAAAACCAATAAAGCTTTCGAACCGATCATTACATGCAGTGCAGGCATGCAGTCGATATTTAATTATATCGATGCAATAGCAACAAGCGGCATGCCCACCCTGATTTTGGGTGAGACCGGATCTGGAAAGGAGTTGCTTGCCAAGGCTATTCATGAACTGAGTAATCTACCCGGAGAATTCGTTGCAGTTGATGCTTCAGGGCTGGATGATAACCTCTTTTCAGACACATTGTTTGGTCACAAAAAAGGAGCATACACAGGGGCGGATCATCAACGACCAGGCATGATTGAGAAGGCAAAAAACGGGACACTGTTTCTCGATGAAATTGGTGATCTCGCAGAGGCTTCCCAAGTAAAATTACTTCGTTTGCTGCAGGAGAATATCTACTACCCTTTAGGAACGGACCAGCCGCACCAGTGCAACGCACGAATCATAACCGCAGCCAATAAGGATTTGACGAAACTTGCCGGACAGGAAGGTGAGTTCAGAATGGATCTTTACTATCGGCTCAGCACTCACCTCATAAAGGTCCCACCACTGCGGGAACGACGGGAAGACATTCCAATGTTGGTCACTCACCTTTTGCAACAAGCTGCTTCGGCAATGAATAAAAAGGTACCGAGTGTGAGTGATACAGTTGTGGACACACTCTGTCGGCATCCTTTTTTTGGTAATGTCAGGGAGCTGAAAGCGTATATATTTGATGCGGTAGCACTTTGCGAGTTTGATAGAATTGAAGATGAAGTCATCCTTGAAAGACTAGCTGATGCAGTCACCATAAGGAAAAACGATCAATCCCCAAACTACAGCAATCCGCTTGAATCTATTTTTGGCTACTTTCCCACGCTTACGGAATTAAATGACTATGCTGTTGCACTGGCACTGGCATCTGCGGATAACAACCAGAGTCAGGCTGCTCGTTTGCTTGGTATCTCAAGACAGGCGCTGCACAAGAGAATTAAAAAGAATACCTCCTGACAGCATCCTTTGATTGTGCTGTAAATAGTGAAGTCGTCCTTAAGGTGCCTTTCTTGGTTATGGCAGGAGTGGGCCGCAGCCTGTGCCTCTACCAGCTATAGGGTTTCTCGAATAATTACTACAGCAAAACAAGCGCAAATAGTGTTTTAACTGTCTGAAATATTGATATTATGTTATACTTTTCCATCATCTTCTAAGCCGTTTTTTACTTGATGGAGCCGATATGTTTCAGCCAGGATTCTTCGACCTTGATAATCGGATGCGTAAAATCGACAGCAACGGTGACCCTCTTACCAAAATTAATC
>NZ_JAFFQD010000066.1 GCF_016918565.1 Desulfogranum marinum
AGGAATTTTCAAATGACAAGCTGAAAAGGATAGCAAAAGTTTGCTTGCCCTATGAACCGATTGTGTTCGCTGATGCGACTGGCTGCGGCCGCCTTTGAAAAAATTGCTATTTATGGACAGACACTAGCTATTCAGACCATATACAATTACCGCACAAAGGGGGTATTTATCGAGGGGGTACACTTCTACCGTCCAAACGGAGGTAAGCTGTTATTTGATCGAGCAGCAGTTATATCATGGATTGAGAAGGGACAATCAGGCCATAAATCAAAATCCAATCGGGATATTCGCACAAGCCAAGCGTCTGAACAAAAAAAACAAGATTCCGTACCGGAAAAAAACTTGATAAACATCTAACTTCAAGTACTTTCACGACGTCACCACCTCTGGTATACTGTTAGTGCTAGCAACAGGGAGGTGGTGATATGAGTGGAGTATAGATATGACAATTATGCTAGGCGAACAAAAGAAACCAGCAACTGTACAAAGAAAAGCATCAAATATTAACAATAACAAAGAGGGGTCAGTAAGAAAAACCAACGGCAAGGTATATATCGATTTTATGTATCTCGGCCACCGGGTTCGAGAATCATCTGGCCTGCCTTGGACCACTGAAAATGCCAAGCACGTTCGCAACCAGCTTGACAAAATCATGCTGGCCATCAGGGATAACCAGTTTGAGTTCAGGAAGGTCTTCCCGAAAAGCAAAAAGATAGACTTTTTCTCAACCCTAGAAAGGAAGTGTCTTGGCCGTAGCCGTACTCCTGCTGAAGTTTTAATCAAGGATTACGCTTCGGAATGGTACGAGACGCTAAAGGCAACAGGCAGGGTAAGCGAAAGAACACTACTTGGTTACAAAAGCCAAATGCGTTTATACATTGTACCATTCTTTGGGGAACTCAACTTTGCACAAATCAATCCGGCTACACTGGATGAATTTACAATATGGGCAAAACGGCAGAAGTTCAGAAAAAAGACGGTTAGTAACAAGACCATTAATAAAAGTCTTATCCCGTTCAAGATGATCTGCAAGAACGCGGCTGTTAAATATAACTGGGGTGCTGGATACAACCCATTCTTTGGCTATAAGAAGCTACCTGAGCAGTCTAGTACCCACAAGATCGAACCTTTCTCTATTGATGAGCAAAAATGCATAATCGAAGCTCTCCCCGACCACTGGAAGCCTTACTTCCAATTTGCATTTTGGACCGGCGTGCGCCAGGGAGAACAAATTGCATTGAGGGTCGGCGATGTGGATCTTCAGAAGAAGCAGCTGAAAGTTCGTCGAGCCATGACCTTAGATGAAAATGGTAAGGCGGTTATAGGTACAACAAAGAATACTTATAGCAAGAGGGTGATCCCTTTATTAACTTCAACTGCTGAATTGCTGGAGGTTCAGGTGGGAATAAGTGAATCTAAGGGGAGTAAGTTTTTATTTTGTACTTCATCAGGATCTCAGGTCCATCGTGATAACCTTAGAGGACGAGTTTGGCGGAAGGCATTGGAGAAGGCAAAAGTGCCTTATCGCCCAATGATTCAGACTCGACACACTTTTGCAACAACTGCATTAAGCCTAGGTGAAAACCCTCTTTGGATTGCTAAGGTAATGGGGCACAGTACATCTAAAATGGTACTGGAGGTTTATGCAAAATATGTCGAAAACATGGTTGCCAATAATGATGGAAATAAACTTAATCAGCTCTATCTCCTTAACTGAAAGTAAGTAAAGGTATAAGGCGGGAAAAAGGGTTTTGGCAAAATTTTGGCAAAAAGTACCCAGAAACAAAACAAGGGGTTAAGTCAAAATGACTTAACCCCTTGGGATTACTGGCGCGCCAGGGAAGATTCGAACTCCCGACCTACGGATTCGTAGTCATAATCCTCTGAACTTCACGACCTCATCTTTTTTGGTAGTTCATTGAAATGACAGCAAAAAACGTTTTGCCGATTTTATCAGATTTTTTATCATTTTGTCCATTTTGGATAAAAAGTCTCACACTTTTCTCACACCAAAGGTTAGCTTGACCGGTCTGGAGTGCATGTTACTTTGGGATGAAATTCAATTCGTACATTGCCAGTACTCTTGCTGACACTTGTCCATGCATTTTTGATATTCGTAGGAGGTGACCGGATATATTAGGCAACCTTGGCTGCATTGATTTTTTTGAACATCACACTGTGTAGCTAAACAATACCCATACGAGAATATCAATAAAGCAGGTAACAGAAACAAAAACTTCATCATCTTTATCCTTTATGCAACAAGCTATTTAACTGTTAGTCACCGTTTTCTGACACTGAAATTCGAGGCCATATCAAAGCAAGGGTGAGGGTGTATATAATAGTCCGAGACCAATTCTCTTCGTCAGATACACCGGCTTCTGGATGCGCAATTTTATTCCTATGATTGTTTAGCATGTGCAGTGAATCCAATACTCGAACGTTATCATCTCTGCTGTTGAAAATAAGCTCCTCGTCTTTCAAGTGCTTAAGTAAATAGTAAAAACCAGGGAAAGGCTGTGAGTCACAAAAACACTCTTCCAAATGTTTTTTGAGACGTTCGTGGGTTGATGTAATGAAGGTCTGCGGTAACGTTAATAAACCTTCACTCCCTATTACATCCATGAAATCTCTTTCATTACCTGCCAAGTTACAAGCTATTGCAAAAATAGTATTTTCCAACAAACTGATGTCTTTTTTTCGGGATAATTTCAACTCCTTTGGAATCACTGACCGAGTTTTAACAACTTTAGCAGGCTTAAGATTCTCGGTAAGAATATCTTCGCTTCGTTGTTGTGACTGCTGGATTTCTTCCAGTGAATTCTGCTGACCAAATGCGTGTGATTTCAACCCCTCAATTAAACCACGAATTGCACTCATCTCACGCTGAATATTTACACCGTTATTAGGGCGAGAGGATGAAACATATTCCTCATCATAAAAATCACCATTGAACGATGACGAATACTGATTTTGCGTTTGCGGACGAGGGGGAACTTTGTTATTGGCTTTCTGGTCTGGCTTATCTATAGCGAAGGTATCTGCGTCCTGCTTGAATTCGTTTATTAACGCCTGGTATGATGGCATTGTTTTGGGACAAACCCATAGCTTCCTTAAACCATCCCACTTCCTTCCAGGTATCTTTTTTGCCCTGTCTCTGTTGTCAGCGTGGATACGAATTAAAAAATGTGAAGCGTCTTCAAAAATATTAATTGGGCCAAACTTTTCTATCACAATTATTCCTCTTCAAGCCTGGTGCTGCTTTCCTGTCTTGTCTGTTTAGTAGATAGCGTGTGTAACAGGCTTCCGACACATTGAAATACAAGCTGCCAGTCTTTTACGCCCATTTGTTACAAAATAATGACCTGACTGTAAAAAGGCGGAAAATTAAAGGAATCGTCAAAACGTTCAGGTGCATGTTACTTCGTCAGTGACCCCATGTGCCATATGTATCCACAAGGAATAATGGTGGGATAAAAGTGCCCTAAAATGGACATTTAATAGTGCGAATTACCTGTTAAACCGAATGTGCTACATCGAAGGATATGGCTTGTCCTGCTATATCAGCTGTTTAAGTTGTATCATCAGCGTAATGCGATTTCAAATTTATATTTTCACAGAAAGATCCAGCAAGGCGAGGTTTTTCCTCCAGTGAAATGGTACAGATTTGTTACTTTGCACTACCTGGAATCTTTCGAGTAGGTGCAAGGCCAAGCTGTTTTTTTCAGAGTGATGGTAAAGGAAAATCTTTTATAAAGTGAGGTGGAAGTATTGTTCGACAGGGTTGGGGCTGACCAGAGAGGTGTAGTCAAATAATAGTACCATTGTTATCAGTAGGCTGTAGTAGGTGGGGATAAAAAAGGTGACAGAACCCAATTTTAGAAGACCATTGTGAGTGGCTAACCTTACCCACAGAAGCAGGCGTGCTCATCCTTGTTTATCACTTCCAGAGAGTTTGTATTGTAATTTTTTACGTAGATCCTACTGGTCAAAACATCCCAACTATCCGCTTTTACCCCCAAGATTTTGGGGTGACTTACTTGCTGTAACGCTGCGAACAGACTTTTACAATTAAATCTGTTAATCGTTGGTGAATTACAGCCGAGCATACACAAATTTACGGAATTACGCTGTGTGTTTAACAGTGTGTGCGTTCGTCACCTATATATCTGTAATTACGTTGTTCCGACTAAACGCTTGTAATTACGTTAAAGCAGAAAAGAAGCGTGTCTTTTACGGAATTACAGCAGGTTACACTTGGTGCGTATGGTTGTAATGGCTGTGTTTTTTCGTCTATGACACAACAGTCACTGACAAGAGCGTAGCAGAAAAATCCCGAATAAATACGGGGAAATCCTACAGATATTATAAAAAAATATTGTAGTATTATGATGTTACAGCTTGAGGAAGGATGCTGTTTAATCAGCTAAAGAACTTGACAGTAAGATAGGCTTTAAGAATTTTAAGTTGAGGTAAGAAAAAAAGTGCTGTGATGGCTATGACAGCGAGCCACATCAAAGAGCCAGTAACTCTACGATAAATCCTTTGAGATCGACCACGCTCACGGAGCCCTTTATACTTGTCTTTAACTTTATCAGCGACACCAGTATGTTTTTCTTCTACGAATGCCTGCTGCCCATCTATCTCGTCAAATATAAATTTAAGCGTTCTTTTATGGTTTGAAAAGAATGTCCAAGTGAATAGTGCGAATATCCAAACACTGGCAACAATAATACCATTAGTTAGTGTCTGGATGTTATTGGTATCAATACGTGGTGCAGCAAAAATAATCGCTAAAGGAATGGCGATCATCGTTTTCTGCAGGTCAGATAAAGCAGCAGATAACTTGTCAGTTATAGAGAGAATCTTCTCCTCAAGCTCGTCAAGAATCTCATCAAGTGAGAAGTCAGAGACATATAAATTCCAGTCTTGCTCATAAATAGTTATAATTTTATGAAAATTGTCCAGCAAGTGCTTAAAATTAGAACTTTCTGACGGAGAAGAAAGAGCAGACTTGATGACCGATGACCGTAAAATCCTTATGCGTTCTTTTAACCTTGGAGCTTCAAATGTTTGTCGTAATTCATTAATTCCTGTCAGCTCTTGAATGTCAGAAGCGGAATACCTTACTGTTACAGCAACTTTTACACCATCATAAAACAGACAAGTTAGTAGTTCATCATCTGTGTCATGATGATCAGATATCATTTTAAGCAAGTTTGAAAACGCAACTGTGTCAGCGTAACTGGCTGGGATATCGGACGAATTTTCATCTATAAAATAGAGATGTTGTGGTATTCTCGTTAAGAATTTTTTGTATATCAGAAGTGCGTCTAAATTTTTTACAATTGCAAAATCATCTTTAGGGAGAGGTAGCTGAATCTCTAATGAGAGTGTTTGGCCTACGAGGTTCTCGATATTTTCTGTAGCAGTGCCTTGATCTCTTCCTCCAAGGATACAAGCAGTAACAGTACTGCAATCCATTAGGGTTTCAATGTCTCCTACATGACTGGAAGTTAAGTCCAACTCGATACTTGGATTCCGGTCCCCTTCTTCCCAATTGACCGACTGACATGCTTGAAACAAGTTGATCAGACAATTGTATTTTTGTTCTGCAAGGGGCATGTCAGGAAGCGTCTCGTAAGGCTTTCAAGATGTTTTCTGGTGGATCATTGATCATGACCCTGTTCCTTTGTTCATCAAGTGTAATACGATTTCCAAGCATGGCTGCTGGGAATTTCAGCTGTATCCCCTCACCAGTGGCTTTAATTTCTCGCAATTTAGTCAAGTGTTGCTTGTGAGGCTCGAAACCGTTTCCGACTTTGTAGTCGCCCTCGTTTAGAAATTCCAGGAATTTTTGAGGCTCTTCGTCAGATATAGTTTGGCTTAAAGAATCTAACTTTATATTATCACGCCCTTCACAGTAGTCATAAACCTTCTGCCTCAATACCTGCTTTTGCTCTGAACTGTAATTTTGTGCGGTAGCATAATCGCTTACTGCACGAATCAGTTCTTGAGTTTGATGGGCCGAGTTAGCAAATTCATCACATCCAATAGCTTTTAGAAAATACTGTGGTGTCGTTTCTGTGCCTCGGCCTTTAATAAAAGTAATGTATTGTTCTGTTGGATTATTCTGCCACTTGGCAATGTCAATCTGACAACCTGTGTGCAACTTATCCATCTCCAGGTGTTTGGCTTCATCAATATCAAGAGTATCGGTAATTACGCATCCAATTGTTTGACGCAAAACAGTAATAAAAACAAAGCTTTCCTCTTCCTCCTTATAGGAAATAAACAGGACATAACCACCTCGTGCCAAGTTTTCTGTTGAAATACGATCTTTAAGGATGTTTAAGCTGGTTAGGGTGAAATCTATGAATGATTGTCCAGTTCCTTCATCAAGAAAATTATTTAGATGAGTGCTAAACCTGAACGTCTCTGTATCGGTGTCAAACCTTCCGAATCCTTTGGTCGCCTTTTTTTTATACAGTCCGTGAAGACTTTGGAATAAATTACTCAAGCTCTCTGATTCGCCTAAAAGAGCCTGCCGAGGATTAACGGTTGGTGCCAGACCGACCTCTTTTCGAAGGTCATGTACGATTGCGTATTCTAATTCCATTGTATCCGTTTCATATGTGAATTAGCATAGCATAAGCTGGACTCTTTCATGAAGAGTCCAACTCATATCTATTTTGTATAAAGAATCAGCTTACTCGACAGTCTAATCGTAGAATAGTAGCTCTCCCTTTCGAGAAGCACAATCAAAAATATCTGTAATTACCACAAGGTAGCAGCTGCTCTGCAGATTAAGACGGTTGTACAGAGCCAGTATCCTATTTGAGAAGGTACTACTGGGCTTATCAAAAAATGGGAAGGGGATTAAGGTAGTGGGGGTAGGCCAGACTTTCCCTGCCTGACATTATCCAGAACACAAGTGTCAAGAGGTAGCAGGGGCAGTATTATTTATCAAGCCACCATCTGATCAACAAACACCTGTACAAACTTCTTCATTTTATCCAGTATCCGAGTACCAATAATCTTGGCTTGTAAAACACTGGGTCTGTTAGCGAGGCACTTAAACACATCATTTCTTAACGGCTCTTGTTCGCTGAAGATGTACGTGTCTATTAGTGCCTGGAACTGTTGCTGGTCCAAGTTCTCTTCTTTACAGATTTTACCCAGCGCCAGTACCTTTTCATCCTGCCAGAATCTTTCAAACTCATCGGGTATGTTGTCGGCATCATGTATCTTGGGGAGGTGTTCATCTATAAACTTCTCTATCAACTCCCGCTTACTACGCAGCTTAACTTCTCCCGCCAACAGATCTACAATTGCTTTTCTCTGCCTGTAGAAATCTTTCTCGTCAGCCTGCTGTAGTTTGGCTATCAGACGTAAAATGTAGGCTACGTTGATTTCATCACGGTGGATAAGTTCCAGCTCAAAATCGACATCATTTAATATGGAATCTTTTTCCTTCTGATGATCCCCTTTAACTTTATCGTAGAGGTCCAGGTACTTTGACTTGTAATCTTCAAAGGCCTGCTGGGTCATTGGCAGGTCTGACCATGAGAAATCAGTAAAGGAGGTGAGGACGTTTTTAACCCGCATCAGTTCTCTAAAGGCCTGTATAAAGGCCAGCTCATCTTCTTCACTTGCAAGGTCATTCACGCTGCCTACAGTCGGCGCTATAATCAGTAACTTGGCGAATGCCTCACTGAATTTACGGACTATCTCTTCATACGGGGGCAGCAGTATCTCTTCCTTGGCCTCGATATTGGAGAAGAGGGCTATGGCATCATCGGTAGCTTGTTTTAAGTTCCTGAAGCACAGGATGTTACCGTGGGACTTCTGCTCGCTGATAATGCGATTGGTGCGGGAGAAGGCCTGAATTAAACCGTGGTGTTTGAGGTTTTTATCTACGTACAGCGTATTGACCTTCTTGGCGTCAAAGCCGGTAAGGAACATCCCCACAACCAGTAGGATATCCAGCCTGTCTTTATCAGGGTAGCCTTCCTTTTCTCTGTCTTTAAAACGTTTAGATACATCCTGGAAATAGTTCTGAAACTGTTTGCTGTCCTTGGTGGTGAAGCTGGTGTTATACATTCGGTTGTAATCACCAATAAACTCTTCCAATTTATCACGGCTATGGCTGGATCTATATTCAGCAACCGGCTCTGCCGCCTCACTCATTACGTAATCATCAGCGGGCAATAAGCCGTTAGCATCAGGGTCTTCTTCATTGGCACCATAGGTAAAGATGGTAGCAATCCGTAAATCGTTTGAATTCGCCTCTATTTTGGCCTTAAACAGATCATAGTAGGTAATAAGGCTTGGGATGCTGCTTACAGCAAACAGAGCGGAATATGCGCGATTGTGGGTCTTCTGGTCATGCCGCTGAATAATATAATCAACTATTTTTTCAAGCCGGTCAGGCGAATCCAGTACCTCTCTGGTGTCTATGGCTTCAACATCAATATCTATTTCTGTGTTCCCCTTCTTCCTATACCTACCCAGGTATTCGATGCTGAAGGGAAGTACGTTCTGGTCACGGATAGCATCGGTAATGACGTATTTGTGGAGGCAGTCACCAAAGAGATCCTTGGTAGTCCTTTTACCCATCTCATTCTTCTGGGCGTTGTCGGCGAATATGGGGGTACCGGTAAAGCCGAAGAGTTGCAGGTTGGTAAAGAAATCTGTTATCTCTTTGTGCGTCTTACCAAACTGGCTGCGATGGCACTCATCAAAGATGAAGACCATTTTTTCATCTTTCAGGTGGGCGATATCTTTTGTGTAGCGCGCCTTGGTAATCGCGTTGTTCAGCTTCTGGATGGTGGTGACTATAAGTTTGGTATCATCAGCGAATTGCTTTACCAATGATCGTGTGTTGTTGGTGACATCCACACTGTCCTTTTTGAAGCTGTTGAACTCCTTCATTGTTTGGTAATCCAGGTCTTTCCGATCCACGACAAAGACAACCTTACGCACCTCCGGCATATCCATAATTATCTGGCTGGCTTTGAAGGATGTAAGCGTTTTCCCGCTGCCGGTGGTGTGCCAGATATAACCGTTACCTTTGCTGCCTTTGACAGCATCAATGATGGCTTCAGTGGCATAGTACTGGTAAGGGCGGAGTACCATCAGGATCTTCAGGGTTTCGTTGGCCACCACATAGTTGGCTATCATTCTGCCCAAGTGCTTGGTGACCAGGAAAGAGGCGGTGAAGTCTTTCAGGCCGGTGATGTTGCGATTAAGGGTATCTGCCCAATAAAAGGTCTGCTTAAAGGATTGTCGCCTGTTGTTGGCGTAGTACTTGGTATTGACGCCGTTGCTGATGACAAATACCTGTACGTACTGGAACAGGCCGGTATTAACCCAGAAGGAGTGTCGCTGGTAGCGGTTTATCTGATTGAAGGCTTCTTTGAGTTCCAGGCCTCTGCGCTTAAGCTCTACCTGTACCAGTGGGATACCATTGACCAGTAGGGGTGACATCATAGCGGTTTTTATAGACGCCCTTGACTGTTACCTGATTGGTGACCTGGTACAGGTTCTGCGTAACATCTTCACTGTTAAAAAAGCGGACATAGAAGCTGTCACCGTTATCCCTGTTAAGCTGGAAGCGATCACGCAGGGTTTTAGACTTTTGGAAGACATTACCCTTGGCGAGGTGGTTTTGTATGGCTGCGAATTCTTTATCCGAAAAACTGGTGTTGTTGAACTTTCCCAACTGACCTTTGAGGTTGGCGAGGAGAGACTCCTCATCGTGGATTGGGGTGTGCTGGTACCCCAGCCCTGCGAGTTGGCTGATAAGTTCCTGTTCCAGTTTGGCTTCGGATTGTGTGCTCATACGAACATTTTCTGCAGGAGACCTTTTTTGAAGTTTTGGGTTTCAGAAAGTTGGGTTTGTACTGTGCTTATTTTGGTATCAATTGAGGACAGGAAGTCGGCTATTTTTTGCTGCTCTTCAACCACTGGTAATCGCACATTTATTTTCTTTAACGATGTCTGATTTATGCTTGCTTGATTAACAGCTCGATTACATATCGTTTCAAAATGATTTTTATATTTATTGCTGCTTAAGACATAAAAACAGTAAGTTGAATCGGCGACATCTTGATTTAACCTTATGTTAAGCAAATTCATCCCGTGGTATAAGTTGTAATCTAAATCCACCCTAACAACTTTGCCAATATGGGCTACACTGTTTATATTGCTAAAAAGTAAATCCCCTATTAGTAATTTATAGGCTGAAAGGTCTTTACTGGTTTTGACATATCCAACACGATTTATATCAATTTTGTTTGAAGATATAGTTTCTATCCGTGTTACTTTTACACCTTGTCGTTCGTTATTTTGGTCAAAACTGATACCATTTCTAATAAAATCTACGAACTCTCCTAACTTCTTCTCTTCCCAATCAGGATAATTCTGCCCGTTATCATCCTTAAAACGGATCTCCTGTGAGAATATCTTCTGGATCACCCCTTTTTTGTACTGCTCCAGTAGTTCCTTTTTACAGGTAAGCTGCTCTATCTTTTTATCTACAGCAGAGAGGAAGGAGGCTATTTTTTGTTGTTCTGGGAGAGTGGGAATTATGAGTTTGAATTTTGAGGTAGCACCAATACCGAAAAAATTCATCGCACTTCCACTGTCTTGCGACCTTATTTGCTTAACGACAGAGAATGATACCATTATATTTTTTAGGAATAACGGTGTGATAGATTTATGGTCACTTCGGAGTAACGTTAGTTGGGGCCCTATATTTCCATTACTGACGCGAGAATCAACAAAACCGATTACCCCAACATTAGCCCCCCGATTTGTAAATAAAACATCATTTAGCTGCAAGTGAGCTTTTTTTAACTGGCTATGTTTTTCAGGCGAAATGTAATCTACTTTCCCCTCTGTAAGAGAGCCGTCAGGATTAATAGCTTTCGAGGTTAAAAATGGAACTCCATTTTCTAAAAATTCATTTGCTTTGGGATAATCACCGCCATAGTTACCATCCTGAATTTTATCGCAAACTTTTTTTAGATCAGTTTGTATCCAATCTTCAGTAAATCCTGAAAACCGCAACTCTGGGACATTCTTCATTTCTTTCTTCATCAACATCATCACACCCTAAAAAGGAGTATCTATACCCAGTTGTTCGCAGTAGTCAGCGATAGAGGCGTCGGTTTTCTGTATATCCTTGTCCAGACCTTTGAGTTCAGCAGACACCACAGATAAATCAACAGGTTCTTCCTCCTCAAAGGTATCCACATATCTTGGAATATTCAGGTTGTAGTCGTTTTCTTTGACATCATCCAAGGCAGCAACATACGAGTACTTATCCTGCGTAGTACGCTCTCTGTACGTGCCTACAATCTTGTCGATATCTTCAGGTCGGAGATAGTTCTGATTCTTCGCCTTCTCAAAGTGCTGGCTGGCATCAATAAAAAGTATGTTATCAGCATTCTCACGTTGCTTCTTCAGTACCAGAATACAGGTAGGGATGGATGTGCCATAAAAAATGTTGGCAGGGAGCCCAATAACAGCGTCCAGGTAGTTGCGATCAGCAATCAGGTACTTACGGATATGTCCTTCAGCAGCACCACGGAACAGGACACCGTGGGGCAGTACTACAGCCATTGTGCCATTATCGTCGAGTTGATGAACCATATGCTGGACAAAAGCAAAATCAGCCTTGGACTTTGGTGCCAGCTTTCCATAGTTAGAATACCGGTCATCACTCATAAACAGAGGACTTGCTGACCACTTGGCAGAAAAGGGAGGATTGGCGACTACAGCCTCAAAACGGTCTTCAATGTGTTGGGGCCGCTCCAGGGTATCTTCATTCTTTATGTCGAATCTACGGTAATGGACACCGTGCATAATCATATTCATTCGACACAGGTTATAGGTGCTTGGGTTACTCTCCTGTCCATAAAAGCCACCTACATCATCAACTTCTTTAGACACCCGCAACAGTAGAGATCCAGAGCCACAGGTGGGGTCATACACACTCTTCAGTCGAGTTTTACCGGTGGTTACAATCTTGGCGAGGATCATGCTCACTTGTTGTGGGGTATAGAACTCTCCAGCCTTTTTACCGGCACCAGAAGCAAACTGCCCGATGAGATATTCATAGGCGTCACCCAGTACATCACTTTCAGTATCCTGTAGCTTAAAGTCGATGGCATCCAGGTGGGTGAGTACCTTTACTATCAGCTCGTTTTTATCAGTTTCAGATTTCCCGAGCTTGCTGGAGGTGAGATCCAGATCTTCAAACAGATGATCAAAATCTTCTTCACTCTCTGTACCCATTGTAGATTGGGCTATGCTGTTCAGTACCTTGCTTAAATCATCGAGGATAAACTTGGCCTTACCATCACCGTTACCCCGCTTGGCCATCTCACAGAACAGTTCTGAAGGTTTGAGGAAGTATCCGAGTTCTTCCACAGTCTCTTCTTTAATGGCGGCGAGGTATTCCTTACCAGTATCAGAGTCTTCATCAATGGCGCTATATTGAAGCCCATCAGGTGTGAGCAGTTCATCGGCATACAGGTTCATTGCTTCGGAGAGGTATTTGTAAAAGATGAAGCCAAGTATATAATCCCTGAAATCATCAGCACCCATCTTACCGCGCAGGGTATTGGCTATATTCCAGAGCTGCTGTTCCAATTTCTGTTTATCTGTCATCGTTACCTTTCAGGCTGTGTATGTGACCAGTGAAAGCGCCACGTAGTATAAATAAAATAGTAGTAATAATATAGATAGGTTGAGTGTTTAAAGTAGCCTCACCTGTATATAACAAGAAAGTCTTTATCTCTTCATCCATTGGCTACCCATCTCAACAGCTGCTCACAGTAGTGCGATGGTGGAAGGAAAGCAACAAAACAGTAAAAATAATGAAGGGTGATTCAGGTGTTGTTGTGAATAATTTCTAATAGTTAGTGTGCCTGATTTGACTTTGGTGTCTGACAAGATATACACTACTTTATATTTTTTTATACTATCCAGATCCAAGGTTACCACAAAGTGGCTACCCCCCCTGACCTTCAACTAAAAATAATCTCACGATATGGCAGCAGTATTCGGCTCAAAAAATAGGGATTAATCATTAGTTCTTGGTGGGCTGACAAAGTACCGGTTTCTAATATCATGGCCACAAGCTATTTGAGCTGAATCAACTTCAAGGACACCCATGACTATCCAACGCTATTCTGTAAATCAACATCCAATTCAAACCTTACTGACCTGGATAAATTCAGGAGAAATAGCCATACCAGAAATCCAGCGACCTTTTGTGTGGAATGCAGCAAAGGTTCGTGACCTTATCGACTCTCTGTATTCAGGGTATCCTATAGGTTATCTCATAGCTTGGCGCAATCCATCCGTAAAACTTAAAGATGGTAGTTCATCAGATGGAAAGCGTGTCCTTATTGATGGGCAGCAAAGGGTAACTGCGCTCATGGCTGCTCTACTTGGCCAACGGGTCATAGACAAAAATTACAAAAGGGTAACAGTCACCATAGCCTTCCACCCGCAAGATCGTCGTTTTGAGGTTGCAAATCCTGCTATACGTAAAGACAAGGCATGGATATCCAACATTGCGGATGTCCTATCTCCTGATGTTAAGATGATTGGTCTCGTCGGTGAATATTGTGCTAAAAATGAAGGTACAGATCAGGATGACATATACAACTCTATAGAATTGTTAAGAGGGATTGTAAATAATCACATAGGTCTCATAGAGTTAAATTCAGAGCTTGATATTCAAACAGTTACGGAAATATTTATTCGGATTAACTCACAAGGGGCAGTTCTTAATCAGGCTGATTTTGCTATGTCTAAAATAGCAGCCAATGAATTATACAATGGTAATAAACTCCGTAAATGTATTGATTACTTTTGTCACCTTGCGGTAGCACCTGAATTTTATCAGCAGTTGGCTGATTTAGACCAAGATTTTGCGAAGACACCATACTTCCAGAAGATGTCTTGGCTTAAAAATGAGAATGATGATTTATATGACCCTTCATACACTGACATGCTGCGGGTAGCTTTCACCTCAGAGTTTAAGCGTGGTCGGTTAGAGGATCTTGTTGCACTGCTATCCGGACGAAATTTCAAAACCAGGGAATATGAAGAGAGTATAGCTGAGGACTCCTTTAAAACGCTCGACAAGGGCATATTTAACTTCATGAATGAGACGAATTTCAAGCGGTTTGTAATGATCTTACGATCCGCAGGCTTTGTGGAAGCATCCATGATTCGTTCTCAGAATGTTATCAACTTCGCCTATATTGTCTATCTCGTCTTACGTAAAAATAATGTTGAACAGGATAAAATTGAATCGTTAGTTCGCCGGTGGTTCGTCATGTCAATGCTAACTGGACGATACTCAGCTTCCCCAGAATCAGCCTTTGATTTTGACATTAGAAGGATTCATGAGAATGGCATTGAACCATACCTGATGGATGTCGAAAAAGCTGAGCTGTCTGATTCTTTCTGGGAGGCAGGGTTGCCCCAGCAAATGCATACTTCCGTGGCAAGCAGCCCCTTTTTCAAGGTGTTCTTAGCGTCCCAAGCGTACTGCAACAATAAAGGCTTTTTGTCTAAGGATATCACTGTTCGAGACTTGATAACTCACAGGGGAGATGTCCATCATCTTTTCCCAAGAAATTACTTAAAAGGATTTGGGCTGACCAGGGGCAAATACAACCAGATTGCTAATTATGTAATGATGCAGAGTGAAATCAATATAGCTATCAAGGATAGGGCACCAAACGTATATTTTTCTGAACTAGCGGAACAGTGCCAAGACGGGAATTCCGTTTATGGTGGAATAGTTGATACACAAGACTTGCAAGATAACTTTACGATGCACTGCATTCCTGCAGGGATGGAAGATAAGGACATTGATGACTATGAAGATTTTCTTAAACAACGCCGTAAGCTAATGGCGCTGAAGATACGGGACTATTATAAAATGCTATAAATTGTTTTTATGGTATGGCGCACTACCCTACTTTCAGTGCTCAAGGGCGGCTTGGCCTGGCCATCATAGGGAGAGGAGAAGGTTGCAATGTAATGTGGGTATTGTACTGTAAATGGTAAGGAAAGGAGTCCCGATCGCTGTGTTTGGATAACTTTTACCACGAAAGGCCTTGCTGCATATAAAACGTAAGCCCCAAATCTAAAAAGAAAACATGATTCATTTACAACAAAGCAATCAATCTGTCGAAACTACCAGAAAAAAAGCCTTACAGATTATGCAAAAAGGCATGGTCTCCTACTGTCTAGCAAGTAAAGGTTGGGATGTCTCAGATCATTTTGGTGACGGTTATGATCTCTTATGTATAAAAAAACAAAATGAACCAATTGTAGTGCAGGTTGAATTAAAAGGGATCGACATCTCGTCGTACTCAGAATCAATATCAAGTTTTTCGCAGAGTATATCTGCAAACGAGATAGCCACGGCTTCCCACTTGGTTGTTAGTATATACGACCATATCACCCCATTAGGACACTACATAATGACATTGAGCCAGCTCTTTGAAAAAATAAAAGCAAAGGGTACAGCCAAATATTCAAAATACAAAGATTTTCAACAATATAGACAAACAGCTACAGAAGTGGCTTTTAAAAAAGCTACAAGGAAAAAGGGACAGGATAACCTTCCAAGTAGAATGAGCATTGATATAGGTTGTGGGTTTAAAAAGTATCAGGAAGGAGGGTATGAACTAGAAGAATATAAGGGTTGTTGGAGTAATCTTGAAAAAGAAAATATATGAGTACTGTAGCCAAAAAAGCAGATCGTTCAATTACCTAAAATAACAGAATTGTGAAAGTAGAATCAGAAAATATTGGCATTTTTTTAGACGTTGAAAACCTGACAAAATGGATAAGAGAGGGTGGCCCTGAACAATTATTGGATGAAATAAATACAATTGGGCATCCTATCGTCCGGCGTGCGTATGGCAATTGGACTTCTAACGGCATTGTAAATTACCAAGCTACTCTAAATCGTCTTGGCTTCGAATTGATCCATACTTACCATCCAGTATCTGGCAAAAATTCGGCTGATATCCAAATGACTGTAGATGCTATCGAGTATGCATGGAACCTAAAAAATATATCATGGTTTGTTTTGGCAACAGGCGATTCAGACTTCAGCCCTCTTTTTCGCAGACTTAGAGAAATGGGGAAAGGGGTGATTGGAGTTGGTCCTCGTTCGACCCTCAGTGAGACAGTAAAAACATCATGCTCTAGGTTTATATATACTGAGTCGGTTACACAGAAGGGTGACGCTGCTGTTCAGTCAGCATATGAAGATGCAGTTGATATCGCTGTAAAAGTACTCTCCAGTTTCGGAAATAATATCCATCTCTCTACTTTGAAGGCCAAAATATTAAATATTGATAGTGCTTTTGATGAAAAACAACTTGGATTCACTTCCTTCTCGGCATTTATAGAATCAATAGACAATGTGATTCTGTCAAAGAAAAGCACGATGTGTCAGTTGCAACTACCCAAAAAAACAGAACAAAAACTAACTAAATCTAGCAGCAATAAACAAAAACCTGATCTTGCCAATGCATATATGACAATGCTCAGGAAAATGAATTGGCGAATCCTTCCAAAAGAAGATTTGATAAAAATTTTCGAGCAAATCGTTCAGAATAAAACATTAACAAAAGAGAAGTTAATCGAAAATATTTTAGATAAAATCGGAAATGACATAACTCCTACAGACGCAAGAAAAGCATTTACCATATTAATAAAATCAAACATTCTCAAAAGATTAGGCATTGAACCTACAACCAATGAAATGCTTTGGGGGGTAGAAAATAGTCCTCTTACTACGTCGCAAATGCTCATAGCAAGAGATATAGCGATTGTTTCAAGGATTTATAATGCTTGCAAGGAAGAGAAAATACCTTTTGACAAAAATACTATCGCAAAATTACTTTATTCTTCAGGGACTAGTAATAATGTAGATGCTATAATTAGATCAGCATCTGAAACATCACAAGAAATAACATAAAAAACCGAACAATTTTCACCATCTGGTCCTTCCTTAACGATTTCCTCTACTCTCTTTTCTCTGGTATGAGTAGTTGTATTTGCGAGTACTTGGATAGCGACTGTTTCTGCATTGAACATTTTCCTGACAAATCCCCCTCCCCATTGATATTGAAAGAATCCCTCACTTTTAGTAACACATCAAACAAGAGAGGATGAAGTCATGCTGTTTTATACCCTGTAAAATTACAGCTCATACAACTAGATAATAAAGTCAAGGGCATGAAAAGAGTTTCCGCTAATACGGAGACCTGCTGTTATGCAGACCTATATAAAAACTAGTTAAGGCCAACTATCTGAGCCGGCTTTAAACTTAGAGGAGAAGCTAATGAACACAACTCGACTGGGTAGCTTGGTACTTGCTGGCGTTGCGGCAGTGGCAGTCGGTAGCGCCCTATATTTGAGCTTGCAACCGGCGGACTTGCTCAAGTATCAGCAAGAGTGGGTAAAGGCGTTGCTCCAGGCAGGCTT
>NZ_JAFFQD010000067.1 GCF_016918565.1 Desulfogranum marinum
ACCTCCGCCACGGATTGCAGCAGACAAAGCGGCCTGTAAAAAAGCCGTGTAGTGCCGACCTAAAATTGTCGATTATGGAAAAACAGCAAGTTACACGTCCACATGGTCGCGAATTGCGAAAGTCGGGCTAAAAGAAGCAGGGTTCCCTGTAGATGAAAATTACGATAAAATGACAGAGCAGCTTGCACCACTCATTCAGGTGTATTTTGAGGATCTTCACTCTGCGATTCCAAATAGTTTGGATGAAAAATTTCAAGCTTCATTTGATAGCTCACTTGAAGCTTTAGCGAAAGATAATCCGGTTCTTGCGTATAAGTTGAAGGGACGGCAATGTTTGGAGAAAGTATCTCAAGCGGTAAAATCTTACACGGGTGATTTGGAAGTACAACCAGGTGTTACTGATAATGAACTTACAGGATCGGTGGTTAAAGATGAAATCGTTGTATCAGCAAATACCGCGTATGCAGAGATTTTAGATGAAGTTAATGCTGACATTCTCAATGTCGCGCGTGTTTGTGGACCACTGACGTATTGGAATTGCAGAAAAGCCATAAAGAAAAAGGTTGAGCTGAATGATGATTTTTCTGAATTTGGCTTGGACGAACAGTTTTCCTCCTACATGACTAAAATTATAGCGGAGGTAAAAAAGAATGCAGTCAACATTGTTACCACGTCAGCTACTTAGCCTATCAGCTTTTTGAAAAGGGCTAAATGCAAGGTATGTTTTTGTGCGTTGGGCGCCGGTTGGCATTTGCTGATAGGTTATACAGCTCTTTCAAGTCTGATTTTTTACCTGAGCATATAGTTCAAAAGTCATACGGAATGCCCTTTTTTACGTCAGGATAGTTCACACCCAGTCGCTGCACAAAGCGGGTACAGTTGCGGGTACGAAGTTGAAATTGGAAAAATATATGTTTCTTATGTGTTTGTAAATCTGTTTTAATATGGCTGGATAGTGGCTCCGACCTCAACCAAAATTATAAGGCCTTATCCCCGTAATACTGGGGTAAGGCCTTTTTTTGTGCTTTTTGCCATTTTCATGCCGCTTGCCATCTTTTGCTTTTTTATGCTATCTTTTTATAAAAAAGTGGAACAAAAGTGGAACAGAAAAAATAATTGGCATCGATGGCACGGATCACAAAACGGAAAAATAAAAAGGGCTGGAGTTATACCGCCACTGTTCGCATGAAAGGGCATCCCTCTGTAAGCCGGACATTTGATACCAAAGGCGAGGCCATGGTATGGGCAGCAGGGACAGAAGAGATTATTAAAGCAAAAAAATACAATGACCCGCGTCTTGCTTTGAAAATCTCATTTGGTGAGGCTATCGAGAAGTATCTCAAAACAATTTCGAGTAGAAAAGCGACGACCACACACATGAGGGAAAAGGCATCTGCTAAGCAATTAGTGGATCAGATTGGGCGTGATACACCATTGGGTGCAATTTCTGCTGCTATTGTTGCTGACTACAGAGATACAAGGATGCAAATAGTTTCGGCATATTCAGTTCGGCTGGAGCAGGCGTTGTTGTGACATTTATTCTTCAAAGCTCGGAAAGAGTGGGGAATCCCAGTTGATAATCCTGTAGAGGACATTGAGAGACCTACACCTCCAAAAGGGAGAACCAGGTTTTTGACGGAAGACGAGGCAATCAGATTATTGAGCGCCTGTCGGAAATCGAGAAATAAAATTTTATACGCATATATCCTTACTCTCCTGCATACCGGTATGCGAGCCTCTGAGGCAGCTGGGTTGCGTTGGAATCAAATCGACTGTGGGAAAAGGACAATATTTTTGCAGGCTACGAAAAATAGTGACTCTCGCTGGGTACCCTTAACCAAGGAACTTGCAAAGGAACTCTCCAATTTAAGCACGCTCACAGAGGCTGAGGGTAATAAACTGGTTTTTTTAAAAGAAGATCAGCTACAGGCTCCTCGTGTTAAAGCACGGCCTGGAATTCGATTCAGGGAGGCATTCAACCATGCCAAGCAGAGAGCTGGCCTACCGGACATTCACATGCATGATCTTTCGACATACGGCAGCAAGCCATTTGATAATGGCAGGAGTTGATATTCGTACTCTCGCTGATATTTTAGGCCACCGAACTTTACAGATGGTGCAGCGGTACACGCACCTATTGCACGACCACAAGCTTACAGCTATCGATAAAATTGGCTCTTTGGGCAAAAGACAAGAGTAAATAGATGTACCACCAAAGGAGATAATGTCATGACAGTAAATTATAGGATTATAAGGCTGCCAGATGTGACAAATCTTCCCAAGATATCTAGGTCCAATATCTATGAACTTATCAAGAAAGGTAAATTTCCCAAGCAAATTAATCTTGGTGCTCGGGCTGTTGGGTGGGTGGAATCGGAAGTCCAAGAATGGATTTAACAACGCATTTCAGAACGAGATCAAAGCTAATTTATGTGAATCCTAAGTGGCTTTGTGTTGGTTGAACCGAATATAAGAGAACCTTTTCTGTATGGATGTGCGGGCTATGTCTGGTCGAAGAACAAAGGGCCGTTTTATAAGTGATAAGTTGAAACCTTGGCATATAATTCTGTTGGCAGCCTTGGTCATTGGCTTGTTTAGTGTGCAATGGTGGTTGAACGAAAGGAAGACCGTTGAGGAATATCCAGAAGTGATTGAACAATCTCAATGAGTAAGCGTGCTGTTTTTCCATTATTAATTGGGTTGCTATTCCTGCTGCCACTACCCGCCTTCGCCTGGACTGGTAAAGTAATTGGCGTGGCTGGGGGGAGGGGAGACACCATTAAAGTGCAACATGGCAATCAGCAGGTCAAGATCCGCCTCTACGGCATCGATACACCTGAGAAGAAACAAGCCTACGGCAACCAGGCAAAAAGCTGACTAATAAGCTGGTGCGTGCGAATAATGTCAACATTTACATGATCGATACAGATCGGTATGGCCGTACTGTTGGATTGGTAAATGCACAATACAAAGAGGAGTCTAAAGCATCAGATGAGGCGACGATCTTTTAAGGCTGGCAGTCGCAGGCGTATCAGTTGCAGGTGATGAGATGATATTTCTGCGATAACCACCCCTGGACCCTCTGAGCGGCGCGCTAAAACATCACCCCACGGATCAACAATCATGCTGTCCCCATAGGTGCGGCGTCCCGATGGGTGATGGCCTCCCTGGGCAGCTGCAATTAAGTAACACTGGTTTTCGATAGCTCGGGCCCTGAGCAGTACCTCCCAATGTGCAAGGCCGGTGGGGTATGTGAATGCAGCCGGCAGCACTATCAGGTCCACCTCTCCCATTGCCCGGAAAAGTTCAGGAAAACGAAGGTCATAGCAGACAGACAGACCAACCCGTCTACCCTCTGCCACAAAGGTGACCACCTTATCGCCGGCCTCGACGGTTGCAGATTCGTCATGCCGCTCCAGTCCGTTATCAAACCCGAATAAATGGATTTTGTCGTAGCGGGCTATACGCTCTCCCAATGGGGAATAGACCAGACAAACATTGCGTATTTTGCCAGGGCAGCCTGAGATGAGTGGCACCGTACCTCCGACGAGCCAGATCCCATGCTGTTTCGCAGAAGCTACAAGGAAATCCTGGATCGGACCAACACCATCGTCCTCCGCGACTTGTATTTTGTCATGCTCGTTTTTGCTCATTATGGCAAAATTCTCGGGCAATACGATCAGGCGCGCACCCCGGGCTACAGCCTCTGCTACAAGGCGCCCTGCCTGCACAAGATTTTCGGATACATCTGGAACCGATATCATCTGTACCGCCGCGACGCGGTATGAAGTCTCTGCAATCATGCGCCCCCCTTATCCTCCTTTACTCTTGAAAGGTTTTATCGGCTGCTACTCACGAATCAGCGTACAAAATGGTTATGAAATAGAAAATGATCTTCGACGTAGCTAGCGATGGAAAAATAACTGTGATCTTATCCCTCCTCCACGTGGGGACTAGAAACGGGACATGCTACGCGAGTGCCAGCTGACTTGCAAGCCGCTGGGCTCAGGCCTTGATGACAAAGTTCTGGTCGGTATAGGTCAGTCCAGATAGCCTCAAGATGAGCGTAAGTCTTCCAAAACGTTGATCGTTCCCACACCTTCTATAATAAAACTCACCAAAACTATGTGTTCACAGTAGAGGGAAATTGGGTGCGAGATACTTTCACAGTTGGCTTGTCATGGCAACCTAAAATCAAATTTCTCTGCACAATACGAAAGTAATCATTCATCCGTTATGATCAAAATGAAGCAACAACAGTTTATGGATTCTCTGGAAAAATCAATAACTTTAGATGCTCTATTTTGGATGAGTTTCAGGCGTATGGTCACGCTTTAATGGTACAGGAACAAGGTCAGCTAGAGGTAATAGTAAGATTTTCAGACCTTCAATGTGGCAATGTTAACGATCAAGCTGTGCGGCGCAAACGAGGCGCAGCGTGGTTTGTTTCCGAACGAGCGCCTTCTTAGGCGCTGCTATCTGGTCGCATCTTCAGTAAATCCCCGTAATCAAACGATAGCGTATGCGTCGCGCATAATCGCGATAGCCCGGCAATTCGTCCTGTAGAGTCTGGTCCTCTAGCGCCGTTCTAATCACCGCGATGATTAGCGCAAGCGCTGCCGGAATAAGTGTCCACGTCGAGCTTAAGGCCAGCACAATACCCGGGAGTGCCAACATATTTCCAGCATAGCCAGGATGTCGCACAATCCGATAGGGACCACTGTCACACACCACATGTCCTCGATCCACCTGAATACGCACCACGCTGGAGAAAAAGCGATTCTCTATCAATGCCCACGCAGCGAAAGCGTATCCGAGCGAGATCAAGAGGAAGCCGAGCACGATGAGCCACAATGGAAACAGGGGTGACCAGCCAAAGCGATGATCCAGCCCGGCAACAATGACCAGTGGAAAACTCACACTCAACGCCATCAGTGGAGCAAGCACTTTGTCCCAGGCTTTCGCATTTTGGACCTTCTCCATATTTTGTCTTTCGGCTGTTAATCCGGGATGCCGCCGTTCCGCCCACATGCGCCCACCAATACCAGCGGCCAAGATAAGCATGGAATATAGCCAGGCCTGCCACCAACCGAGGTCGCCACCGCATATAAATAAAATTAGCGGGATTAGGAGATACACCACAACTAATCTGAACCACTGGCGAGGTGATGCTGTTTGATCTACCTTTGAATCACCTGTCGATGACATGCCATTCCCTCAAATCATATGACTTTTATTGAGCGCCTAACCTAAGTTCACCGGCGAGCTTCAGCCAGTCCAGTGGGGCGTAGTGAAGCGTGGTGAAGCGGCTTGATATGTGGTTTTTATTTCGGTATTTTTACATTGTCGTCGTCATAATCACCTTGTTCAGCTGTTGTATGACAAGCAATACAATTTGATCTTGAACCAACTGAAGGCCTGCCAAAAACGGTTGAACTCAATTCATGATGTTTCTCTTTTATGTATGGAGTTTCTGTTATTCTAAGAGGAGCTTGGCCATTAAGGCTTTTCAATATTTTTCTTGCTCTTTTGGATGATGAATTTTCAGCAGCATTTTCTGTTAAGTATTTTTCAATTTCATTTAAATATTTTTCTTCTATGGAAACCTCTTTATCAAAATGGGCAGGCAAAGTATTTATAATTTTTTCCCAGGAAACAGCAGGAAGCAAACCTGGGTGATAGTTGAAATGACAAGCACTACATTCTTGCTTGTAAATTTCATTGGTAATGGAAGAAAACGATTCTCTCTCGTATTTCTCTTTTTTGTGTTTGTCTGCAAAGGCAGGGGAGATACAGAGCGCTAATAAAACGAAGTAGCCAGCAAGTAATTGCATAAATCTGAATGTAATCTTCATGTTGCCCTCCATAAATGGGATGTCTGCCTTTTTATCAATACACAACAAGTTATTATCCAGAAACTCGATATCATTCAAATCAATGACTGGCGAGGCATCTATTCCCTGATAAACTTATACATTCTGAATGGATACCATACAGTAGTTTCATAAAATCCGGTTTCCTCATATCATTCAGTCTATGCTATTCATGGAGCTATTGGCAATCTAAACCGCTTTGCCAATTCGGCTGATTTAGCTTTTTCCTGTCAGGTGTCACGAAGAGGGATTGGGAAAAACCGCCGTATTTTAAATCAGCAGCAAATTTATCGAGGACATCTATGATAAGCGACGAAGGTTTGGTGGCAAGCCTGGTGGGGGGCAACTCATTTACATGTGCTATTAACGTAAATCCCGCAAGAGGACCTCGCAAAACCTGCACTATATTGGGCTAAGAGCTCAGTGATCCTACTTTGGGAGCAGGTACGGCAATTTTTTTTGTTCAATCTGTTAATCCCAAGATCGATGCTCAGCAGCCGAAATTTTCTAAAACAGAATCATCCCCCCGCTCCACAACTATAAACAACAACGCCCTCTGTAAAAAAATACCAGAGGGCGCAGTGAGGGGAATTATAGGGTAATCATGCTACCAGCTGTCACCTAAAACAAGGTTTAGATTCATACAACTGTTTTGTTCATTTTCGGAGAGATCTTCTTTATTTGTTACCTTACGATCTCTATCAATGTAGCAAGAGTATTGTGCACGATTTTTATCCCTTACCCATACCATTCTATTGAATTCTTGAGAAATAATTTGACCTTGCATAACATCCTCCGTTTATATTCAAAAATAATTTTTATATTGGGTCTTGATCCTATCTTTTGAGTACAGCCACTAGGCAGCGAGAAATTCATCTTAAGTGCTACTCTACTGCTTCATCGCTTCTATAATTAATAGAGTAAGGCTGTTGACATACAATTCAACGGGAGATGAATAGTAAAAAAATAATAGTAAAAACTATCACGATAGAGTTTGTTCTCCACCGAGAAAAAATCAAACAGGGAAAGACCACGGTAAACGGTAAGGTAAAGAGTTGATGGCAAGCGTGGCGGTGGTTTTAAGGTGAATACTGCAAAGAGCACCTCGCAAAGCCGGCACTATAGTGGGCTAAAAATTCACTTTTCCTACCTTGGGAGTAAGTACGGTCAGGCTAACACTCCCTCCAGGTGATACCCTCACGAGAATAAGGCCAAATAAAGCCACTGGTAAGATTTTCAGACCTTTGATATGGTAACAATAAAGTGGCGGATCAGGCACGTTAGCTGTGACCAGCAGGACAAACCTGATTTTAATTTTTCATTTTTTATTCAAAATCAAGATGAACAGCTATAGTGCGACACGCCACCAACGTTAAAAAACGCCCTAGGCTTTAGACGATAGTATTTATCCTCTACTTCTTGTGATTGCTCATCATATGGGTAGCTAAGTACTTCCTGCAACTCTCTAACTAAAGTGTAGTCGCCCTGCATGGCCTGTTGGTAGGCGGGGACGATCAACCACTCTCGCCATGCGTATTTTGGGTTAGTCTGTTTCATACTTGCTGATATCTCAGCCAAGTTGCCGTCTTTAAAGACGAGATCGCGCCAGCTTGTCAGCCAAGCTTGCCATTGCTCATCGAGTTGTTGTGAAGTTTTAACGTAGAAGCTCTTTTTCAATGCTGAAACATCCGCTGGTATATGGGATAACTCACGGAAGAAAATGGTGTAATCTACCTCTGAGTGGATCATTAACTGCATTAATTTTTTTAATAGCTTCGGGTTATGTTCAGTCAAGCCAAGTTTGGCCGCCCACATTTTTTGGATTTGTTTTTGCATTGCTTCTGCAAAGCCATGGCGCACTTGGTCGAAATGTTCTAAAGCTTCAGTATCTTCTGCGAGTAACGGTCTCACAGCTGTCCAAAACATATGGTAATTCGCTTCCGCTGCGATTGGCTGATTAAAGAATGAAAAGTGTTCGCCGCCGCCAGTCCAAGGTTGAAACTCAGGGTCAAATACTTCACAGAATCCAAAAGGTCCATAGTCGAGGGTAAAGCCACCTGCAGCGCAGTTGTCACTGTTGTAATTACCCTGGCAGTAACCAACCCGTTGCCAATTGGCCACCAGTGAAGTAAGACGCCGGCGAAATTGCTTAGCCAACTCAACCAATTGATCTGCAAAAACAAGGTGTTGATTAATGTTGCTTTTGTATTCTCGCTCAATTAAATGCGAAACAATCATGCGCAACTCTTCTAGTGCTCCCGGATGAGCATTGCTGCGAGCGCGGCGGGCAAACAACTCCAGCTGACCAACGCGCAAAAAGGATGGTGCAACGCGAGTTGAAATCGCCACAGGATTGTCCACCAAGATATCAGGATCGGTGGAGTGGGAGTCTTGAGAATACCAAGGCCGGGTAACGGTCTCAGATTTAGAAACATACAGTGTTAAAGAGCGCGATGTTGGAACACCTAAAGCCTGCATATATTCTTGCGCTAGAAATTCACGCACACTTGAACGTAGTACTGCGCGTCCGTCGGCACCACGGCAATAAGGCGTTGTGCCGCCACCTTTTAATTGCATTTCCCAGCGCTGCCCATTGAGTATTCCTTCAAATACAGATATCGCCCGACCATCACCATAACCATTGCCGGTACCAAATGGACATTGCTGGGTATATTCGGTGCCATAAATCGACAATGCATAGCCAGTCGCCCAGCCAACCTGACGCATAGGCTCATGCGTAGCAGAGAGATCACCAGAGAATACCCGGCGAAATTGTACATTAAGCGCCAGTTCGTCGCTTAGCCCAAGTTCATTAAAAAAAGTGCTGCTATGGGTTACATATTCCGGTTCTGCAAGCGGCGTGGGTTTCACAGGTACGAAATGACCGGAAAAAACCTGACGGGCACAGTGATCATCACCATCTCCGGTGGCATCAGGGTCGGCATTCAAGGTATCCATCAGAGAATAATCAGCTAATCGAACAAACTCATCGAAGGTCGTTACGCAGGGCTCAGCAGATGGTTTAGATATATATGACATTGTTGCAAACACCTTTCGCTAAGGGGAGCGCGAAATTTGCGCTTTTTCAAAAGGATAAACAGTAGGCATCTACATTCTACAATTTACGGCCTTATTGCGAGATGTAACCTGACAATGTTAACAAAAAATAAGCTGTTGATATTTACACAGTTCCGGGGATCAACTCAAATTCAAAGGCTACGTACTTGACCAACAGTATGTCCGATCGACCATCCTTGCAAGTCCCCTTTTCTCTATTCCTTGTTGATCGCTACTTGCCTCTTTTCCGGCGCCACTTATTGAATAGAGGTAAATGAGTGAGTTCATCAAGCCCATCGCAAGAATCACAGTAATCATGATACAGGTTGAGAAAGCTGCCGCCTGAGACGTGAATCCAGCCTCGTCGAGTCTCATCACTGAGACTGCGGCTACGCTTACTTTTGATGAAATAAGAAAAATAACAGCTGAAAGAGTTACCATGGATCGCATGAAGATAAAAAAGAAGACAGATATTATGGTTGGCCCCATAAATGGCAAAACAGCATCGCGAAGAATTCTTACATTTCCGCCGCCAAAACAGGAGACCGTCTCCTCTAAAGCAGGAGGCACTGCGCGGACCCCTGTTATCATGGTCAGGAAACCTTGTGAATGGTAGTGATAAAAATTACAGAGAGCTATCAAAAAACTACTGCCATACAGCATCCCCAGCATATTATCACTCACATTAAAGGCAAGAACATATGAAATACCTAAAACCAGCCCTGGAACACCCACTGGCAGGACAGCCAGCAGATAGACTAGCTTTGCCAATTTTGGAGGAATTCTTTTCATGCTAAAGGCCAGGGCAAACAGGAAAACAACCCCAAGAACTGCGGCTTCAACAGAAACCAGCAAAGATGTCCAAAGAGGCGTATATCCACCACTAAGCGTTATATTGTAGTTAGCGAGGGTAAATGTCATGCGGTAAGGCCACAGTTTTATAAAACTTGCCATGATTACCGTCATTACAACAAGCACGGCTATTGATGCAATGGTATGGACAAACACTCCAAGCGGCACATCTCGTTTTGCATAAAAGTTCGTCGATACAGGTATGGCACTTTCAGAGGAACCTCCAAATTGTTTTTGTGAGGCAACCCTTTCAATATAGACTGCAATCAAGGTCGGCAAAAGAAGAAGGATTCCAATCACTGCGCCCATCCCAAAATTCATCTGGCCCACAACCTGGCTGTAAATTTCCGTAGCCAGAACTTTATAATTGCCGCCAATCACAGCGGCATTACCAAAATCGGTTATGGTGACTGTGAAAACTACAAAACCGGCACTTAGAATACCAAACTTTGCATTTGGCAGGGTAATATCAAAAAACTGCTTCCACTTGGAAGCGCCAAGAATCTCCGCAGCTTCATAATACCGTGCGTCAGATTGGCGCAGTGCAGCCTCGATTATCAGTATCGCCTGGGGCAAGCCATACAAAATATTTGCAATGAGCAACCCCCAGAAGCCATAAATTTCAATATCCCACCCCGTCCACTTGTGCACTAAACCATTTCTTCCAAGCAAAAACAAAAGACCAAGTGCCTGAACAAGGGACGGGGCAAGTAATGGCAGCGATAGAGCGCCTTTTAGGTATCGTTTTCCTCCAATCCCGGATCGCTGCAGGGCAAAAGCTACCGCAAAACCAAAAAACAGGCAAAAGGCAGTAGTGCTGACACTGAGTACCATACTATTGCAAACGGCCTTTACAATGCCTGGAGACTTAAGGACATTTATGTAGTTTGCTATACCGTAGGTGCCATCGGCTAGTTGCAAGCTCTTTCCTGCCACCAAAAATAACGGGTAGCAAAAGAATATACATAAACCAATCAATGGAAAAAAAACTGCTGAGGTGACCAGCAACTTATCGCCGACAAGCTGACTGTTTTTAAACCATTGTTGTGCCACCGCGCTGCTCATACTTTCACCCACCTGCCACATCCATCTGCTACAGTAACATGAATAGAAGAAGCCTCTGTAAATTTTGGATAGCCCTGCATTTCAACAACCACATCTTCTCCATACCAGTCCAGAGTTACCCTGCTCAAATTCCCCAAGTATTGCATGTCCTTAATCTCGGCCCCTCCCTTTTGGTCATCAACAACCAATTGCTCTGGACGAACTGCAAACTCAAAGTCACCCTCTTTTCCCCCTGGCCTCGAGTCCATCATCTGTGGTAAATTTTTTCGAATCCAGGCAGTAGGTAAAATATTGCTCACTCCAACAAAATCTGCAACAAACCGAGTTGCCGGCTCTGCATATAATTCTCGAGGCGTACCAATCTGCTCAATACGGCCATCCTTCATGCAGATAATCTTATCAGCCATGGTCAAAGCCTCTTCCTGGTCGTGAGTAACCATGATTGTCGGTATTCCAAGACGTTGCTGCATCTCACGAATCTCAAAACGCATCTCTGCCCTCACCCTGGCATCAAGAGCTGAAAGAGGTTCATCAAGAAGCAACAATGTGGGCTCTACAGCAAGTGCCCGAGCAATGGCTACGCGCTGTTGCTGACCTCCGGATAATTGATGGGGATATCTATCAGCTAAATCAGGTAATTTAATGAGTTCGAGGAGCGTTGCTACCCTTTCACTTATTTCTTTTTTGTCAACTTTTTGTACCTTGAGCCCGTATCCCACATTTTCTTTCACCGTCATATTTGGAAAAAGCGAGTACGATTGAAAGACAAGACCAAACCCTCTGTCACGAGCTGCAATTTCGACCAGGTCATTACCTCCAAGCCTCATGACTCCACCGTCAAAGTCAAGCAGCCCTGCAATAATTCGCAGTAGCGTGGTTTTCCCGCAACCACTCGGCCCTAAAAGACAGACGAACTCATTTTCACCCACCTCCATGCTGATACGGTCCAAGGCAACAAAACCGCTGAACGTTTTGTACAGGTTTTCAATTGACAGTTTCATTTTTTAATACTTACCAGGCTCAAGGTGCATTGTTTTACATATTGATTGTTTTCTGCTGGACATTATTTCGTAGTGGTTGCGCTCCACTTTTTTAATATCTCTGGTCTTTCCTTAGCAGATTTTGCAAAATCTACGGGATAGAGGACTTCTGATAGATTTTCCGGGAGGCCTGCGGCTGTTGCCATTTCTGAAGGTTTTGATCCAGGAATTGTTATAATTGCCTTGTATTTGGTGTATAATTCCGCAGCTTCTTGCGAAAGGGTCCAGTCCAGGAATTTTTTAGCATCTTCCTTGTTCTTTGACCCAGCCAAAAGGCCTGAAGCCTCGAGCTCGTAACCTGCCCAATCAGAAGGAATTACCATAGAAACGGGGTATCCCATTTCCACAGATTTCATTGCAACAAAGGAAAGGGAAGCACCTATTGCATACTCGCCTGCTCGTGCCATCTTACATGGCTTGGAGCCGGATGATGTATACTGCGCCATGTTATCATCCATTTCATCTATGAGTTTCCAGCCAGCCTCCTCACCAGCCCCTTGTATGATTGCTGCGACTTGAAGATACCCTGTACCCGATGATGCCGGGTTGGGCATGACAACCTCACCTTTGTAGACAGGGTTAGTCAAATCAGACCACGACTTTGGCATTGGAAGCTTTTTAGACTCTAAAACAGCAGTATTAACGCAAAGAGCGCCCATGTATCCAGTGGCTGCAAACCAGGAATCATCTTCAGCCCGATACTGGGCAGGCAAAGACTCTGAGTTTACAGCTTTATATGGTTCGAGCTGTGAAAGAATTTTTTTATCAGCCATATTTGTTACTGCAAAACCCCAGATAACATCTGCTTGTGGATTTGCAGACTCGGCAATTACCCTTGCACCAAGATCTCCTGTTGAAAGACGGAGCACATTTATCTCGATATCCGGTAATGATTTTTTAGCCACTGCAAGATAATCTGCTATCTCGTCTTCCTCCAAAGCGCTGTACACTGTGATTTCTCCAGCCTGCACCTGAGAACAAAAAGCCAAGCCCATAAAGATACCCGTGGCCAATATTTTTACATTTTGCATATTGAAAGCCCTCATCTTACCCTCCATTGGTATTTAGTTTCCTAGAATTTGATTACATCCCGTGTGACATTTTGCCCACTTTTGCACTTTTGTGGTTTTTTGTCTATCATTTTTTTTCATATTTGTGTAATTACTTTTACAGAGTAGAATTCAGAGAAACTGGTTAAAAATTTATTACAATTTTGTTTTTTGCAGCTGAGCAGCATCTGCCACTCCCCACAAAGAAATTACGGTACAGGATACATGTGGAAAGAAGAGCGATTCCAGAAAATACGAACTCTTTTGCAAACCTATGGCAGGGTCACCATAAAAAGAGCGGCTGAAGATTTGGACGCATCAAGAGAAACCATCAGAAGAGATTTCTCTGAAATGGAACAACTTGGTGAATTAAAAAAAATAAGAGGCGGAGCGATCGCTCTTGACCCAGAGCACGAGCCACCGATAACCTTAAGAAATAACGAACAAAGGAAAGAGAAAAAAGCTATTGCAAAAGCAGTGGCTTCACGAATTAAAAGTGGCCACACCTTGTTTATTGATGCCGGCAGCACCACCTCGATACTGGCAGAAGAGTTGGCAAAAACAACTGGGATTACAGTAATAACAAACTCGCTTTTCGTCGCCCAAAGACTCTCAGTTGAAAAATGCCGACTTGCAAATTCTATTACGACGATTCTCCTCGGCGGAATGCTACACGACTCTCTCCCGGCAACCTTTGGTGAAAAGACAATAGCTGAAATTTTTCGTCACCATGCAGATATAGCACTCCTCTCACCGGTCGGCCTGGATGCCCACTACGGTGCGACAAGTTTCGACCCCGCTGAAGCAGAAATCGCCAGAGCGATGATTGATAATAGCAAGCTGTCTTACTTACTGGCAGACTCAACAAAACTCGGTCGAACCAGCCGTGTGGGATTTTGCCCAACAGAAAATATTGATGTTTTATTTACTGACAAAAAGGCTAGAAAAAGTATGGAATTATTAAAAATTAAGGATCGAATCGAAGATGTGGTTTTAGCATAAATGCGTTGCAGACAGAGGAAAGTGACACTTTTTGAATAAACGCCGGCAACCATATCGCAAATATTAAGGGGGTAATCACTCTCAAACCACAGCCCTCATAATTACAATAAATAAAAGAACCACTACTCCTAAACGCTTCGATATAACTTATGAAGAGTACTCCATGAAAAAGATGTCTCTAAAAAAGCTGTTAGCAAAAGCCTCACCTCTTCGGTCCGGCGATGTTCTTGCCGGTATAGCTGCAGAAAATGAAGAAGACCGGGTAACCGCACAAATGGCTCTAGCTGACACGCCCTTACAACGATTTTTAAGTGAGCCTATTATCCCTTATGAAGAAGATGAGGTATCCCGCTTAATACTTGACGAACATGACAATGTGGCATTTCAAACGGTCAGTTCATTTACGGTTGGAGAATTCAGAGACTGGCTACTGACCGATCAGGCAGACAGCCAAACGATTGCGAGATTATCGCCAGGCCTAACGCCGGAAATGGTTGCAGCGGTCTCAAAACTCATGCGCATACAGGACCTTATTCAGGTTGCTTCAAAATGTAACGTCATAACAGCTTTCAGGAATACCATCGGGCTTCCTAATACTTTTTCGGTCAGGTTGCAGCCAAACCATCCCACAGATAACTTGAACGGCATCGTAGCATCTATCCTGGACGGGCTATGCTACGGATGTGGCGATGCAGTGATAGGCATCAACCCAGCCACAGATAGCGTTGCCAATATCAAGCAGTTACTATTTATGCTTGATGACCTGATAACCCAATACAAAATCCCCACCCAGAGCTGTATTCTAACCCATGTTACTACCACTATTGAAGCTATCGAAGCAGGTGCACCTGTGGATCTCTGCTTTCAGTCGATTGCAGGAACAGAAAAAGCCAATAAAAGTTTCGGCATAACTCTTGATCTACTCAAACAGGGTATGGACGCAACCCTGAGCCAGAATCGCGGTACAATCGGCACGAATGTTATGTATTTCGAAACGGGACAAGGGAGTGCCCTTTCTGCAGATGCGCATCACGGAGTTGACCAACAGACACTGGAAGCAAGGGCATATGGCGTTGCAAGGAAATACAAACCGTTACTTATCAACACCGTTGTCGGTTTTATAGGTCCTGAATATCTTTACAACGGCAAACAAATCCAAAGAGCAGGGCTGGAAGATCATTTTTGCGGAAAATTATTGGGCCTGCCCATGGGGGTTGATATTTGCTACACCAATCATGCTGAAGCCGACCAGGACGACATGGACATACTTCTTACTCTGCTTGGCAATGCAGGGTGCAACTTTATCATGGGCATCCCTGGCGCTGATGACATCATGTTGAACTATCAATCAACATCATTTCATGATGCAGCATATATCCGCAACCTGCTCAACCTGGCTCCTGCTCCGGAATTCGCCGCATGGTTGGAGGGCATGTCTATTTTTAATCACCAAGGCAAACTGCAATCCATTCAAAATGGGAATACGCTATTGCGGTTGACCTCGGAGGCCTTTTGATGAGTAAAAACAAACTAATAATCACTCAGGATCCCTGGGAAAAGTTACGGCAGTATACCGACGCCCGAATTGCCCTCGGAAGGGCTGGCATCAGCCTCCCTTTAAAGGAGTATCTAAGGTTCAAGCTTGCCCATGCAAGAGCAAGAGATGCCGTGTATCAGCCTGTTCAAACGGGTGACATCCTTTCGTCGTTGGAGACTGATAAAAGAAATGTGCTGTTACTACACTCCATGGCCCCTACCAGGATGGAATACCTTACCAGGCCTGATATGGGGAGGGTGCTCAACCACACATCCAGAGATTTATTGTGTAGCGAGAAGAGCGGTTTTGATCTTTGTATTGTTATCTGCGATGGCTTGTCCGCCCCTGCTGTAAATGCAACAGCAGCAGCGGTAACCAACGGATTAATAAAGCTCGTTGACCAGACAACACTAAGCGCTTCCCCTGTTTGTATGGTTACCAACGGGCGTGTTGCTATCGGAGATGAGATCGGCTCTCTATTAAAGGCAAAAATGGTCGTGATGCTTATAGGGGAAAGACCGGGGTTGAGTTCGCCAAATTCACTTGGCGCATATATTACCTGCAAGCCAAAACCTGGTACAACCGATGAAGCTCGAAACTGCATTTCAAACATTAGACATGGTGGAATGACCGTTTCAAAAGCAGTCAGAAAGATAGCGTATCTTGTTGAGGAGGGTTTCAGGATTGGCGAGACTGGGGTCGGGGTAAAAGATAAAATGAATGATGGATACACGCCATTACTTAGCTTTAGAACCGATTACTAGCAGTTTATTTTACAAGATTCCCGTCCTAAAAGGATAACAACATGATAGACCTTCACACTCACACATTATTCAGTGATGGCGCCTTTGTTCCATCAGAGCACCTACGGAGAGTTGAGGCGCTTGGCTACGAGGCTATTGCCATAACAGACCATGCAGACTCCTCAAATTTACATATACTGATCCCAAATATCGCCCTGGCTGCTGCTGACCTCAATCCCGTCACAAAAACCAGGCTCATAGTCGGTGTTGAGTTGACTCATGTTCCACCATCGTTAATCAAGCCATTGACAAAAAAAGCCCGCGAACTAGGCGCTCAACTGGTGGTCGTACATGGGGAAACGCCTGTGGAGCCGGTCCTCGCCGGCACAAACAGGGCAGCGATTGAGGCTGGAGTTGACATCTTGGCTCACCCTGGCTTTATAAATGAAGAGGATGCCGGACTTGCGGCTGCAAACAATATCTACCTAGAGCTCTCAGGTCGGAAAGGGCACAGCCTGACTAATGGTTATGTCGCCAAGATGGCCGCAAAGACGGGAGCCCCACTGGTCCTTAATGCCGACGCACATAATTCGGGTGACTTCCTTTCTGCTGAAATGGCAGAAACTGTTGCTCTCGGTGCCGGCATCAGCAAGAAAGAATACCAAAAGATCCGTCAAAACATGAAAGATATTGTCAGCAGGGTTTAAATGGTAAAGTTGCCTGTATGATGATTTACTACGCCCTGCTAATCGGAGGTCGCAATCGAACCGACACTGGTGCAAGGCCCGCTGGATTGAGTCCAGCGATAAAAACAACACAACCGCTTGACATTAAACACATTAACCAGTTTGTTTTTTTGATTTGTTCCAATTTCGTTCCATTTCTTCTCTGGTTAGCTCCACATTTTAACCAAGGACTCGTAAGTTCAAAGTGTACCGGTTGCCGTCCTTGATATCTAGTGTCTGTCCATAAATAGCAATTTTTTCAAAGGCGGCCGCAGCCAGTCGCATCAGCGAACACAATCGGTTCATAGGGCAAGCAAACTTTTGCTATCCTTTTCAGCTTGTCATTTGAAAATT
>NZ_JAFFQD010000068.1 GCF_016918565.1 Desulfogranum marinum
TTATACTATGCATGGCTGGTTCTCCTTTAATTGCAGCATCTGACTGCGTTGAGTTAGTTCTTGTCGAACATGCTATGTGTAGCATAAAACTCGGGAGGTGAACCAGCCTTCTCATTTTACCTTACCTGCTACGCGGCTTGCGCCTTGCCCTGCGAAAAACTTTATTGATGAGAAATACGGGTTAGGCATTTGCATTTGACAGTTTTTAGCCCGCTACAGAGCTACAGGATGAGCAAATAATAGGGGCCGCAACACGATAAAAGTAAAGTTGAAATCAATAAATAGTTCTGTCCCCTTTTAAGTTAGGTCTTGTCTTGTCAAGTCACAGCACAGTGGATTTAATCACTCCCTCTTTACACAGGGGGCAGGTCTTCTCTATATATTGCGTGATGATATAAATATCCTCAGAGTCGCATGTAGAACATTGGGGCGCTTCTTTTTTAATGTCTAAACCAAATTGCGTTTTGCATGCTGCACAAGCCACAGGAATATAAGTAACCAGCCTTTCAGCAAGCGACTTTGGATCATACCCTTCACCCAAAACATCTTCTAATATTTGTCTTTCTCCAGGATATTTTAAAGGAATATACTTACCGTTGTCGTCAATAACGAAGTCCGGGATAGAGGGAAGGACGGCGGTCAGTTCACAGTGGGTGCAACGTGCTTCTACTATTTGCATGATACTCTCCTAGAAGGTAAGGGGATAGGTGTATACGCGATAAATGTAAAGGCCATCCCTTGTTCCGATAGGCTTATCTTTTTGATTTTGTCTGTAAATGATGCCTGGGATCATAGCCAGTCATGGGCCGGTCAAAGCTCACGGTTTATGTGATGGAAAAGTTGAGCAAAAGGAAATCGACAATTACCTCCGGTTGGTTCAGGTCCAGCTGTGGAACATCGACCTGTAGCTCTCTGTCAGTGGCGACGGCGATCAGGTTCGGGTCGTGTTTTTTCCCGCGGCAGAGTAGGCCGCTGGTGTGCTGGTGGCGATGGATTTCAATTTTCGGCAGGCTGACTCGTTTGAATCCTTCGACCAGAATAATGTCGACATCCGGAAAATAGGTGGCCAGTAACTCTTTGAATGTCGGCGGTTGCTCGACTTGCTTGACCAACGCCAGTTTATTGTCAGCGCTTATGAGCATGCTATCTGCACCAGCCTCGGCAAGGCGATGGCTGTCTTTACCGGGGCGATCGATTTCGAAATCAGGAGGGCCATGTTTCATGGCACCTACTGTATAACCACGATTTTTTAACTCGGCGATCAACTTTGTTAACAGTGTTGTTTTGCCTGACCCGGAGGGGGCAATAAAAGAGACGGCTGGTGGATGCTGGCTAACGATAGTCTCTTCAGCCATGGCCTGAATGTTGACGTTGAACCGTGGAATGGTGTCCGTGGCCGGCCGAGGAATCGGATTGATGATCGGATTTCTAGCCTGATAATAGTTGAGCATATGTTTTCCTTTTACCAAGAGTTACGAAACACCGCGTTCCGGAGTCAGGACGATAAGTAAAGGTATTTTCGTAGAGCCGTTTACCGTTGCCGGAATAAGTCTACAGGTAAAAGGCCCGGCCGTTTCCAGCCAGGCCATTGACTGCTCGCCATGAGGAAGGGGGAACCTGTTAGGCGATACGTTTCAGTGAAATAGTTACTCAGTTCTGAGTCTGTTGGTTTACTAGAATTTTCGTTCAAGGTCAGGTAAGCGTTAGACTCCGAGAGATTGGGCGAAAAGGCAGTAAGTCAACTGGCTCAGTTATTGCCTTGCTTGAGCTGTAACTGTGGTTGCTCCGTTGCAACCACAGTGGCGCGCAAGCGGAAATAATCCTCAGGCGTGTTAATATTTTTAAAACTTTTTTCTTCAGGATCATATTGCCGTATTTTACTTGCAGGCAATTCCACCTGTTTCACCTTTTCAAAGAAAGTTATTATTCGTTTTAAACCGGCGTCAAGCACTTCCTCCATCGCTGGTAAACAGCTTTTGCTGTAAAGCGCGTGCAGGGGCTCATGACCGTTGCTGCTGAAAGGAATGACTAAATCCCCTTGATCTGCGTGAGCACAGATTTCTTTCACAACTGCAGCGGAAATAAACGGCATGTCGCAAGCAACCACGAAGATTTTTTCGCACTTAGCGTGCGCTAAACCGGAGTGCAATCCGGCCAGGGCACCTTGGGCATAGTAGATATCCGGGACTTTGCGACAGGGGATTTCTTTGTACAGGTCAGGGGTGTTGGTGACGATGATGACTTCGTCAAACAGATCTGCCATGCGTCGGTAAACCTGATCAATAAAGCGAGCGCCGGCAAGTGGGAGCAGAGATTTGTTACTGCCCATACGGCGACTCTCCCCACCGGCGAGAATAACCCCGGTCACACCACTGATCCGGTCCCCAGTGCCGGTTACGTTCAGCTGTTCGGGATGGGCGTAAATATCCATATTTTTCCCGCGCACATAGCCGACCAGGGTGATGCCGGCTTGTTCGCAGAGTTCAACGGCTTTGTCGGTTGGCGAGGTGCGCGAAGCGACCAGGCCGACGCCGAGTTTTGCAGCCTTGGCCACCATCTCGGTGGAGACCCGTCCGGAGGTGACCAGCATTTTGTCATGCAGGTCGATTTTGCGGACCAACGCCTCACCGGCAACACGGTCAAACGTGTTGTGACGGCCGATATCTTCGGCGTGCAGGATGAGCGTGCCGTCGCTGTCGCCGATCGCTGCAGAATGGATACCGCCATGGCTGCGGTAGTGCTCGGTCAGATCGTTTAATTCGTTCATCAGTTGGAGCAGGGCGCGGGTGTTATAATTGCGCGGCCGTTGCCTGTTTTTACCGAGCAGCTGAGTGGGCAGGTTGTAGGCAATACCAGTGCCGCAACCGGAAGTGAGAGTTGGCTGCAGCCGCTCGGGCAGTTCGCCTTTCAGGTGTACGTCGGCCAGACCGTATTTGTCGCAGACTTCGAAGGAGGAAATATCGTCGAGTGATTCAATAAAACCCTGCAGACGGAAAAAACCGAACAGCAGGAAATTGAGTTGGTGCGGGGAACAGACCAAGGTCGCCAATTCGCGATCATTAACCCGCAGGCGCAAGGGGTATTCGGAGACGGTATGACGTTGGAGTTGTTCGCTCCGACCCTGCCTGACGCGAACAATTTCATGTGCCTGGTTAGTATGCATTGTTAATCCATCCGAAAATTTTTAATGCCTGTTTTTGCTCTATTTTCAGTGTGATTACCGCCACCGCATTGGACGAATGCGGTGGCGGTGGTTGGTGCCTCTTGCCGGAAACCTGTTCGGTTTTCGGCAAAAGCATATTACGCACCCTTTGGTACGGCGTCGTCTACCTTGCCGAACGAGTCCGGAATAGAGTAGTCAACGGTTTCGGGGTGATGCTCGAAGATCGGGAAGTACTTGGCGATCAGCACGAAGAGCAGGATGTGTGCGGTAATGATGCCTATGGTTACCACCGTTTCGATCAGTGATGGATAGTAGATATGGGTAGAGTCCATCATGCCGAACATGGAGACATTAAAACGATTAAGCACCAGACCGAACACCACTAACAGAGCGGCGTGTGACCTGAGGCGATCGTCGTTGCGGACCGTGTGGCTGATGAACATGAAAAAGGGGAGGATAAAGCCGATGCCAAGCTCCAGGACAAACAACAAGGTGAGGGTCGGGTTGTTAAAAAGCGGCCCTTCCGAGAGCGCCAGCAGGGAATAGGTGCGCAGCGCGATGTAAAGACCGAGGGTCCATGGCAGAATTTTCGCCAGGGTGCGTAACAGCACGCCCTCGTTCGGCTGTTCCATCCATTTATGGGTGGCGGTTGCTTCGATAATGATAATGCACATACCGCTGCAGATGGCGCTGACCCAGAAAAGCAATGGCAGCATCGGGTTGTACCAGAGACTGTGCAGCTTATCGACCGCGATCAGGAAAAAAGTACCCAGCGACGATTGGTGCAGGGTCGAGATGGCAGCAGCCAGGATGACGAGCGGCATTTCCAGCCAACGCAGGATGCGCAGTGGAATGTTCCAGCCGAATTTCTCCGCCACCGGCGAAAGAAACTCAAGAAACAGCACCGTGGTGTAGGCCATGACGCACATGGAGACTTCAAACATCGGCGAATGCAGGTTCCAGTAGCGCAGCACGTGCCAGCCTTTGTGTGGTTGTCCCAGGTCAAGCAGCAGGCCGACGCAAACCAGCGAGTAGCCGAGAAAACCGGTGACAATCGCCGGACGAACCAGCGGTTCAAGCTTTTTTATATGAAAACAATGGACGATGGCGCCCAGAGTAAAGGCCCCGGCAGCCAGCGGCACGGCGGTGACCACGTCGAAAGAGACCCAGAGCCCCCAGGGATAAGTATCGTCCATATTGGTGGTGGCTCCGAGGCCAAAGACAAAACGGACCATTGCGGCGACACCGCTCAGAGCAACAATGAAAATCATGAATTTGATAAATCCGTGATATCCTTTGACCTCATTGATAACTGTACTAGCTACGTTCATTTTATTGCTCCTTCTCTTCAGCAGGAGTCTCAGCCTGCTCAACGGTTGCTTGTTTTTTCATCAGGCGCTCACGGCGGTGGGTTATCCAGGAGAGGGCTGAAAGCGTGCCGCCGACGGCAAGAAACGATGCCGGTACAAAACGCAGTGCCTGCCAGGTGTACTCCGGCAGAGCCCGCTGGGTGACTTCTTTGAAACCGAGTTCGTCGAAGGGCAGGTTGGTCAGGTAGAGGACAGTGGTGCCGCCCGCTTCTTCCAGACCATAAATTTTACGGATGTACTTGTCTGGATGATTTGCAAGCCGCTCCTCGGCGATTTTGATCATCTCATCACGTGGACCATATTCGATAGCGGTCGGGCAGGCGGTGGCACAGGCAGGCTTCATCCCTTCTTTGATTCGGCTGTAACAACCGGTGCATTTCCTGACCAGCGGCAATCCTTTACTCCATTCATATTTGGGAATACCGAATGGACAGGCGATCATGCAGAAGCGGCAGCCGATGCAGCGATCCGCTTTATAGATGACTGGACCTTCGGCGGTCTTCTCGAAAGCGTTGACCGGACAGACCGAAGCACAGGCAGGGTCATCGCAGTGCATGCACATCTCTTTGTAGAAAGCGAACTCGTTTTGACCGTTTTTCTGATAGTCGCGGAACTTGATCCGGGTGAACGTATACTCGGACATTGCCGGCGGATTCTGATATCCTTCGCCGCTGAAAAATTCGGTATTCTCCGCTTCCAGCTGATTCCATTGCTTGCAGGCAACCTGGCATCCACGGCAACCGGTGCATTTGGTCAGGTCGATCAGAAAGGCATTCTGTTTCGGGCTCTTGTTGCTACTCATGACTTGATACCTCCTTTCTCGATATTGCAGAGGAAGGCCTTGTACTCCGGAATGGTGGTATTGGCACAACCGACTGCTGCGGTCAGGGTGTTGGCAGTTCCACCGGTGGCCATGCCGTTAAAGCCGAAATGCCATGGCATGCCGACCTGTTCAACCAGCTTACCCTGCACACGAAACGGTTTGATCCGTTCGGTGACAAGTGCCCGCGCTTCGATCTGACCACGTTCTGAGCTAACAGTGACCATATCGCCGTTTTTCAGGCCTTTCCATTCTGCCAGCTGTTCGCTGATCTCGACGAACATGTCGGGAACCAACTCAACCAACCAAGGCAGGTTACGGGTCATGGCGCCGGCCTGCCAATGTTCGGAGACCCGGTAGGTGGTACCGACATAGGGATACTTACCGCTGTTGTCGATCTTTCCGGGGACTGATACCGCTGGGTTGCATTGCTGTCCGGTCATGAAGTTGGCGACCGGGCTTTCCATCGGTTCATAGTGTTCGGGAAGCGGTCCGTCGGCCAGCCCGGCTGCAAACAATCGCCCGTAGCCTTCGGCAATCATGATGAAGGGTGACTTGGTTCCATCTTCGCTCATCGGCACCCAACCGCCGTCCGGCACATCGCCTTCCCATTTGCGGGTCAGCTTGTTCCAACTGATAACCGGCTTCTCCGGATTCCAGGGGCGACCATTAACATCGACGGAGGCGCGGTTGTAGAGCACTCGCCGGTTGACCGGCCAACACCAGGCCCAGTCGTGGTAAAAGCCCATGCCGGTCGGATCTTCCAGTCCACGGCGCTGCATCTTGTTGCCCTCCTCGGTGTAGGAGTTGCAATAGAGCCAGTTGCCGCTGGAGGTTGAACCATCTGCCTGCAGGTAAGCGAAGCTTGGTACCTGTTGCCCTTTTTTGAAAGCCTTTCCCTTGACCACCACGTCGCGGGTGAACCGGCCGTTGCATTCGCGGGCAACCAGATCGATATCCGGTTCGTGGCCGTCACCATAGTTCCAGGCCAGATCGACGATCGGCTCGGGAAAAACACCGTCCTTGCTGTACAACTCTTTGAGGCGCTTGATCCACTGGTCAACTATGTAGGCGTCGCTCTCGGCATGTCCCGGAGGGTTGACCGCTTTGTAACGCCATTGAGCCCAGCGCCCGGAGTTGGAGATAGAACCTTCCTTTTCTACCGAGGAGGCGGCCGGCAGCAGGAACACTTCCGTATCGATGTCTTTAGGATCGACGCCGGGCCGTTTCCAGAAGACCGAACTTTCCGTTTCCCACAGATCAACGGCGACCAGCCATTTAAGATTATCCATCCCTGAGGCGATGGCATTGACATCAGGTCCACCAACAATCGGGTTGGTTCCCATGAAGATCATTCCCTCAAAACCGCCGTGTTGCAATCGCTCCATCAGTCGTATGTAGGAGTAGTTGCCGCTGCGCTTGGGAAGATAATCAAAGCAGAAATCGTTCTCTTCCGTAGCAGCATCTCCCCAATAGGCCTTGAGCAGGCTGGTCATGTACTTGGGGGTGTTACTCCACCAGTTGGCGCTTTGCGAGTCGTTGGTTTTCGGGGTCCACTTATCGAAGTAGGTGGCCAGATCAACATTGTCGTAGGTCGGTACTTTCAGGTAGCCGGGCAGGATGTGATAAAGGACGGCGTAATCGGTTGATCCCTGGACGTTGGACTCACCGCGTAAGGCGTTGATTCCGCCACCTGCCATACCGATGTTGCCGAGGAGCAGCTGCAGCATGGCGTAGGAGCGTACGTTCTGGGTTCCATGGGTGTGCTGGGTGGTGCCCATGGCATACATGATGGTTGCTACCTTATTGGCTTTGTGGGTCGATGCGAAAGCACGCGCCACTTCCATGTAGCTTTGTATTTCGGTGCCGGTTATCTCACAAACCTTTTCCGGAGTGTAGCGGGCATAGTGTTTTTTCATTAACTGGTAGACACTTTGCGGATGCTCGAGACTGTCGTCGCGCTTCGGCATTCCGTTTTCGTCCACTTGGTAGGCCCAACTCTCTTTGTCGTAACGGAAACTCTCGGCGTCATAGCCGGAAAAGATCCCATCGTTGAAATCAAAATCTTCGTTAACCAGGAACGCCGCATTGGTGTAATTGACTACGTATTCTCTTTGGATCAGGTCGTTTTTGAGCAGGTAATTTATCAGACCGCCCATAAAGGCGATATCGGTTCCCGGGCGAAGCTGGGCATAAAGATCGGCTTTAGACGAGGTCCGTGTATACCGTGGATCGATGGAGACCAGCTTGGCGCCTTTGTCCATCGCCATCTCGACGTATTTAAAAGATATTGGGTGATTTTCTGCAGGGTTGGAACCAATGCTGACAATGACATCGGAATGCTGGATATCATTCCAGTGGTTGGTCATTGCACCACGACCGAATGTTGCCGCCAGACCGGCGACTGTAGCGCTGTGTCAGATGCGCGCCTGGTGTTCGATATAGCCGACCCCCATGGCACGGCCGAACTTGCCGAGCAGGTAACATTCCTCGTTGTCCAGCGCCGCCGCGCCGATCATGGCCATGCCATCGTTACGGTTGACCGTGTACGTTTTCCCGTCGATCTCTTCCTGCTTGACAAAGTTACGGTCACGGGTCTCTTTCATCAGCTGGGCCATACGCTGCATTGCCCATTCCCAGGATTTTTTTTCCCATCGTTTGCTGCCTGGTGCGCGGTACTGAACATGGGTCAGACGACGTTCGTTGTTGGCCACCTGAAACAGGGCGCTGCCTTTGGAACAGAGTGAGCCCCGGTTGATCGGATGCTCTGTGTCACCCTCGATGTTGACGATTTTGCCGTTCTTGGTATGGACGATCATACCGCAGCCGACCGCACAGTAAGGACAGACGGTGGTGCTGGTCTGCAGCCCTTTGATGCGCAACTCAGGGGAGTCAACACTTGCTTTGGCCGCTTTACCGGTCAAGGCAACGGTCCCTGCCGTTAAGGCACTCCCTTTTAAAAAATTACGTCTCGATATTCCCATGCTTTGCTCTCCTTGCGTGGAATTGTTGCTGTCAATTAAAGGAAAATTGACCCTGCTTTGCAGAGGTCGTACCAAGCCGGTCACTTTTTTGAAATGTGTCTCAATATGGCTGAAAAAAGGGGCTAAAAATGGTTTTTACTGCTGAGAGCAAAGGCCTGTTAAACGTCTTGGTAGAACAAACTTTCCGGGACATCCTGTCTCGCGACGGGACAGCAATGACCGCCTGGGGTAAGTATGTCGGTTGCGAGGAAGTTCCAGGTTAATGATCAAAATTGAGGATTATTGGTATGCAGGTCGATTCCACAGTACTTTTTGTTTGTTTTCGTCTCGAATTACATTAGAAGGCGTACTTGTCTACAATCATTGTTTTCCTTATTATACTTATTAAGTGATGAGGAACTATGGGGCTTTATCTACCCATCCTCTATCCGTTGAACCGAAAAATGGGTGTACCGTAACTCCCCAAAATGTCACTCTTAATCCAGCCTCACTTATGATGATGAAATTTCTGCCTAGTGATTCAATAGATACGATATGACCACAAAGATACTGATTTGTGATGATGAAGAAGGAATGCGGCGTTATCTCAGCAAGATGCTTACCAACTGGGGGTACCAGGTTGAGAGTTTTGCCGACCCGCTGCTGTTGCTAAAGAGCCTGAAGGACTTTGACGGCGATGCCGATATGCTGCTGCTGGATGTCAAGATGCCGCAAATGGATGGCATTGAAGTCTTGCAACGATTGCAGGTGAAGTGTCCGCAACTGCCGGTCATTATTATGACCGGACATGGTACCATAGACTCGGCGGTCGAGGCGATGAAGATCGGTGCTTATGATTACCTGACCAAGCCCTTTCCAAAGGAAAAACTCTCCGCCGTTGTCAAGCATACCCTTGAGCAACAGCGCCTTCTTGAAGAGAACAGTTCTTTGAAGAAAGAGTTGCAGGAACAGAAAGTTTCTGCCGAACCAATATTTCGCAGCAATACATTCCGTCAGGCCTATGATCTTGCACTGAGTGCTGCCGACAGTGATCTGAGCGTCCTGGTGCTGGGAGAAAGCGGCACCGGCAAGGAATTGGTTGCCGCTGCCATCCATTATGCCAGCCCGCGTAAAAATAGCCGTTTTCTGGCTCTGAACTGTGCCGCTCTATCGGAAACTCTGCTTGAAAGTCAGCTGTTTGGTCATGTCAAAGGTGCTTTTACCGGTGCTGTCCAGGCTCAGAAGGGATTGCTTGAGGAGGCTGATCAGGGAACCATGTTCCTCGACGAGGTCGGCGAACTGAGTCAGGTGCTGCAGGCCAAGTTGTTGCGTGTGCTGCAGGAAGGAGAGTTTATCCCGGTTGGCTCGACCACTGTCCGCAAGGTGGATGTTCGTTTTGTGGCTGCCACCAACAAGGATTTGCAGCAGGAGGTCGCCGCCGGAGCATTCCGCGAAGATCTCTATTATCGCCTCAACGTCTTTCCTGTTGAGTTGCCGCCACTGCGAGAACGCGAGGAAGATATTGAGCCCTTGGCCGAGCATTTTTTACAGAAAATCGAGCAAAAAACCCGCCGTGCAGTGGCAGGAATTGAAGCAGAAGCGCTGGCAGCGCTCAAAAAATATCACTGGCCCGGCAATGTTCGCGAGCTGGAAAACATGATGGAGCGGTGCTCCATTATCGCCCGTGACGGGATGATTAAGCCGGCTCACTTGCCGTTTGCCAACCAGAAGCTGCAGCCGGCAGATGGGCCAACCTTACCCCTTAACCTGCGTGAGACGGAACGTCTGCAGGTGATTCGCGCACTCCGGGAAACCCGATGGAATAAAAGCCGGGCTGCGGAACTTCTGGGGGTTACACGCAGAACAATCAATCGAAAAATCAAAGAATTCGACCTTAACCAAGACGAGTCGCTCGACTGATGACCAACCCTTTTTATGCCGCCTTCAACTCGATACGCGGTAAATTAACGCTGGCGATTGTAACGCCGCTGGTTTTGATTCTGGTGCTGGTGGCGCTTGCCGCTACCTTTTTGATTAATGCTTCAATTGTGGACCAGACCCAAAAGCAGATTCGTAACGACCTGAACGCCGCGCGGACCGTTCTGGAAAGGGAGCAACAACGGCTGTATGAGGTGGTACGTTTTACTGCACGGTCGTTGCCTTTGGTCGGTGCCCTGCAGACCGCTGACCGTGAGTCGCTCGCGAAATTACTGGCCGAAACACGGCGGCTGGAAGAGCTGGATATGCTCAATATCAGTGATCTTCAAGGGAAGATGCTGTTGCAGACCGGCGACGAGCAGTTGACACGCGCAGCTGACTTTGTCCTCAAGGCTTTGGCCGATGGCCCCTTCCAAGGGACGGTGTTGATGAGTGAAGCGGAGTTGGAACGTGAAAGTCCGGAGCTGGCTTTGCGCGCCATGATTTACAGTCCTGCAGCCGAGGGTGAGGCGCTGGAGCGGCGCGGCATGTTTCTGGTTGCGGCTATCCCGCTGCTCGATCGCTCAGGGCTACCTGTTGGTTGTCTCTATGGAGGGGTGATGCTCAATAATAATTTGGGCCTGGTCGATAGGATTAATGAACTGGTGTATGGCCGGGATGAGTATGCCGGTGTTGCCGTCGGCAGTGCAACAATTTTTCTCGAATCACTACGGGTTGCCACCACGGTGCGCCTAAAAAATGGTCAACGAGCCTTGGGCACGTTGGTTTCGCCGCAGGTGGCAGAGGCGGTCTTGCAGCATGGAGAAACCTGGCTTGATAGAGCTATTGTGGTCAATGAGTGGTACCTGACCGCCTACGAACCAATTTTTACCGGCAAAGGGGAAGCGATTGGCGCTCTGTATGTCGGCATGTTGGAAAAACCGCTGGTCGCCGTGAAAAAACGGGCATTTTTGCTCCTCTCCGGTTTATTGGTCTTGGGTTGTTTGCTCGGCGGTCTTTTGGCCGGCTGGTTTGCTCGGCGTTTATCCGAACCGGTCCTGGCGTTGGCCGGGTCGGCGAAAAAAATTGCCGGTGGCGAACGGGATGTATCGTTACCTGCCGCCGGTCGAGACGAAATAGGGCATCTCACCACCGCTTTTGCCGACATGACCAATGCCTTGCGGATAAGTGATCTGGAGCTGCAGGAGCTTAATCGCCAGCTAGAGAAAAAAGTCGAGAGAAGAACTTCGCAGTTGGAAGAGAAAAGTCTGGAACTGATTCAAACCCAGGAACAACTGCTCCATCAGGAAAAATTGGCGGCTATCGGCTCTCTGGCATCCGGGGTGGCCCACGAGATCAATAACCCGGCAGCGATTATTCGCGGTAACGTTGAAATTCTGCAGATGGGCTTGGCAGATGACGCTGACGAGCACGAGGAACTGGCCGAGATCATGAAACAGGTTGACCGGATTTCCTTGATCACCCGGAATCTGCTCAGCTCATCCAGGGAGCAGAACCTCAACACGGAACCGGTGCAGATACCAGCCCTGTTGGGCGAGATACTGGACCAGCTCAGTCATCATGCGCCCATGGTCGGCATCAAGATCAAGAAAACCTTTGCCGTAGAACTGCCCGCTGTCCAGGGGGATCGTGAGCGATTGCGGCAGGTGTTCACCAATATTCTGCTCAATGCTGCGCAGGCCATGGCAGGTAAAGGGGAGCTGCGTCTTTCCGGGAGCGTGGAGGACCGCTGGGTACGGATTCTGGTTGCCGATACCGGTCCTGGTATGAATGAATCGACGCGGGTGAAAATTTTCAATCCTTTTTTTACCACCAAAAGTAATGGTACCGGCCTGGGACTTTCAGTCTCTTACGGCATTATACGAGCCCACGGCGGCTCAATCGAAGTCTCTTCCAGGGAAGGAGAAGGTACGGTTTTTCAGATCGACTTGCCGATCAAACGACGGTTCGTTGAATAACGGAGCCTGTTGCCAATGGTAGCCATCGGACCCCGCGTGGATGCGCTCAGCTCACCCACCTTAAGCCTCATCGGTGTAATTGCTACTTTGAGCTGCCCCAATAATACCAAAATTCATCGATGTGGTGTGCAGGTTGTAACTTAACTTCCAGCAGGCTCAAAAACGATGCTTTGTTGATTCTATGATGAATCTCCTTATAATGGACCTTATGGTATGAATAATGAGGGGCGACAAATGTTATGCTCTCTAAAGGATACATTACAAGTCACGTTGTACATTAAGAAAAGGGTATAGACGTACTATGGAAAACTATGACTCCAACATGCGGGCAGCCATTTTAAAGGTATTGGCATCACAACGGCTTGCGGTGTTATCCACTGTAAGAGGGGAACAGCCTTATGCAAGCCTTATGGCGTATGCGCACACGCCTGATCTGGAAACGCTGGTGGTGGCGACCGGTACCGCAACGCGAAAATTTATCAACCTCTCTCAGCAGCCGCGCGTATCTCTGCTTGTTGACACCCGCAGTAACTGTGAAGCAGATTTTCATTCGGCTGAAGCTCTTACGATCATAGGGCGTGCCGGCCAGGTGGAACCGAATGAACTGGAAATGCTGCGCAGTTTATACCTGGAGCGCCATCCCTATCTTGTGGATTTTCTCTCTTCCCCGGCAACAGTCTTGATCAAGGTAAAAGTTCACCATTATCTGTTGGTCAACCGTTTCCAAAACGTCATGGAGTATCATCCCGGCAATGAAAAGGATATTTTTTCTTGAACATGAAAAGACGGCCACGGTTCAGCAGGTAGGAGGCAAGGGGGTAGGCCTGCGTGACTTGCTGGCGGCAGGATGTAACGTACCCAAAACAGTGTGCATTACCAGTGATGCCTATGACGGTTTTCTTGACTTTCATGGACTTCGAGAAAAAATCGGCTTGGTGCTGAATCGAAAACAGCAGCAGGACATGCGCTGGGAGGAAATCTGGGATACAGCCTTGCGCGTAAAGGCACTCTTTCTTGCAGCCTCTATCCCGTCAGAATTAGAAAACGAATTATCTCTTTTTCTGCACAGTGCATTCGCTAACTCGCTGGTGGCAGTTCGTTCATCTGCAACAGACGAGGATCAAGCGGCCGGCTCCTTTGCCGGTTTGCATGAGTCGTATCTCAATATTCCCTGTGACAAAATTATAGCTCATATCAAAAAGGTCTGGGCTTCCTTATGGTCCGATCGGGCACTGCTGTATCGACAGGAACTTGGGCTATCGGTCGAGACAAGCAGAATGGCCGTGGTTGTTCAGGAAATGGTAAACAGTGATGTCTCCGGCATCTGCTTTACCCATGATCCCATGGGGAGCAGCCATATGGTGATTGAAGCTGTATACGGATTAAATCAGGGCCTGGTTGATGGGCAGATAGAGCCCGATCGATGGTTTGTAGACAAAGCAGACGGTGCGGTAAGGCAGTGGATACAACCAAGCCGGCGCACCAAGCAGACAACTGCCCGCGCAGGTGTGATAGGGCTGGAGGATATTCCTGAGCCGCAACGTGACAGGCCCCCTTTGACCGCCAGCGAGCTTCTACAGCTGAAGGAGGTTTGTCTTCGTCTTGAACAACACTTTAATCAGCCACTGGATATAGAGTGGACAATCAGCGACGGCCAGCTCTATCTCCTGCAGGCTCGACCTATCTCTACTCTGGCAAACGTAGATCGCGAGGATAAACGGCCGTGGTATCTCAGCTTGCACAGAAGTTATGACAACCTGGTTCAGCTGCGTGATGCTATTGAACACGATGTATTACCTTCTATGGAGAGTGAAGCTGCTGAGTTTGCCCAGATCAATCTTGATACGCTAGATGACCAGGCCCTGGCCGAAGCCATTGAGCACCGTACACAGAGAAACAGCTACTGGGCAGACATGTATTGGGAAAAATGTATTCCTTTTGCTCACGGTGTTCGCCTGTTCGGAGAGATTTATAATGAACTGTTAACGCCTGCCGACCCATACGAGTTTGTGCAGTTGCTGAGTAGCCGGAAAATGCTCAGCACCAGTCGTAACAAACAGTTGTATGAGCTTGCTTCTTTGGTCAATGAGAACCCGAAGCTCAAGCAAGAGCTTGAGCAGCATGATGGGACACTCCCAACTGACCCATTGTTTCGCGGGCAACTGGACGACTTGCTCAGTCACTATGGCTTTCTTTTCCCCGGCCTGGAAGAAGACCACGAACAAAGACTGCTGGTGGTTATGAAGGTTATTCTTGAATATACCCGGATACAGCCTGCTCAGCGGGATGGGGGCGTGGCAAGGAGCAAGGAGCTTGAACTCCGTTTTTTAAAACGTATGCAACAAGCCGAGTACCCCTTTAACGGAGAGGATTTGTTAGATTTAGCAAGGGCGAGTTATTGCATACGGGATGATGATAATGTGTATCTGGGAAAGATAGAACTGCAGGCAGCTGCAGCTGTCAATGCGGGGCGCCAGCGGTTAGTTGCACGGCAAGTTACAGGAGCTGAACATGCCTCCCCCAAAGAGGTGGCCGCAATCTTGGCAGGCCAGCAGCAAAATCTCGATTCCCGACCCAGGAAAAGTTCCACGACTCCGAAAAAAAGCTATAGTCGCGTCACTGCCAGGCAAATTGTAGGGCAGCCGGCAGCAAAGGGCGTTGGTCATGGCGTAGCCAGGGTTGTACGTGAACTGGAGGATTTAAAGAATTTTCAGGCCGGGGAAATTTTGGTGGTTGACAGCATTGATCCGAATATGACTTTTATTGTTCCACTTGCCGCAGCTATTATAGAAAAGCGGGGAGGAATGCTTATTCACGGTGCTATTATTGCCAGAGAATATGGTATTCCCTGTATAACCGGAGTGCCGGATGCCACATCGCTTATAACCTCCGGAGATAAAGTAACGGTTGATGGGTATCTTGGAATACTGACGATCGAGAAAAAGTAAGAAGCGAAGAAATAGGGACAAGAAATAGGGGACAGACCACCTTTTAGTTTGCAAAACTAAAAAGTGGTCTGTCCCCTATTTCTGGATCGACGACCCAAATGGGGTGCACATCCTTAGATTTGAACCAGTGAAGATGAACCAAAATAATCCTCCAAAGAGTACATGCATCCCATCACACATCAAAATCGATCATCTCGGTGCAAAAGACTGTGTTACAGGTTCCTGTCATCTCGTTCGGTTCCGTACGACGACAAAAGACAGCGTTAGCATCCTGGTAGATTGTGGCTCAACTTATGGGCATGATCCGGAAGTACCCTTTGCTGAATTTCCGGTGCCTCCAAGCACAATCGATTATCTCTTTTTAACCCACGCCCATATTGATCATATAGGCAGGGTGCCGGCGCTACTTGATGCAGGTTTCCGGGGCGAAATCATCTGCACCCATGCCACCAAGGCGTTGCTTATTCCTATGCTGCATGATGCAATGTCTTTTTCCGGTAGAAGCAAAAACAAGATGCAACGGTTGGAGGCAGATATTGATGAGCTTTCCTGGGGCTTTGAACTGTATGAAACCTTTACCCTGAAAAAGGGTATTAGCTTCAAGTTGAAGAATGCAGGCCATATTCTTGGTTCATGCTTTATCCAGTTTTCTTTTCCTGGCATTGCAAGCCATGATCGTTTCAACATAACCTTTTCAGGTGACCTGGGATGTACTGATACCCCAATACTGCCGGATCCGGATCCACCGGAAAGTTGTGACCTGCTTGTTCTTGAATCCACCTACGGCGACAGGCTGCACCCCTCCAGAAAGGACAGGGTTGAAACGTTGCGTAACCTGCTTAAAAAAGCACTCGCCGATAAAGGGATTGTGTATATCCCGGCCTTTGCTCTTGGCAGAACCCAGGAATTACTCTATGAACTAGACCGAATCAACGTGGATACACCGGTATTTGTAGATTCGCCTTTAGGGCTTGCGATAACCGAAATATATGCAAAGCTTGATGATTTCTGGGATAAAGAGGCAAAGGATCTACACGATCAAGGCGACCATCCTTTTGATTTTAAAGGATTGTACGCGGTAAAGAAATACACCGATCATCAACGATTGCTGGATGTGAAAGGCCCGGCAATAATTATCGCAGGCAGCGGTATGTGTACAGGCGGGCGAATTGTCGACCATTTAGAATATGGTCTTCAGGATCCAGTAAATGACATTTTTTTTGTAGGGTATCAGGCGAAGGGAACCCTTGGACGCGAAATAATCGAGCGGAAGGTTCCGGTTAAGGCAGGCGTATATTCACTCACAGCATATTCAGCGCATGCTGATCAACAGATGATTGTTGACTGGGTGCACTCCATGCCGACCCCGCCCAAAGAAATTCGGCTGGTGCATGGAGAGGAGAAGGCACGAGAAACTCTTGGCCGGTTGTTACTGAAATAATTGAGAAATAGGGGACAGACCACATTTTAGATTGTAGATCTAAAATGTGGTCTGTCCCCTATTTCTGATTTTTTCTCACCAAACCGAGAAAATGATTTTCTAAACTCCTCCACGTCCAGCTCCCATCCCAATGATCTGGCTTTCTTGTAATGATAAGCTTGCCATCGGTTGATAATTGCCATCATTTCACGCTTCGCTTCATCGCCTCTGCATTGTCCAGCTAACAGTTTTTTTAGCCAGTATGAACCTTCAGAAGCACAGGATGGCTGATCAGTGATAATTCCCGGATGGTCAAATAGATATTCTAAGTAATCCCTCGTCGCTTGATCAGTGTTTATGTTTGTTCCCATAAGTGCACCTCTCGTGAATGTTAACTTAATATCAATACAATAAACATTTTTCATGATAATTTGAGTATTCCAGAGCAATCCGGCCACTGATTCCAGGGGATTCCGGCCGGTGATTCCATTTCATTCCGGCCACCCATTCCAATTGATTCCGGCCAGGGATTCCATTCGATTCCGGCCATCGTTTTCGG
>NZ_JAFFQD010000069.1 GCF_016918565.1 Desulfogranum marinum
AATAGTTAATCAAGTAATTTTAGCGACTTACTAAAAAAACTTTACCAGAAATCGTAAAAAGAGCACCCCTTAAAAGGCGATTTTCTCTTACTAAATCAAATAAATAGCTTCTCGCGGACAGACACTAGCTCAGGAATTTCGCGCAGTATGTCAGCCCGTTACGATTTTTCACGGAGAAGGTATGAAAGGACCTGTTCAAGAACTATATATTGCCTGTCGACGAAGGGACTTAAAGTGGATGATTCCGAAAGTTTACGAGCTCGATGCCGATGCTTTTTATGTGGTTGAACAAGCACGCGATGTTAACAAAGTCCTTAAGCCTGTCCTCACCCCGTTAGGTGGGTGGCGACAGCGACACAATCGAAAATAGCAAAAACATTTATAACATTAACATGACTATTCTTAATGCGTTTCTTGATCAGCTTATGTCTTGGCAGGCTGTGCTTGATATTGGGCTCATCTCTGCCGGCTTATTTTTTTTGTATCGAACACTCACCAAGCTTGGAACGTGGAAAATTTTTCTCGGTATTTGTTCTGCTTTCTTGTTTTTTGTTATAGCCAGCGTGTTGAACCTTGAAGGAGTTGAATGGATATTTCGAAACATCAGCCATGTAGCGCTCCTTGCGCTCATCGTTATCTTTCAACCGGAATTAAGAAAGATCTTTGAAAAGATTGTTTTGATATACGGACATAAAAAAAAGATTCGGGTCAATAGCGACATAGAAACGCTTGCAACGAGCCTGTGGAAGATGGCACAAGATCATTGCGGTGCACTTGTTGTAATACCCGGTCAAGAGTCCATCAACGATAAAATTTCAGGTGGTTATGCTTTAAATGCAGACGTAAGCATGCCACTTGTCCTCTCTATTTTTGATCACCATTCTCCCGGCCATGATGGCGCGTTAATTTTTGAAAACAACAAGCTCGTTCGATTCGGCGTCCGTCTTCCAATCTCTGAGTCTGGGAGGCTTGGCAATGATTATGGCACCAGGCATCATGCTGCAATGGGGTTAGCTGAGCAGTCAGATGCACTCGCACTTGTGGTTTCTGAAGAACGAGGCAAGGTCTCACTTTGCTCAAACGGTAGAATGAGAGGGCTTGAGTCCATCAAGGAAATCGTCGCTGCCATTAATACACACTATCGAAGGTATGGCTTTGCCGAAAAACAGAAGGGAGGATTTTTAAATCGAGCGGTAGTTGCCCAAATAGCGGTCTGTGTTGCAATTGCCTCTATCTTCTGGTCGTCTCTGGTCGTCGTTAATCAACAAATAGTAGAAAGAGTCATAACAGTACCTGTCGAATATGCCTCACCTAAACCAGGTTTTGTTTTAGCTGGAGAAAAAATTGATGAGGTCAAAATACATTTAACAGGTACAAAATCAGATTTAGACAACTTATCGGTTGCAAAAACGAGCGTCAACGTCAACTTAAGCGAAATAAATGAAGGCGCACAATCAGTCTTAATAACGAAGAATAATTTACGGTTACCGCGAAACATCACTTTACTTGACGCAGTACCTGCCAGCCTGGAAGTCACTTTAGTCGGTATAGTGCAGAAGACGGTCCCTGTGGTTCCTCAACTCATCGGCAAACTACCAGAAGGAAAACAATTAAAAATTGTCAAAGTAGAACCGGAAACCGTTCAAATACTTGCCCCTCCTGATCAAAACGGCAATAAAACAGTGAATGTTTCGACGACTCCCATATATCTTAATTCTATCGACTCTTCAACTTCACTTTATTGTAAGATTATCGCTCCTCCATCAATGCAGCCGGTTGATAAAAAATGGCCGGATATTGTGATTACGTTTGAGATTGAAGAGTAACGGGCTACATATTTTACATATTTCTTTCAATCTATTTTACGACTACACCATGTGACAATAATGACTGATAACGAATACCAATCAAGTGAGATAGTACTATTTACTGCCAAATTAGTCGAAAACGACATAGCAGAGTCAGTTAAAATCATTGAGGAATTACCAAAACAAACTTCTTCTCAAGTATTAAAGGCATTACCTGCCGCAACCAAAGCAAAAATACTCAAGCGATTACAAGTAAGTTATTCAGCCTCACTCCTCGAACAGAACGAGCCGGAATTAATCCAGACAATTCTTTACTCCGTAGAACCTCGTCAAGCCGCATCAATCGTCATGCATCTGTCTCCATTGGCTCGCGAGCAACTTAAACCGTATATAACCGGTAAATTGGCTGACGAAATCAGAGACATATTGACATATCCGGAGGGAAGTGTCGGCAGGTATATGTCATCTAATATCATAATGTTAAAAGAAGATATTAAAGCTGAAAAAGCCATAAGACAAATCAGAAAATTATTTGCGGGAAACAGTACCGCCTCCTCTTATGTATACGTCGTCAATGAGGAGGACGTCCTCGCAGGTGTTTTAAACATGCGAGACCTTATGCTGGCCGAGCCGGACAGCCTATTAAAAAATATTATTAAAACCGATGTGTTTACTATTCATTGCTTCACGGACAGAGAAGAAGCAGCCAGAGAAATGTCTAAGCGAAAATATTTCGCTGTACCCATTGTCGATAGCGAAAATCACTTACTGGGTACTATAAAAGCAGAAAACATGCTTCGCGGCGTAAAAGAAGATGTAACCAAAGACATGCAGACGATGTTTGGTGTTGGCAAGGATGAGAGAGTCTTTTCTCCCATTGGTTTTGCGCTTAAAAAAAGACTGTTGTGGTTAAATGTCAACCTTGTTACCGCGTTTTTAGCTGCAGGCGTTGTCGCACTATTTGAAGATATTATCGCCAGACTCACCATTTTAGCTGTATTCCTCCCTGTTATTGCAGGCCAGGGAGGAAATGCCGGTGCGCAGTCTCTTGCTGTTGTAATGCGTGGCCTTGTGATGAGAGAAATCCCGCAAAATAAAGTGACGACATTAATTTTAAAGGAAACAAAAATAGGTTTACTCAATGGATTGGTGATTGGGCTAATCACTGCACTCATAGCCTATGCCCTGTATGGAAACGGTTGGTTTGGGCTGGTGATCGGATTAGGAATGGTCATAAATCTTATCATCGCCGGTTTAGCAGGAAGCTCTACTCCACTTATCATGAAAAAAATGGGCATTGACCCTGCACAGAGTTCAAGCATTATTCTCACTACAGTGACTGATGTAATGGGCTTCTTGGCATTCCTAGGCTTGGCTGTTATTTTTCAGGATTACCTTATACAATGATTTGAAGCATGAGCAGTGACAAAAGGAGGCCAAGGGATAGATATACTGTTTCCGGAACTCTCACTGGCCGATGATCATGGGGAATAATATGCTGACGATTTTGACTCAAAAGTCAAACGGCAGTTACAGACAGGCATAAAGCCATCATAATAATACCCATTAAACTTGGCTGAACCTATTTCAGCATCGATAATGGCCTCATTAACGCCAATCTCAAACTGACAAAGGGAACAACGATAGTTGTACTCTTCTGGCGGTGGCCCGAACGGTATGTCCATTTGTCTCTCCAAACCACTCCTTCACTCCATACTTATCCTGCTTAATTTCTTCTTCCTCGTCAAAGATGTATCCACAACTCGGGTGCCAAAAAAAGGGGCCAGGACTATTTATATTGATTACTCATTACCAGAAAGCAAGCATCCTTGAGTTAGCAAAACACGAAAAAGAATAAGTTGTAGAGGAGTTGCACTGCACAAAACGAGAACAAAATAAAAAAGGGGTTAAGCCAAAAATGACTTAACCCTTTGATATAACTGGTGCGGGACCAGGATTTGAACCAGGGACACACGGATTTTCAGTCCGTAAAGCCTTACTTTGACAGAACTTGATCAACCTTCTTTTATATTGATTTTTCTTTGACTTACAACACGAACAGCAGTACATTATGTATATACAATTATATAAAGATTGACTTGGTTACATGGTTTTCATGTAACCAGCATGTAACCGTGTGGAGTAAATTGTGTCAACTACTAAGGTAAATTTCACCGATGCTCAACTATTAAAGTTGAAGCATGATGGAAGCACTAAACGTATATTTCTCTTCGATGCAAAACAACCTGGGTTAGCTCTCCAAATCACTCCCGCAGGAACGAAGACCTTTCAATTCCGCCATTGGGATTCAACAAGAAGGCAGAGCAAAATACTTACCATTGGCAAATACCCTAGTAAAACCCTAGATGAGGCGAGAAAAAGAGCTGCAGAGTATTTAGTAGAGCTTAACTCTGGTGTTGATATAGTAGAAAACTCCAGGAAAATAAAAAAGGAATCAACCTTAAATAATCTCTTCTCCTCATGGCTCACCCTTCACGCCAAACCACATAAAAAGACTTGGGATGAAGATCAACGCAGGTATGATCTGTATATCCAAAAACCTCTTGGCGGCAAAAAGCTTTCTTGGTTTACATCAACCAAAATTAGGGAATGGCATTCGGGACTCACGAAACTACAAAAGCAGAAAGGCCCAAAAGGGAAAACTATCTCGCCCACTACCGCAAACAGAGCATTAACATTACTTTCAACAGTATTTAACCAAGGTGCTCCCGATGTAGCCAACCCTTGTATTGGAGTAAAAAAGTTCAAGGAAACCAGTCGCGAAAGGTTCTTACACCCTGATGAACTTCAAAGGTTCTTCACCGCACTTGAAGATCCAGTAACGCCTCAGAACTTTAAGGATTACATTATTCTCTCTTTGTTCACCGGAGCTCGTAGGAGCAATATCCTTGCAATGCGATGGAAAGACATCGATCTGGAGAGCCGGACCTGGACCATACCAGCTAAAGAATCAAAAAGTGGACAGGCAATGATGATACCTCTTGTTGACCAAGCCCTTGTATTACTTATTGAAAGGAAGGCACAAACACGAAGTATCTTCGTATTACCATCCAAAACCAGCAAGACGGGCCATTACCGTGAACCAAGAAAAGCATGGGAGGCACTGTTAAGACGGGCGGAACTAAAGGATACCAGACTGCATGATTTGCGAAGAACAATGGGTAGTTACATGGCTATCAGCGGATCAAATCTACCTAGTATTTCAAAAGCATTGGGACACCAAAACCAAGCCACTACGGCTGTTTACGCTCGACTAGATTTAGATCCTGTTCGTGCAGGCATGGAAAAAGCTGCAGAAGCTATGCTTGCAACAAGAAGGTTGCCTGGAAATGTGGTTAAGTTATCAAATGATAGCGAGTAGTATTAATCTATAGGTATCGTTACAAGTAACCCAAACAAAAAAAATAGTATTGACAGGACTAGAAGTACACTATATACTGTGCACAACATTAAAAAACTGATTGTTTTTACATTATCGATTGCCCAAAAAACTTCATGTTCAGCATGGATTGTTAGTTGGAGCCCGATATAACAAAATGAACTAATCAGTTTAATACTTATTTACATTATCGATTGCCCATAAACCCCATGTTCGCATGGATTGTTAGATGGAGCCCGATAATAGAGGATCTTTGCGACCCTTTATTGTCGGGCTTTTTTTTTGCTTTTTTTTTGGAGAAACACAAATGCTACCCCTTACCAATGGACCAAAAGAAAAAATGGAAATCACTCAGACTGTAGATAGTCAACCTTCTTTCTCAGACTACCCGCTACCAATCGAAACATCTAAGTCATGGCTAGAGCTTCTTGAACTGTCCATGAAGAGTGAAATGGTAGTGCTCAACCGTGATGATCTTTTAGACGTAATCACTCAAGCAGTAAATGAAGCCCAGCAGCATAACCAATCCACAAACACTTATGAAGGGCTCATTGACGAAAAAAAGGCGGCCCAATTCTTGGGGGTTAAGACTCAAACGATGTCAGCTTGGCGTCATAGAGCTACAGGCCCCGAGTATATCCGTGCCGGTAGTCGTATTGGATACCTTATGGACGATCTTCGCGCTTACTTGGAAGCCAACAGAGTGAAACGATGACCATAAAACAGAAAAGCCGACAGTTCGAGCTGTCGGCTTTTCGCATTCACAATACTCTCCATCAACGAGGATATTTTCATGAAATTTAACAAGCATGACATTCAGTGTCAACCATCAAATGACTCCACATCCTCCCAACGTTCACGCATTATTCATTATCTTACAACACCCCATCCAAACAATATGGGTAGAGGATATCACCCCGAAAGAAACTGTTCACCGGGTTGGAGACTACGTCTTGCTGGCAAGTAAACAATTCACCATTCTGGATTGGTTCAATAAGGGGGAGAGGTAATTTATGTCACTCGCTCACCAAATAGCACAAGCCCTCTATCCTAACGGGAAGGTAGAAGGGACCGGCAACGGAGGCTATGTAACTTGCTGCCCCTGCCACGGTGACAAGCACCCTTCCATGTCAATATGGGATGACGGAAAAGGTAGCGTCAACGTGGATTGCAAGACCGGCTGCAACTGGAAGGATATCAAAGACGAATTGGTAAACAGGGGCCTACTCCCTGAATGGAAACCGGATGGCAATGGCAGCAAGTACACCACACCACTCCCCCCACCAAAACCAAAAGATCCGCCGACACCGGAAAAGCCATGTCTTCTCTGGAAAATAGCAACACGTGATCCATGGGACAAGGAAAACATAAAAAAATACTTCGCCAACCGAGCTATCACCATTGACCCTTTGCCCGTTCCTTTGAAATGGAATGTATATAAAGGTGAACACATGATAGTAGCGGCAGCGACAAAACCGGGGGACACAGCTGTATATGGTGTTCAGCGGCTTTTTATCGACCCAGATACTCATCTGAAAACGCCTAATAGGAAAGGTCTTAAAGAGCAGATGTGGGGGAAATGTGGCGGCGGGGGCGTGTGGTTTCACCGTAAAGAGAATAAGTCCTCTATCCTTGTTGGTGAAGGTATCGAAACCACACTTTCAGCCATGCAAGCGACAGGTAAAAACGGCGTGGCGGCACTTTCCGCCCTAGGGATGCAGAATATAGTAATACCTGACGAAACAGAAGCACTTTACATCCTGGTTGACTCTGACACTACAAGTGAAATCGAAAGTAAGTCTATGATAGGGCAGCATGCAGCTTATGTCTTGGCTGAAAGGTTTGCGAAAAGTGGTGATGGTAAGCAGGTCTTCTTTATTACTCCTGATAACACCTGTTTTTCTGGTGCTCCTAAGTATCTAGATTTCAACGACCTACTCCAGGCTGACCCCTCAGGGGAAAGTATCAGAGCCCGTTTTAACAAGGCGATTAAATTTGAGGATCTCGAATGGCGACCAATCAAAAGCTCAACAGATTCACTCACAACAAGCCAGTCCAAAACAGGGCCAGTTGATGCAGCTTCATTATTGAGAGGATTCCAAGTGACCAAAGAATACACAGATAAATTAGGCAAAGAAAAATTCCTGATCGACAACCTTATTATTTCAAACCATGTCGCAACAATCATTGCCATGAGTGGCGGAGGCAAAACAGCCTTCTTTTTTAGGCATGTAGCGCCAATTCTTGCGAAAGAAGGGCTAACGGTATGGTACTGCGATAATGATTCACCAGCGAGCGAACATGAGGCCATGAGGGAAGCAGCAGAAGCACAAGGCTTTACATTCCTCAACCCTGATACTGTTGTCGGGCAAAGTGCTGAAACGCTCTTGGCAACCCTTGTCCATGTCGCTGAATCCGGTTCAGACTTGAGCGGTTACGTTTTCATAATGGACACGCTAAAGAAGTTCTGCGACATGATGGGCAAAAAGGACATTAAAGAATTTTACAAATTGGCTCGAAAGCTCACTGCATTGGGGGCAACAGTAGTTTTGTTGGGCCATGCAAATAAATACCGGGACAAAGACGGCAACCTTATCTTTGAAGGCACTGGGGATGTCAAGGCGGATAGTGATGAGCTCATTTATCTTGAATCAGTAAAAAACTCATCAGGTGGTATTGACGTAACCACTATATGCGACCCCGACAAGGGGGCGAAAGTGCGCGGAATCTTCAAGCCATTTTCATTCAACATTTCCCCTGAAAGAAAGATCACTTTTTACGACAATGCCTTGGAAGTAATCGACTTATCCGAAGCGAGTGCACCAAAGGCTACAGATGACGAGATATTGACCGTTGCCGAACAGTACCTCAAGGATCGGGGGGAACCTGTAATTCAAACTGAACTTGTTGAATATGCTCACGATATGATTGAGGGAACGGCCGGAAAAGAGCGAGTTCGCAAACTGATTGTCAAGCGGGCTGTACTCAAGGACAAGGTTACAACCAAAGTGGAAATGCCATTAGGGGCAAAGTTTGTTTTCTCTGGGGGGGCAAGGGGTAAACGGTTATTCGAACTACCACCCGAACCACCAAAGCCGCAACCTGTCTTCGGTGAAACAACTGAATATATGCCCATGAAAAATGAGCTTCTCGGGCATGAACACCAAAATCCAGTTTCTCAGAAAAGTTCGGGGGGGGGAGCCGAGACTCTAATATAACTAAGATACTGAGAAACTGAGAAAGTGAGTGTTAACAGTTAGTTACGACCTATCGTGTACTAATCCAGTTTCTCAGTTTCTCAATAACACCCCCCCCCTGTAGCTGAGAAACTGACTGAGAAGCTCAAACCACCATCACCCTTTCAAGGATAAACATTGTAGGAAATAATATGCATAACTTCACTGACGCAGAAATCGAACAGGCAAAAAGAGCAACTAACTACATCGACAACGACACAGCCTACCATCAACATCCTGACTGCATCCGTATTGCTTATCAATGGCTTGATGCTCAGACGAAAACAATGCAACCAAACAAAAGGTCAGGGTGGGCAATCAAGCATCTCATTGAACGATGGGGTGGCCGGTATGTCTCTCAAAGCGATGTCGAGGTAGCAGCACATCTGCACCCTGATATTGAGGGGAGATATCCATACTTTAATATCTCTTCACGGCTGATGGACCCTAACATATCAAGGCTTGAAGGGATTCCCGAGGCATTCCAGCACATGAACTACCGGGACCAGCACGACTTTCCCACAAGAATATACAAGCGAACGGAGAAATAACAATGTCAGCAAAAATCCTGAAGCTTAACCCAATTGTACTACGCCCAAACCAAGAAGAGGACATGCTAATTCTTAAAGGTGAGATTGACCGTGTAAATGGTCGCCTACTCATGACGGATAAAGAACACTTGATTGGAATGATCCATGCCCTGGCAGTAGCAGCCATTAGCCGGGAATATCCTGATGCAGACATCCCACCCTGCAACAGAAGATAATTTACAACATCGAATCGATGCTTGAACCAGAAATGTAATGGAGAGAGATAACCATGAAAACCCAACAACAGGCAACCACCACGCACAAAGTCGTTACATCAACGCTGGTTGACCACAAAGAAATGACCAAGCGTGTCATTGGTCACCTCAATTCCGCACCAAGGAAACAACTTGTTGCTGTCATCAGCGGACTTGCAGAAACCCTAGTTCAGCATATCGCTGATTGCCATGACGAGGAGACTCGGATTGTGACCGCCATAGCCATGATTGATGATGCCTTCTCTTCGAGCGACAGCCAGGAGACCGCTTACATAAACTAGCGGCATTTAATCATTAAGTTAATTTAACACCCAGCAGGTTAATTATGTCAGGAAAAATCAATGTTACCAGGATGTTGAAGATGGTTAACCGGGGTGAGAGCCAGGTTAATATCGCGAAGAAGTTTGGCGTTACCCCTGCTGCCATCTGTAAAAAAATTCAGGAGGTCAGGGGAAAGACTACTCATGCAGTGGTAGCAGATAAAATAGACAAGATTGCAGACCATCAGATTGACGCGTTTGCCCAGCTTGAAAAGATAAACCGCAAGGCCAACGAGCTTCTTGACCAGGCCGAAAATGATACCCATGAAGCTATCAAGGTAATGGCCGAGATCCGCAACCAACTGAAACTTCAGCTCGAACTCTTCCAGACGCTATACAGCATGCAGGCTGCTGCAGAATTCCAAGACACCGTGCTTGATGTTATCGGCAAAGTTGAACCTGAAGTGCGTAAGAAGATTATCACAGAGCTGAACAGCCGTTCCGCTATCCGCCATGCTGTAACTTTTCGGTGAGCCCATGCGAGCGATAATTGACAGGACCAGGGACCAACTCTTTGATGAACTATTCGCTAAGCTCAACAATGAGTTCAATGAAGGCGGTCAAGACTTTATGCAATATCAGGATAACCCTGTCGGCTTTGCTGAAGAGGTGCTTGGTGAAACCCTGACCGATGATGTCAAAGAGATGATGGAATCTGTCAGGGATAACCAAATCACGGTGGCGCAGTCTGCAAATGCAACAGGCAAAACACATGCAGCCGGTCGCGTTGCAATATGGTGGTACAAGGTTTTTGAAAGCTGCCAGGTGTTCACTGCAGCGGCTCCACCAGAGAACAACCTGAAAAAACTCCTGTGGGGAGAGATAGGCTCCATTGTCGAGAATCACCAGGAGATATTTGATGGAGATGAAGCCAAATCTCTCCATGTGGCTAAGGGGGCAAATAACTTTCTGACCGGTGTTTCTATCCCTTCATCAGGAACAGCAGCTACCAGAGAAGCGAAGTTCAGTGGAAAGCATAGTCCTAACCTTTTGTTCATTCTTGATGAGGGCGATGCAATACCGGATGAGGTCTATAAAGGCATCGAGTCTTGCATGTCTGGTGGCCATGCTCGCTTGCTAGTGATGTTCAATCCACGGGCTGAGCAAGGTGAAGCATACCGGATGGTTCGTGATGGTCGCGCCAATGTTGTTTCTCTGTCAGCCTTCAATCACCCGAACGTATTAACCGGTGAAGACAAGATACCTGGTGCTGTTACACGGGAAGTTACAGTGCGCCGTATCAATCAATGGTGCCGGCCATTGGTGGAGAAAGAAAAATCTGATTCAAATTGCTTCAAACTTCCATCCTTCCTTGTTGGTAAAACCGCTATTGATCAAGCAGGAAGACAATACTCTCCTCTTTCTGCAGGCTGGTACAAGATAACCGAACCTGCATTTTCTTATATGGTACTCGGTAAATACCCCGCTCAAGCATCCACAGCCCTTATAAGCCGAGAGTGGCTGAACAATGCTCGCTCTCGTTGGGATAGCTATGTTGCGCAGCATGGAGAGGCACCCCCACAGGGTAGCTGTGCAATCATGGGGCAAGATGTTGGAGAATTCGGAACCGATGCAAATGTGTCCTGCTTTAGGTATGGCGGCTTTGTTGAACGTCTTGTCGCCTGGGGTGGTGTAGACACTTTGATTACTGCCAATCGTGCAACCGATGAGTTCAAGTCGCGTAATGTCAGATTCTGTAATGTCGATGCAACAGGTGTTGGCTCTGGTGTCTCTCCTGTGATGAAATCTAATGGATGTCGGGCCAATGCTGTAAAGGTAGCTGCCACGCCAACAGAACGAACAGAATTAGGCGATTTTCGCAATTTACGCTCACAGCTATGGTGGGCGTGTCGTGAATGGCTACGCCTCGATACAGGGTCGATGCTACCACCAGACAATGACCTTTTAGAAGAACTTGCCGCTCCTACATACGAAGTAAGAAATGGGAAGGTCGAAGTTATGCAAAAACAAACAATGCGAGAGTTATTGAAACGATCACCAGACCGTGCAGATGCTCTCTGCTTAACCTTTTACCAACCAGAACTCTTGTTCCCGAACCTTTGAGGCCTATCAATGAACATTGAACATGTAACCGACACAAAAAAACGTAATGACGGAGTTATTGAACTTACACTTACTGATCCTTTGACCGGGGAGACATCAAGGACTCCTTTCCTTGATATTCGCGGTGGAATCTCATGGCCGACACCAAAAGCACCGGCCTATTTCTGTTTGATCGGACAGGAATATATTGAGCCGCCTAACACATCCAGGAGGAAGGAGCACAACGAGAAAGGCAAGCAGCTACTCCTCACGGAATATGAAATTGAGCAGTTGTCCATGGACCAGTTTTACAGCAAATTGACATCCTCTGCTGTCGTTACAGGATGTAGGCGATTCTACGCAGATTTACCAGATAACAGATACGAATTTGGTTATCTGCAGGATCTTAATTCCTACGCAAAGTCAAAAGAGACAGAGGTTTATGTTGCCCCTGCACATGACGCTGATGAGTTCATACTTGGTGCTGCCAGGATCAAGGGGACCATCAATAAAGGTGAAATCAGCTTCCCGGATAACACGATTATCCACGCCCAGTTATCTGATCTTGTAGTTTCCGATCTCGAGGACAAACCTGAAGAAAAATTCCATGCAATCAACGGAGTGCGTCACGTTCTGGCCAGTTATCACCGTCGTCCCGCTGAAAGAAAACAATTGATCACCAGGCTTCCTCCACCACGTAACTGGAGGGTAATGTAAGCAACAGCAACTGATACAGCCCCAATACGATTTTTTAGCCTGCAAAAGCCTTGTACCGGCTGGTAGGATGCAGCTGGTCTCAACCTACCGTTCAGGGATGCGGAAAAGACCGCTCATCCGGTGAAGCGAAATATACGGTTAGGGGAAAATTAGGCAGCAGTCTTTTGTCAATTCAAACCACCGAGTTGAATTGACAGCCCGGCTGGGGACCTCATTGAGTATACAATTGAAGTATCTTGGAGCCTGTGTTAATGAGTATGGCTTTTCTTTTTACGGATTGTCTTTCCTTTTTTTTATGTAATGCTATAAGTATCATAGAAAAACGTTTCTTTAATGCCTGTTATTTATAGAATGGACCAAGCAAAAGTTGACAAAATAATTCAATACATCCTGGCTGTTGCTGCCCAGGGGTGGGGAGATTACAACAGCAGGGAAGTTGGTCCGATCCATATAATAAAATATGTGTACCTTGCCGATTTAGCTTACGCAAGACAAAATAATGGCGAAACATATACTGGTGTTAACTGGAGGTTCCATCACTATGGTCCTTGGAGTTTAGAGGTTTTCCAGCGAATAGAACCCGCTGGGCTTGCGATAGGAGCCAGTAAAAGGACTATAACTGACACGCCTTATGATGATTTTGACCGGTGGTCTGTAAATGATGAGTTTCTACAGGAAAAAATTTACAGCAACCTGCCATTCCCCGTCTATATCTCTATCAACAACTATTTCAAGAAATTCCAGACAGACACTTACGATCTGCTAGATTATGTTTACTCAACCCCGCCCATGAGGATTGCGGCACCTGAAGAGGAGCTCTCCTTCATGGAAGCATACAAAAGACATGAAGAGGAAAAAGCTGACAAAGAGATCTTGGGGCAATATAAACCCGAGAAAGTTACAGTTAGAGCCAAAAAACTTCGGAAAAAATCCCTCCTTGATCTAAAAGAAAAAATCCAAAAGAAAAGGGGAGAGAAAAAAACAACCGCCTTAGTGACTCCAACTGCGCCACGCTATGATGAGGTGTTTTTTAAAGGCCAGGAATGGTTAGACAAGATGGCGGGTGACCGGATTGAAAACTCAGAGGGAGAGATAACAGTTTCTGATACAGTATGGAAGTCACCAGGTCGGAGTGAACCTAATGTACAGTGATGGGACGTTACAATCTTTTTTCCATTCCGACTCTGTCCCTTGGTGGACTATTAATAAAAGCAAGGACATCTGTCCCGGCCGGCTGCTTAAAGCGTTTGTCCCCCACACAGACATAATCCCTCAGATTTTAACCCCCGCAGGCAGATCAAATGCAACACAACACTGCAAGATAAACTATACAATATCGGATTTCAGTGTAACCAATCCCCCAAGTAATCCAAAATTGCCAACTGCAGGCATTCACAATTTTCCAGGTGAAAGAAGTTTTGTTTATCGGGCGAAAAAAAGACCTGTAATTGTGGTCAGTACTGGTGGACCACAATTACCCAAGGGACTTCGCCCAGGAACTAAACCTAAATGGCAAACTAACCCCACTATGTTGGTTGCGCCATATTATGGGTCAGAGGAAAATGATTCTCGAGCGGGCTGGTATGGTGCCCTAGTGGACAGAATACAGAAATGCGAATATCCTCAATATATGTGGGAAAAATTACCTCTTAATGACCCGCCAAGAGAATCAATACTCAAATTTGATCAGCTGCAACCACTAGGGAAGCACTATAAAGCATACGAAATAACTGACTATGTCTTATGCGATGATGGCATTGAGGTTATGAATGACTGGATAATGTGGTTGACCAGGAATCAAATGCCGTCTGATAGTAACCTATATATGATAAGGGAAGAACTTCTCAAAGAGTGATAAAGGAAGTCGTATCAACTGAGATGAAATGAAAGAAGGGGGGATGTTTCACGCCTTCTGTGTTCCTCAAAATTAACATTCTGCCCAAATTAACGACGGTAAAATTCGTTCTAATCTCTCTACATTTTTTCTTTCACTCAATACAGGTAGAGTTTCTACCTGTTTCCCTTTGCATACAGCAACACGATGATGACCAGCTGCGATATTTATTTCATCATCTTGTGGAATAATCAACGGGGGAGTCATTCGGTTTCTCTCTACCCAATGCAAAATAGCCCTAGCGACTTTGTACACAGAGCCAACTGTCCATATTTCGTCATATTCTCTCCTGCTAAATTTTGCAAGCTTAGAGTCAAATTCATCAAAGTTGACTACACCGAGTTTAAGACCGTTTGGGTAATTGATTTCAAACTTCTCAGGAGTTAGGCCATCAAATGCATAATGATACCGTGTTGGGGAAAAATCCCATACAATCTTGAAGTCAGGCCATCTATCTATAGGTAGATATAAATATTTACTTGCGGCTTCATGGATTCTCCTCCTCTCCTTTCGCTCTTCTTCGGTTTCCCTAGTTATAAAAGAAAGAAAGGCTTCACTTTCTTTTTCTGATATCGATTTTATATGATTGGCTATTTTGTCCAGTTCACTGTTAGGCATTTTTAGTTCCCTTAATTATACCTATAATATACCACCTACAAATGCTATCGAGCTTGCCACCAAGCCGGCTTGCCGTCCCATCTGGAAATATAGTCAACGATACTTGATGTCTTCAACCGGGTATTATGAGTGGAAGAATACGGGCAGCACCAAACAGCCTTATTTCATACGCTCATGGCATAATGAACCGCTTGTCTATACCCCAGAATTATGGGATAGATGGGGAAAAGGTCAGGAAGCCCTGTTATCTTGCTCTATCGTTACCACTGAAGCAACGGGGCGTTGAAGAACATTCATCACTGAATGCCACTTTTTTTATTCTGCGAGCATGGAGTTAAGGAATGCAATTTATAATGGCCTGGAATTTCTATTAATTTCGAACCCATTTGCTAAATAATCTAAAAATAGCATATAAAAATGAGAGCGCAATTGAATGTGTCTGTAGTTATGTTGTAGCGACTCATAATATTGGTATTTAATACCTTCAAACTGATAGTTACCAATTTTATCCCGCCTCCCTATGAACGCCAAAAAACCATCAACTTCTTTTTTACACTGGTTAAGGTTGACATGGGTATTGTGGACCACAGTGTTGATAGTGTTTAATAACTCCCCATTTTCAATGTTTTTATTAATTTCACTTGCACTATTGAGTCTTTCCGCGAAATCTTCAGCGCTATACCAGTGAAAATTAAAAGGCTTTGGTTGAATAAACCGGTGTCCTTCGTAAAAACGCTTATAAACACCTTCCAGGCATGAGCAAGAAGGGCAATACGGCCTGTTAGTGTCATCATCAGTGGTTATATATTGTAACACTGAATACTTTCTATATGGGTTCGACAATAGATCGTCCGAGAGGCAGGATTTTGCTTTTAGTATGTCAACCTCGTTTACATTTGTGTACTTTTCATCGCAACAAATACAACGGAAATCCCCCTTTCTGGTCCCGCCGTATTCTTTGGCGTTATAGCATTCTAAGCACATTCGTTTAACGATCCTGTCACCTGCTTCAAAGAGGAATAACTGCCCCCAGCCTGGGTGGAGGCAATCAGACCCGCAATAATCACATACTGTTGAATCAAGAACGTTCAATTGTACTAATCCAAGTGGTATATAGTTAGTCAATATTCATGAAACCGAAGAATAATACTGCACATACCATTACCACCACCACCACACACGCGCAATTGATATAAATACCCATACGCAAATAGGCAAAATTACGGAACTACAAAGTGGTGCGACACCAAGCTCCACACAGACAGCCTGACCCCCCTCCCATTCCTGTCAAACCTGTACCCCTCTCACAACTCCCCTGATCAGGAGCTTTATCGCAAGGTAGCGTAAAAGGTGATGAGGGGTTTTAATCTTGTCATCTTGCTTCTCTGCCAAGGAGCCCCCCAGTCATCAATGTTACATCCTTCCACAGTACCCCGTTACGATCCAAATCATGCAATGCTATTCTAAGTGCATATGTCTCTCTTGGTGGAACATTGACATACATTTGCCCGCCAAGTTGTCCAACTGGTTGAAAGGCGTATTTTGAATCTAGGCTTTTTGTAACTGGATATACTTCTATACTAGTGAGGCAGTAGTCATAACTTTTGTTGAAAATTGAAATGGTAAACTCCCCGTTATTCAAGTTGGTTATAGTCATTGATACGGAGCTAAAATCCAGCGGCACATCAGTTTTTACAGGAAACTTCTTGTAGCACGCTGCACGTATATTGTAAGCGGCAGCGTTGGAGGATGCCCCTTTCATGTTCTTTAAGATGCATTCTTCGTAATTCTTCGGGCCAAACCAACCTGCATGTACGTATGGAGCTAAAAATAAGATTGACCATGCTAAAAATAATCTTTTCACCACCTCATCCTCTCTGGACACCCTTGATTAATATTCCATAACCTTCTCACCAACCAGTACTCTTTTCATCACACCGCCCCTTATCTTACGTCCACGTTCTTGATACTCTCTACACCTTCCGATGGCTATCTGAGTATTCCAGAGCAATCCGGCCACTGATTCCAGGGGATTCCGGCCGGTGATTCCATTTCATTCCGGCCACCCATTCCAATTGATTCCGGCCAGGGATTCCATTCGATTCCGGCCATCGTTTTCGG
>NZ_JAFFQD010000006.1 GCF_016918565.1 Desulfogranum marinum
CATATCGGCTCCATCAAGTAAAAAATGGTTTAGAAGATGATGGAAAACTATAACATAATATCAATATTTCAGATAGTTAAAACACTATTTGCGCTCGTTTTGCTGTAGTAATTATTCGAGAAACCCTATCGAAGTCATCAATTCCTTTAATTTGATAGATAGCAAATTCTTTCAATGGGATTTTTAATTCACCAGAATGCCAGATAAGTTCGGTTGAATACCCTAATAAGGCATCATACGGCTGCATTGTTACAAGACGCCTGAACATCAATTGCAGAGAACTGTGGCTGCTGATAGTCGTTATTGCTTCGGTATCTCTAAACGGCACTAGAATACTGTCGATATAAGCCCCGTAACTTCTTCCGTGATTAGTTGCCAGGACAACTTTTTTTGATTGCAACAGGGCTTCTAGATCAATTTTGCCATCGCTGTCGAGGTATGGACTATATAGTTTTGCATCTGAGGCTCGTGTAATGAGCATATTATTTTCAGAATAATTGAACGGCTTAGAGAATAATACAAATTCTTCTCGCTGAGGGGTTTTCAGTAAACAGGAGGTACAGTAGTTAGGTTTCGATTTGAGTAATTTAAGGAAACGTCCAAAGGAATAATTACGTAAAATATGGCGTTCTTCTGAGAGATGTTCTTGGGCGCTGAGCATTGCACTGTCACAATCACCCTCTCCAAAATACGGCTCAGACAAAAATCTGTTAGGAGGATAATCGTTGTGCATCCAGATTACTTCCTCCTGGGCAAACGCTTGAACATTGAACATCATAAACAGCAAGAGCAACAGATTAATTTTCCCCATATTTTTTTCTTTGGCATCTGTTTGTCCTTTACGATAAAGGAAGAGGTATTCATCAAGCAGCAATGAACTCGAAACTAAACAAATTTGATATCACTATATAACTTATTCAATCTTTTATCGAGTTACTATCATATCGAGTGGAAAGGTTAAAATAGAGCAAAATAAGTACGATTAGGGTTATTCCTGTGCATTTCCGCATGCCAAATTACTTCCGACAATCTCCGAACATTCTCAACAAAAGCAATAATTGATATATTTTACCCTTCATTTTGAAACCCTGTTTTGATAGACTGGGGTATTGGAAATTGAATGAACCTCATACGTGAGCAAACCTGTGTGTAAATATCAAATTTTTAATCGTCACTGATTATGAGTAAAAATATTTTAAATACAAGCGTTTTCCTTATCCTGGTAACTACCTTGCTGCTTGCTTTTTCCTTGCCCGCCCAGGCTGATAAGCCTTCATGGGCTGGCAATAATAAAGGGAATAGTACGAAAAATAACAAAAAAGATAAGAGCAACAGCTTCTCTCACGACAAATACAGTGATGTTATCAATTTAAATGTCTATTTCAATAACAAGCAGCAGAAGGTCATCCGCAATTATTATCTGGAAGGGTATCGCCGTGGCCACTGTCCACCTGGCCTCGCCAAAATGAATAATGGTTGCATGCCTCCAGGTCAGGCAAAAAAATGGAAAAAGGGTCACCCGCTCCCCAGCGATGTCGTCTACTACGATCTTCCTTCTGCTCTTGTTGCACAGCTCGGTAAACCGCCTAAGGGAAATCGCTATGTCCGCGTGGCGAACGACATCCTGCTAATGGCGGTAGGAACAGGAATGGTTGTTGATGCAGTCCAGGATATAAGCAGCATGTAGTTAACGTTACTGATAAAAATCACTCTAAAATGACCTTGTTCCTGTTCAGGTAATTTCAGCACCTGAACTTTGAACTTAACATTGCTCAATCCAAGAGATCAATTTCGTACATTTTTCGATAGATAACACGCTTCTGTACATTTCCGAGAGAGCCGTTTTCATGATGGGCAGCAAGGCAAAGCCGAGACCGGCTTATGCAACCTGTCAGATCAAATCCCAGGTAGTCCGGATTAAAGGTCCTTGAGTTTTTCCATTTCCTCAGGTCGCATGGCAAAACTATGGACCTGCTCGGGAAAAGTACTGTTTTGCACTTCATGCCTGTACTGGCCGATGGCTTCTATAATCGACTCACGCATTTGGGTATATTGCTTCACAAATTTCGGGGTAAACCCGTCAAACAGACCGACCATGTCATGGGTGACCAGTACCTGTCCGTCACAGTCCACCCCAGCACCTATACCGATGGTCGGAATGGTGACGGAAGCGGTAATTTTCTCGGCAATAGGCGCGGGAATAGCTTCAAGGACCAGAGAAAAGCAACCTGCATCCTCCAAGACCAAAGCATCATCCATTAAACGGCGTGCCGCCTCAGCACTTTTTCCCTGTACCTTAAATCCGCCGAGCGAGGTCGCAGTCTGCGGAGTGAGGCCAATATGGCCCATAACCGGGATCCCCCCATCCACAATAGCTTCCACGGTATCGGCCACATTACGCCCACCTTCGAGTTTGACCGCATCAGCCCCGGCCTCTTTTAAAAAGCGAGTCGCATTTTTGACAGCCCCGGGTATAGAACTGTTATAGGAACCAAAAGGCATATCCGCAACAACCAGGGCACGCTCCGTTCCACGGACGACCGCACGTGTATGATGCAACATTTCCTCCATGGTAACCGAAACTGTATCTGTATGACCAAGCACCACCATGGCCAGGGAATCACCGACCAGGGCAATATCAATCCCAGCCTGGTCTATCATCCTTGCCCAGGGATAATCATATGCGGTGAGCATGGCTATTTTGGATTCATCACCTTTGCGTGCTTTTATATCCGGTATTGTCAGCTTTTTCATATCATGCCTCTGGTTTTATCTCGTCAATACGTCTTTCATAGGTTGCTTCCAGCGCCTTAACCATGCGGGTAAGGAGATCATTAACAGGTGTTGCCACCCCGACCTCTCCTCCTTTAGCAACAATCGCCCCATTAATTACATCAATTTCAGTGACAGTATGCCGCAAGGCATCCTGGAGCATACTGGCCTTGTTCGCTGCCGTATCCCGACACACACTGACCACGGCTTCCATAGGATCACGGTAAGGCAGCCTGATACCGAGAGCATCGGCAACTGCAGCCGCTTCGGACACGGCCTGTTCCATAATATCCTTACAGGCAGGAACCTCTGCCAGCACCCCATTATGTACTCTTAACAGTGCTGTCAGTGCGTTTATCCCCACATTGACCAACAGTTTTCCCCAGATCAGCCCCTGAGCATCTTCACTCAAGCCACATTCTATGCCGGCTTGCTGAAAAAGCTGTTGCACCTGTTCAACCTTCTTCAGTCCGGGTGAACCTGCAAGCCATGTCATCCCAATGCCGGCATGACGGGTATGTCCTGGGCCGATAGTATTGGCTGCCTGGGCAGTAATTCCAGCCACGCCCGTTGGACATCCGAAAACAGCATCAATCTGTTCCACATTACCCACCCCGTTTTGCAGGGTAACGACCACACCATCGTGACTCAAAACGGTCCTTGCAGCCTGTGCCGCACTTTTTGTAGCATGGCTCTTGGTAAAAACAACCGCCAGGTCTGCCTTGCCCTGAAACTGTTCTACCCGATTGATTACCTCAACTTTCGCCTTGTCCACAGTTCCGTCTATACCAGTAACAACCACCCCATTGTTGCTGATACTCTCCACCGTTTCCGATTGAATGTCATACAACACGACCTCCGCCACACGCGACAGCCATGCACCAAACAAACACCCCATGGCCCCGGCACCAAAGATAATTACCCGCATATGCTCTCTCCTTCAAAAATCGTGTAGTTCTCGAGTTCCACGCCTTAATCAACTGCTACAATAGAGCATCATTTACAGTGCATCATGACCAAGACCGTATCCAGCATTCGATTGGCATACCCCCACTCATTATCAAACCAGGCCATGAGGTTAACCAGGGTATCGCCACTGGTACTGGTCTGGTTACTGTCCAATACAGCTGAGTGTGGATCATGATTAAAGTCGCACGATACCAGTGGTAAATCCGTATACCCCAGCACCTGATTCAACTCTCCATCGGCAGCCTGTTTAAACACCGCATTTATAGCCTCTACACTTGCCTGCTCTCTTACAGCCGCCGTCAGCTGCATTAAAGAGACATTCATGGTCGGCACTCGCAGAGAAACCGCTTTAAACCGATTTTGTAGATGCGGAAACAAGCGGTCTATGCCTTTTGCCAACCCGGTGTCAACCGGGATAATTGAATTACCGGAGCTCCTGCTTTTTCGTAAATCTGGATTATGGTAGGCATCAATCACCGGCTGGTCATTCATCATCGAATGAGTGGTGGTGATCACTCCGCTCTCGATGGAACAGAGTTGATCGAGAAGATGTATGACATGGCTAATGCAATTGGTTGTACACGACGCATTGGAGACGATCCTACTTTCGGCTGTAAGCAGTTCATGGTTGAGGCCATAGACAATGGTCGCATCCACATCACTTTGGGCAGGGCAGGAAAACAGAACCTTGCCGGCCCCGCTTTGCAGGTGTTGCTCTGCTGCTGTGCGGTCACTATACCAGCCACTGCATTCCAGAACTACATCTACCTCACAATCTTTCCAGGGCAAACGGGAGATATCCTTTTCGCAGGTGATCTTTATGACATCCTTGTTTACCACCAGATTGGTCCCGTCGCAGGAAACAGTACCACCGAATTTACCGTGGGTTGAATCAAACTGTGTCAAATGGGTTATGGACGCCAGGCTTGCCAGTTCGTTAATGGCAACAATCTGCAGTTTTTCCCGTTTCCCTGATTCATAAAGCGCCCGCAAAATGCAACGCCCTATTCTTCCATATCCATTAATAGCAATGCGAATACTCATGTATGTCTTCTTCCTGCAACTTCTAATTACTGACCCAGCTTCCAGCCCCTATATCGCACCTTGCAAAATCCATCATTACAAGGGCTGATACAGCTCATATACAAAAGAAACGGCAATCTTGTTACCCCATAATGACACTTTTTTCTCTTTTAAAGGACTAATCTGTACAATTTGCTATTTCTTTGATCAAAAATTCGGTCGCCATTCTGCCCTGAAGCATACATTTCCATGAAGAAATTTTAAAATTCCCACCAAGAGACACAGGGCCATTTAAGCGGCAACCATTTTCATGGTTGCACACAGCTTACCTCTGATCACTCTAGCCTCTTTCTTTTGACCAGCTGAGAGATTGAAATATGGATAACTCTACATCCAAAATCACGAAATTGCCCATTTCGTAAAACTATAACTGTTCAACAGTACACCAGATGCGTACAAACAGATTGGATAAAGACTATTCCACTATCTATCATTATCGGCCAAGAGCCTGTCGCGGTTTTAAATGCAACATGGCAGACGACAGTTTCCTTTCATTATTCGGTAAAGACTCCATCCACCTCCTGGGTCAAACAACATATGGCCTGCCGCTTGGTAAGTAGCATCATCTGCAGGCTTAACTCAGCCGGCTGCTGTATTTGCAATGTGCTAAATTCTATAAAATTGGTATATTGGCGTTTGTGATTGCTTCTCCACTATCCACCTCAGAGCTTGGACAGAATCTATGCACATTTATCTCTGGCGCCACAGCAACCAATTCTCCAGCTGGTCCATGATCGATGAACCACAAATTTACAATGACAGGTATACTTCAGCGGAGGTGGCAGTTATTGCCACGTCTAAAGAGGAAGCCTACCAGTTACTCGCCCAAGACGGTCTCTGGAACATGGATGATTTGCAACGTATAGAGCCGGAAATCATCCCTCTTGACGCACCCCGAATTTTAACCAGCCATATCGTCTTTTAAATCCTTCTCCCTCAAGCTTCCCACGAAAAAAGGGACAGCCTCTTGATTTATTTATTTTTATGAAGTGCCGGTTCGAGTATATTTTTGCCTCACCACCTTTAACGACGAAAAATGCTACTCGCGAACCTTATCAATTAAATCAAGCCTGCATACGAATGGAAAGCATATGAAAAAAACATTGCAGCTCGTTTTATTACTGTTAGTTATTTCTCTCACCTGCCAGGTGGACAAAACTCAAGCAATTGACCTGCACAAGGCATCCTGGGATGAAATTGTCCAGGCAGCGGACGGACAAACCGTTGACTGGTATATGTGGGGCGGTTTCCCTGCAGTAAACACCTATGTGAATACCTATGTTGCTGCCCGGTTAAAGGAAAAATATAACATCACCCTCCGCCAGGTACCGGTCAAAGACATTGCCGAGGTGGTCAGCAAACTGGTGATTGAAAAACAGGCCGGCAAAACATCAGGCGGCAATGTAGACTTGATGTGGATCAACGGAGAAAACTTTCGCACTTGCAAACGTCACGACCTGCTCTTTGGTCCCTTTGCCGACAAACTGCCCAATCAGCGTTTTGTAGATTGGAGCAAGCCGTCTGTTTATAATGATTTCGGTACTCCGGTAGAAGGGATGGAATCTCCCTGGGGCAGCGCACAGATGGTAATGATCTATGATACCGCCAGAACCCCAGAACCTCCGGGGTCCATGGCGCAGCTGATCGACTGGATACGGCAGCATCCAGGGAAATTCGCCTATCCAGCGCCCCCGGATTTTACCGGCTCGGTTTTTGTACGCCACGTTTTTTATCACTATTCCGAGGACGTTAATCTCTGGCAAGGCGAATACACCCAAAAACAATTTGAAAAGGCAGCCAGTGCCACCTATCGCCTGCTCACCGAACTGAAACCGGCGTTATGGCGGCAGGGGACGACCTACCCCGAATCACCAGTCAGAATGAACACCCTTTTTGCCGATGGAGAAATTGATTTTTCCTTCTCCTACCACCAGGCAGAGGCGTCACGCAATATCCAGGACGGTCTTTTCCCACCAACAGTCAGGTCTTTTGTGTTTGACCAGGGAACCATTGCCAATACCCATTTTGTCGCCATTCCATACAATGCAGCAGATACAGCTGCAGCAATGGTTACGGCAAATTTTCTGCTCTCTGCCGAGGCACAGATGGAAAAGGCTAAACCAGATGTATGGGGCGATTTCCCAGCCCTGGACATTACCCGCCTGCCCAGGCAACAGCAGCAGCAGTTTATTGACCTGCCGCGTGGCCCGGCAACACTTTCCAACCAGGAGCTACAAGCACATCAGCTGCCGGAACCGCCGAGCGAGATCCTTATCCAGCTTGAAAAGGGCTGGGAGCAGCATGTTCTCAAAGGGCGCTGATGTTTGCCCCTGTTACTGAAGATGCAGCACGAACCCGCACCATTGAAACAGCGCATTTACTGCTCCTGCTTGCTCCGGCGCTCCTGATCATTCTGCTGCTCTTTGGCGGCGGGTTACTGCTCGGCAGCCTGCAGGCTCTTGGCAGTCAGCCGTTCACAGAAAAAAGCATTTTCACCTTTGCCCATTTCATCGCGGTGCTGACTGATCCCGACTTTGCCACAAGTTTTGCCATGACCATGTACATTGCAACCGTTTCCACCCTGGTTGCAGTGCTTGCCAGTGTTGCTCTGGCCATATCACTGGTTCGTTGTGCAGCTGCAAACCGGATACTGCATTTCTTTCTTCAGATTCCGCTCACCGTTCCTCACCTGGTGATTGCCATATCACTTCTTTTTCTCCTCGCGCCAACCGGTATCCTCTCCCGCCTATGCTCTTTTTTGGGTATGACTGCAGGAGCAGCCTCCTTTCCCCTGCTCATAAACGATACCTATGCGATTGGCATTTTGTTGACCTATATCTGGAAGGAAATTCCCTTTATTACCTTCATGATCCTGGCGGTCTTAAAAAACAGCGGTCCTGAACTGGATGATGCGGGCCGCACACTCAGAGCAAATGCATGGCAGCGATTTTACCACATCACCCTGCCGTTGATCGCTCCAAGCCTTGGAGCGGCCGGATTCATTGTGTTTGCCTTTACCTTTGGCGCCTTTGAAGTGCCTTACCTGCTGGGCAGAACCTATCCAATGGTTTTGCCGGTCTGGGCGTATAAAAACTACGCGGATATTGACCTGATGGCCCGCCCGGAAGGCATTGCCATCGGCCTGATCATTGCCGCGATTGTTATCTGTTCGCTCCTGCTTTCCCAGGGGTTGATGCAAATTGCACGCAGACAGAGAGAGTATCCAGGGTGAATAAACGTTCCTTTCTCCTCGGACTGAGTATTATAGCGGCAGTCCTGCTCCCGTTCCTGCCGCTTTTGCTGTGGTCGGTAAGCAACCAATGGTTTTATCCGGCACTGCTGCCTCAACAGTTTGGGCTCCGAAGCTGGCAGTATATACTTTCAACCGCAGGACAACAGATAACTGAAGGATTAGTGCAAAGCACTTCGCTGGCTCTGGTCACCACCTGCTGTTCTTTGACAGTCGCACTCCCTGCAGCAAGAGCCCTGGGCCTCTACTGCTTTCCCGGCAAAAAAGCGATCGGTTTATTTCTGCTGCTGCCGATCATTGTTCCCCCCCTTTGTGTGTCCATGGGCTACCATCTCTGGTTCATCCGACTCGGCCTGGCCGAGACCTTTGCCGGGGTGGTAATGGCGCACCTGACCTTTTGTCTGCCTTATACGATTTTTGTCCTCTGGGGCGTATTCACTGATTATGATCCAGACTTTGAGCATCAAGCGCGCTCACTGGGAGCCTCCCCGATACAGGTTCTGGTCAACGTTACCCTGCCCATGATTTTGCCGGGAATATGTATTGCCGCCCTGTTTTCCTTCCTCCTTAGCTGGTCGCAGTACCTTTCCACACTGATTATCGGCGGCGGCCGTCTGTTGACCCTGCCCATCCTGCTCTTTGCGCTCATGGATAGCGGGGACCGACCGGTTGCGGCTGCGGTGAGCCTGGTCTTTGTCCTTCCGGCTCTGTTCGCCCTCTTGGTCAATGCTCACTTTTTGGGTAGACAGGGGATGACGGGAGTTCGTTGATGGAACAACTTATCCTTGATAACATATCAGCAGGATATAGAGGCCGGCCGGTTATCAAAGAACTGTCCCTGGCGGTACAAGAAGGAGAGATGGTTGCCATTCTTGGTCCCAGCGGCGAAGGCAAAACCACTATTTTAAAAACAATTGCCGGTCTCCTTCCGCCCCTCGGAGGCCACATCCTGATCAACGGCCTGGAGGTAAACAGGATTGCAGCTGAAAAAAGGGATGTGGTGCTGGTTTTTCAAAAACCACTCCTGTTTCCTTTTCTCAATGTGCACGACAACATAGGATTTGGCCTTCGTATGCAGGGCATACGCAGCAAACAGAGTGCAATGCAGATTGCAGAGATGGTAGAGCTTACAGGACTTAAAGGTCTGGAACGGCGAAAAGTGCATCAACTTTCCGGAGGGCAGCAGCAGCGTGTTGCTCTTGCCAGGGGGTTGGTCCTGCGGCCGTCGATCCTGCTTCTGGACGAGCCTCTTTCAAACCTGGATGCCGATCTTCGCCACCAGATGCGAGAGTTAATCCAACACATCCGCCAACAAACCGGAATTACCACCTTGTTTGTTACCCATGACCAGAGTGAAGCGCTCATGCTCAGTGATAGGATAGCACTCTTACTTCAGGGAAGGCTCCGCCAGCTCGGCACGCCCCATGAGCTGTTTTATCAGCCACAGGATACCGAGGTCGCTTCCTTTTTCGGCTGCCCCAACCTGCTGAAAGGAACAATCCAAGACAATATATTTTCATCCTGCGAGATACACGTTCCGGTCATTTCTGCAAACCACGACCAGTGTACGGCCATCATCCGCCCGGAACAAATCAACCTTGCTCCGGACGGTTGTCCTGATGCCGTAAAGGGCACAGTCACATCGATCAGTTTTGAGGGAGTCTACACCCGGCTGGCAATTGAGACATCATCCTGTGAGCTCACGGTTTTCTCCAGCAGCAATCAATACAGCAGAGGTGAGCAGGTATACCTTTCCATTCCGTCCTCGGCAGTGCATATTATTGCATAAGCGCAACGCCCTCCAAGGTAAGCGACAATTGCGGATAAACGACGCATCCGTTAGTTGCCTATATTTATTGCCAACCGACTGAAGAAAATCATGCCGGCTGCAATGACCTTTGGTGAAATCAGCTCGGATTTCTCTTCAAATGAGAATTTCGGGTTAGGGTTTGCAGCCTTGGACAAGGTTTTCGTTGATCATATCGATAACCTCGGGCAATTCTTCCATGGTGTTTATGACAAAATGGGCTCCCGCCTTAAAGAGGCTTTCACGGGCCTTAGCCAGACGCATTGCATACGCCTTCGGATCAAGGGCCTCAACCTCCTCTTCGGTGAGTCCCATCTGGTTGCCGGTAGCGGCTACACCAACGGACCAAACCCCGGCATTGAGCGCTGTTTCCATATCAACCGGAGTGTCCCCTACATTAACCACAGCTTCAACCGGATAGACGCCAAGTTCCTGCATGGCCTGGTAAATCATCCAGGGAGCTGGACGGCCCGCCGGTACATTGGAAGCACAGGTAGTGAAATCGGGACAGTAGCCCTCCTTTGCCGCGCATTCCGCAACTATATCGGCAGCCTCAGTAAAATAACCGGTCGAGCCGGCTATCTTGATGCCTTCACTGCGCAATGCCTCGATGGAGTTGACCACACCAGGCAGCAACGTGCTCTTTGCAGCAATGGAATCGAGCAGCAGTTTGGAAAAATTTTCGAACATGGCATCGATATCTGCGTCAGTTACCTCTCTTTTATGCACGTTGCGCCACGCTTGTTTTACCTCATCAAGTTCGGTAACCGCCTTTATATGGGCCCACTTCTCCATCCCCATGGGCCCCCGGGCGGATTCCATGCTCACGGCAACACCCATATCCTTAAATCCTTGGACAAAGGCACGAATCGGGGCCTGACAGCCGTAATCCACCACGGTTCCCGCCCAGTCAAAAACGACCAGCTTAACGTTACCGATATATGAACGCGTATACTGAAACTCCATCTCTTCTCCTGTTGTTGATTCTCAGAGGCTTGCCACATACTTTTCAACAGCCTTGATAGCATCAGCTGCCGAACTGGTAATACCGCCCGTATAGCCTGCCCCTTCACCGATCGGGTAGAGGTTTTTTACATTTTCCGATTCATACTTTTTGTTGCGCGTAATGCGAACAGGAGAGGAAGTGCGGGTTTCCGCACCAATTAATATGGCCTGATCGGATACAAACAAGGGAACCTCTTGTTTCCATTTCGTGAATGCTGCCACCAATTGGTCGGCCACGAATGCCGGAACAATTTCTCGCATATCAGCAGCCACAACTCCCATTTTAAAAGAAGTTTCCTGTAAACCGGCAGAACGGGACTCGCCTAAAAAATCCATCAAATTCTGCGCCGGTGATTTCCACATCTCCCCACCTGCTCTAAAAGCGTTTTGCTCGATTTCCTGTTGAAACTCCAACCCTGCCAAAGGATTGGTTGACGGGTAATCGTCGGTATGACAACCGACTACCAACGCCGCATTGGAAAATGGTGATGACCGCTGTGAATAACTCATTCCGTTGACGACTATCATGCCACTACTGGATGAGGCATTGACGACCTCACCTCCAGGGCACATGCAGAAGGTATATACTCCTCTACGGATTGTTCGATTGGTATAGTTTAGAGAATAGGTGGCTGCCCCTATTTTTTTATTGTCCTTGTATTTATTCCCGTATCGCATGAGATTGATTGTTTCAACAGGATGCTCTATCCGCACCCCGACAGAAATAGGTTTCTGCTCAAGAGCAACGTTACGCGCATGCAGCATCTTGTATGTATCGCGCGCTGAATGTCCAAGAGCGATATAGATGGTTGAAGAAAGATAGTCTTTCGTATCATTTATCCGTACCCCGTTTGCCACACCTTCCGAGATAAGGAGGTCCGTCATTTTTGCGCTATAGTGTATCTCACCGCCTCTATCCTGGATATAGCGCCTGATATTTCGCACGATCTTACACAACACATCAGTGCCCAAATGGGGTTTACTGATATACTCAATCTCCTCTGGTGCACCAAACTTGACAAAGGTTCGTAGTACCCTGTTGATATAACTCGTATTATTATTTCTCCGGGAAAAGAGCTTTCCGTCCGAATATGAGCCGGCACCGCCTTCCCCAAACTGAATGTTTGACTCGGTGTTGATCTCTCTTTCCCTGATAAACCTTTGCACGTCAACGGAGCGTTCTTCTATTTTTTTCCCCCGCTCAAATATTATTGGTTGAATCCCATGTGCAATAAATTCAAGAGCGGCAAACATCCCGGCAGGCCCAAAACCAACGATAAGAGGTCTATCCTTAAGGATGGGTGTGTTTCTCTCTGCTTCTACGCCTTTCGTGTACTCAGGAAATTTTTGTTTGTTTGCAAAGTCTGCAGGGACACTCACAACCAGCGTAATCTTATAATAAAACTGTTCTGTATTCTTAATTTCGAGGGATTTACTCAAAATTTTAACAACCGTGAGACGACCTGGATCGATTTGCAACTCTTTGGATGCAGCGTTGAGATATTCGCCCATTGCATCTATTTCAATGGGAATAAAAATATTATTGACTATGAGATCCAAAAATTACTCCCTGTATACGTTCTTCACTGTAAAAACTGAGATTTGCGCCGTCGCTCTTCTCTTCAATGCTTGCTCAGCATTTGGCCGCAAGCCAGATTGTATGCCTGCTGCCTTTCCCTGACTTCCGAGCCCGCACTGCGACGGTTTCCGTCTGGAATTGACACTGGTTGAGGCGACGGGTGAAGTGTTCGTCTGCCCCAGAAGACCATATGGATAAAATCCCGCCTGGACGAAGGGCTCTGAATGCTTTCTGCAAACCACCCATACCATAGATTCGATCATTGGCCTGCCGGGTAAGTCCATCAGGACCGTTATCAACATCAAGCAGTATGGCGTCCCAGGTGGATTTTTTGCTGCTGATAATTGCCGCCACATCTTCTTCCAAAACTGAGACTCGACCATCATCCAAGGGGTTTCCGGCCAAGTGCCCCAAATGTTCCCGGTTCCACCTGACCACAGCCGGAATCAATTCCACTACGGTAACAAGAGAATCAGCCTCTGAATACTGGAGCGCCGCTGCCAAAGTATACCCCATGCCAAGGCCACCGATCAGAATACGGTGCTGTTTTTTTCGCGCAATGCGGTTACACGTCAGTTCAGCCAATGCATCTTCAGACCCATGGAGGCGACTGTTCATAAGTTCGGTGGTATCGGTGCGGATCGAAAATTCTGTGCCACGCTTGCGCAGAATAACTTCTCCCTCACCTCCCGGAACGTCCGCCCGATCGATTTCTTCCCAGCGAATCACGCTCTACACTCCAACGAACCTGGCCAACAGGTTCTTATCCTAACGTTTTCCAGCATTCTCACATCTCTCATATCTATGGGCCCTTACTCTACGAATGCCAGACTCAAAAGGCATCCACCGTTTACCGAGATTGCTTCCAGCTCGATTCATCCCGACAAGGTAGGCTATTTATTTTTTCATTGCTCTCTCAAACCTACTTTCAAGCATAACTCCACTTTTTCGAAATCGATATAAAACTCCATAATATAAAGCTCCATGCTGTTTATATCCTTTTCTTCGAAAATAAAAGAAAGCCTTTTTGCAAAGGTTACTGCCGCGTTGCAAGCTTTATAGAACCAGTTTACACCATGACCACCTATAGGCCTTTGCGGTGGCAAACCTGATATTCGAAAATTTATTCCAACCACCTTTCGTGATGCCAAAATGGCCATCGCTCTAAGCGACTAGAACAGCCATGGGTTTATGGAGCTGTAGCATGCAGTATGCTCAAAAAATGGAATGCAAAGAAATTAAGAGGTTTATAGTCATAAGTATAATGTAAAAAAAAGCTATATTTCTCTTTGCCGTTCGAGGGTCACATTGTAAAATCAGAATAAAAACAATATTCAACAAATTTTTCGCACGTCAACCATCATGAGAAGTGGGATGGTTCCGGATACCCATACGGCTTAGCCGGAGAGAAGATCCCTCTGCCTGGCAGATTGATGGCTGTTGCCGACGTATATGACGCCCTGATTTCTAAACGTGTGCACAAAGGGAGCATGACACACGCTGAATCGGCAGCCTATATTCTCGACGCCAGCGGCAGCCATTTTGATCCGGTTATAGTTGATGCATTCACCAATCTGGAAGCAGCTTTTTCGGATATCGCTACTGAATACAGTGACTGATAAGTGAGAATCAAGCGGTTGCATTGAAAAGAGCAATATGAAGTTTTTCATCATGCCCAAAAAAATGACTGTTTTTCATGGGTAATCAGATATTATTTTGGACGCTGCTCATTTTTGGCTCACGGATCCAACCTGTTTACAAGCTCCCCTACTGCATGCAAAAAATCCCCCTTTCCTGATCAAAAGAGAAAACCGGAAAGGGGGATTTTTTTATACAAATAAACAATACTTTTACCGTCCTCCGACGGTCCCATCCCGTCGTTTATCAGCACCGCCAATAAGCAGTGTTGTTATGTTCCAAGACGGCTGTTTGCTGCTGCTCTTTACCCATTGAAATTCTTTGCGTTGAATGATCGACAAACCACTTGTCAACGTATCTACCCTGACATCGTCATAGGAAAAATCCTTCCTAAGCTCTCTAGCCAAAGCCTCCGCATCATACCCCACAGTTACGCTTCCAATTGGTTCCTCAATCTGGGTATACGAAGAGTTTCGGTTGGTGTAATGCGGTACATTGATCGCTTGTTGTGGATCCATCCCGAAATCAAGCACATTGATGATGGACTGCGCGGTATAACCTATGATACGGGAGCCACCCGGGGAACCGGTTACGAGCTCTACTTTGCCATCTCTATTCAACACAATGGTCGGCGACATTGAGCTTCTTGGTCTTTTCCCAGGTTGCACACGGTTAGCAATGGGAACGCCCTCTTCATCCTCTGGGGCAAAAGAAAAATCCGTCAGCTGATTATTCAACAGAAAACCTCTTACCATGACCCCGCTGCCAAACGAACTTTCAACAGAGGTAGTCATAGACAGAGCGTTACCGTAACGATCCACAATGGAGATGTGGCTGGTGCCACTATCCTTAATGGTAGGATCTGCTCCATATGGGTCAAAGGATCCAGGAGGCGTTCCGGGATCCGCACTGCCCATGTCAGTCGATTGTATGAGTAACGAGCGTGCTCGCAAATATTCTTCATCAAGCATTCCTTCAATGGGTACGGTTACATAGTCGCTATCGCCAACGTACTTATTTCTATCTGCAAATGCGAGCCTACCTGCCTGGGCAAAAAGGTGGACCATTTGCGGTTCATGTACTGTATATCTTTCAAGATCGAAGTTACTAAGAATACCCAGCATCTGCCCAACGGCAAGGCCACCTGAAGAAGGGGGTCCCATCCCGCAAACTTCGTAGCCATGATAGTCCATACAAACCGGTTCACGTTCCACCACTTCATAACGAGCAAGGTCTCCCATGGTCATATCGCCTGGAATACGCAAGTCGCCCTGCACAGCGGAGGCAATATCAAAGGCCATTTTCCCATGATAAAAAGTGCCGGAGCCATGATTTGCCAGTTGCTGCATGGTGTTGGCGTACTCTTTATTCTGCATTACTGTTCCTGCCGGCTTTGCGGTACAGTCATCTGGATTAACGAAATAAGCAAAGGCTGCGGGATCACGGAAATAGATTCTATCCTTATCAAGGCAAGATGTGTTTTTCTGCAAGAGCTCTTCAACTTGAGAGCTGGTCCGCTTTGTTAACTTAAATCCTTTGCCGGCCAACTGTTGTGCAGGATGAAAGAGGCTCGGCCAGGGCAACCTGCCATACTTCGCATGCATGGTTTCCATGAGTTTTGGTACACCTGGCACCCCAATGGAAAGACCACTTTGCCATGCCGTATACCAGCTGAGTTTGTTTCCATCCGCATCGTAGAAACGCTTCTCCGTAGCCGCCAACGGGGCTTTTTCCCTTGCATCAAACGTGGTGAGCTTTTTCGATTTTGCATCATAGTACACAACAAATGCCCCCCCGCCAATTCCACTTGACTGCGACTCTACCAGTCCTAAAACTGTTTGCGCAACGATCATGGCATCGGCAGCGGTACCGCCTTTTTTCAGTATCTCCTCACCGGCAGCAGTTGCCAAAGGATTGGCGGTTACAATCATTTCCTTTGATTTGTAAACGGCTACAGGGAGTTCTGCCTCTTCTACCGCAAATACAGGTACCGTTAAAAAACCTATTAATCCAACTACAACCATCATTTTCCGCATAAACATATGTCCGCCTCCATTGGTTGAATGCTGCAAAATGTGTTGATTAAAAGGGGTTCATGAGCGTTAATTGTGATACTATCCTGCTTTGCCTGATGGGTAGCATCGATTAAACAAGGTCATACCTAAATCTTGCATGTCGATTTTACCGAATCTGCTTTGTTTGCGAACACTTGAAGTACTACAGTACGTCTGCGTGTACGCAGCCTCGCACCTTCGGCAAACTTGGCAGTTGCAGGATTTAGGTCATATTGTTTTTTATATGAAAAAGGATCGGCCCCCGAAAAAGGGCTCAAATCGGGGATAAGCGAGTCAGGCTTTACGGGCGGAAAGGGTTGAGGCAAAGTGGTCAATCGGAGAATACACTGGAACATGCGACCTCCTTACAGTTGAACAGGTGTAACTCACAGGCAACCCACGGAATCTATGCTTACCTCAACGTACAATGAGACAAAAAAAGCATAGCATTAGCAAGATGCATCAAACACTACTGAACAGTTACAGCTCGGGGTAGAGCGACAACTTTTAGCTCTTAGTTGAAAGCTACCTTTAATCGTAACCCCATATTTTCCGATTAAAGATGCACCAAATTCAAATATGCAACAATAATCACTTCGATCTTGACCGAACAAAACGCGTACAACACGTTTTGTTTTCGCCTCCCTGCAAGGGGATATCAATAAAAAAAGTGGCACGCCTTCTTCATTACCTTGTCCTGACGCAATTCCTTCCATCTTTTTTGGCAATATAGACACCCTCATCAGCAGCTTTTATAAGTGCCTCAATGTCTTTCATTTCAGCGCGTTTTACGGCAACACCTATACTGACAGATCCAGCCCAATAGCCCTTGCCGGCTGGGACCTTAAGCGCAGCTACCTTCCTCCTAATCTGATTGGCAACATGCAGCCCCCCATCGAGATCGGTATTGGGGCAAATGGCAAAAAATTCGTCACCTCCCAATCTGCACACAATATCATCACTTCGCACAGCGTCACGTAATTCGTTGGCAAGCTGCTGGAGAACATGATCACCGGCATCATGGCCATACGTATCATTAATAGTCTTAAAACCATCAGCATCTATCATAAGACAGGCCAACGGCTGATGGTTCGAAAGCGCTTCGTCCCACAACAAGCGCAGCTGCCTCATGGCAAATCGTCTGTTGGGGAGCTGGGTCAAAGGATCTGTAATAGATATGTGTTCCAGTGCTTCATTGGCTTTCAGCAGGTCACGCGTTTGTTCTGCTACCCGTATTTCCAATGTTTGATTTAATTGGGAAAGCGCTTTATTTCGCTCAGAAACAAGAGCAAAAAGACCATTTAAAGCGGTTAGCAATGGTTCTGTCGACTTGCTGACAGCTCGTTTTTCTTTATTATACGCTTGTGCTGGATCGAAGCCCTCTTCAATGTTAGCGATCTGAAGAGCCATGTCGCGGTCTGTTCCCAGTATGTGGTAAGCAAGCCAATGGACAAGGTATTCAAACAGCGATCGATATCCTTTCTGGTTGCCTGGAGTAATCGAATTGGTAAAACCAGCAACATCAACAAAAAAATCATGGTGCTCAACAACATGAGGCGTAACATGTCTGGGATCAACATTATGTCCATGCATCAACTTTTCTTCGCATGCAAAATGAGTCTGAGCGTACTCAGCAAGTTCTTCCAGAATGCCACTGACGAACTTTTCATCAAGCACATTTTCAGTCACGGCCTCTCCGAACCTGTTTATAATAGCCACTAGGCACTGATGCTGCTCATCGACATCAGCAATGCCTAAAACAAATTGCGCTCCCCATTCAAATGATTCCATACCCAAGACCACCTGCAGTCGATGAATAAAAACAACAAAATTGGACAGCAACAGCAGGATACCCAGCTACTACGGCCTCCGTTCATTTAACACATAAGAATCTAACAATACCAGTCCCGCCACAGCGAAACAATTAGAATTCCATCATTATACACCACAGGGGGCCAGATGTATATATACGTAAGGCGAAACATCATGGGAAGCATGCCTGCTCCCTCTTCCCCGGGAGTCCGGGTTATGGAACTATCATAGGTATATGATTGCTACCTCGACGAAGTCGAAGAGCTTATTCGGTGAACCCCTTCTCTTTTTTCGCATCCCGGTCAGTAAACAACGCCATACCGGTTTTCATTCTTCGAAAATGGTATTTTTCATAGAATCCTTCTTTTCCCGGGGATGCATACAAAATGATGTTGCAATGGGCGATACCGGCATGAAGATTCTCCATAATCACCCTTCCCAGCCCTTTGCCTTGATAGCTTGGAGTAACTGCACAATCGTAGATTGCTGCTTGATACTCTCCGTCTGAAATAGCTCTCCCAAATCCTATCAGTTTTCCGCTATCGTACAGGAAAACGACCGCATAGCTGGCTTCAAAGGCTCTCCGGTGTTTATCAGGGTCATGAAATGCCATACCAGCGAGTTGCAACGTTGCTGCGACATCTTCCCATTCAATTCCGACGCAATCATTTTTTACGACGAGTTGCATTTGACTTTCCTTAAATGTTCTACGTTAGTAACTGTTCAACACAAATAGACTGCTTATACATAAGCCCTAGAGCCTGCCTATTTACCCGGTTGACTCTTGTTCACATGCAAGCAGTCTTTTCTTACGTTCCTTTCCCCATCGATACCCACCCGTTTTTCCAGATTTCGATACAACTCTGTGGCATGGGATAGCTACTGCTAGTTTGTTGGAAGCACATGCAGATGCTACAGCCCGGACCGCGTTTGGTTTGCCAATACGCGCAGCTACATCGGTATAGCTCTTTGTTTCGCCCGGTTTTATCTCTCTTAGGACTTCCCAGACCTGTTGTTGAAAAGCTGTTCCTTGAATATCAAGAGGCAGCTGAAACGTATCTTCTGGTGATTCTATAAAATCGACAACGTCGTTAACCAGCCCCTTAAATTCGACATCATCCCTGTTGAACTGAGCATTTGGAAATCGCGTCTGAATCAGTTCTGGAAGCATGTCTGCATTGTCTCCAAACTCAATCGCGCAGATTCCTCGGTCAGTTGCGGCAACAATTATCCACCCGAGAAAACACGGAGCAACTCCATAGGTTATCAGTACTCCTGCGGCTCCTTTGCGATAGACCGTAGGCTTCATTGCTAATTGGTCTCGTTTCTTATCATAGGCGCTGCCACTGGAACCATATCCAGCGGAATAAATCGCATCAGTAATAGATGGACTTGTTTTGAGATTTTTTTGAAAACGCAGTGATTGATGCCTGGCAGCATATTGCTTTGGAGTCACACCAACTATCTTTTTGAAAAGTCGATGGAAATGATAAGGGCTCAAATTTACGAGCATTGCTAATTTGTCTAATGGGAGAAATTTTTCACTTTCTTCTATAATCCTGCATGCATGAATGATCTTCTGCTCAAGCCCCTCGACCTTTGACGTTTCCGTGGGTCTACACCTTTTGCATGCTCGATAACCTGCCGCTTCGGCCTCGGCACAGGTTGCAAAATACTCTGTATTTGGCCGGTTGGGTAATCTGGATGTACAGCTCGGGCGACAATACACGCCCGTAGTTTTTACTGCATAATAGAATGCACCATCAGCGCTCGAATCGTTAGAGACAACGGCTTTCCACCTGGCACCATCTGTACTGAATTGCGCATCGGCCATTTTGGGCCCCTATCCATTAACCATTCTTTTTTTGGCAAACTGGCTGAATGCGGAATCTATCACCTATTAATTGCAACAGACGACCATCTATCGTCAACAAGCCAAGACTAATCATACCCATACCGACCATATGCTTGAGTTCAAGCTGTTCGCCGAGAATGGCTGTTCCAAGCACTATCGCGCTGACAGGCACGAGCAATGTAACAAGGAGCACATTAGTAGCTCCTGCAGCTGACAGGATGCGGAAATAAAGAATATAAGCAAGCGCTGTAGAGAACAGGGCTAAACAAAGGATCGCCAGCCACACCTCAACATCAGGAACTGGTAACGTAAAGGGATGATCATAAAACAAGGCAACAGGAATAAGCAGCAGACTGGAGGCCGTTACCTGTCCTGTTGCAGTTACAACAGGCTGTAGGCCTAACCGCTTGAAGCGACGTCCATAAATCCCTGCAAAAGAATAGGAAATTGCAGCCCCCAGCACAGCGATCTGCCCGAGAATACTGCCTCCCTGTCCCCCAAACGCTTCCTGCCCAATCATTATTACAACACCGATCAGACCAAAGATGACGCCCAAAATCTTGAGCGTGGACATCTTTTCATCACTGGTCAGAAAATGCGCTGCAACAACTGTAAATAACGGCGTGGTTGCATTGAGTATCGAGGCCAGTCCACTCGCAATATGGGTCTGCCCCCAAACGATTAAAACAAATGGAATAACATTGTTCAAAATACCCATACCGATGAATGCAAGCCATACGGTGGGATTAGATGGCACTCTCAAACCGCAAAAGCAGACAACTCCCCAAAGGGCAATTGCTGCTAAAGACACACGGAGAGTGACAATGGTAAGCGGAGGAAGAGCTTCGACCGCCACCCCGACAAAGAAAAAAGAACCGCCCCATAAAATTGACAAAACGACTAACAGTAGCCACTCATAAGGGCTCATTGACTTTACAGTGGATTGCATGTGCTTTTTCCCTTGGATACTTATTTCGATTGGAGAAACATGATACAATCCGCATGAAAAGAAACACTCAGATTCTTGCTATGTAATTCTAAAAAGTCACTCAGCGTATATTCGGCGAACAGGAACAGCCTGATCTTACTATTTCGTAGCTCTAGATTGATCGCTCCCCGAACACCTCTTCGTAGTACCATGCTCAAGGCGAATGCTTGTCCACCGTCTTGCCGTGTTGCGAGTCCCGACAAGCCTTTCGATAAGCCAGCAGGGTTCTCTGGGCATGGCTCAACGCGCTGCCGCGTGGAAAGACGCCGTTTTTGTTTGCGCAGCCCGCCACTACTCCGGTGAGCAGTTCCAGTCCGTCGGAGACATGCTCTACCGCATGAATATGAAACAACCCCTGGCCCACAGCTTCGAGTATCTGGTGATCGAGCATCAAGTGGCGACGATTTCGATGCGGCATCAGCACGCCCTGACTGCCGTCCAGTCCGGCAGCGGCGCAGACCTTGAAATAACCTTCGATCTTTTCATTGATCCCGCCCACCGGGAGTACATCGCCGTGCTGATTGAGTGCACCGGTCACCGCTATGCCCTGCTTGAGCGGCAATCCGGACAACGACGAGAGTAAGGCATACAATTCGGCACAGGAGGCAGAATCGCCTTCGATGCCGCTGTATTCCTGCTCAAAAACAAGAGAAGCATTGAGGGCCAGAGGGGCGTTGCGTGCAAACAGCGCTGACAGATAGTTTTGGAGGATGAGCACCCCCTTGTCGTGGACAGGACCGGACATCTCCACCTCGCGCTCGATGTTCATCAGCCCATCTTCACCCGCATAGGTCCGCGCAGTGACCCGCATGGGGAAACCGAAGCAATGATCCCCCGAGTCCGCGACGGTCAAGGCGTTAAGCCGACCGACCTGACTTCCATGCAGGGAAATCAGCACCTCGCCTTCGACGATGGCTTCCAGCATACGCTGCTCAGGATAATCATGACGCAGTTTGCGTGCAGCCAGAGCCGCATCGACATCACTCGCCTCGACCAGGCAAGCGTCTTGTTTCCGGCACAGGACGGCACTTTCCATTACCAGCGCCTTGGTGCGGCCAAAGATGGCACTTTGGCGTGAGCGGTCTTCTACTTCGCGATGGCCCTGTTCCAACAGACGCGCGACCGCAGCTGCTGAGAAATGGGGCAGGTCCAGTTTTTGACAGGTATGCGCAACAAAGATTGCCGAAGCGCGACGCGTATCATCGTTGGCGGCAAATCGGCCGGCAAAGTCCACCTTCACCCGGAAACGGCGAGCAAATTCGAGATCACCCTCTTGTAATTCATAATAGAGCTCGCGCGAGCCGATCAGAACGACCTTTACGGTGGCGTCAACCGCTTCGGGCACAAGCGAAACAGCCGCTATCGGAGCAAAGGCGGTGCCTGGCTCCTCAATCTGGAGGCGTCCGCTGCGAAAAAAACGTCGCAGTTTTTCCCACACCAGAGGGTCTGTGAGCAGATCACGAAGATGGAGCATCAGAAAGCCTCCATGAGCTTTGTGCAGGCTACCTGCGTGGATACGGGAAAATCCCGTTACCAGCACGTCGCTCTCGGTTTGGTACTCAATGCTGCCGAACAGTGAACGAAACACGGGATTGTCTTCAACGATAACCGGCGCTCCATCCAAGCCGTGATTGTCCACCACCAAATTAACCTGATAGTGAGACAGCACCTTGTTTAACGTTTCTGTGCGCAGCTCATCATCGGTTTCAGACGCTTTGAATAATTCCAGATTGTCGAGCAGGTCGCCCATAACCTGATCCAGATAGACGTCGAGCTTGGCGGAATCATTGATCTCCAGTGCAGTTCGAATTTTTTGTAACTCGCTCTCCAGCAGCGGTTTGACCACCTGACGACCCAAGGCAGCAAGGGCCTCATTCTTCGTCCGTTCCAAAGGACGGGTTTTCTCGAAATAACGATTGATTTCGGCGAGCAGTTCCTGCTCTGCCTTTGCGATAGCGGTACGTCGCCCCTTGGGCAAGGCAAGCATTTCATTCTCGGTCATGGCATGCCCCTTCTTACCGTGCAGGGTGAAGAGTATCTGATTGGCTTCGCGGTGCATCCTGAAATGACGAGCTTCGCCAAAGGTTTCAAGTTCAGCAAAGGCCTTGGATTCTTCCTCATTGTAGGATTTTTCTATCCGCTCGCTTTCCACCTTAAAATCCGGGCCATCAAGCTGAAGCGGTATTTCCGTCAACAAATTCTTCATCATGCGGTCCATGTATTGGCGGAGCAAACGACCCTGCCCTGGGGGCAGGCGTACCGCGCAGGGATGTTTCGGCGTGTCGAAATTATGCAAGTAGCACAAGTCTGGCGGAGTCGGTCTTTTTGAGGCTACCTCCTGCATAGCCTGTTGGAGAAGCGAAGAGCGGCCACTACCGACCTCACCCAGTACGAACAGGTTATAATCCGCCTGTTCCATTTCCAGCCCGAAGCGCGCGGCGTTTTCAGCACGTTCCTGTCCAATCCAAGGCAGCGATTGTCCCAGCAGTTCCGAGGTGTCGGCAAACCCAAGCGCGTCGGGATTAACGGTGAGACGGAGTTCATCAACGGACAGATTCGAGATCGACATAGGCAGTATAATGATAAGATGATAAAAAAACGCTTTCCGGCGAAAAGGAAAAAGCCAATATTCAAGGCATCTTTTTTAAAATATTTCAAGTGACAGTCATGACAAGCAATGTCCATTGGAAAACGGAGAGTTCCTCTGTCAATGACATCTCCGCACCAACGGAAAAAATAAGCAGAACCTGCTCCTTTTTTCCTCACGAGCCACCCGGCCCGGATCCCCACACTTAAGCAAGCGTCTGTTTTAACTGGTCAAACTGCTGGCCATAGACATACATCACTTTTTCCTGCACTTCCTGATCACTATTCATATTGGATGATACAATGTATGAGGTAGTTATTTTGGACATTGTCTCGATAAACTTTTTAATCTGCTCTTGTGTGGTAACGGCATTTACCAGCACCAGATAGTTCTCAAAACCTTTGTTAACGATTGTCTGCGCGGTGTCTTCTGCGAGAAGTGCATAAATGGTCTTGCCTGTTTCATTTACAATTTCAGCTACATCAACTTTCACCCCTTCGTTATCCAAATTGTCGGCTATACTGGAACATATCAAACACATCATAATAGAACTTGTAATAGCATCGTTAACACCAAGTGATTCGGCAGATGGAAAGATTAACTTGGCGGCATGAATTTTGACCATTATATCGGACGCTACCAAGGATGATGACTTGTGGTAATCATTGTTTACTTCATAGCCGGCATCCGTTCTTATTCTGTTAGCCATTTTAAGGAGATTGGTTTTGAAATCTGTTTCCAAGTTGTTATTCCTCTTAAGAAGTAGGTTTAAGATGGGTCGGGCGTCAGTAATAGGAAGCAAACTTCATTACGTTGCCCTGCTCTGTATTGTCGTTACCTTCAAATGGTGCTGGTGAAAAAATCCTATCTTTACTGGATCTGTTGGGGATCACACAATACCTTTATGTACTCCGAATGGCTTGTTCAGCCTCTCATTTTGTGCCATATATTTTTCGATTTTAGATCGACTCGGTTTTTAGTGTATTCCGCAAACACTCACTGGAGCATTGCTGTAGCCGTTTTTTCTTCAAGACAAGGATACTTCTCGTGCCCCATTGTCCAAATGTCGCTAGAAACGCATATGAGCAATATTGACGATCACGGCCAAAACGCGAATTAGCGCCCCAAAGGGGTGCAGAATAATGTACAATTCCAACTAACTCGGGAAGCTCTTATGTTATGAGGAGAAGACAATCAAAATAATGCATACATTTACTTTACACCCTACCGGTAACCATGGACTCTAACAATTCTTTTTCAAACGATTCCCCTTTTGCCGAATATCAGTCCAAGGTTATGAACTACCTTGAGCAAATAAAACCGCCGTTTCCAGGTGGCGACAAGCCTGCAGCCATATCGGTCAAGCCACTGGCTCAAGGAGAATACAATATCAATTACCTGCTTTCCGGACCGATGTCGAAAGCAGTGTTCCGGATCAATATTGCCTCCCAGATCAATCGACCAGACCAAATCCTCTACGAATACAACGCGCTGCAGCTTCTTCGCCACTCCGGAGTTACACCACAGCCCTACCATGTGGATGACAGCAAAGAGCTGATAGACAAGGGGATATTGATCATGGAATACCTGCCGGGAAGGTCGCTGAATTACACCACCGACATTGCAGCAGCAGCCAAGGTATTCAGTACGATCCATCAAGTTCAGGTGGCCCCGGAAAACAACCACCTGATCAGAGAAGAACAACCACTGACCCTTATTTTTGATGAATGCAGCGGACTGCTGGAGAGCTATTTCAAGGCCCCCATTGCTGACCGAAAAATAGCCTCCCTGCTGGAGGATATCCTGGCCTGGGCAGCGGAGAACAAAACAAAGGAAACATATTACCTGGATGCTCCCTACCAATGCATCGTGAACACCGAGGTCAATTCCGGCAATTTCATCGTTAACCCAACAAACGACACCATCCACCTCATTGACTGGGAAATGCCACGCTGGGGAGACCCCTCAAGTGACCTGTGCCACTTTATCTCCCCATTGACAACCCTCTGGAAAACAGACTACCGTATTGATACTTTGTCAACCAAGCTTTTTTTAAACACCTACACACAACACATACACAATCAGTCCCTCAAAGATACCTTGGATGAGCGCATGCGATTAAAAATGCCTTATGTGCTCTTGCGCGGCATTTCCTGGTCAGCCATGGCATGGGTTGCTTATCAACAGGATTTTGCAGGAGTACGCAATGAGCAAACCTGGAAAACACTGACCCGCTATATGGATGCCACGTTTATACGCTCCCTTTTTTCCCCTTTTATTCGGTTCTGATTATTACCAGTCCCATGTACGCCCCGAGACGCCTTATCCTCTTTACCCGTTTCCCACAACCAGGAACGACTAAAACACGGCTGATACCACAGCTCGGTCCACATGGTGCGGCTGAGCTGCAGCGAAAAATGACGGAGCTGATGATACAACAGGCTCTGCTGCTCCGCAGTGATCAAGCAACAGATATTTTCGTCTACTACGATGGCGGTACAGTGCGGCAGATGGAACAATGGTTGGGCAAGGAATTTCGCTATGTAAAACAGCACGGCAAAGATATTGGCATGCGTATGTATAACGCCTTTATGGATGGCTACACTGATGGTGCAGAGCATATTATTCTTATAGGGTGCGACATTCCTGCCATTGACACGCCCCTGTTAAAAAAAGCCTTCAGCGACCTTACAAGCCATACGGCAGTTATCGGCCCATCCACTGACGGCGGTTATTATCTGATTGGTATTCACCGGCAGGCCCTACCCTGGCTTTTATCCTCACTGTTTACAGACATTACCTGGTCCACCTCCAAGGTATGCAAACAAACCATTGCCGCACTCAAAAAGCATCACATCACCTTTGCTCCGCTTCCCCTGCTGCCCGATATCGACCGACCAGATGATCTTGACACCCTGCCAAGTGAGCTGCTGGGATGAACACAATGCTTTCGATTATTATCCCCACCCTCAACGAAGCTGCAACCATTACCACTGTGATCGATACCATTGAGGCCGGCGATACAATCGAAATAGTGGTGGTGGATGGCGGCAGCACCGACAATACCGAGGAACTGGCTACCCTGGCAGGTGCGACAGTTATCCATAGTCCGCCAGGTAGGGCTACACAGATGAACGCTGGTGCATATCATGCAGCAGGAACCATCCTGCTCTTCCTCCACGGAGACACCCTACTCCCCAAAGGGTACGCCCCCCTCATTACGCAAGCCCTGCAAATACCCGATGTATCGTGCGGGGCTTTTTCCCTGTATATAGACAGTGCACACTGGTCATTGCACTGTATTGCTGCCGGAGCCAATCTCCGCTCAAAAATATTGCAGCTGCCTTATGGCGACCAGGGGCTTTTTACCACAGCTGCAACGTTTCGAGCTGTTGGTGGTTTCCCCAACCTGCCCATAATGGAAGACTATTATTTTGTACGCAGCCTAGGCAAAAGAGGAAAAATCATAACCCTGCCCCAGGCCGTGATCACCTCCAGCCGCAGGTGGGACAACATGGGTATTGTCAAAACCACCCTTATAAACCAGCTGATTATCATTGGTCACCTGATGGGCATCCCTCCTGCTCGACTCGCCCGCTTATATCAACGTGCAAAGGGAGTCAAAAGAGGCAGCCATGCTTGACCGACTCTCCCTCAAATTACTCAACAAACCGCTGCCCCAAGGAGCCCTTGCCCTCAGCCGATGCGGCATCAGTGCGAACCAGGTCACTCTCAGCGGTTTTGCAGTGGGCCTGTTTGTTATCCCCTTGCTATGGAAGCACTGCTACCTGACAACGCTTGCTGTCATTCTCGTCAATCGCCTGGCAGACGGACTGGACGGCCCACTGGCCAGACTCACCCAGCCTACTGAAAGCGGCGCCTTTCTGGACATTGTACTGGACTTTCTTTTCTACGCGGCAGTGGTTTTTGGCTTTGGACTCAGCAACCCTGCCGAGAACAGCCTTGCAGCGTCCTTCCTCCTTTTTTCTTTTATGGGCACCAGTGCGAGTTTTCTTGCCTTTTCGATTATGGCAGAACGTTTTCAGCTGATCAGCCTCCGCCTCCCCAACAAAGGATTTTACTATCTAGGTGGGCTCACAGAGGGCACGGAAACCATTTTCTTTTTTGCCGCCTGCTGCCTGTTTCCAGTCTTCTTTCAACCTGTTGCCTGGTTTTTTGGCAGCTGTTGCTTTTTCACTGCTTGTATGCGAATCCTCTATGGGTACCAGGTATGCAAGGAGCACAAAAGATTCAAATAAACGCAGCACGTTGTGTCTGCTAAATTCAACTCTATTTTCAAGAAATGAGTGGGCAAACAATCTCAAATGATTATAAATTGTTACAAAGTTCATCTTTAGCCGGAAACAGGCAACGCTACAAGCTACCAAAGAAGACTTACCATTTTGAGCCTATGCCACAACAGAGAGGAGGAGCCAATGAAGATTTTCATTACCGGAGGAACCGGTTTTGTCGGTGCGGCACTGACCGCGCGTTTACTGGAACTTGGCCATGAAACCACCATACTCGGCAGCAGCAGTCAATGCCGTCTCCCATCTCACCCACATCTGAACTATATTTCCGCCGATACCAGCAAGCCAGGTGAATGGCAGCTAAGCGTTGCCGACCACGAAGCCTTTGTCAACCTGGCCGGTCGTTCTGTATTCAATCTCTGGACCGCCAGCTACAAGGAAAAGATTTACAATAGCCGTGTACTCACGACCCGTCACTTGGTTGAGGCTATCCCCTCCAATGCAGACACGATCCTGCTCAGCACCTCTGCAGCAGGCTACTATGGTGATGGAGGCGAACATGAAAAAAGAGAAACAGCTGAGAATGGAACAGACTTTCTGGCCAAAGTATGTCGCGACTGGGAAAATGAGGCTCTCCGAGCAGAGCAAAAGGGGAGCAGGGTTGCCTTGATGCGGTTTGGTGTGGTCCTTGGTAAAGGAGGCGGTGCGATACAGACCATGAAACTGCCCTTTAAATTTGGCCTTGGAGGACCGATCGGTTCTGGAAAACAATGGTTTCCCTGGATCCACCTTGATGACATCATAAACGCCATTCTCTTCATCCTGCTCGGTGATGACATCCATGGCGCCTTCAACTTTACAGCTCCACAGGCTGTTCGCCAAAAAGAATTTGCTCGTCAACTTGGCCAGGTTATCAATCGTCCGGCATTTCTTCCGACCCCGGCCTTTATAATGAAGCTTATCCTTGGAGAATTTGGCGAATCGTTACTCCAGGGACAAAAAACTATTCCCGAGGCCCTTGAAAACCATGGGTACATTTTTTCCTATCCGGAACTAAAACCCGCGCTGCAGGAGATACTTCGTGGCTGAAGACAAAACCTTTACCTACGCCTCCAGCTTTCCCTGTTCCCCGTACGAATTGTACGCCTGGCATAGCCGTGAAGGTGCTCTGGAAAGGTTGATTCCTCCCTGGGAAAACACCTCTGTTATTGCCAAACAGGGAGGAATAGCTCCAGGAGGAACCACCACCCTGAAACTGCATGCAGGCCCCATCCCTTACCAGTGGCACGCACGCCACGTGGAAGACATTCCAGGTGTGATGTTCAAAGACATCCAGCACAAGGGGCCATTTGCCCGCTGGGAGCACAGCCACTTGTTCTATACCGATCCACAAGGAAGCAAACTGGAAGACAGTATCGTATACAGACTGCCCGTCCACTCGCTCTTGCCCGATTTTTCGGAGCGTATGGTTGAGTCCATGCTGGAAAGGATATTTTCTTATCGCCATGCGACGTTGCGAGGTGATATCGAGCTCCATAAAAAATACAGCAGCAAACCGATGCGCATCCTGATCACCGGAGCCAGCGGTGTCCTAGGCCGGGCGCTCTGCCCTTTACTGACGACAGGCGGCCATCAAGTATGGCGGCTGGTAAGAAGGACACCAGACCCCGCAAAAAATGAAATATTTTGGAATCCGGAACAGGGTATCATAGACACCAAGGCCCTACCGGAGCTTGACGGGGTAATCCACCTGGCAGGTGACAATATAGGTGAAGGTCGTTGGAGCGATGCAAAAAAACAGCGGGTGATTGCCAGCCGCGAACAGGGAACAGGGTTGATCGCAAGAACCATTGCCGCACTCGCCCATAAGCCTAAGGTCTTGCTCAGTGCGTCTGCAGTCGGGTTTTACGGTGACTGCCAAGATTGCTGCATGCGCGAAGAGGATCTGTCCGGGACCGATTTTATTTCCGATGTCTGTTCGCTCTGGGAACGATCAGCCACACCTGCCGAACAAGCGGGGATCAGAACGGTTTTTATGCGCATAGGTGTGGTGCTCAGCCCCAAAGGCGGAGCGCTGCAGCGCCTCCTTGGCACGTCTCCTGTCGGTTTTTTTAAAAGTTTCGGATCAGGCGAGCAGTACATCAGCTGGATCAGTATTGATGACATGATATCGGCCATGCTCCATGCCCTGCATTGCGATACCCTTTGCGGACCGGTCAACATTGCGGCCCCGGAACCGGTCACCAATGCCGCACTGATGCGCACCCTGGCTACGGTCGTGGGACGCCCCCTTTTGCCTGGTATTCCTGCGCGTGCGCTGAAAACGCTGTACGGGCAGATGGCTTCTGAAGTACTGCTCGGCGGATGTCGGGTTGCAACAGACAAGCTGCAGCAATCGGGTTTTACCTTTCGCCACCCCTCCCTGGAAACCGCCCTGAAAACACTTTTGGGCAAAAAATAATCTCAACATCATATCGGAAGTTAATAACAGTGAGCTGGAAACTGAAATCATTACTGTTGGCCATGATGACCATCGCCCTTGGCTGTGGGTTTCTTCATCATCTGGTTGCCCCTGAAATACTCAATTTTGAACGACTGCATATCTTTCTTTTCAACCTTTGCAGCGGCGGGACACTCCTCATTTATTTTACCGAGGATAAACCCCAACTCTCCAAACGAGGCCAGGTTTTTCTCGGCTTGGCACTTGCTTTTGCCTTTTGTGCCTTCATGCAGTGGTATATCCCAGCATTGATCATTCCGCTCTGCCTCGCCGTAATTACGGAGAAGGTGCGAATGACCCACTTTGACTGCTGTTTCCCAAGAGCATTATTTTCGCGACAGGAAAGTGTGGCCAGAAAATTTCACCAGGCAGCGCTGCTCTGCCTTTCCCTGGCCTTGATCTTTTCCAGCCCAGTGATTCTCAACTCTGTCTACCTGCACTGGTTCACTATTGAAAAACTAAAGCTCGACACTTTTTTTCTTGGCTTTTCTTTCCCGATTTCCCTGATCTCCATGTCAGTCATTTTTTCGCTTATGAGAAATGACGGCATCCAAATCACTGCAGTATTTAAGGAAGCAGCCTTCTGGACCATTAATCTGGGCGTTATCATTTTTTTTCTATTTATTCTTGCAGAATTTTTTATTTCTCAAGTGGTAATAGCGACCATTCTTTTTCTGGCAGTTGTCTATATTCTCTACCTCTATTGGCAAAAAGGTATACGACTACAGCAAAAAACTTTCCTCACCTCCGGCATCATGTTTCTGCTCATCACCTCTATAACCGGGATTGCCTATATCCTGCTGTCATTTTCCCAATATTATACACAAGAGATCAGCCACCCGTTACTGCGGCTCCATGCCTTTACCGCACTCTACGGATGGAACCTCAGTGGTATGGCCGTAATCAGTCGGCATGCGGATTTTCCTATCCAGCTCCACTCGCAAAAGCTAATAATCCTCCACTGGGTAACAGTCTTCATTCTTTGCCCTCTTGGTTACTTCTTTCCTCTTTATGCCATCTTGGCCGTAGTTTGTTACTGCTGGCTGCTGGTGATCCTCTTTTTCAATCACAGTACGGTTGATAAACGATTGGTCTTTGTCGAAGACGAGGTGTTGGCTGCACCCACACAAACACCTCAAACCTGATGTTACGTGTTCGGTGAGTTGATGGTGCCTTACAAACCTCAGTTTATAAGATCACAACTCATCGAAAAAGACCCTTTCCCACCTCCTTCATTGTTAGGCCCCTCTAAAATCAATTAAACTTATCTTATTGTATCAATTCAATTTATCTGAGCTCTCCATCACCACTTAGCGGTGATTTTTTTTCACACCACGTATTTTCCTGCCTTCTCCAACACAGCAATTCAAAATCCTTCAATAGGAATCAATAGTTGTCACCATTTCGGAAAACTTAGATTTTCGATATGCGAATTGTGCAAAGTGTAAACATTGCATATTTGCAACAAAAATCGCTTGCATAGCTTCCAGGATGGTACTATACGAGATAAATTCTACACCACACCAACCAGTTTGACTGCATGAGTAGGAGAAAAATGGCATCCTTTCCAGACAGTTTACACAATAAGCACACCGTAGATTTCACTTCTGCTTTCCCTGTAGAAAAATTTACAGCCCCTGATGTTGTTATTTTTGGCTGCGGAAACATCTATCTTGGTGACGACGGTTTTGGGCCGGCTGTTATCAACGCTTTAAACAAAGACAACGCTCTCCCGGAAAAGGTTGAGGCAATAGATGCCGGAACATCGATTCGAGACCAGCTCTTTGATTTTCTGCTGGCCGAAACACTACGCCCGAAACATATCATCATTGTTGACTCCATAGACCGCGAAGACCGGCAACCGGGCGAGGTTTTCACTATCGACCCGGATGCCATTCCCGCCCAGAAAATACACGATTTTTCCCTCCATCAGTTCCCGACCGTCAATATGCTGCAGGAACTGCAGGAGTTTACCAAGGTGAAGGTTTCAATTGTTGTAGCTCAAATCAGCGAACCGGCAGAAGAGGTTACTGAGGGCCTCTCACTGGATATACAACAGGCAGTGCCGACTGCCTGCAACTTGATAATGGACATTGTGTCTGCGACTCACAAATGAGGTGACAGTACTATGATGTATGAATTCAAAGCGTCTGATCTGGCCGAGGAAATTGGTGTTCGCCGCAACACCATCCGCGACTGGATCAGGACTGGGACCATACCGGCCAAAGAAGGGCCTGGAAAACGCTACATGATGGATGTTGCTGAGTACATTAAACTCTGCGACAAATTCGGTCGTGTACCCAAGGTTGATGTCAACATGGCCATTGAGGTCGAAGAAATTAAGTCTCTGGCGGAAATGGAGAACGGCAACCATGCCATTGACCTCAACAACCGAAAAACAGACAGCCTTTATACGGATCCTTCCTGGGCCGATGCCTGCCTGACATGCGGCACCTGCGCCAGCGCCTGTCCCATTGCAGGCGTTGATGACCTTGATCCCCGCAAAATAGTACGCATGGCTATGTTTGGCCTGGAAGACGAGCTAGTTGATTCCACCTGGCCATGGAAATGTACCATGTGCGCCAAGTGCGAAAACGCTTGTCCCATGAACATTGAAATCGTTGCCCTCATGCGGAAGCTGCGCTCCAAAAGGGAACGTGACAAGGTGCCGGGGCCGATCCACAAAGGTGTTGCCACCTGCCTTGAGCGAGGGAATAATCTTGGCATTCCAAAAGATGATTTTCTGTTTTTGCTGGAAGATCTCGCGGAAGAAATGCAGGAAGAAGGGTGCCCTGGGTTTACAGTCCCAGTCGACAAAAAAGGTGCTCGCCTGTTGGTAACCATCAACTCCAAGGAACCTTTTGCCGAACCCGATGACATGAAGTTCTGGTGGAAAATTTTCCACACCGCAAAAGAGGACTGGACAGTTGCCAGTGAAAACTGGGAAGGCGTGAACTGGGGTCTTTTTTCCGGTGACGATAAGTCGCAAAAAATCATTGTCGGCAGAATTGTCGACAATATAGAGAAACTCGGCTGCGAAGCCCTTCTCCTCCCCGAATGAGGCCATGCATACTTCGCGACCCGGTCTGGGTTGCAAAAATGGTTTCCTGAAGTACTCGAAAAAATCAAAATATACTCAGTCTTCGACCTGATGCTTGAATACATCCAATCCGGTCAGATTACCCTCAGCCAAGATTTCCATACCATGAAAGCTACCTATCACGATCCCTGCAACTACGGCAGGAAATCGGAAAAGGCTTTTGGTTACGGGTATTACGAGGAAGGCAGAATCATTACCAAGGAATGCTGTGCTGACTTCCAGGACATGGAACCTAACCGTGAATTCAATTACTGCTGTGGAGCCGGCGGCGGTGCCTGGGCACTCCCATATAATGCAGAACGCATTTTTTATGGCAGGGTCAAGGCAAGACAGATTGAAGACACCGGCGCAGAACTTGTCATTGCTCCCTGTCACAACTGCAGGGATCAGCTCATGAAATCCCTGAACAAAGAGTTCGATCTTGGAATCGAAGTCAAATATCTCTGGGAACTGGTTGCTGACTCACTGGTCGTTCCCGGCCAGGAAGTGGAAGCTGATAAGGAAACAGCCGAATAATATTCGAAGTTACTATGGAGGAAATAACGGTGTCTCAAAATCAAACTGTCGGATCAGTCATGGTCGTTGGGGGCGGGGTTGCAGGAATGCAGTCAGCGCTTGACCTCGCCAACTCCGGTTACTTTGTCTATCTGCTGGAAAACAGCGGGGCTATTGGCGGTGCCATGGCCCAACTGGACAAGACGTTTCCCACCAACGACTGCGCGATGTGAATAATCGCGCCAAAATTGGTTGAGTGCGGTCGGCACTTAAATATACAACTGATGACCTTATCTGAGGTCATGGACGTCAAGGGCAGCGAAGGAGATTTTTCCGTAACCGTCAAGGAATCTCCCCGCTATGTGGATATGGACAAATGTATTGCCTGTGGTGAATGCGCGATAAAATGTCCTAAAAAAGTTACAGACGAATACAACGCCGGTACAGGCAAGCGTAAGGCCATCTATGTTAAATACTCCCAGGCTGTCCCTCTCAAATACCAGATAGATCCGGACAACTGTATCTATCTGAACAAACCGGGCCGCTGTGGTGCCTGTGAAAAGGTCTGCCCGGCAGGAGCCATCAACTTTGATGATAAAGAAAAAATCCACGAAATTAACGTGGGCTCGATCATCATGGCACCAGGATTTCAGGCCTTTAACCCCAGCGAGGCTAACATCTGGGGCTATGGCAAGTATCCAAATGTCATCACCACCATGCAGCTTGAGCGGTACTGTTCAGCAACGGGGCCGACCGAAGGGCATCTGATTCGTCCCTCCGACGGCAAACCCGCCCGTAAGGTTGCTTTCCTGCAATGTATCGGCAGCCGCGACGAGAATAAATGCGGCAATGGCTACTGCTCTTCGGTTTGCTGTATGTATGCCATCAAAGAGGCTGTTATTGCCAAGGATCATGCGCCAGGCCTGGAAACCAGTATCTTTTTCATGGACATGCGAACCCATGGTAAAGATTTTGACCGCTACTATGAAAAGGCAAAACAGGATTCGGGTGTCCGTTTTATCCGGAGTCGAATCCATGGAGTCGAGCCTGTCAACGCAGAAGGTGACCTCAGGGTTCACTATATAAACGAAGATGGTCGCCAGATTGAGGAATTCTACGACATGGTCGTGCTTTCGGTTGGCCTTGAAACCCCAAAAGAGGTGGTCAACCTTGCCGACAACCTGGGCATAGCCATGACCAGCGGCAACTTTGCCCAGACCTCCAACTTCCTGCCGGTACTCACCTCAAAGCCGGGTATTTTCACCTGCGGCGCCTTTGCCGGGCCCAAGGATATTCCGCAATCGGTTATGGAAGGCTCTGCTGCCGCAGCTGGTGCTGCTCAGTTACTGAGCAATTCCAGAGGCAGCCTTACCCAGCAGCAGACCTTTCCCCAAGAGCGTGACATAAGTAACGAAGAAACCGCAGTTGGCGTCTTTGTCTGTCATTGCGGATCCAATATCGCCGGCGTTGTGGATGTTGAGAACGTTGCCGCCTATGCAGAAACACTGCCAGGTGTCGTCTACGTAGAGCGTAACCTCTTTTCCTGCTCCCAGGACACCCAGGACCAAATGGCAAAACGGATCAGGGAAAAGGGACTGAACAGGATTGTGGTTGCAGCCTGTACCCCACGTACCCATGAACCGCTTTTCCGGGAGACCCTGAAAGAAGCAGGGATCAATGAATACCTGTTTGAGATGGCCAATATCCGTAACCAGAACTCCTGGGTCCACGGGGCTGAGCCGAAAAAGGCCACTCAGAAAGCAAAAGATCTGATCCGGATGGCAGTGGCCAAGGTCCTTCCCCAAAAGCCACTTTACCAACTGTCGGTTGATGTCAATCAAACCGCACTGGTCATTGGTGGCGGTCTTGCAGGAATGACCTCGGCCCTTAACCTGGCAGATCAGGGATACCCTGTCCACCTGGTTGAGAAAACTGACCAACTGTGCGGCTTTGCCAAAAGGCTTGACCGCACCTGGCAGGGTGAAGATATCCAGCCGCAACTCGCCCAGTTGACCCAGCGTATCGACGAACATCATAACATCACCCTGCACATGGAAGCAGAAGTGAGCGCTGTGGAAGGGTTTATCGGTAACTTTAAAACCACGGTGCAGAAGAAAGACGGTGCAACCGTAACCATTGACCACGGAGCTGGTGTTATAGCTACCGGTGGAAAACGTTACCGACCAGTGACGGAATATGGTTACGGCAAGCTGAAAGGAGTTTATACCGGCATTGAGTTTGATGTTGCCCGCCGCGTTGGTGATAAAAACACCAAATCCGTCAAATCGGTGGTCTTTATCCAGTGCGTCGGCTCCAGGCAGACTGACAGGTTGTATTGTTCAAAGGTCTGCTGTACCCACTCCATTGCAACGGCGATCAAGCTCAAGCGTGAAGATCCAAGCAGGCAAATCTATATCCTGTATCGTGACATCCGCTCCTATGGAGAGCGCGAGGCATTGTATAAAAAAGCACGCGAAATGGGTGTTCTTTTTATCAATTACGAACTGTACGGTGCACCTGAAGTCAAACAGGATGCAGAGCACGGTCTCCGAGTCAAGGTGATGGACCATGTCCTACACCGACCGGTATCCATCCAGGCAGACGCAGTAGTGCTGGCCGAGGCCATTCTGGCTAACCCCGACGCCAAAAAGATCGGCACCCTGTTTAAATTGCCGGTGGACGGTGACGGCTTTTTCCAGGAAGCGCACGCTAAACTGCGCCCGGTTGATTTTGCAACAGAAGGGCTGTTTGTAGCCGGCCTTGCCCACTATCCCAAGCCTGTGGAGGAATCCATTTCCCAGGCCATGGCAGCGGCAGCAAGAGCGGCGACAGTGCTTTCCAAGCAGTCCATCAACCTGGAGGCCATCAAGGCTGAAGTGGTCAAGGAAAACTGTGATGGTTGCGCTCTTTGTATAGATGTCTGCCCTTACCATGCGATCAGTCTGACCGAATCTACCAATGAGGAAGGTATTACTTCCAAGCGGGTGACGGTTAACAAGGCTAAATGCAAGGGTTGCGGTCTCTGTCAGGGCACCTGCCCCAAACGGGGAATTAATGTGGCCGGCTTTACCCTTGATCAAATTCGAGAACAGGTTGTGGCGGCGCTGGAAGTATAACGACCAGAACAGTGTTGCACCAATCACCGAACTATGGATCCGCAACAAGTGAACCAGTAAGCGTCATGGATAATATCGACGTACCGGATACCGAGATATTCTCCATGTTGCCGCTGGGGAGTTTAATGCACTTACCCAGCAGATCCATTTACTTTATGAGGAGCAAATTATGAGTTTCGAGCCGAAAATAATCGCCTTTTGCTGCAACTGGTGTTCCTACGCCGCTGCAGACCTGGCGGGGATATCGCGCATGGAATATCCTTCCAACGTGAGGATTGTGCGCGTGATGTGCTCTGGGATGGTTCACCCGGAGACCGTCCTGGAATCTTTTGAACTCGGCGCAGACGGGGTCATGGTTCTTGGCTGACACCTCGGTGAATGTCATTACCTGGATGGTAATTATAAAGCTATGACCCGCTCGGAAATGATCAGTACTCTGCTGGAGGACTACAACATAGACCCCAAGAGATTTCAAATCAGTTGGGTGTCCTCTGCCGAACCTGATAAATTCGTTGCTGCAGTCAAAGAAGTAACAGGCCGCGTGAAAAAACTTGGCCCTGTCAAAGCAACCGAAACAGCAAAATAAGGAGGCATAACATGGCTGTACGTGTAGCAGAAGAATGGCTTCATTCGTGCTCCGGATGCGAGATCGCCATTCTCAATATAGGCGAGCCTCTGGTGGAGTTGCTTTCAAAACTTGAATTTGTCCATATCCCGGTACTGATGGACAATAAATATTTTGGCCAGCTCGGCGACAAGGAACACCTGGAAATACCCGAAGCAGACGTGGGTATTGTCTCCGGGGGGTGCGCCAATGAAGAGCACAAAGAAATACTTGAGGAAATGCGCAAAAAATGCAAGATCCTCATTGCTCTGGGCACCTGCGCCACCCACGGCGGGTTGCCCGCTCTCATCAATAGCTGGGGCACGGAGGCTGCATTTGACGAAGCCTTTAGCACCACCACCACCGATGAAGGTGCACAGGTACCGACCCAGGGCGTGCCCAAACCACTGGACAGGGTCTACGCCCTAGACGAAATAGTGGATATCGATCTTCTGGTTCCTGGATGTCCGCCCAATCCGGCCCACATTGCCGGCGCTATTACAGCACTTCTGGAAGGCAAAGAGGTGCAGCTGCCAACCAAAAGTGTCTGTGATACCTGCCCAACCATCAGAAAAGGCAAGGGTGATATCAAGGAAGTGAAACGTTTTACAACCAACGCAGCATTTGACCCTGAAAAAGGGGTTGAAGAAATGCAGTGCCTGCTCGAACAGGGGTTCATGTGCATGGGGCCGGTAACAGCAGCAGGTTGTGCCAAAAGAGGCGCTCCCAGTTGCATAAGCGCACGGGTTCCGTGCCGGGGCTGTTACGGTCCTGTCCTCAATAAGGGCAACCAGATGCTGGACATGATGAATGCTCTTGCCAGTAACGGCATCGACTTTACCTCTGTTGTTGACCGCAAGAACCTGCTCAGGTTCTCCGGTGCACATAACAAGCTCAGATAACAGGTGATAATACCATGGGAAAAGTAATTAATATTCAACCTGTCACCAGGATCGAGGGGCATGCTTCCATTGCCATCGAGCTTGATGACAACGGTAACGTCAGTGATGCCAAGATGCATCTGATGTCGTTGCGAGGGTTTGAAAAATTTGTCCAAGGGCGACCCGCTGAAGAGGTCCCGCGGATTGTTAATCGTATCTGCGGCATCTGCCCCTGGATGCACCATTTGGCCTCCAACAAGGCTGTAGACGGTTGTTTTGGCGTAACCCCATCCCCAACCGGGCACAAGCTGCGGGAACTTTGCCAAACAATGGCTCACATCAACGACAAAATCCTCCATTTCTTTTTTCTCGCTGCTCCCGACTTTGTGATCGGGCCCGACAGTGACTACTCTGTTCGAAATGTAATGGGTATTGTCAAGCAGGCACCGGAACTGGCTACTCAGGTCGTGCGGATGCGTCAGCTAGGGCAGATGATGATCGACAAATTTGCAGGCAAGGCAATTCACCCGATTGCAGCGGTTACCGGCGGCTTTGCCAAGCCTATGCTTGAAAGTGAGCGTCAGGAAATGCTTCGGGACTGCCGGACCCTGCTTGATTTCTCCTGTTTCGCACTCGACTTTGCAAAAGACAATGTCTTTAGCAAGTATATGGATGCGATTCAGCAGTTAGGAGTGATCAACACCGGTTTTCTCGGCACAGTGGATGAACAAGGCGGACTCAACATCTATGACGGTAAGCTTCGCCTGATGCGTGCAACCGGCGAGTACACGGACTTCCCTGTCGAAGAGTACACCGATTATCTTGGTGAACATGTTGAGCCTTGGTCCTACGCGAAGATGCCGTATGCAAAGACCTGGGACGAAGGTTTTTCCATGGATCTGGACGCACCAAAGGGGATTTACCGAGCCAATACCCTTGCCCGTCTCAATGTCTGCGATCATATCGGTACTCCCAAAGCACAGGCGGCGCTTGAAGAATTCAGGACCTCCTTCGGTCGGTACCCGCAGTACACGCTGCTCTACCATTACGCCCGTTTGATTGAATTAATCTATGCATGCGAACGATCGCTGGAACTGCTCAGCGACACCAGCATTACCGACACCCATGTCCGTAATGAAGTGGAACCAAAAGCAGGAAGGGGAGTGGGTATGGTGGAAGCACCACGCGGCACTCTGATCCATGATTATGAAACCGATGACAATGGTTGTATAGTAAAAGCAAACATGATTGTCGGCACCACCCATAATGTGGCGCCCATGAACATGAGCGTTAAGCAGGCAGCAACCACACTTATTAAAGATGGTGTGTATGACGAGGGACTACTGAACAAAGTAGAAATGGCGGTGCGCGCCTACGACCCATGAATTTCGTGCGCGACACACCACCTGGATGGTGGTACACCAATGTCTGTTACAATCGTTAACGCCAAAGGCGAAGAATTGGCTAACCTGTCAAACATGGAATAAGAATCGGGGCTGCCTCGGCAGCCCTCTTATACCAGCGTACCTATTCAGGAGCACTCCCAAATAGGTACGTACCAACAAAGGAGATGCCTGATGAGCGAACCAAAAGCAAAAAAACAGCGCCGAGTGGTTCGGGCAACCGCCCCGGATACGGCCTGTGGAGATGTCGGCCATATGACTGTGGATGAACTCGTAGCCATTGCCGCTGACTCTGACTTTGAAATTAACTGCCCTGCATGCGGACAAATTCATCTCAGCAGGGAAGAAATTGAAGAGATCGAAAAAGAAAAATTTACCGACACCGAAGAATACAAGGAAACAGTACGCCAGGCAGAAGCACCCGGCAAATGCTGCTAGCCCGAATTCTCATGAACTTTTTGATTTCAAACTCAAATAATTGATATTATTGCTCAAAAAGTAATTGTATAATTAACAGTCTGTTTTTCGTTTTCAATCAAAAAGTTCCCCCTTCGGGTCTAAAAGCCTGTAACCGATTTTCTTTGGTTATATACCGGGCACAACATCTCGACAAAAGATGTTGTGCCTTATAGTTGTGCATCAATTCCTGCTTCCGTAAAAGAAGCCATATCGCACATCACCCTTGCTGCCAATTCTGCTATGTGCATGGTCATGGCTGCCCCGGTCCCCTCCCCAAGCCGCATATTCATATCCAAGACCGGCTCTAGCCCCATGAACTCCAGTGCGGCTTGCTGCCCCTGTTCAACCGATTTATGCCCGGCAACAAGATAGCCCCCCACCTCGGGACAAAGCAGATAGGCAAGCAGCCCTGCTGCCGTAGAAATAATACCATCCAAAACCACACAAGAGCCATTGCCTGCTGCGGCTAAGACTGCTCCGCAGATACCACCTAGTTCAAACCCGCCTACCTTGGAAAGAATCTCAAGCCCGTCCGCAGGATTGGGTCGATGCAGTGAAAGCGCTTTCTCAAGAATCTCGATCTTTCGCTGCAGGCCTTCATTATCAACCCCGGTTCCCCTTCCTGCAAGCTGTGCGGGAGCTATTCCGGTAACCGCACTGATAACTGCAGTGGCAGCGGTTGTATTACCGATGCCCATTTCTCCCAGACCGATAATTTCCATCTTAGAGGCCTCTCTGCGGGGGCCTATAACCTGCGCCCCATAGTCGATGGACAACAGCGCTTCATCCTTACTCATGGCTTGTTCAATGGCAAAATTGCGGGTGCCGGCCGCCACTTTTTTGTCAATCAACAAGGGATGGGAAGCAAAGGAACCCTTGACCCCCATATCGACCACCGTCAAATCGATATCATAAAAATTGCAAAAAACATTAATTGCCGCTCCACCAGCCAAGAAATTCTCCACCATTTGCACTGTCACTTTGCTCGGATAGGCCGATACCCCCTCTTCGACAATGCCGTGATCACCGGCAAAAACAAACATTCGTCGCTGTTGTATCGCCGGCTGCAATGAGTGCTGCATCACGCTTAACGCAACTGCCAGGGGTTCTATTCGCCCCAAGGCGCCAAGTGGTTTGGTCTTGAGATCGATCTTCTTTTCTGCAGACCGGCGCATATCCTCGGCAACGGGCCTAACCTTTTCAACCAGTAATTTGAGCTGAGCGGGCACCGTCGTACGGGGACGTCTGACAGTACGCTCCACTGCAGCTGGAGCAGGCTTTTGCCCCACAGACACGGACTGGTTGAAATCAATAATATATTTAAAGGACCTGCCGCTGAGCACTTCAGGCATCAGCGATGGTACCGTTTCCGGGAAAACAATGGCCTCAACCAGGCCGGCAAGTTGGGATTGGTGGGAGGCACAAAAGGCAACGGCTTTGACAACATGCTCTCGACGTGGACCATAGGAGCCGAATACCTCCAATTCTTTGTAGTGGATCAGGTTAAGGAGATTAAACCCTATTTCTTCCTTTTTGCTCACACCTGAAAAATAGGCGAGCCGGCCGCCTTTGCGCAGTTTTGTCAGACAAAGACTAAAGGCCACGCTACTGTCACAGGCATTAATACCGCAGTCAAAGTCGCTCTCCACGGTCTCCTTACAGATCCGGATGGATGTATTCTCGATCAACGGTTGCGCCTTGGCTATTTTCTCGGCACTGCGCTCAACCACCACCGGCGCAGCACCCATTGCACGAGCCACCACAGCAGCCAAGAGGCCAAGAACACCGCCGCCATAAATAATGACTTTGCTGCCCCGGCCTATGGACAAATTTGCAAAACCATTAAAAATACAGGCAACCGGTTCAGCAAAACAATACAAATGGGGAGACCCTATCACCGGCACGGGCACTAAACTTGCCTTTGGGACGACGACTGTATCGGCAAAGCCGCCATCATGATGAAACCCGGTAATACGCATTGCATCGCATAAATTTTCCCGGTCATGTTCGCAATACCAGCATGTACCGCATGCTTGCCCCGGCCACACCGTGTACCAATCGCCACTCTTTGCTTCAATGCCAACCAGCTCATGACCAAGTACCCTGGGGAGGACGAGATCCCGATGGCCTTGCTCCCACATTTTTGCATCTGTACGGCATATGGCACAGTAACAGACCTTGAGTCGTACATTGCCGCTATCGCAGGGTGAATCTATGTCAACATGCTCAGGTTGAAGCTTTCCGGGACCGAGGAGAGAGAGTTTCATTATTCGCGACCAGCCTGTTCGGTAAAGGGTTGTTCGGTAAGGGTCAGGATAAAGATAGCGGCTTCACTGATGCCGTCGTCTTGCAGCTGTTGATGCAGTTGTTTTACCTTGTCCAGACAATCCATGGGATAAACGCTGGCCTTTTGCAGGGAGCATCGGGTGTACTCGGTGTCGGTAAAACGAAAATACTCAGTGCCTGATTTAAGAATAAAGAGCTGCTGCATGGCTATACCTGTTGTATCAGAGCATCCAATTTCGCTACTCCCTTATCCGGATCACGATTCTGTTCAGCAACCCACCTGGTTAAAACGTCAATCGGTTGTCCATCCTTCAAACATTCCCTGGCCATTGTCACCCCCTGCTCGATCGATGGTGCTTTACCGGTTAACTCAAACAGAAGACCACTGTTAAGCAGCACTGCATCTCTGCGTGCAGGATCACCTTTCCCATGCAGCAGTTCCACCATTTTCAGGGCTGCCTGATCCAAGTCTGGATCTGCAGCAAGAGCGTCTGGCCGATGCTGCTGTATCCCGCACTGCTCAGGGGTAAGGGTAAATTCACTAATTTCTCCATCAATAAGTCGTGCACCGTAGGTCGTACCGCACACCGAAGCCTCATCCATCCCCTTGTCACTCCCATCAATTCCGCCGTACACTACAGTGGCCTTTGTATAACCGATCGATTGCATGACCTTGGCAACCGGCAGAATCAAGTCCTTGGCATATACGCCACGAACGGCCATCTTCGGCAAGGCAGGATTGGCCAGGGAGGCCGCAATATTTAAAGGTGAACCAAAATAGATCTGGGATAATATTCTTCCTAACGCCATAGGGTGAACCTTAGGACTCATGCCATTGAACAGGCCGACCCCGACCTTATCGATTGCATCTGCGACATAGGCGACATCACATTCTACGTCCACCCCCATTGCCTCGGCAATATCTACGGTCCCGCAAGAGGACGTAATGCCCCGCGCACCATGGCGGGCGACGGTAATACCACCTGAGGCTGCAACCAGGGAGGCAGCAGTACTGATATTAAAAGTCTTATAGGTATCCATCCCTGTCCCGCAATTATCAACAACAGGCCCCTCTCCATGGAGTGAGACCTTTGTCGTATCCAGTTCATAGATAGCCTTCCACCCGCCGGCAACTTCTTCGGCTGTCTCCCCTTTTGCAGTCAACGCCGCAAGAAACGCACCCTGCTGCATTTCACTAACGTCATTATTTAACACCTGCCAAAAGGCATTACAGGCCTGTTCGGCATTCAAGCTCTCTCCCCGAATCAGACCGGTAATGACCTTTCCAAAATCCTTATTTAAGGCAATATCCATAACCAGTTCCCCCTTCTGGTTGCAAATCACTGTATCTCGGTCAATGTTCTCACTACCTGACCGGGTAAAGAGGACAGCGACAGCAAAGACTCTTCAGCAAAATGCTGCATTAATGTTGTATAGAAATGATAAAACACAGGAATCCAGTGGTTGGCTGTGGTCACAGATCATACGTATCTGTGTATATTCAGGCAGGCTTTCTGACTCACGAAGTATACTGCAGAGGCGGCCTTCCCAGAGATTACTCACTCCAGTGACTCCCCTTACAGAGATGCACACCCGTCTTGCACGAGCAGCAGCCTCTACAGACTTCGAATACAGCAATGACTGGTTTGTGACGGATTCCCACCGTCTTTCCTTCTACCAAGTGGTATCAAACACCTGAATAGCACTAGTATACAAAACTTCCTTTATTTATCAACGGCTATGGACAATATGAAGGGGGAGAGTATTACGATGAGGACCATCTATGAAATCTATAAAAAGAAGCACCCTGACCAGGGGTGCTGGGCGAAAGGAGGCTCAGGGTGCTGTCTTCAATGAAGGAGAGATGAAGACATACAAAAGATAATTACTTCAAACCCGCTGTCAACTGGCCAACTAATTATATTTATGTAGCCGTTGTATTGATCATGCGCCATCCTGGTCTATCGGTTGCTGACAAGGCAAAAAATTTTGCGCAGAGGGTGCCTTAAAAAAGGCAGCAAAGGAAGATGTACATTGTAACAATATCTTGTATTTTAAATGGGTAAGGAGCTCTTAACTAACCTCTTATAACAATTAATAATTGAAGACCGCCTTGATTAAGTTTAAATCCTTCTTAAAAGTTATGAAGCAACCGGATACTGTAATTATTAGCGTAAAAAACAGTTCGATAAAAACAGGGGTAGCTCAACCATAGCGGTCGCCCCTTTATAAGCATACAATTACAAACAGAGTATACTACCACGCCCTTACCCTACAGGAGTGACTTTATGGCAAAAATCAAAGTTAAAAATCCGATTGTTGAGCTTGACGGCGATGAAATGACCAGAATCATCTGGGATTTTATTAAACAAAAGCTGATTCTTCCTTACCTGGATGTGGATATTAAATATTATGACCTCTCCATCCAAAAACGTGATGAAACCGACGACCAAATTACGGTTGACGCAGCCAACGCAATTAAAGAATACGGCGTTGGAGTAAAATGTGCTACGATCACCCCTGATGAAGCTCGGGTTGAAGAATTCGACCTCAAACAGATGTGGAAATCACCCAACGGTACCATCCGTAACATCATTGGCGGTACGGTCTTTCGGCAGCCCATCATCTGCAACAACATCCCCCGGCTTGTACCAGGATGGAAAAAGCCAATCGTTATAGGCAGACATGCCTTTGGCGATCAGTACCGCGCCACCGACTTTCTTGTTCCCGGTCCAGGGAAACTCACCATGAAATTTGAACCGGCAGACGGCAGCGCCCCAATTGAACATAAAGTGTTTGAATTTCCAGACAGCGGCTGCGCCATGGGGATGTATAACCTGGACGCATCCATCCGCGGTTTTGCCCGTTCCTGCATGAACTATGGGCTTAACCTGGGCTGGCCGGTATACCTCTCCACCAAGAACACCATCTTGAAAAAATACGATGGTCGTTTTAAAGATATTTTCCAGGAAGTCTACGAGCAGGAATTTGCCGAACAATTTCAGCAAGCCGGTATTACCTATGAGCATCGACTGATCGATGATATGGTTGCAGCCGCCCTCAAGTGGGAAGGTGGTTTTATATGGGCTTGTAAAAATTATGATGGCGATGTCCAGTCAGATACTGTTGCCCAGGGATTCGGCTCCCTTGGCCTCATGACCTCGGTCCTGATGACAGAAGATGGTAAAACCGTTGAAGCAGAAGCGGCCCACGGTACCGTCACCCGTCACTATCGTGAACACCAGAAAGGGAACAAGACCTCTACCAACCCTATTGCCTCCATCTTTGCCTGGACCCGCGGCCTGGCCTATCGCGGCAAATATGACGAAACTCCGGAGGTGATCCGATTTGCCGAAACGCTGGAAAAGGTATGTATCGACACAGTTGAATCCGGTGCCATGACCAAAGATTTAGCATTACTGGTTGGTGGCGATCAACCATTTCTCAGCACCGAGGAATTCCTCGCCAAACTCGACCAAAACCTGCAAGTCGCACTGCAAGATTAATACATCATGCCAACATGCTGTGTTGACAAAGTCTAACAAGAGCGCGCTACAGGTCAACGAGTATCAGGTTTCACCAATACTGGCATCAGGCTGTTACAGTCGCTGGATATATACAGCCGGCAGGGCTTTTATTTAAGTCCAAACGGGTTTGCCCACGGCCCGTCAGCAAATTGGTATTAACCAAACACTGCTATGGAGAAGAATTCACAGGGGTATCTCCATCGTTACTCTGTAACAAAATAAACGGTGCCTTGGAAAAAGACTTTTTCCAAGGCACCGTTTATCAGCAATGAGTACAACTCTTCAGCGAATAACAAACCTCGCCTTCACCTCGAACAATCACTGTTCAGCAGCACTGGTTATGAACCAGATGTATCTTTTGTCGTCTTGCTCGAGCTGGATTTTTTACTGCTGGAGCTTTTCTTCTTGCTATCAGTAGTAGCAGAAGTTTTTTTACTTTTGCCTGATTTAGCTCGGCAATAGGCGTCTACAGTTTTTCCAGCCTTGGTTTTATAGCTTTTTACCCAGCTGCAATCACTGCTTGATTCGCATTTCGACCTGGACAGCCCCTTGCAGGTCGCCGCAAACAACGATGAGCTAAAGACCAAAGAAACACTTATAGCCAAGGCCATCACAATAATCGGATAGCTCGCTTTCTTCATTTCCTTCCCCCTTTTGTTGATAAAAGGGATACTGGCGAAACAATGCTTTCACCAAGTCATATACAATCTCAGTATACAAGACATCTCCACTAGTTACGACGGTCCACACCAACAATGTCCTGCTCTAATTGCAAGCTACTGGAGATACTGAACCTCTCCATCTCCCTAAAAAAGATTGCCAGACAAAGAAAAAAGGCGAAGTCAACCATCGCTGACTCCGCCTTTTTTCGGTGTGTAAAATCTTATTTTTTTTACAATTTCCAGGACAATCCGATGGTCACGAGATGCGCCGCGGCATCGTCAAAGGTTCCGTTAATGGTATCCTGGGTAACTGTACGGCTGTCCTTCTTATCATAGAGATAGGCAATTCCCACCTCCATATCTTCGGTCGCCTTGTAGCGCAAACCTATGGAATAAAGCTGTGCATCTGAGTCGGGTAACTCAAAACCAAGGGCCTCACTGGGCGCAGGGTTTTCATCCAGTGCAAAACCAGCCATGAGCACAAAATCATTTTTAAAATCATACTCTATGCCCATGCGAAAGGTGTTCGTATCTGACCAGTTTCTTGCCATAGGCTGGTCAAACACCGCTGTGAGTACAGGGTTACCGAGGGAAACAGGATAATCGAAATCAAGTGTTTCATACTCTGACCAGTACGTCCTATCATATTCCAATTCAACGGTCAGTTGATCAAAAAAGGTATAAGAGGCCGCAATAGCCAAAACTGCAGGAACAGGAATAGCAACATCAACATCACCGTTGTAAGTACTTGGCCCCAAGGAAGTAGCCAGTCTTGCCGTACCGGTTACATCAAGATCAACCTTAGAGCGGTAGGTAACCGAAATGTTCAGGTCCTCAACCGGACGCGCTGTCAGCGCAATATTATAACCAGCTTCCCAGGCATCACCGTCCATATCGCGACTTATGCCAATTCCGGTGGGGGTCATCCCCGTGCTCTTTACCTTGCCATCTGCATAGATCCCCCGAATGCCGACTCCAACGGAAAACTGATCACAAAAGCGATAGGATATGGTTGGATTTGCCTCAAAAACCTTAAGGGTAAACTCTTCAGCAAAGGTTCTTGGAAACGGATCATGCCACTGCTTAGACAAACCTGCCGGTGCGGTAAAAGAAAAACCTACACGGAAATCGCCGTAATAGGGAGACACAGCAAAAAAGGTTGGCAGAAAGAAATTTTCTTTTTCCGATTCACCGTTGTACGATGGGGTTCTGCTGTCAGTATATGAAATTGAGGCAAGATGTATCCAGGTAGCATCTACCTCCAGATATCCCCGGTCGTCAAGCCATGACATATTTGCAGGATTATAATACGTTGCATCTGCCCCAGGGGTATACGCCACGTAGGCTCCTGCGCGTGCTGTGGAATTGACCGACTGCTCAGGTATCCTCCACCCCGATCCATATGCTGCCCCCGCTCCTACAAGTAAAACCGCTGCCACCACTGCAATTTTTTTCATCTCCCCTCCTTTTGTATTTTCGGTTGAATCACACATGCATATTGTCTGCTGAATACAAATATCTTTTAATTTTATGAGTTGCCGTTTTTATGAACGGCTCGCGCCGCTCCAATACGCGAGAAAGCCTTGAAGAAGGGGGCAATTTTTCATTTACTTCTACCCGCATCTCTTCCAACATGGACGAGATAAAATGATGTCGCTGCGTGCGACTCTTACCAACAGTTTTATTATCAATAAATTCATAATCCGGGTACACCCAGACTTCCAGTACACCGCGATTTTCCACAACAAGAGACTCAACCACATAGGGGCATGAATTCACTTTATGCTCGATGGCCTCTGGATAGACATTTTCTCCATTTGACAGCACTATAACCGATTTTGAGCGCCCCTTAATGTACAGATTGCCCTCGCTGTCTAAAAAACCTAAATCGCCGGTTTTCAGCCAACCATCTTCTGTAAAAGTGGCCTGGGTTGCTTCAGGATCATTCAGATAGCCCTGCATAATATTGGGACCTCTTGCCTGAATTTCACCAATACCATCTTCAAAACGGCCTTCATCAATACGAACTTCCACCCTTGGCACCGGCTTACCAACCGATCCCAGGTTGACGGTCTTGTCACCATGGGGGCCGCCGGCAAGCAATGGAGAGGATTCGGTTAGCCCGTAGCCAACCAAAAAGGGAAAGCCTGCATCGCGCAGAAAAGTCTCGACCTCAGGATTAAGGGCAGCCCCGCCAATACCCATGAGCTGCAGCCTTCCACCGAAAAAGTCGGTGAGTTTGCTGCCGATTTTTTTATACACCATTTTTCTGCCTATATTAAATCGGCAGGCAAAAGAGAGCATCTTGCTCTTCTCAACCGCTGGAACCACCCGTTTCTTGAATATTTTTTCGATAACCAGCGGCACGACCAGCATCACATGGGGCCGCTCTTTTGCACAAATTCGCTGTAAAATTGCAGGAGTCGGCGTTTTCCCAGCATACACAACACGTCCGCCGGTCAACAGGGGCAGCAGGAAACCAGTTGTAAATTCATAAGTGTGTGAAATCGGTAGTACAGAAAGGAAAACCCATTCTGCCTGAATATCCATAACACCGCTGGCCGAATACGCATTGGAACACAAATTTTCGTGACTGAGCACCACGGCCTTGGAAAAGCCGGAAGTCCCGGAAGTATACAAAACAGAGGCAATATCTTCGGCCTTAACTACTGGAAAAGTTAACGTTTCGTTTTCCGCCTCAGCTGCGAACTGGTCGAGTGCCTTGTCTAAAAAGCTACTCAATGTCTGCAGGGTAATGAGCCCGGTATCATCGATATAATCATCAAGGGTTACAACTGTGCTAAGCTCTTTTTTGAGATCATAAATTTTTTCTATTTGTCTCTGGGTGAGAAAAATAATATCACATTCCATTTCATTGAGGATGTGATGGACGTCGGCTTCCGGCAAGTCCGGAAAAAGAGGCACGACATGGGCTCCTAACCTGACAATGGCAAAATAAACCATGCCCCAAAAATGTGAATTTTCGCTGAGGATGGCCACCCTATCACCCCGCTTGACTCCCAGAGAAGCGAGATAGGCCGCCAGACTGAGAATCCGAACATGAAACTCCTTGTAACTTAAGGGTTTCTCAAGGGCCATTCCTGTAGCAGGTAAATGGCGAAATCGCCTGCAGCTTATGTCAATAAGTTCATTTAAAGTTGCCGCATTTTCCTGGATAGCTGGCAGATTTTCAGTGGAGATGGTATCAACGGGTATTTGTCCGTCATGCTCCTTGTTCTCTATTTTCATTTCATCGTTCATGCTATTCTCCAGATACAGACCTTAGCCATTGTCATTTTGGACTGTTGATACCATAAACAATGAGAGTTTTCAAAGGAAACGGGCTCAAATGGCTTGACAGTCAACTGACACCGATATTAAAATTCCAATTCTTTTCAATTGATCAAAATCAAGAGATTCATTCTCATGCAACGAGGCATACCTTTTTTTCTTTTTCTCTGTTTCTGGTGTTCGCTTTTTCATGTCCAGGATGTTGCGGCTATGCAACTCCCGGTCCTGGAAAACAGTGCCAAGACGAGACCAGGCGCCCAAACTGGCGAAGCAGCTACGCAAATTTCTGCTCCCAGTCATCCTACGACATTCGGAAGGACCGCTTCCCAGAATCAAGTGAACTCAACCTCAGCGGTTATTTCCTTGGGGGAAGCATACAAGATCACAGCGGTTAAGAGGCGAATTGGCACTCCAACCAAAGAGGAGCGCGTCCATCTGCCAAAAATCAACAAACAAATCAGTTCCAAGTGCGTGATGGTAATGGATGCGGTTACCGGAGAGACCATCTTTGCCAAATCACCCGATACCCCTCGCCAGCCGGCCTCCACCATCAAGGTGCTCACAGGGTCGATCGCTTTAAAATTGTTAGAGAAGAGAGAAAAAGTAGGTGTTAGTCAAAAGGCATCCCGAATGCCGAGTTCGAAAGTCTACCTCGATCCAAAAAAAGACTACCTGGCTACAGACCTTATCAATGCAGTGCTGCTCGCCTCAGCCAACGATGCCAGTGTGGCATTGGCTGAAAAAATAGCCGGAAACGAAAAAAAATTTGCTTACATGATGACCTTGAGAGCAAAGCTGTGGGGAGCAAAGCGTACAATCTGCAAAACAGCATCCGGACTCACTGCCAAGGGTCAACAGTCAACGGCAAGAGATCTGGCAAATATATTCAGACATGCCATGCAAAATGCTGAATTTGCCCGTCGGATGAAAAAACGCAAAGTTGTAACCACTGAGGGAAAAACGCTCTACAATCACAATAAAGCGCTGTGGCGGGTAAAGGGAACGCAAGCCGGAAAAACGGGTTATACATCAGCAGCCCGGCAAACCTATGTCGGTCAATTTTCTCGAGACGGGGAACGTATAGTGGTCGCAATCATGGGCAGCGAAACCATGTGGAGCGATGTGAAAAAACTTGTTGACTACGGCTTCAAGAAAAAACAGCAGCTTCGCTACGCCAAGGCGGCGGCTTCCCCCCCGGCAGCGGCCATCAACTAACGTTAAAGGTTTGCACCCACATCCAGACTGTTAAGCACATTTCATGGATTATTTTTCCAGTTGTTGACTTACCAGGCTAAGAAGGACGTCACGTTTGAAAGGTTTCTCAAGGGTTGCAATATCACCTAAATAGCCGGCCATGGTCAAATAGCGTTCCGCCTTAATTGCGCCACCACCGGAAATGGCCAGTATTCTGAGGTCAGGATAATCCCGGACCAATTCCATGATAAACTTGAGCCCATCTTTCACGGGCATAATCATATCGGTAATCACAAGGTCAAAAGAATATTTGCCCACAAGCGACATACCATGTTCACCGTTTTCTGCGGTATGCACTTCATAGCCTTCTTGAGAAAGCATCTGTGTCAGCATTGTGCGAATCTGATCCTCATCATCTACAACTAGTATCCGCTTCAAATGACCCAACTCCTATCAAAGGGTAATAATGTAAACATATTACCCTTATAATAGCAGTGAGAAGAGCTACCAGGCAACTGCTTTTTACACTTTTTCTATTTTACCTTTCTACAGAATCTTCCAAAACCACCCGGAATAGTCCCAGAGGCCCAAAATGCCCTGCCGTGTTTATAGTCGACAAACCAGTATCCACCTGGTTTTCGGGTGGCATCGACAAAAACAAACGGCTGTGCTGCCGAAAAACAGGGATGGAGATACTGGTCTTTGCTGTTTTTTTCTTTGCACATCAACGAGAGCCCTTCGGCCATGGTAGGCAGGCGCCAGTCATCATATCCTGCAAATTTTTCTTTATTGTGTTTTTCCACTTCCCGCCGCATAGAGCGATTGCTCATGATGTCCGCCCCTTCCCGCTGCCACATCAAACCCGACTTCTTATCAATAACAGTCTTCCCATCTCCACTGTCAACGAGACAACTCTCATAGCTGCCATCAGGTTTACGCTCATGGTCAACGAGGTTGTACGTGGTGACCAGCTCCACCACATCTTCTTCACTCAACTCTGATGGTTGATCCGGAAATTCTACCGATTCTACATCCTCGCCGGCTTCGTCAACAGTTGGTAGCCCTGAGGAACCAAGAATATCAATACGTTCGTCCTCAATGGGGATAATTTTTGAATCATCTTCAGTTTCGATAACGTGCTCAATCAGCCACGTTCTAAGCCGTTCATTGATGGGATGGGTACGCTCGAACATGGCCACCTTTCCCTGCTCACCAACACATTCATCGACCAGCTCCTGCGGGGCAAGAATTTCTGCTACAACCCGGGCATGTTTAATACCCCGCTCCATGAGACATAACTTCGAAGGTTCTCCCCAAGCATCAATAAAAAAGTAATAAACCCGCTCATTCTTACTGCGAACACGCTCCACACCACCCCAACTTTCGAAGGTACCAAAGGTGTATTCCGGAGTCATATCCCAATCGATGGTAGGCATTCCCGGAATTTGCAGTTTTTTGAACAGTCCCATAAATCCTCCTTAAGTGTTTAGAAAAAATCTAAAACCAAGTAGAGTGTTGGCAAAAATAAAATCCTCTCATTTTATATAATGATTATTATTATCAGGTCAAGATGAATCAGCTGACAACCTTTCCCGCTGGCCTTCCTCTGCCTCTAGGCACTTCACCAACCCCTGCAGGAATGAACTTTGCTCTTTTTTCCAGAAATGCCGACGCAGTTACCCTTATCCTCGAGTTCAAAAAGCGCGGTAAGCCTCAGCAACTCAAAATAAAGCTTCACCCGAAAATTAATAAAACAGGGGACATATGGCACATCCTCATTCCTGAGCTGAGCATGCCCTGCTATTACGGCTACCGGATATCCGGGCCTTTTGACCCGGAGGGAAGCGGACATGCTTATGACGATTCACTCATTATCCTTGACCCCTATGCAAAAGAGCTGCGCTCCTCTCATTGGGGAGAGAAATGGGGAGGCCTGGGAAAACAACCCTGCTGTCGTATCCAGCCGCCACATTACGACTGGGAAGATGATCGTCCGTTGAACATCCCTCTCAAGGACTCTGTTATTTATGAACTCCATGTTCGCGGATTCACCCAGGACCCATCATCACATGTTGCTCATCCAGGTACCTTCAAAGGAATTACGGAAAAGATCGAATATTTGCAGGATTTGGGGGTCACGGCCGTAGAATTAATGCCGGTCACAGAATTCAATGAGAATGAAACACTCTTTATCAACCCCGAAACAGGTGAAAAGTTAAAAAACTACTGGGGCTACAGCCCGCTGTCCTTCTTCTCTCCAAAATCCGGCTATTGCAGTCAACCAAAGGATCCTCTCAATGAATTCAGGGACATGGTCAAAGCGCTGCATAAAGCGGGCATAGAAGTTATTTTAGATATTGTCTACAACCATACTGCAGAAGGAGGCATCGATGGTCCGACAACCAGTTTCAGGGGAATAGACAATACCATTTATTATCTACTCGATCCCTGGACCAGAAACTATCTCAATTTTTCCGGCTGCGGCAACACCTGCAACTGCAACCATCCCATTGTCCGCAGCCTCATTATGGATGCCCTCCACTGGTGGGTTATTGAGATGCATGTGGATGGTTTTCGCTTTGACCTAGCCTCCATCCTGGGTAGGGACTCCAACGGGCATGTCCTCGCCAATCCGCCGATGGTTGAAATGATCGCCGAAGACCCTGTGCTTGCCGACACAAAAATTATCGCAGAAGCCTGGGATGCAGCCGGCTTATACCAGGTAGGGAGTTTTTCAACGCATCATCGTTGGGCTGAGTGGAATGGTAAATTCCGCGACGATGTCCGTTCTTTTATGTGTGGTCATAAAAATACGGTTGCCTCCCTTGCCACCCGCATCGCAGGCAGCTCTGATCTCTACCAGCACAGCGACAGACGCCCGTGCAACTCAATTAATTTTATCACGAGCCACGACGGCTTTACCTTGGCTGATCTTGTCAGTTACAACCACAAACACAACCTTCCAAACGGAGAAGACAACCGTGACGGAGACAATCATAACATCAGCTGGAACAGTGGCAAAGAGGGGCCGACCAACGATAAAGCTGTGTTGGCACTCCGCTCCCGTCGATCTCGAACCATGCTTGCCATTCTCTTTCTCTCCCAAGGTGTGCCCATGATTGTGGCTGGTGATGAGTTTTCCCGCACTCAACAGGGCAACAATAATGCATGGTGCCAGGATAACGAGACAAGCTGGCTCAACTGGCAGCTCTGGAAAAAGAATGAAACCATGTTCCGCTTTGTACAGCAGCTGATCCGATTGCGCCGGGAGCATGTTGTTTTTAGGCGCGACGATTTTTTCCTCACCGCTGACAATGCAGACGAACCTCTCCATATGCAGGAAATAAGCTGGCATAGTCTTTTACCAGGTCAACAAAACTGGTCAGACGGGTGTCACACGCTGAGCTTTCTCCTCAACGGCTCCCAGCTGCCGGAAGAAGACGATGATTTTTACGTGATGCTTAACGGTAATATCCAGACAACCAAGACATTCACCATTCCAGCCCCACCAATACGACCACACCAAAGGATCTGGAAAAAAATAATCGACACAGGGCTCAGCGGTCCTGAGGATTTTATGGAGTTACATGCGGCACCGACCGTAAAAAACGGTGCCCGTGTGATTGTTCCGAACATGGGGTGTGTGGTGCTCCAGTCCACCATCGCAAAAACAGATAAGGGAAAAAAATGAAAACATTGCTCATGCTAGGCGATTCGCTTGTCGAATGGGGTGATTGGCCTACACTGCTGCCGGAATACAACGTTATAAACAGAGGGATGGCCGGTGAATGTACCGAAGGGCTCGCAGGCCGGCTCATAGATGAAATTAACAGTACCGCCGAACCTGATGCAGTCCTGATTCAGTCAGGAACCAACAACCTGCTCATGGGATCGCCGCACTTTCCTGCAATCCACTCCAGTATGGTGCCAACCATCCGCACCTTTTACCCTTCCTGCTCCATTATCATCAGTTCTCTGATGCCCATGTCCATAATTCCAAGCCATAAGCTGGAGGAAATCAACAAACAACTCCAGGAGATAACCACCCAGACAGAAAACTGTTTTTATCTTGATATGGTTCCCCCGTTCAATGAAAAATGTTTGCCGATAACAAAACCCGGATTCCTCAATGACCAAGTACACCTGAGCACACGAGGTTATCAGGTATGGGCCGAGGAAATAGCAACATTTTTACAGGATGTCCTACAATAAGGAACAACGTTGACAATCTCTCGGTCACGGCTTATCAATATTGCTGTTATGGGTGGCACTGGCTGCGCTTTCCCTGATCAACCCGAATTTCTCATGAGCTTTTTGATTACAAACTCAATTATTTGATATTATTACTTAAAGAGTATTTGCACAATTAACAGTCTGTTTTTCGTTTTCAATCAAAAAGTTCCCCCTTCGGGTCAATAGATTTTTCCACAGGTTCTGCGTTACAAACCACTTGCGGTAGTTTACTATCGGAGTCTACGCTTACCTGCTGCGCGGCTTGAGCCTTGCCCTGCGAAAAACTTTATTGATGAGAAATCCGGGCAAATAACAATTGACCACTGCGTATACACAAAAATATACTTGGAGATTCCAGCATGAACCGCATCTTTTCAGCCTTATATACAGCAACCCTGATCCTGCTGCCTGCAGCTGCTTTTGCTGCTGCCGAAGTTACACCACCGACAGCAACAATGGCCGAACAGGGCCTGCGAGGGACCGTCACCGAAACCATGAACACCGGAGGCTATACCTATCTTCGGTTGAACAAAGGCGAACAATCCGTCTGGGTAGCCATCCCGGAAACAAAGGTGACAAAAGGTGCGGAAATTACCTGCAGACCAGGCATGGAGATGCGCGACTTTGAGTCAAAAACACTCAAACGTACCTTTCCGTCCATCATTTTTTCTCCAGGCGTTGCAAATGCCGAGGAAGCTCCTATGCCTTCCCCTCATGGTATGACAGCCAAAGCACCGGCCACAGACTCGGGCTTTGCCCAAGCCTTAGAAGCTGAGCAGCAACACCCAGCTACAGAAACCATGGGTGTGCAACCCGTTGGTCAATCGCCGGGAAGCCTTGGCGCGATTGTTCCTTCCAAAGACATTGTAGTGGAAAAGGCCGGCGGCAGCAGCAGTTACACTGTGGGGGAATGTTATAGCAAAGCAAAAGATCTGGATAAAAGTTCAGTCACAGTACGCGGCAAAGTGGTCAAAGTCTCCCCCAGGATCATGGGCAAAAACTGGGTCCACCTTCAAGACGGCACCGGGAGTCCCATGCAAAACACGCATGATCTGGTTCTAACCACCCAGGAGCTGCCGGAAATGGGGACAATTGTTACCTTCAGCGGCACCCTTCATGCCAATCGGGACTTTGGCGCTGGTTACAAGTATGCCGTGATCATCGAAGAGGCATCAATCAAACAGTGATGTAATTTCCAAGACGAGATTTATCCATGGAACAGAAAATTCATCCTGCACAAATAGGATTCGACTTTGACGGTGTTATAGCTGACACTGCAGAGGCTTTTATTCGGATTGCCTGTGAGCAGTATGATTATTGCGGTATCGAGCTTGAACATATCACCCGATTTGAGGTGGAAGAATGCACAGAGCTTCACTATGAAATTGTGGAGGAAATCTTTACCTCGATACTCCATGATTCAGTTGGCACCCAGCTGATGCCCATGAAAGGAGCGATCCAGGTCCTTGAGGAACTCAGCACCCATGCACCGATAACCATCATCACCGCAAGACCGCTGGCTGACCCGGTGCATCGCTGGATGGAGGAGCACATGCCCTCCCCTCTTATCAATAAAATTAGACTAGTTGCCATGGGCGACCACGACGACAAGGTTCGCCATGTCCACAGACTGGATCTCTCCCACTTCATTGATGATCGTGCAGAAACCTGTAAACAGCTTGAACAGGCAGGGGTTAGATCAATCCTCTTTTCCCAGCCCTGGAACCGCGCCCACAACACTCTCCCCGCCGTACAGAATTGGGAGGAAATCCGTGCCCTTTGTCTTTGATAAACGACAGCAACCCTTATAAAAAAACATGAATACCCCAAAGACCGACACCTCACCCACCGTCTACCGAAATCCAACCCCAACAGTGGATATCATTATTGAAATAGGCGGAGGAATTGTACTGATTGAGCGCAAAAATGAACCACTCGGCTGGGCATTGCCCGGCGGTTTTGTTGATTATGGGGAATCATTTGAACATGCTGCAAGGAGGGAGGCAGAAGAAGAAACGGGGTTACAGGTCACTCTCACCCACCAGTTTTATACCTATTCCGACCCGTCCAGGGATGCTCGCCAACATAACAGCTCTACCGTGTTTATAGGTACCGCAACCGGCAAGCCCAAAGGCGCTGACGATGCAGCACAAGCCGTTATTTACAACCAGGACAACTTGCCGTCCCTTGCCTTTGATCACCAGCAAATACTGGACGACTATTTTCACTTCAAAAAAACGGGCAACAGACCTGCAATCACGCAAGCGTAACAGCCCAGAAAAAAATAAATTGCCGGTGACAGACCAAAAGTTGTCTATCACCGGCATCAAACATCATCTCTAAAAAAGCATTTTTAACAGCAGATAGCTTACCAGCCCCACACCTATGGAGCCATAGATCAACAGTCAGGGCGTGCAGTTATCACCGGCTTTTTTAATGATAACTGTCAGCGCTATCACTCCTATCACAGCTGCTGCTGCCAGTAAAAATATATCTTTCACGGCCTGCTTCCTCTCGTTTTATCCCCTGACCCGTACACCGGTCTTTTTTCTCAGCCGAATGGCCTTAGGGGTAATTTCAACTAATTCATCATCATTTATATATGCTATGCACTCTTCCAGGCTCATGTCAACCGGCGGGGTAAGAACAACAGCATCATCTGAACCAGAGGCCCGCACGTTGGTCAACTTCTTTCCTTTTGCCGGATTCACAACCAGATCCGCAGGGCGACAGTTCTCCCCTATAATCTGTCCCTGGTAGGTATCGATACCCGGGCCAATGAAGAGCTGCCCGCGTTCCTGAAGGTTAAACAACGCATAAGCCACAGTTGTGCTCGTTTCCTTGACCACCATAACACCGTTGATACGCTGCTGCAGTTCGCCCGCATAAGGCCCCCATTCGGCAAAGACATAGTTCATCACACCCATGCCTCTGGTATCGGTCAAGAACTGCGAACGATACCCGAGTAAACCGCGGGTTGGCACCTTGAATTTCATTTTTGCCATCTGATTCTCGACCTGCATGTCGAGCAACTGGCCTTTTAGTTTGCCCAGCTTTTCAATCACGACCCCCTGGTACTGTTCATCCACATCCACCGAGAGCTCCTCATAGGGCTCCATCATTTTCCCATCCTGCTCCATCATGATGACTTGAGGACGGGTGACCTGGAACTCGTAGTCTTCGCGTCGCATTTTCTCAATCAAAATGGAAAGGTGTAGCTCCCCCCTGCCGGAAACCTTGAACCCCACCCCTTCGGTCAGGGTTTCAACCTTGAGGGCAACGTCGGCCAGGGTTTCTCTTGCCAGCCTTTCTTCCAGATGGCGCGAGGTAACAAATTTTCCATCCTGGCCCGCAAACGGACTATCATTGGGAATAAAATGCATGGAGATGGTGGGTGGATCGATCTCAATCAACGGCATTGGCTGCGGATCATCAGGGTCGGTAAAGGTGACCCCAACAGTAACATCCACCATCCCGGCGACAGCGACGATGTCCCCAACAGTTGCACTTTCTGCCGGCACCTTTTTATCACCGTCAAAAAGAAAAATTTTATTAATCCGAACCGGCGAGATGGTCCCATCACGCCGAGCAACAGCAAGATTGGAGCGCAAATCCAACCGACCGTTGGCCACCTTGCCGATACCCAACCGCCCCATATACTGGGAGTAATCTATGGTATTCACCTGCATTTGCAATGGAGCTTCCGGATCACCTTTTGGTGGTGGAACGTGGTCGACAATCATATCAGAGACAACGTGCATCCCTGTTTCTGCAGACACGGGATCATCGAGCTCATTAATAGCATAGCCGGCTTTAGCAGAAGCATAGATGACAGGAAAATCAAGAACGTCATCAGGAGCGTCCAGGCGCACAAGCATGTCAAACACCTGATCAACCACCCAATCACACCGAGCAGCAGGCTTATCGATTTTATTTATCACAACCAGGATGGGCAGTCCTGCTGCCAGTGCTTTTTTCACTACAAAAAAAGTCTGCGGCATAGGGCCTTCCTGGGCATCGACGAGAAGCACTGCTCCATCTGCCATGCGCAGGACCCTTTCCACCTGTCCTCCGAAGTCGGCATGCCCCGGGGTGTCAATAATGTTTATCTTATATCCCTTATGAATATAAGAACCATTTTTGGATGCAATGGTAATCCCGCGCTCGCGCTCAAGATCCATGGAATCCATCAGACGCTCGGCAACTTCCTGATTGTCACGAAACATGCCGCTCTGGCGAAATAACTGATCAACAAGGGTTGTTTTGCCGTGATCGACATGAGCGATAATTGCGACGTTTCGAATGTTTTTCTGCTCCATACTTTCCCGCCTCTGCCAGGAAGATTTGTCTCTCTGTCCCCCCAAGAGGGGGTAGACGACATGCATACATTATCAAGCAATGATAATGTGCTATGATGTCAATTTAGGTAACGTGTAAAAGAAAGCATACACTGTCTTGCATGCCGAAGGTTATCAAAAAAAGCGCTGAGTCTACAGCAAGAGACGTAAAAGCACAAGCAAACTCTTGTAAAAAACGCACTTACAAGCAGATAAACTCCAGCACGATCACATGTACCTGTTGCAGGCATACCCTGGCCTGCTCACCAGTCAGCAAATAATTCTCTGCGGTTGACAGCAGAACGACGAAGAACGGGAACATGCTCGTCAACATAATCTATCACCACTGCCTTTTTCCCTGGAGCCGGACGCATAATTCGGCCGACTACCTGCAATAGACGGCCTGCAAACTTGATGGGGGTTGCTAAAATAAGAGTCGTTAACCCAGGACAATCAAATCCTTCGCCGATGAGCTGGATGGTCGAAATAAGCACTTCTACCTTGCCCTGCAGCACATCCTGCACGATCTGTTCCCGCTGCTCCTTGCCTACCTGCCCGGTGAGCAAAGCGACATGAACATCCCGCGCCCGCAGCAGCTCAGCAAAAATTTCACAGTGCGCAACCCGGTCGGAAACAAGCAATATAGTCCCCTGGTGTCCCTTCTTGATCAACTCTGCCACATCACCGGCAATCTGTAGATTGCGTTGCTCATTTTTGGCCAACGCTTTAATCAGTTTGGCATATTCCCCCCGATAACCATAGGTAAATTCAGTGGCTCGTTGAATAAACTCAGGCAAAACAACCGCTCCGCTGGCAGCCAACTCTTCACTGGCAACCCTGTGGATACGGTCGCCCATATAGGTATAAATCAACTTGGTCATGCCATCTTCTCTACGAAAGGCTGTCGCAGAAAGACCCAACATATAATAGCTATCAAAGGCAGCCACCACGTCTGTAAAAAGACTAGCCGGTACCCGGTGACATTCATCGACAATAATATGACCAAACAGGTGCGGCAAAGTGTCCAGCTGTTTACGGGCGGTATTGACTATGGCAACGGTCACCGGCTGCAAGTCCAGCACTCCGTCACCCGCCTGTCCGGCACTGATATCCAAAAACTGCGCAATTCGTTCTTTCCACTGAAAGAGCAGCTCTTTAGAATGCACAATCACCAGGGTTGGCTGCCGACGTCTGGCAATAATATCAAGAGCCATAACAGTTTTACCAGAACCTGTTCCAGCCTCCAGTACTCCAAAAGAATGCCGACACACTGCCTCCACGGCATCACGCTGATAAGGACGCAGTTCTCCCTTAAACTCCAGAGCAAGGGGATCACATCGCCACCGCTTATCAACCACCTGCGGCGTAGCACCGGCCAGACTACGACAGATGCGGACTGCCTGATTACCAAATCCCCTGGGAAAGCAAAGATCGCCGCCGCATTGCGTATAAAAAGAGAGCGTTGGCTTGAGCTGTTTGCCTATCCACCGGCCATATCGCTGAGCTGCCTTATATTTGGGATTATCAATGGTCAGTGCTGAGCGTATTTTCTCTTGTAACGCTTCAGGCGCCCCTTTAAGGCAACACTCCTTACCCACCACCAGCTCTATCTGTTGCCGGGATGGCTTGCCATGTTTGCCCCTCTCTGGTACCTTGCCGGTGCTCCCTGCCTCCATCTCTTCTCCTAGACCTGGATTTCTCATCATTTCAGGCGGCGTCAGGTTCAAATTTTTTGTTTATGAATAGGTAAGCGCAGACTCCGGGTAAGCGCAGACTCCGGGTAAGCGCAGACTCCGATAATAAATTATATTCATCATCAAAAGACTGAAGAAGATGAGGCTTGATGGACTGACCTTTGGTGAACACTGTGCAAAACTGTTAACTCCATTTGAGCTTGCATAACAAACAGAAATTGTGTGTACTTTAACAAGTTGACACAATGCTCATGAAAAATCCGGGCTAAAAATACCATGCCGAATACCCTTGCCCATCTTGGGGTACAGACCATAGCCACCAAGGCCGTGGATCACACGATTGACGTAAAGTGGATTGCTGTTGGCTGTATTATTCCGGATATACCGTGGATCATACAGCGTATTGTTCACTGGCTTGCTCCCGGCGTTGATTTCATCACCCTGCGCGCATATACCATGGTGCAGGCTTCACTTTTTTTCTGCCTGCTCCTCAGTGGTGCTCTCTGCCTGCTCGCTTGCAACAAGAAAATCCTCTTTTTGGTATTAAGCGGCAACAGCCTGCTCCATCTGCTGCTGGACAGCCTCCAGATAAAATGGGCCAACGGGGTCCATCTGCTCGCTCCCTTTTCCTGGCACCTGACCTCTTTTGGTTTGTTCTGGCCGGAGCACTGGGCCACCCAGGCTCTTTCTCTTTTGGGATGTATTGTACTGCTGTTTTTCGCTTTTTCAGATCGACATCAGGAACTTGACCTGGTCATTAAACCACTCAACACTCTTTTTGCCGGCCTGCTGCTGCTCTTTTACCTTGCAGCACCGCCTCTTTTCATGGACGGCCCTTTTGCAGCCGACAACCACTTTATCCAAACCCTTCGCGATCAAGCGACACGACCCGGCAACACCTTGGCCATTGACCGCGGCAACTATGACCCGCAGACATCAACCATCCAAATTTTTACCGGAGAAAAACTGCACATCCATCCAATGGCGCTTGCTGAAAAAACAAAAATTTCTCTACAAGGAATTTTCCAAGACCGGAACACTGTAAAAGTGACGGCCTATCACGTTCATTCCAGCCAGCGGGACCTTTATTCTTTTGTCGGCATTTTTACGGTACTTGCCATCTGGCTGCTTGCGATCTTTAGAAAAAAAAGTAAAGTAGCTCAACGTAAATAAACCCAGTCACTTTTCACCTACCACCTTCTTTTTATGATACGCTCTATTTTTTATCTCTTGCTGTTTGTATGTGCTGTTACTCTTTGTGTCCCTCTTGTAGCTGGAGCAGCTGAGAAGAGCCGTGACAGAGATATCATTATCACCCTTCCAGCAGAGACAGTACTACACTCATTACAAAAAATGCTCCCCCTGAAAATCAATACTAATAATCCTGATCTGCAGGGACAGATCACGCTGCAATCGTTAAAGAAATTGGCAATAAACGACAATACTCTTTCCGTCCAAGGCGTTGTCAGAGGCAAAAATCTGTCAATGGTAACCACCATTGCCAATCAAAAAATTCGCCTGAAATTGGGAGAAGTTAACCTTCCTGTTTCCTGTGATCTTCTAACTCGATTTGACAAAGGGAAACAACAACTTTTCGTCACCCCATTTTTCCCTGCCCCAGAACAGTCAGACACCGGATCCGATGCAATTCGTCCGCTCTTGAAAGCGCTCGAGGGGCAGGAGTATCCTTTACAACTGGATACACTAAAGCTAACTAACTTTAAACTTGGAGAAAAGCCATTTCCTTTGACCATGGTACCCGTTGATATTACAGGGCGTGATAACGCCCTGATGATCAATCTGCAGCCGCAACCCACACTATAAGAGGGGAAAAATGGAAACTAACTGTCTGTTTTGTAAAATCATTGCAGGAGAGATACCCGCCGACAAACTGTACGAAGATGACGAGATACTGGCGTTCAGAGATATTGCGCCGCAGGCACCAGTCCATTTCCTTGTTATCCCTAAAAAACATATTAAAGGGCCGGCCGCTGTCACCAGCGAGGATGACAAACTGATCGGAAAAATTATGCGCATAGGGAATGAACTTGCCGCCAAAGAGGGTATTGACCAGTACCGGGTGGTGTTCAACAATGGTGAACAGGCCGGGCAATCAGTGTTTCACATCCACATGCACATTCTGGGCGGACGCAGCATGCAATGGCCTCCAGGCTAAAAAGACTTCTTATTCCGGCAGCATCCCGTACAGATAGTTGATAATATCTGTACGGGTCACGATTCCGATGACCTCTTTCCCTTGCTGAACCGGCAGGTGACCGATATTTTTACTCACCATCAATTCTGCAGCTTCGCTGGCAAGGGCATCGGGATGAATAGTTGCGACATCTCTTTTCATAAAGGCCTTTACCGGGCTGTTCCACTGTTTTTCTAATTTCAGCTTTTTCAGATCCCATAGCACAATAATCCCCTGTATCCCCTGCTCGTCAGCAACAATCACTCCCCGAATTTTTTCCTGCTCCATGATGGCTCGCACCTCATGCATGGGTGTTTCTGCAGGCACTGTTGTTACGGGGAAAGACATCATGTCGGCCACCAGCGCGCGTCCACTCTGATCTTCTTTCAGGGCTGCAATAATTTTCTGACGCATGAGCCCAGGTGTGACTCCAGGTTCACTGACAACAGCTGAACCAGCTCCCGGATGTCCTCCGCCGCCAAACGGAGCAAGAAGAGCATGTACATTGATGTCTGCAACACCACTGCGACCGATAATAAACTGCTTTTCATCCTGATTGACAAAAATGGCAAACACGGCATCTGCATTGACAATTTTCCTGTACAACTGAACCACCATGGCAAGTTCTGTGTATTTATGTACCCATACGACGCCGATGCTGACATGGTGGCCTTTAATATCTATCTCCTCTGCATCGCGTAAAAGACGAAACAACACCTTTTTTTGCGTCTCACCATAGGCCATGTTTAAAAAATCAACGGCAATGGTTAAATCAGCTCCCTGCTCGAGAAGAAATGCAGCCACACGAGCATCTGCCGGAGTTGTTGAACTGAAGGTCAGCTGTCCGGTATCTTCATACAGTCCAAGCAAAAACACTGTTGCCTGTAGCGGGGTAAGTTCAATATGCTGCCTTTGTATTTCTTGAACAAATAAAGTAATCGTTGCCCCCACCGGAGCCACATTTTGCCATTGCGAGTTGACATCGCCGAGTCCCATATGGTGGTCCCACAGCAGTATTTCCACATCCAAACGATCCTTTAGCGATTCCATCCGATCAAGCCGCTTCCACTGGTTGGTATCGGCTATGATCAAGCTGTCAACTTTATTCATATCAATTTCGTTTGGCAACACAACGGTGAAAGCCGTTTTGTGCAGGGCAAGAAACCGCTTAACGTTAGGATTAACATTCTTAGGACAAACAGCCACGCAGCCGGGGTAAACAAGTGTCGCCGCCAGGATGGATGCTAATCCGTCAAAATCAGTATTCTTATGGGTCGTTGCTATTTGCATGCAATGCTCTTAAAAAGGAGAAAATAATACCTGCCATAGGCCTGTGTTGCACACCCCTCAAAAAAGAAGATATGCAGTTGCAATGGCTTCCAACCAGTAGTCTCACTTCAGTGTATATAGTTATGGGGAACTGTCAAGCCAAGAAGTCGTGAGCAAGCCCTGCTTCTCTTCCTTTCCGAAGCCATCCAGCTTGTTGATTTGGAAGACATCTGGTAGATTATTTTTTCACAGGCCATGCTCAATGCAGCAGCACCGAGCTTTGTGTCCTTCCAGGCACAAAAGACGTCTTCTTGCTCTGCAACCTCCGCATTGAGCACTTTTTTTCATCCGGATCACAAGGATATGCTGATGCCAGGGCTTTACAATCAAAATGAATTCAAGGACAATTGCGGTTTCGGCCTCATTGCCCACCTTAAAGGCAATGCAAGTCATAGATTGCTACAGACAGCCATAGAGGCGCTGACCTGTATGACGCACCGAGGCGGCATTGCAGCTGATGGGCGCACCGGAGACGGCTGCGGCCTCCTGATCCGGAAACCGGATGCTTTTTTGCGCAGCATTGCCGGCAAATGCTGCGCGAACCCGCTACCTTCGGTGTACGCAGTGGGATCGGTGATGCTCAGCCAGGACAGCTCACTGGCTGAAGCTGCCCGGAAAATACTTGCAGAAACGCTGGCGACCGAAGGACTTGAGGTTGCAGGGTGGCGGGAAGTGCCTACCAATACAGATTGTCTCGGTCCCATAGCGCTCGATAGCTTACCTGTCTTCAACCATGTGTTCGTCAACTGCAATGATTTGCCGCTTGATCAATGCAATGCCAGGCTCCTGCTTGCCCGCCGCAAAGCTGAAATCCGCCTGCAACACGATCCTGACTTTCATGTCGCCAGCCTCAGCACCTCTGTTCTTTCTTATAAAGGGCTGATGATGCCCGTTGATTTGCCTCGTTTTTTTCCCGATCTGGCAGATGAAAACCTGGAAACAGCTATCTGCGTTTTCCACCAGCGTTTTTCAACCAACACCATGCCACGCTGGCCACTGGCCCAACCCTTTCGCCTTCTTGCTCATAACGGCGAAATAAATACTATATCAGGCAACCGCAACTGGGCAGTAGCTCGAACTCCAAAATTCCAAACACCGCTGCTACCGAACCTTGACGAAATCACCCCGCTTGTGAACCGAAGCGGTTCAGACTCTTCCAGCCTTGATAATATGCTTGAGCTTCTGCTTGCTGGAGGAATGGAGCTCCATCGGGCAATTCGCATCCTGATGCCGCCTGCCTGGCAAAACGTCGAACACCTCGACCCGGATCTTCGCGCTTTTTATGAATACAACTCCATGCATATTGAGCCATGGGACGGCCCTGCCGGCCTGGTCATTACCGATGGCAGGTATGCAGTGTGTGCTCTGGACCGCAATGGATTGCGTCCTTCCCGCTGGGTGCTGACCAAAGACGATATTATCACGGTTGCCTCGGAAATAGGGGTGTACAACTATGACCCATCAGCGGTGGTTGCCAAGGGGCAGCTCGGCCCAGGAAAAATACTCTCCATCGACACCCATACCGGACAACTCATGCACACCAGAGATGTGGATGAGCAATTAAAAAAGCAAAAACCATACAAACAGTGGCTTAAAGACAATACTCTTCGTATTGAAGCTACCCTTGAAAAAGAAGATATCGAACGAAAACTGCCGGAAAACATACTCAAAGCGGCTATGAAACTGTTTCAGGTTACCTTTGAGGAACAGGACCAGCTGCTGCGCCCGCTTGCGGAAACCAGCCAGGAGGCAACCGGCTCCATGGGCGACGATACCCCCATGGCGGTACTTTCCAGGCGACAACGGCCGCTTTATGATTATTTTCGCCAACAATTTGCCCAGGTAACGAACCCGCCCATCGACCCGCTGCGCGAGGCGGTGGTGATGTCGCTTGAGACCTGCATCGGTCCGGAGCTCTCGATTTTTGAAGAAACGGAACAGCATGCAAATCGCGTTAAACTGAGTTCGCCAATACTTTCCACAGGCAGCTTCAAGGCGCTGGTTAATCTTGATCGATGGGGCTATCCGGTTCAAAGGCTCAAGCTCTATCATGATCCAGGACAGGAAAATCTGCACACAGCCCTTCAGCGTTTATGTGATGAGGCTGCAAAGGCGGTCAACAATGGTGCAGTAATACTCTTGCTCACCGATGACCATTACGAACCTGACCTGCTCCCTGTCCACTCGCTGTTGGCAACCGGTGCAGTCCACCAGCACCTGACAAGGCTCGGTATACGATGCGATGCAAATATCATTGTCGAAACCGCCTCTGCAAGAGATGCACACCAGGTAGCTTGCCTTCTCGGCTATGGAGCGACGGCGGTCTACCCATATTTGAGTTATTCCGTGCTTAACCAGCTCCACGAAAAAGATGACCTCACAGTCAGCGTGGATCAGGCCTTTAAAAACTATCGCAAAGGAATCAACAAAGGGCTACGCAAGATCCTTTCGAAAATGGGTATTTCCACCATCTCCTCCTATCGGGGAGCCCAGCTCTTTGAGATAGTAGGCCTTGGCAGCGAGGTGGTTGATTATTGTTTTACCGGTACCCCGAGCCGAATCCAGGGAGCGAGTTTCAGTGATCTTCAAGCTGACCAGCAACAATTGGCAAAGATTGCGTTTACCCCTCAAATTCCAGTCCAGGCCGGCGGGGCACTCAAATTTATCTACGGCCAGGAGTATCATGCCTTTAACCCCGACGTGGTCACCACCATGCAAGCTGCAGTCACAAGCGGCAGCTACGATAAATGGCAAACCTGTGCAGAGCTGATCAATACACGCCCACAGGCAACCCTGCGTGACCTGCTTACTCTGTCCGAATCCGGTCCCTCTGTTCCCATTGAAGAAGTTGAACCGGTAGAAGCAATTATCAGCAGGTTTGACTCTGCCGCCATGTCCCTGGGTGCTTTGTCGCCGGAAGCACACGAAGCCTTGGCCATGGCCATGAACACCTTGGGAGGCAGGTCGAACAGTGGTGAGGGTGGCGAGGACCCTGCCAGATTCGGCACCAACAAGGTTTCTAAAATAAAACAAATCGCCTCGGGAAGATTCGGTGTAACCCCCCATTATCTTGCCAACGCAGAAGTACTGCAGATCAAAATTGCCCAAGGGGCCAAACCAGGAGAAGGGGGGCAGCTTCCCGGCAGTAAGGTAACGGAACTCATCGCCCGATTACGCTATTCCATCCCTGGGGTAACGCTTATCTCACCCCCACCTCATCATGACATTTATTCCATTGAAGACCTGGCACAGCTCATTTATGACCTGAAACAGGTGAATCCCGACGCTCTGGTCTCTGTTAAACTGGTTTCCCGTCCAGGCGTAGGGACCATTGCTGCCGGGGTAGCGAAAGCATATGCAGACCTGATTACCATTTCAGGATATGACGGGGGCACAGCGGCAAGTCCGCTTTCTTCCATTCACCATGCCGGATCTCCCTGGGAACTTGGACTCAGTGAGGTTCACCAGACGCTGCGGGCTAACGACCTGCGCGACAAGGTCCGGTTGCAAACCGACGGTGGCTTAAAAACGGGGTTGGATGTTGTCAAAGCAGCCATCCTGGGTGCAGAAAGTTTCGGGTTTGGTACTGCGCCCATGGTTGCCCTGGGATGTAAATATCTGCGCATCTGTCATCTCAATAACTGTGCAACAGGGGTTGCGACCCAGCGCGATGATCTCCGCCGGAATCACTTCTCCGGTACCGTGGAAAAGGCCATGCATTACTTTCGCTTTGTTGCCCAGGAAGCTCGGCAATGGATGGCCTTTCTTGGCGTACGTTCAATCAATGAACTCATCGGAAGGGTTGATCTGCTTACCCCGGTGTCCGGTGCAACAAGCAAACAGAACAAACTCGACCTAACCCCGCTTCTCCATCGCGACCCAGAGCTTGACCTTAAGCCGCAACACTGCACCATCGCCAGAAACATTCCCTTTGACCGAGGTGAGCTGGCGGAAAAAATGGTTAGGCAAATGATGCCGGACATTGAAAAACAAAATGGTGGCACTCACGCCTTTACCCTAACCAACTGTGATCGATCCATAGGTGCCAGACTTAGCGGGGAAATCGCCAAAAGGTACGGTAACACAGGCATGAACGCTAACCCGCTCAAGGTGAAGCTGACAGGTATTGCCGGCCAAAGCTTTGGCGCTTGGAATGCAGGCGGCTTGGAAATGTACCTTGACGGTGATGCCAATGATTACGTCGGCAAAGGGATGGCAGGCGGCAAAATCGTTATCCGACCGCCCCACCAGTCAACCTTCAAGAGCAACGAAACCAGCATTCTGGGCAATACCTGCCTCTATGGTGCCACCGGAGGCAAGCTCTTTGCTGCTGGTCTTGCCGGCCAACGATTTGCGGTTCGTAACTCAGGTGCCCATGCTGTTATCGAAGGGGCCGGCGACCATTGCTGTGAATACATGACCGGCGGTTTGGTCACCGTTCTCGGCGCGACCGGGGCAAATTTCGGCGCAGGCATGACCGGTGGATTTGCCTATGTTCTTGATATGGAGAACACCTTTGTCGATAAATACAATCACGAACTGGTGGAGATACAACGTATTCACTCCGGCTACATGGAGGAATACCGACATCATCTTCACATGGTGATTGAAGAGTATTGCCGGGAAACCAACAGCGACTGGGGCTGGCATCTCCTGGATGATTACATGGATTATATCGGTAAATTTTGGATGGTGAAGCCTAAGGCTGCCGACTTTTCCAACCTCCTCAACCGACTCCGCCAACGCGGTGAATAGCCGATAACAAGCGCACGAACAGACAATGCCATGAAAAACAGATTTGAGAATGCATTCCAGTTTCTTGATGTTGAACGTAAATTACCCCCCAAGGTGAGCATCATCACCCGTAAGGCCGCTTTTCGTGAAATCTATGAAGAGGTCCCCTTGCAGCATGTACAGGATCAAGCCCACAGATGCCTGGAATGCGGTAATCCTTACTGTGAATGGAAGTGCCCGGTCCACAATTTTATCCCCAACTGGCTCAAGCTCATCACAGAGGGAAATATTAATGAAGCGGTCGAGCTTTGCCACCAGACCAACACCCTTCCCGAAGTCTGTGGTCGGGTCTGCCCACAAGACAGGCTGTGTGAGGAGGCCTGTACTTTAAACGACGGCTTCGGAGCCGTGACCATTGGTAATGTTGAAAAATATATTACCGAACGTGCTCTTGCCCAAGGGTGGAGGCCGGACATGTCCCATGTGCAGTGGACAGACAAAAAGGTGGCCGTCATTGGCGCAGGCCCAGCCGGACTTGGCTGTGCCGACGTACTGGTCCGCAATGGCGTCCGCCCGGTGGTGTTTGATCGTTACCCGGAAATCGGCGGCCTCCTGACCTTTGGCATCCCTGAATTTAAGCTCGAAAAAAGCGTACTTCAACGGAGGCGCGAAATATTTACCGAAATGGGGATTCGCTTTGAGCTGAACACGGAAATCGCTAACAGTGAAGCCTTTGCGGAGTTGCTTGCCACCTATGATGCAGTTTTTCTCGGCATGGGGACATACCAGTCACTTAAGGGGAATTTCCAGGGCGAGCAACTGCCGGGGGTGTACGAGGCGCTGCCTTTTCTGATAGGCAATGTCTGCCATAACCTTGGATATTCAACTCAACTTGCTGACTTCATCGACACTGCCGCAAAAAACGTGGTTGTCCTGGGTGGAGGCGACACAGCCATGGACTGTTGCAGAACAGCACTTCGGCAAGGTGCTAAAAGTGTCACCTGTGCCTATCGGAGGGATAAAGCCAACATGCCTGGATCTCGAAAGGAAGTTGTTAATGCCGGGGAGGAAGGGGTCACCTTTCTGTTTAACCGCCAGCCAATGGGTATCGTCGGTGAAAACAAAGTGAAAGGGGTGGACCTGGTCACAACCGAGCTGGGAGAAGCTGATGAAACCGGTCGTCGCCGCCCTGTTATCATTCCTGACAGCAAGCAAACCCTGGAGGCGGATATCGTACTTATCGCTTTTGGTTTTCGACCGGACCCACCCGATTGGCTGATCCAAAGCGGGGTCAAAATCAACAACTGGGGTGGAATTGTGGCAACCGAAACAAGCGCATTCCCAATGCAGACCAGTCACCCAAAGATTTTTGCGGGTGGGGATATGGTTCGAGGGTCAGACCTGGTTGTTACAGCTATCTGGGAAGGAAGACAAGCTGCCAACGGTATACTGCAGTATCTTGGACAATAATTTTGCTTTAGGTGTTGTTTGCGGACAGCTCTTTACCAGCCTGCTCTATAAAGAGCTTCAACACACATTAAAGTTCAATCACCCCATGATTATTATCGACCAGTGAGGGTAAAAGGCTCTGTACCTCGGCAGCACTCCAAAGAGGGGTACCTGAAAGAGTTGCCGCATTAATATGATTCAGGCCCCGGGCAATTTCGGCGTAACTCTTGCCACGCTGACGGAGCCTGAGCACAGACTCGGACAACTCTTCCTTGCTGAATATTTTTTTATCACCATCGACATCAACGGTCCTGTTATCAGTTCCCAGCTCAACCTGCTGCATATTTTCGGCAGGTTCCGGATTATACTCAAGCTGCAACCCGACCATCAAACGCATCAGGTCGTCAATTTGACGATCCCGCCGTGCTAGCTGGCCCCGCATATCTTCCAGCTGTTCACGCAGGAGTTGAATTTGCTCTTTGTACACTTCAAGCAGTTCTGCCAGATAATCGTTGGTTGCCGCCTGGTGTGAACCTGAGACAGCACTTGTTGGTGTCGAAACGGTGGCCTGCTGCGCACCCTGTTTTCCAGCGTTGCCTTCCTGTCCATACGTTGCCAGCAAATTTCGGCCATCATGCCATCGCCGCAGATCTTCCTCACGAAATCGAACCTCCTGCTTCCCTGTGACAGGGTTCAATATCATCTTGTAAGGTAATCCTTTTTTTCGATACCTGCTGATGGTTTTGGTAGAGACATTGAGATATTCGGCAGCCTGCTTCTGTGTTACCTGGAAATCACTATCACTCATTAATACCCACCTCTTTTCCACTCAAATTCTTGGTACGCCCAGTAGCTGATAAGCTAATAAAACGTAGAAAAGGGCATCCTGCAATCTTATCTTGCCGAAAAAGTTATAAAACAATGAGTTAGCCCGGATTTCTCATCAGTTCAGGCAGTGCCGGGTTCAAAGTTTTTGGGAGTGAATTATAGTAGACTATCGGAGTCTACGCTTACCTTTTACTGCCAAAATACTGAAGAAAATGGTACCGCATGGACATGGACTGACATTTGGTGAACATTGTGAAAATTTACAACTCCATCTAATTATAGTTACGAGATATACACTCAACAAAATGTTCACCAAAGGCGAGCTTACGCTGCCTTATTTCCATGATGTCATGGTTATTATGCCTCTATTATCTCGCGCCCGGTCAAAAGAATATTTTCAAAAAACGTATCAAGCTCAGGCTTACCCACATTAAAATTTGTGACTAACAACCTAAGAGCCAGTTGGCCATCCACATAACCAGTACCTACCAATCCCCGTTCTTTTTGCTGCATACGGTTGCGCAGTCTAATATTAAAATCGCCTGCGGACTCACCCGGTGGAGCTTTGTAGCGAAAACAAACATTAAAGGATTCCCTAGGGACGACCATCTCCAACTCCGCCTCAGCGTGTATACGTTCCTCGGCATACATACAAAGTTGCAGATACTCTTCAACTCGCTCAGCCAGCCCTTTACGCCCATAAAATTTCCAATCAAGAAACCACTTTAAAGCATCTACCTTTCTGCCGCATTGCAGCGACTGACTCCCGAGATCCCGCAACTCTCCCCCAACGCCCTTACGAAAGATGTAACTCTCATCACCAGCACTGCATATTTGCTGAAGAATAGATGGCCGCTTGTTAAACAGCACCACGTTACACATAAGGGCTGTCCCGAGCATTTTGTGAAAATCCAGGGTAAAAGAATCCGCGTCCTCCACATGCGATAAATATCGTGATCGCAGCGTATCGCTCAAAATTGCCGCACCACCCCAGGCACCATCCACATGCAGCCAAAAACCATACTGCTCACGTAATGCCAGCATTGGTTCAATCGCATCATATGCTCCACGAACCGTTGTCCCAGCCGTTGCTGCCACAAAAAATGGAATCGCGCCTTCCTCCTTTACCCGTACAATCTGTTGCTCCAGGTCCACAAGGTCCATTCTGCCATGGCTATCGGTTGCGATCTTGATCAGGTTATCCGTTCCTATCCCTAAAATCGCTGCAGCCCGATCCATGGAATAATGGGCATCTCTGTTAACAAAAGCACAAAGTCTTGACTGACCGAACAACCCACAAGACTTACCCTTTTCACAAGCGACATTGCGAGCAGCCATCATGACAATCATATTCGCATTGCTGGAGCCTGTCGTCATCTGGCCGACCCCATCTTCAAACCGGACAAGAGCAAGCATTTCCCGCAGCATGTACTGCTCCATCAACGTAGATACCGGAGCGGTCTCAAAGGTGCATGCAGAGGTATTGGAAACCGCAGTCACTATTTCGCCGATGATGGAAGGGAGATTCGCTCCTGCCCACATCCGGTTAACATAGGCAGGATTGCCTGTTTTCACCGCATAGGTCAGATATTTTTCCACCCACTCGAAGAGCTTGTTCCAATCTCCTTCCGTCTGCTCATCCAGCTGCAGTAGATTGTAGAGCGCCTCGGGTTCGTGATAGGCTACATACCGGCCCTGGGTAAGATTTTCATGATACCGCTCGATGATCTGGAGAAGGTGTTGAAATACGTTTTCAGAATCCATGATTAATACTGAACGCTCCCTATAGGCAGAGACCCACTCCCTGCCGGTGCAGTCAGGGTGAGGCAGAATTATACATTGCTAATTTCGTGTGAATAACGCTCTGGTGCTACTGCCCTATACTACAGTGAAACGGTATTATCGAACAGTAAGTAAGCGTTCTAAAAAATAAGTAAAAAAAAGGCAAGAATGGGAGGGAACAAAAATGACAAGAAGCACTCAAGAGTTGTTGTCGTCAATATAAACCATACCTTCCAAAAGCAGATGATCTATGCGCTCATTAACTAACAATCGGTCTTCCTCAGGGGCCTGATCGACATAAAACAGAAAGTTACCCTCTTTCCAGGAAAGAGCCTCGAAAAAGGCATCCTTTATCTGTCGCCCAAGAGAATACGTCAGGTTGTCTGGATGGATATAGCCTTGTTGGATTAAAATATGCCCAAGTCGCTGCTCTCGATCACCTTCTCGGTGGATGGCGAGGCACTCCTCCAACTGTTGGGAGGTAATCTGCTGTTCCGCCAGCAAAATCTCACCGATCTTTTTCTGACTGGTTTCAAGCATGCCGAAGACCAAGACCCCCTTGGTGAAAAAAAAGCATCCACTGTTCCCCGTGGTGAGGACTTCGAGTTCTCCGGTAAGCCCTGCATGACTAAAAAGTTGAAAAATGTCATCAATGGAAATCGATGCGATATCGCCCTGCAGGGCGACTTTACTTGCCTTACGGAGCTTTTTTCTCCATTGCCCTTCCTCTTGAGGCGGGACATCTTCAACCAGAGGCTGCACTTTTGATCTGAAAAGTGTCTGCAAGACGGATTTCATATGACAAAATGGAGTTAAAGGGATACGAAAAAGCTTATGTTCCAGGAGAGCCTATCGGAAAATAATATTCGCAAACAGCCTCCTATGTACAGTCTCTCATCCAAGGAAAAGATGTCAAGTTTTTTCTCTTGCCAACATGAAACTCCCTGGCAACGAAACAAAGTATTGCCGCCACAGTGGCACAAATGCCACTTCGTGTCTATCATTTCCAACTACTTATATTAATCTTTTTGCCATCGGTAAACTATGGAACTGCTCCAATTTCGAATTCGAGCGCATAAAGTGCTTGCAGACACACACTGGATACAGGTCAAAGATGGCGTGAATATTCTTGCCGGCGAGGACCCAAAAGCGGTGCAGGCAGTGTTTGAGCTCCTGCAAACCATACGACCTCCGTCTTCCGCCCACCTACGGCCGCTCACAACAAACATGAGGCAAAGTGTGAGTCAAAATGGCTACACTAAACGAGTTATACCCAAAAAAAAGACAGCTGCATTTGCAATTTTTTCAGCAGACAACACTCTAGTAAGAGACATTGCTTCCCTGGATGACGCGCTGTACGAACTCGATCGAATTGAAGTGGGACGCCGCATTGATCTCAGCCGTTGGATGAATTTTGTTGAACTGTCAAGCTCAGCCAGATGGAGCGAAATCGATCAGCCGCTACGGCAACTGCTTGACGACCTAACAAAACAATGTCCGTCAAAAATCCTCCAGCCGCTCAAAGAGATGACTGCTCTACGAAAAGGCACAGACCGTCTGCACCGTGGATTAGATCAAACTCTTATTGATCAACTGACAGCCCTTTCACCCGTGATAGGCCCTGCCCAAAAAGAGATGTATGCCGGCTTGCTCCATACGGCCCAGCGTTCTCAACGATTTATCCTTGCCAAAAAAGCAATTTATCCACAAGTACCCTTGTTTATTCACCTCGTCGACCAAGTCGATGGAAATACCCGTCTCCCGCTTACCTTGTTCACCGATTTATTGAACAACAATACCGTTCTTCGATCCAACCCTACGCAGGAAGAACTCAACCAACTGATACAAAGTATGTTTGCCCCACTTTCCTCCCCGGCGAGCATTGCTCTTCAGGGGCAAACGATTTCGCTCATGGATGGTTCCTTATCGCTGCCTCACCTGGTGCAGAGCCTCGCGGCATTGCACCAAATTTTATTTGGCCGGCTACCAATTTTTCTAATCGATTGCCTCAAGTCATCACCACGCACCATTGAGGAAGTACTTTCAACGCTGCAACTGATGCGGGGCAGCAGAAGTCTTGTTGCTGCCAAAAAGAGTCACCTCGCCCTCTGCCAACCACGGTTTCGGCATGCTAACACCATCACTGATCACACGTGGCAGAAATAACCAACCCTGCTCCATTTCTTTACCATTGTCTGTGCCTAACCCGATAGCCCGAAATTGAGAATATTACGTTGAGAACAGGTAAGCGCTATAATCCGAGGCATGCACAATATTTTACAGTGGGTATGGGGTCGATAACGCAAGATACCGACCATTTATGAAAACCGCTGAATAAAAACAGGTTTTATTGGAGGTGTTAATTATCAGGGATAATTTCGTAAAAATATGCTAAAGATCTTTGCAAATTACCCTAACCCACTACTTAAGGGTGGCTTGAAAAAATAGAAAATTCGTTCAACTTCGAGGCGCATCTAAAATTTTACCACAGGCATAGAGTTGATATCGGAGCCTGCGTTTACCTCTGAGGATAAAATTTTGGGTATAGCAAAAAAGTTGGATGAATGAGCAATTTTTCAAGATAGCCCTAACAGATACTTGCCCAGACCATTAGAACACGATGAAACCATTGGAAATTATAAACATTCTTGGTAGTCCGAGAAAAAACGGCACCACTGCTCGTATTGCCAGGGCATTCACTGAAACTGCGGAACGTCGTGGCGCTGTTGTTAAAAACTATTATCTTAACGGCATGCAATATAGGGGTTGTCAAGGATGTGAAGGGTGCCATACACGTTCGGACAAATGCATTCTCCGCGACGATGCGACCCAGATTTTAGAAGATCTGTTCACGGCAGATATCACATTATTCTCTTCCCCTATTTATTTTGGGGACACCTCCGGTCAGTTCAAATCATTTTATGATCGAATGTGGTCGCTCATACGGCCTGAATATATTTCAGACCCTACCGATGCCAGCCGCCTTCCCAAGGGGAAGACAGCACTGCTCATCCTCTCCCAGGTTGATGCCCGTATCGCCCACGAAGACGTGCTGAAGAGATATAGCATGTATCTTAAGCTCTACGGTTTCTCTGTAAAAACGATCATGGCGGCTGACCTGGACATGATGCCCAATACAGATATAAGCAGTTATGCCCTGCAGGCCGAACAGCTCGCCAGAGAACTGATATTGTAATAATCAGTCGTTATTGCTTGCAAGAACATAAGCCAACAATAGCAGCCTACACACCCGGTTGAAGAGTTCAGTCGCACCCCTTCACATATATTTCAGACCGATTGTCAGGCCCCAGGGGCAGCCCGCAGGCATCGCTGCCATCTTCGGGGATCTGATCGGAAAAGACCCGTTTAATCGGGACAACCAACGGGCTGGCAATAAACCTTGCAGCAGTTCCTACCAATGCTCCTTTCCGAAGCCCGAAGTTAATATCATCAAAGCTGCCACTTATCTTTAATGGTGTTGCAAGATTAAAAAATTCCGGCTTCTTTGGTGTTGGTGAAACCGTTAAGTTCACTGTATTTTTTCTGAAATCGACCTGCCCTTTGCCACAGATACGTATTTTACTCGTATCAATGAAAAAAACATCGGGGGTCAACAGTCCATCCTCCACCTTCCATCTGCCGACGGCACAATTCACTTCAGATTGCTCCTCCTCAGTACTTGATACAATAGCTGCGATCAAATTCACCGCCCACAGATCAATAATTCCGGCACCAAGATTATCTAGATGTCCTGAAAAATCAAAATAGCCGTTTCCGTTGGCAAAAATCTGATTAACAGTACTTGCAGAAGAGTAAAGGTCCACATCGAGATTAACCAACCCCGACATTTTCGACTCCGGCTTCTGCCGACGTACATAGATGCCAATATCAAAATTATGAACTACAGCTCGAAAAGTAGCATCTGCTGCCTCTTGGCCCGGCTTAAGAGATGTGGACATCGTTATCTCACCCCCCGGAATTTGTAATGCAAGAGGTTCAATTGCCATCCGCCCGTCGCGTAAAACCGCCTTCAAGGAACCACTACCCAACTGATCTTCCCCAGACAGAACCTGGTCGGCACGAACGGTCAGGCCAATATCAAAATCATCAAGCAAATCCGGATCAAGCAGATTTCGTACTTCTTTTCCTGTCTTTTCTTTTGCTACGGTTTTCTCCTCCGTATCCTCCCCTTGCTCTTTTTCTTGCGAGACCTTTTCGCCTCTCCACGACCAGTCATCAAACACAAAATCATCAAGCTGAATCAATGGTGAATGAAAGTCAACCTCAGCAGTAACCTTTTTTTCTCTGACAAGGGTTGCCGTCCCAACAAGGCTGCTACTCCCAGTAGAAACAGCTAAATTTTTCAAATCAAACCGTTCTTCTTGCAATGTTAGGTCAGTTTCAACACTATATTTAGCCAGCGGCGGCAAATCGACCTGCAAAAGCTGGTCAAGACTTTTTAAATTTTCGCCCTCAATAATGACCTTCAGGGCCAGTGCTCTTTGAGCCGGTACAAGGTCTACCTTACCCACGAAACCAAGCAGAGTATCGGCAACCTCTGCTTGAATCTCCATCCAAGTACTGCTACTGGTGAGAAACTCCTCAATGGAGGCAACAGAAACGTTCAATGAATAAGGGAAGGTGAGTAACTCCCCGGCCATATCAAGCTGTAGAGGAGAACCAGGCATCATGGAACCAGTACATTCTTTCAGCTCGAACGTTGCAGGTTCTTTGGTCCCAGGCGTGTAGTGGGTGACGATAATATTATCAAACCGAAGCTTCTCCACCACAATCGAATCATCGGTCAATTCAAGTTTTTGCGCACCTTCTTTGCTTTTTTCAGGTGGTCGCTTTGCAACAGGCGACTTCTCCTCTGCACTGTCATCTCCAGTAAATGTCCAGTTAACAGCGCCGTTTTTATTTTCTTCAAGAGTGACGATTAATTGCTGAACATTAATTTCGGGAATATGCAGTTTTTTTTGCAAAAGAGGCAGGAGAGCTATCTGTACTCTGGCCTGATCCAGAGAAAGAAATTTCTCTTGGCTAAAACCTGCTGGGTTTTGAATTTGCAGCCCCTTGAGAGTAAAAACAGGTTGCAGAGAAGTAGAGATAACAATGGAACCGTCTATAATGACCGGTCGATGCAGGGCGTTGCTGATAATGCTTTCGACAGGATCTTTGTAAGAAGTCAGGTTAATCGGAATTTTAAAGAAAGTTACCGCACCGATAAGCAGAACAAGACATACAACCACCACCAAAAAACCCTTTACCAGCCAACGAAAAAAAGTCTTCATCACTCCCCCCTAGCCTGTGTATTATGTCAACAATCCGCTCTTTCTGTTTGAGGTAGCTGCACTCACCTCACTACCCCACACAAAAAGAATACTCTGAAATATAACAAGATATCAAGGCCATAAAGAACTAAATCAACTTTTACACTGCCGGGGATACAGCCGACAATGACAAAGAACCTTAAACAAAAGCAAGGCTAGCGGCACCACTATTTTCGAGATACAAGAGACGTAGTTACTGTTCAGCGAAGACTTAAAATTGTCGATTTGCCTCGAACTGTAACTGCTCAGCAGTGCTCCAAATGCTCACAAACTGACTGATTGAGGGAATAAGCCCTGACTTCGATACATTGGTATGCTGGGTGGGCAGATAGTTGAGAGTTGGGGTGCTTGCAGACCAGTTACGAGATATAAAACAAAAAACGCAGCAAAAGCGACAATACAAATTCGCCTATGCTGCGTTTGAAAAAAAGAAGAAATTGGCTGGTTCTAATCGAGCATGGACACCTCTCCGGTTTCCAAATTATAAAAACTTGCCACAACTTTCACCTTACCATCCTTTACCAAATCGGCAACATATGGTTCTGACTGCTCAATCTTAGTCGCCATATTTTTCGCCAATTCCATAGAGGCATTGTTCACTAAATTGCCATCTTTTCCTTGAACGTTTTTTATTGCAGCATCAATGGGTGGTGTCAAACTGGCGATATGCCCGCCTAAACGGGTACCCCCTGCCACTGCCCCCACAGCTCCGCAACTGGTATGGCCAAGTACCATCACCAAAGGACAGTGAAGATGCTTTACTGCATACTCAATGCTTCCAAGGATTTGATCATTGACGATGTTACCTGCAACGCGCAACACAAAGACATCTCCAAGCCCCTGATCAAAAATATCAACCGGAGGAACACGGGAATCCGCACAGGTCAGGATACAAGCGATTGGCTCCTGACCTTCCACTAATCTTCCCCTTGATTCCTCGCAATGATTGGGGTGCTCCAACGAACAGGAAATAAATCTCTTGTTTCCTTCTAAAAGCAGACTCAGGGCTTCGTCTGCCGTGGGTCGTGTGGTTACAATTTGCTCCATCAGTACACCTCTCTTGCATAACAGTATCAGTTAAAGTTGTGCTATATTGGCTCATACTATATACACAATGTGGTCCTTAAACAAAAGAAAAAGAATAAGAAAAATAGATGAATGATGTAAGAAAAATAAATACCAGCGCAAAATGACTTCATATAAATCGCTATTTTTAGATTATCTCCTTATTTTTTATGTCTATAGCCAGATCCTCAACTTCAGGAGAGCCATTTTTTTAACCACGGCCTGATAGGCATTAATGCTCAGCATGGCAAAAAAACTTTTTCCAAGGTACCCTTAAAATGGCTTATTACTCCTGAATGTACATTTCATTTCAAAATTTTATTAATAGCTCCTACACTGACCATGCACTACGAAGGCCCCATCTATAGACCACCAAGTGAAGCAGACTCGTTACTGATCCAAGCTACTGTCGGTTGCCCGCACAATAAATGTACTTTTTGCATGGTGTACAAAAACGGTCCGCCGTTCAAAGTGCGGCCGGTAGCGGCTATCTGCAAAGACATGGAACAAGCAGCGCAGGAGTATGGAGCTAAAGTATCCACTCTTTTTTTCCCGGCAGGCAACACCATTGCCATGAAAACCAAAGACCTCTGTACAATATGCGAGCATGCCTACCAACTCTTCCCCAAGCTGGAAAGAATAACTGTTTATGGCTCGTTTCAGTATATTCACGCAAAAGGACTGGAGGAGTTACAGCAATTAGTACACGCCGGGCTAACGCGAATTCATGTTGGCCTCGAATCCGGTGATGACGAAATTCTACGCCGCATCTGTAAAGGCACCAACAGCACCCAGCAAATTGAGGCAGGACAGTGGGTTATGAGAGCCGGCATGGAACTGAGCCTTTACGCCATGCTCGGAATCGGCGGCAAAGAACGAACCATGCAACATGCGGCAGCAACCGCCAAGGTACTCGATGCTATTGAGCCTACTTTTATCCGCCTGCGAACCTTTCTTCCCAAAAAAGACACACCGCTACTGGAGGATATCCTTAACCACAAATTCTCAATGCTCGGTCCGCATGAGGTACTGCTGGAGACAAAAAAAATGCTTGAACAATTAAACGCGTCATCTCTGCTCACCAGTGATCACTACACCAATTATATCAATCTTGAGGGAAAACTCCCCTCTGCAAAACCCTTGCTCATCAATCAAATCGATCAGGCCCTGCAGAGAGCTGAAACAACGTTTCGGCCGGTGTATATCGGCAATCAGTAATCGATACACTGCCGCCCATTTCTATATATTCGCCTCCCAATCAATAGACTTTACCAAACGACCTTGGAATGATACACACCACCCAACCCTTAGCCGAGAGAATCCGCCCTGAAACACTTGATCAATACCGGGGACAAAATCACCTGGTCGGCAACAAAGGCATTCTCCGCAAGATGCTTGATTCGGAAAACATTTCTTCTTTTATATTGTGGGGCCCACCCGGTGTAGGAAAAACCACCTTGGCAAAAATCATTGCCAAACAGTTAAACCGCCATTTCCATACTCTTTCCGCTGTGAGTTCAGGAGTTAAGGACGTACGTGCTGTTATTGCCAAAGCAGAAAAACAGAAAGTCTTTTACACGCCGAGCCCAATTCTTTTTATCGACGAAATTCATCGCTTCAGCAAATCTCAGCAGGATTCTTTGCTCGGTGCTGTGGAGATGGGGACAGTTGTCCTGATTGGTGCAACCACTGAGAATCCATCGTTTGAAATTATTTCTCCGCTCCTCTCCAGGTGCCAGGTATACGTCCTCAACCCCTTAGAGCATAAGGATCTGGAGGATCTGCTTGACTATGCGGTCGCAACCGACACGGCCTTAAAGACAAAAAGCATTTCCTTTCAGGAAAAAGACGCATTGCTCAAATTTGCAGGCGGCGATGCACGTAAACTATTGAACATGCTCGAGCTGGTTATCAATGCTCAGCAGGAAGAAGAAATAAGTATTACAAACGAGATGGTACTGCGCGAACTGCAGGAAAACCCCTCTCTTTATGATAAAGATGGCGAACAGCACTATGATATAGCCTCAGCACTGATTAAATCGATCCGGGGCAGTGATCCCGACGCAGCCGTCTACTGGCTTGCACGAATGATCGAAGGTGGTGAAGATCCAAAATTCATTGCTCGAAGGTTGGTCATATCGGCCAGCGAGGATATTGGCCTGGCCAACCCCAATGCCCTGCTTTTAGCCACTTCCTGCTTTCAGGCAGTGACACAGGTAGGGATGCCGGAATCGAGGATAATACTTTCCGAAACCGCTCTCTATCTAGCGTCCTCTCCCAAAAGCAATGCAGCCTATCTTGCCATAGGCAAAGCCCAGGCCCTGGTGCGCGAAACCGGTAATCTCCCGGTCCCCATGCATCTGCGAAATGCCCCCACCCAGTTAATGCAGGAAATGGGCTATAAAAAAGGGTATCAATATCCCCATGACTTCCCCGGAAATTTTGTCAATCAACAGTACCTGCCGGACAGCATCCGCCAACATCGCATCTACCAACCACAGACCACCCCGGCAGAGGTGACTATCATGGAACGATTAAGCTACTGGTGGAAAAGAAAGTATCGATAATAAATAACGCCTGCACCCCTGCAACAGCGAACTCTCTTTTTACTGATCAGCGGCAAGGGTAAAGCGTGCAGATCATCTTCCCTACGCTCAATTTAATAAGTTGCGCACAAAAACAAATACATGTTATAATTATTTGATTTTAGAATGTTTTTCTCAGTACCGCTCTCCCTGGAACAATGGAGCCACGCTTTTACCCATTTTCATGTATATCAGCAGGTAAACAAGCACTCATCTTCTTGCTTATAATACCACGCAGTTTTGCGTCGACTATAATTTCAACGACCTTTTCAGGATATACGAATGCAGGATACTTCCTCAGAATTATACGAAAATTACTTCAAAGCTCTTATGGAAATCAGCCAAGCGGTGATTTCTGATCACTACCTTGACGATGTCCTCAAGTTGATAGTCTTGGTTACTGCCCGAGTCACAGGGGTGGAAATTTGCTCTCTTTGGCTGCTCGATGAACAAAATGGGGAAAAAATCATCAGGTTAAAAACAACCCAGGCTATAGATCAGGTATACGTCAAAGACAGGATACTGCACTTGAATGAAGGGGTTGTCGGCATGGTAGCAACCCAGCAACGCCCATTAATTATAAAAGATGTTAAAGAGTATTCCCTGTTCAAAGAAAAGGAGATGGCCCAGAAATTAGGACTGGTAGCCATGGCCGGAGTACCGCTCAAAGTAGGAGATGATGTAATCGGTGTACTCAACTGTTTTACCGACAAACCTCATGATTTTCCCAAATCAGAAATCAATCTAATCGCCACCGTAGCCAATCAGGCAGCCCTGGCTATCCACAACACTAAACTTGCAATGGATGCCCGTAATATTCGCGAACAGTTACGAACTCGAAAACTAGTTGAGAAAGCCAAAGAAATTATAATTGCCCGTCGTAAAATCAGTGCAGACGAATCCTTCCGCTGGATTCAAAAGAAAAGCATGGATACAAGACGTTCCATGAGTGAAATTGCAGAGGCTATTATTTTATCGGAAGAATTATCCGAATAGAGGAAAAATATCCCCACCTTGTATCTCACTCAAATCAAGGGCATCTTGAATAACCCGGATTTCTCATCAGTTCAGGCAGTGCCGGGTTCAAATTTTTTGGTAATGAATTCGTCCTTCCCAATAGCCTCACGTCTCAACAGATCTGATACCCAACAACAAAACCTGCGTTTCACTTTACTAGTATCAAAAAAACCTTGACAAATTTTCAGTTTCGCTAATAATAGGCCGCAACAATTTATTTGAACTGATAAGTTCACAAGCGTACAATGGCGTATGCTAAATATATAGTTGTAGCGACAAGGGTGTCTCTATTCGGATAACGAGAGGGCACCCGTGTTTTTTTTTGTGCGACTGCTTGTTATCCTGGTGCCCTTCTTCCCACTTTGGATCATAAACAACAAGGAGTAGCAGGTAGATGCGTTTTTCAAAAGCTAATGACGTCCTCGGAACCGTAAATCGTGGCAATTCAGCTGAGTCAGGACTTTGCACCCTTTGCAGAGCAGATTGTCAGGGCAAATGCGAAACCTGGCTGTCCAGCATGCTCGGCAGAAAACTTCTTTACCCAAGAGATTTTGGTTTAGTTACCGCCGGGGCCAACAATACCAGGCATGTCGGCGTTTCTTACAACTCCCTTCGCATCCAGGGATATGCGTATGGCTCAAAAGGACTCCATAAAGATCTGCCCGTAGACGCGGACAACTGCATCTTTCCAAATGTTAATCTTGAAACCGAATTCGGTAACGAGATTAAAACCAAATGTAAAATCCCTCTTATGACTGGAGCGCTCGGCTCCACCTTTATTGCCGCCCATTACTGGGACTCTTTTGCTATTGGCTGCTCCCTGGTTGGTGTTCCCGTCGTTGTTGGAGAAAATGTTGTTGGAGTCGACAAGCAGTCCGAAATAAGCAATGGCAAGATCACCAAAGCCCCGGAACTGGATCGTAGAATCGAGACATATCTCAGGTACTACAACGGCTATGGCGCCATAATTATCCAATTGAACGTTGAGGACACCAGAAACGGTGTTGCCGAATATGTCGCGGAAAAATATGGCGACAAATGCATCATCGAGTTGAAATGGGGCCAAGGCGCTAAAGATATCGGCGGAGAAATCCAGGTCAAAAGCCTTGATTATGCCAAATTTTTGAAAGAAAGGGGCTATGTTGTCGACCCCAACCCTCTGCTTCCTGAAGTAGAAGAAGCATACAAGGCCGGAGCTATCAAGTCCTTTGCCCGCCACTCCCGTCTTGGTGGAACCGATCTTGCGAACGTAGATGACGTGAAAGAAGACTTCATGAAAAGCGTCGACTACTTAAGGAGTCTTGGTTTCAAAAGAATTTCCTTAAAAACAGGCTCGTACGGGATGGAAGAACTGGCCATGGCCATCAAATTCGCCACCGATGCCAAGCTCGACCTGTTGACCATTGATGGCGCAGGAGGGGGAACAGGAATGAGCCCCTGGAATATGATGCAAAGCTGGGGGATTCCTTCAGTCAATCTACATTCAAAGGCATATGAATATGCATCCATACTGGCTGCCAAAGGGAAAAAAGTGGTAGATCTTTCTTTTGCAGGCGGTTTTTCCTATGAAGACAGCATCTTTAAGGGCCTTGCTCTTGGAGCACCATATGCCAAGCTGATTTGCATGGGTCGCGGCATTATGATCCCTGGTTTCCTTGGCTCTAATATCGAGGGTGTCCTCAGACCGGAACGAAAATCTGCGGTCTATGGCAACTGGGACAAACTACCCAAGACAGTCACCAACATCGGCTCTTCTGCAGAAGAAATTTTTGCCTGTTACCACGATGTTGAAAAACTGGTCGGTAAAGACGAAATGAAGAACATTCCTTATGGCGCGATTGCATTCTGGACCATGGCCGACAAGATTGGCTGTGGGCTCCAGCAGCTTATGGCGGGAGCGAGAAAGTTTAGTTTAAATGAAATAGCACGCGATGATATTATTTCCGGTAACAGAGAAACCGCTCGTGAAACAGGGATCCCATACATGACTGAAGTCAACAACGAATCCGCCTTAAAAATTCTCAATACCCTCTAAAAGACATTCAGACCGATCCAACCTTCGGGCAGGCTGTAAAAGCCTGCTCGAAAATTTTCATGTAACTATTCAGCGAATATCTAAAAACTGTCAATCTACCACGAACTGCAACTGTTCAGCAGTGCTCAAAATGTTCACAAGCTGAACTATTAGGCAGATAAGCCCCGATTTCGATGCATCGATATGCCGGCCGAGCAGATCGTGGAGGGAGGTAAGCGCAGACTCCGTGGGGTGCTGCTGAATATTTACTATTTTTTCACTTTTACCCACAACAACCTGGCCACATCACCCGAAGTGTTGCTCCACCCAGCTGCCATATCCCGGCTCAGATTAACAAGCGTTCCTGCTTCCACCTCTTTTACGGCATCATTACCGCAATCCATCATAAGTGTACCGGCAAGAAGAAAACCGAATTCATCTCCTTTGTGATGGAAAAAATGAGATTTAAGCACAGTGCCTGGCGCAAACTCTATCAGATAAGGGTCAAATCCCTCTTCTCTGTTTGGGGGAATAATTTCTTTTACTGTAACACCGTTGCCACTCACACCTGGGATGGCGATTTCCACCCCCTCTGATTCCGGGTAAAAAATCCGGTCACATTCGCTCTCTTCACTGCCGAAAAAAGAGGCTATATCAACAGAAAGTAATTGACTAATCTTGAGTAAAGCCGGAATAGAAGGGTAAATCTGCCCGCTTTCCACCTGTGAAATGGTACTTGGTGTCACCCCAACGTGCTTTGCCAGTACAGTTTGCGGCAAGCCTCGACTGGTTCGGTAAGATTTAATCCGCTTCCCCAAATCATGCTTACCCCCCATTTGCCCGCTTTTATGATCAAAAACTGCCTTTCCGTCGCTCATCCGATAACTATGCGCCTTATTGGGAGCTTTCAGATCCCTGCCTTCCGCCTTTTTAACGGTAAGATAATTGGTGCCCCGCTTAACACTAAGTTCCATCACGACCTGAGCGATCTGGCTCACCCCTGATATAAGTCTGCTACTGTGCGCTTTATACTCCAACACCCAATAGGCGATAGTATTCAATTCGTACAGCTTAGGGCAGGTTCTGGTATAAAATTTGAGCGTCTTTTCCTCGGAGTCCCACAGATCCTGAATCCCAGTCAGGCTTTCAAAAATATAATTCACCTTTCCGCCACACATGCTGTATACCGTGCCTAGCGTATCAGCCACAACATCTGGATTTTCCGGTTTCTTGACAGGGATAACCTTGAAAGGAGTATCAGCTTGCAGTTTTTTATAAAATTTCAAAAAAAGTTCACTGCCCCCCCCCTTACCATGGGTGAAACAGTCCAGTATCGTCAAGCGGTTGTTTTCTGCCAGGTCCCCTAATACAGAAAGAAGATTTTTGGGAGATCTATCAAAGCTGACATACACAACATGGGCTCCGTCTTGGAAAGAAGAGCGCATAAAACTAAAGAAAAAATCTGGCGCAAGACTGCCTGACTCATCATGCCATACCACATTATCCCCTGTTCGCAACCCACCAAGAAGGCCATCAAGCTGCTCATTTCCCGTACTCTCTATCATACTGGTATCCTGTCTTTCAAAAATGTACTGTTGTACTTCGCAAACAGAATCATAGCAAAAGTTGCATAAAACTCAAATGAGAACAAGACGCAGAGGAACCGGGCGTGTTGAAATATCGGTTACGACAAAGAGAATTTGCTGCCAAAGGGAAAGAATTTCCAGGCGTTAGTGCGGGGCATGAGACAACGATTTATTTTTCAAAAAAGGGCTAGCCCAATTATGAAAGACCGCGCAAAAGACTACTCAGAAACCCCTAACCACGTAGAGGATTCTGAAATAGCTATTGAAATAGAGAAATAATATCAGCAAACCATGCAGATGTTACCCACACCTATCACACACTGACTCCACCAATCGCCTCTTCAACCAACCCGCCCTCCGACATACAGTCAAGATAACAGCTTGACTGCATAGGATTATACTCGCTGAGCCAACGCAGTCCCTTTTGCGTAATAAGCGTGTAGTGAAGGTCGGGATCGATTTCGATAACCCCCATGCCTTTCATTACCTTCAAAACGGGCTTAAGGGCAGAAAAATCCATATCCATTTTTTCAGCGATTTGTTTTGCGGGTACAAGTTGGGGATGGCTCTCCTGCAAATTATCCCAAAGAATAGTGAGAACGTGGAGAATTTGGCCTTTCTGTAACATAGAGACCTCATAGAGCTTTTTTTAGCATCTGAAAAACGATGGTCACTCACCCTTTACCTTCTAACCGGCAACACGACTGACCAATTCGCTTCCGCACGACTTCATATGGTGGATGCTTAAAAAAATAAACTCAACATTGCAAACAAAATATTAGTTTCAGTTAAAAATAATTTATTAATAAAGCTAAACTTAACCAAAACATCAAACTAAGGCACGGCCACTTTCAGCAACACCATTACTTCTCGTAATTCGATCAAAAAAAATTCCTGTAAAAGTTTCTTGTTCAGCGAATATGGGATGACCGATCAGGACTAAACGGGCATGCTTATTACCCTTTTCTTGTTCGTAGCGGTACGCCAACAATGTAGTTGCCGGAATCATCTAGTTGAAAACGTTGCCCGACTACGGTTTGCTCAACGGTCAGGGACCGGTTGCCTATCTGAAGAATGGTTCCGGCAAAGACCGTACCGTGAACATCAATGGTGAGAGTTCCTATATCAGGACCATTCGCTTTATTTTGTTTTCTATTTCCTGCGTCCTGAACCCCTTGACCACTTTTTGCCCCTTCAACAGGACTTGAGTATAGACCGGTTCCAGGAATCATATTTATCCGCAGGTAGCGTAGCTTCATTTCTTCCAGGCTCCCTTTGAGGGTCCTGAGTTTTTTGGTTCTAGCCGTACCGGTAAATTGTTTGAGGCGCTGCATAATTAACTGTTTATCATCTTTAAGGCGCTGAAAAAGTTTTCTCGAATAAAAGAGTCTCTCCGCACTGACTCCGGCCCCGATAAAAACCGGGTCAGCTCCGGATGCACCGGCATCCCCCAGTGTAATACTCCCTTCAGCAACCAGTTCTCCACCGACCACCGCACTGTGTTCCCGACACCGTATGTTTGCACCGCAATAAACCTTACTGTAATAGCATTGCTTACGGATCACACAGTTGCCGTTACAGCGAATCCGCCCCTGTTCGATAAAATGAATGTCAACATCACCCGTCCCTGTCACGGTGCTGACATTTCCGGTGATTCCTCCTTTGATGACAATATTAGCCATGCTGGTCACCTGGGTGGACATGACACTTCCCTTCACTTCTAAATCACCGCCGGTTTTCACCTGGAAACCGGGAAGAACCGAACCGTGAACAACAACACTGTTTCTCGATTCTATGTTACCGGTCGAATAATCGATATCTCCGGGAATCTCAAGCTTGCTGCAGACCTTGATCACATTGTTGTTCACAACAGAAAGGACACCGTCACTGGTCGCCAATACCTGCTGTTTTTCAGGCAAATAAACAGCATGATCAATGGTCTCAATTTCAATATCCCTCCCTTGCCTCTGGGCTATTCGTTCGCCAAGGACGCTCATTCCGGGTCTGCCTTTTGTTGCCGGCACTTTGGTAGCAATGACTTGGCCAGCAGCAACCGGAACCATTATCTTTCGTTCCCTGAAGTCGATGCTCCCATCGGGAAGCAGTTCTCCGGCAATCGGTCCGATTTCCAAATGAAATGTGAGGTGGGCGTTGATTCCAGGAGTTGGTTCTCTCCCTTTTGCCAGGGTAATGCTTTCCAGTTCACCGTTTTGAGTACGGATGTATTCCCTGGCCAGGTTCAGTTGCTTATACATGACTCCATGCACAATCCCCGCATCGATGAGTAATCGATACAGATCTTCGCTGGAGATAAGATTGTAATGAAATAGAAGCGGTTTTATTATAACGGCTGCTTCCATCTTGTTTTTGGATAACCGAAATAACGGCTCAACCCAAACATGCAGCACTTTTTCTTCACTTTCCTCTGTTGAACGAAATTCTATACGTGGATAGCCAATTGTCCCTGCCAGCACTTCCTTACCATCTTCAGAAAGGTAGACATGCTCTCCGGCAGTGACAGTTCTTCGCACAAGCTGACTGGTTTCCGGCAAACCAGAGTCGCTAAACTCAAGCATCACCTGATCTCTTTTTACCAACTCGGTTACAGGAAGTTTTTCCAGGGGATAGGTATCACTAATTTTAATTTTATTTTTCGAAAAACAGAGAGTTGGCTCAATATACTCGGTGAATGCAAAGTCTGTGGTTGGCGCAAAATCCATCTTTATTCAGCCTCTTTTTTGTACTTCTGTTAAATTTGCCGCAAACATCCAATTGATATCTCAACACATCTGTCAGTAACCGCAGTACTGTATTGTAGCAATTTTAGACGATTTTGTATAATTGCCTGTTCCCCCGCTCTCCCGGAGTCTTGCGCTTACCTCGTTATGCATAAAATTTTATCACAGGCCTCGAAGACATAGCGTACCTGACCTCGAACTTAATAACGAATCATTCAATATACCCTCTAATATCAATGATAGTTATGAAACAGGATTCGCATAATCATGAATCCTCTTGATGCGACCCTGGAGAATACCAACGGTAATTCTTGCCTCCTAGACCGTATTTCTCAGCAGTGAAGTTTTTCGCAGATCGAGGCGCAGGACACGCAGCAGGTAAGCGTAGACTCCGATAGCAAGCTACCGCAAATGGCCTGCAACAAAGAGTCTGCGGAAAAATCCGCTGACCCGGAGGCTGAGTTTTTTTGATTATCGACGAAAAAACAGTCTGTTTTTTTTAGCGCTACTGTATTTTCTATAAATATCAAAAATTTAAGTCGAAATTCAAAAAACTCATGAGAAATTCGGGCTAGAAAATACATGTACTCAATGCCTACAGTTACAGTCATGGTGATGATCATGGTGGTGGTGCTTGTGTGTATGTTCTTCTGCTCCAGATATTCGGTTGTAGATCCCGATTAACCAGGGCCACACGATGAGCAGCACCAGCGCCAGAGCGGAAATCGTAGCCACAAGGCCATGGGTTGAATGTTCGCCACCAGCCACCCAGCTCGCAATATCCAATCCAAGGTGTATATAAATCCAGTTGACAACCAGGCCTAAGGCAAGCGAGCAAAACATGATGCTTCCCACATAGATAATGGCTACCTTTCTCCCAAACAACTTGGCAACCACCGTGATGGTAGCCATATTGGTTGCCGGTCCGGCCAAAAGAAAAACCAGGGCGGCCCCAGGAGAAAGCCCCTTGAGGGCAAGGGCCGCAGCAATGGGAGTTGAAGCGGTGGCACACACATAGAGAGGAGTGGCCAAGGCAATCATAATGACCATGGAGAGCAGGCCGTCGCCCAGGTAGGAGGTAATAAATTCCGGGGAGAGGGTCACGGTTATAATGCCCGCAAGGCCGATGCCAAGCAATAACCAGGGTCCAATATCACTGAGGAGACTGCCAAAAGCAAAGGACATCCCCTGACGAAACTTCTGCCACACGACAACTATCGCCCTTGCCTCTTCAGTACCATGATCCTCACAGCCGCAATCCTGCGAGCAACAGGATGTCGATGCCATAGGCAGAGGTACAGCTGCCTTTTTTGATTCTTCGGATTCCGGCTGAACATCCCTATCAAAAAGGTTGACCAGCAGACCGGTGCAGGTGGCAGTAAAAAAGGCTGCTACCGGCCGCATCACGGTCATGATGGGATCTAACAATGCGTAGGTCACTGCCATTGAATCCACCCCCGTCTCCGGGGTGGAAATCATAAAAGAAGTAACCGCCCCTTTTCCTGCTCCCTGCTTCTGCAGGCCAGCAGCAGCAGGAATGACCCCGCAACTGCAAAGTGGTATGGGAATACCAAACAATGATGCCTTTACAATACTACGTTTTCGACTCCCCCCCAGATGCCGTTGAATGAAATCATCTGGAATAAACCCCTTGAGCAATCCGGCCACAAAAAAACCGAATAACACAAACAGGGACGACTCCAGCAAAATATCCCAAACCGCTGCCAAGACTTCAAAAGCTGCCCCGGTTATAGTTTCCATTATGTCTTCCTAGTATTTAATTCCACATCTACCTTTCGGCAATATATATACGAACAGGGGCTTGAAATATAACTTTCAAGCCTATGCTGATGATTACCCACAATCACCCCGAATATGTTCCAAACCGTCCCATAGCAATTCCCTTACATGGTCATCATCTAAGGAGTAAAAAATATGTTTCCCTTCTTTTCTCGATTTCACGATCTTTGCAGCCCGTAGCACTCGTAACTGATGAGAAATTGCCGACTGATTCATCGCTAAAATTTCAACCAACTCACAAACGCACAGTTCCTTGTGAAAAAGAATTGAAAGAATTTTTATTCGACTAAGCTCACCAAAAACCTTGAAAAAATTGGCAAGTTCCTGCATTTCCACATCTAGAGGCATTTTCCATCGTATTTCCTCAAGGGGCACTTGCTCATCACACACTGCATCATTCATATCCGCTCCTTCATTCATATCCACTCTTCCTATAAACATATGCGCACACATTCATACGATATACAAACAGTAATCACCACCCTTTTTTGGACAAGGGTAGTCATCACTTTCAACCATCAAAGAAATTTCGTCCAATAGCCGCTGGAAAACGGGTAGCCCCTTGCTTTCAGCGAGTTACTCCGAAGCCTCCCAGCCAAGTTGGTGCCATCCAGGCAAAAAATGCTTTCTTCTCTTCTCTTACAGAAGCAGTACGTTGTGTTTTCTACAAATATATTGAGTGGAACACTCCATAATCGGAGAAGACGACGATAACAACCCCAGATAGACGCATAATCATCGGCCCCAATCGATGATGATCCAAGGAAGTTATCATCTTTGATGCTGTATACAAGAGATAGATGCCCCCTCCCACTGCAAAGACGATGGAAATGGCATACACACCAAAAACGGCAATCGCTGTAACCATGCTCCCCGAATTGATCGCATAACCATACATGACGGCAGCAGTGGGACACGGCACAATCATATTCACAAATCCAACAACAAAAAGCCCACCGGCAAAATGTTTCTTGCCTTTGCTTTCTCTATAAATTGCTCGACCCGCGATTGCCGGCAGTGGTAGCTCTGGACCAAAAATATCGATGATCGTGTTATTTGTTCCTCGTTTTCCTTTCTCGATTGCCGGCAAAAATCGTCTATGCTAGACAAGTCAACACGAAAAACAAAAAACACTTAAATAGGGACTGCAAAGGCAAGCAATGGAGCTTAGAGGTTTATCAGAAATTATTGTTGAATTTTACGAAAAACTCTCGTCCTGGGAAGACTCTGTGGTCCGGGACAGTGGGCTAACCACGGCCCAGGCCCATACCATCGAAATCGTCGGCCATGCAGGCTCAATCAAAATGAAAGATCTGGCCGAGAAACTAGGGGTGACCACAGGAACCTTGACCGTGGCCGTGGACAGGCTGGAAAAAAAAAGACCTACTGGTACGAAAACCCCATGAACGGGATCGTCGGGCTTATCTTATCGAATTGACGCCTGAAGGGAAAAAATACTTTGCCCAACACCATCAATTTCATATCAATATGACCGAAGAACTAACGGTTGATCTTGCCCCTGAAGAAATTGATCAACTGGGCAGTATCCTCGAAAAAATATTGAAAAAAATTTGAAGCCTCAACTTATCATGTAAAAACGAGGCCGGGCTAAAGCTGTCTCCTGTAAACCGCAAAATAATGAGGAACAGGCGGTGTCTGGTCATCATCATAGCTTATAAATTCCGCCTCAATTAACCCTGCTCTTATAAATCCGTCAATTTCATTGCGGTCGAGTGGGACCGGGAATGTACCAGGATCCTCATTTTTCTGTCCACTACGGCAAGAAACAATGAGATCCCCTCCAACAGCGACAAGATCTGTTATGGCCTGGATAGCACGGTTACGATTTGCACCGGTTAAAATCTGAACTGTATTACATTCATACACCAAGTCAAATGACTGGCGCCAACTAGGCGGCCTGTTAAAAAGATCGGCAATCTGATAATCGACCAAGCTGTCAGGGAACCGGTGACGACACATATCGATGGCTGAGTTTGAAATATCAAATGCGGTGACGTGATATCCATTTCCTGCCAAAACCTCTGCATCATCACCTAATCCACACCCTACAAGGACAGCCTTTTTTCCGGCTCCCCCTCTTTGCTGCTTAAGCCAGGTGAGCAACATCGGATTAGGCTGCAAATCTGCCCAGTAAATTTTCTGTATATCACCGCCTGCACGAGCGTAAAACTCCTCAAACCACCCATCGGGATCACCCTGTTTGGCATACAATCTTGCCAGATCCTGGGTTTCTTCTTTTGTATGTCCCATCTCCCCTCACCTGTGAATTAGCCAACCGATGGTTTAATATTTTGGTTTAAACGGAACAGGTTATCAGGATCATATTTATTTTTAATCTCAACAAGTCGGCCCCATACCTCATCGGTGTAAGCGTCTTTGACTCTTTCTTCCCCTTCATCGCTAAGAAAATTGACATACACACCTTGGGAAAACGGTTCTGTAGCCTGATGAAAGTTTTTTGCCCAGGCCATGCACAGGTCATCATCAGCACTGTTCTGCCAGCGCGTATGAATATTAAGGACAAAAGGTGTACCACGATGGGCAAATGCTGTAAGAGTTTCACCAACCCGACTGGGAGCACCTTCCATGTGAGGAATGAATATTTCGCACTCCTCTGTCGGCATTCCTTTTGCGTAAGACAGTATTCGACCGACGCAGTCATCGGAAAGCTCTTTCAGATGGTGAGACTTCCAGTAGTTCCTGGCTCCATGTGTGACCAGACCATCAAACCCGGCCTGCCACTCTACCCATGGTGTCATACCTGCAAATTCACCATGTGATGGAGTGATATCCTGAATGGGTTTAATTAACTCCTCACCTTCAGCCTGGCTGCCCAGCCAAACAAAAGGAACAAGAAGCACCAATCTGCCATGAACTGTTTCCGGCAGAAAAGGAAGCGGTGGTGCTTTTCTGGCGACCAGCCAAACGGTCATTTCGTCTGGGAGGGTTCTTACATATTCCCGATGAAACCGGAAGTATTGCTCGGCATCCATGAATTTTTTCACAATGATACCTGCAAAAACCTCTGTACCTATGTCTGCACACTGGAACTCAAAGGAAGTCACAACGCCAAAGTTGCCGCCACCACCACACAATCCCCAAAATAAATCAGTATTTTCATCTTTACTTGCAACCAGCAACTCCCCGCTAGCTGTAACGACTTCTGCCGAGAGAAGGTTATCGATGGAAAATCCATATTTCCTGCTTAACCAACCAAACCCCCCGCCAAGCGTTAATCCTCCAACTCCTGTATGCGATACGATTCCAGCCGACACAGCCAGTCCGTAACGCTGGGTTTCCTTATCGACATCACCAAGTAATGCGCCGCCGCCGACACGAACAGTTTTACTCGTCGGATTAACGCTCACAGTACGCATATTGGAGAGATCAATTATTATCCCATTGTCACACGTTGCTTTTCCTGCTGAGTTATGCCCACCGCCACGAACCGCAACCAGCAGGTTGTGTTTTCTCGAAAACTTTACAGCTTCAATAACATCATTTGAATCAGCACATTGAGCGATAATGGCTGGGTATTTATCAAACATTCCGTTCCAAACTTTTCGGGAATCATCGTATCGCGCATCCCCGGGAACAATGAGCTCACCGGTAAGGTTGTTTCGTAATTCTTCAATGCCTGTAATCGTTTGAGGTTTCATGACACTATCTCCATGTTACGCAGACTCTATGCACCCCATAAAAACTGAAATATACATTTAACCTAATCAAGAAATGTGACAGGACAAAATAGCAGGATTACTATTCTAAGTGGCAAACCGGCTACCCTGTACCTCCCATGGCCTTTCCTCCCCATTTCACAATAAGGTTATTTTTAATAGGTCAAGGCTGTAAGTAAAAACGAGTTGTTCACATTGCGCCGAAATTTTGGTTGTTTACAAGTTGTATCAAGCTGCATACAACGAATTATGTAAAGCTTGATACAGCAACCCACAGCAAACAAACAAAAGGGTAAGCAAGGTGTATACATTATTTTTGCTTGATGCCTAAATCAGCGAGCAAAATTACCTCACAATTAAACGTTATGCCACGTTGTGGTGACTGTCAACTCAAGGAGAACTCTTAATCGGACAACTATCGGCAAGCCTGGCGGAAGTAGCACGTAGCCTGATGTGGTCAGGAAAAATCATTCCGTTGGCACTCAAGGATGGAAAACCAGTAGGCTTTTTAACACTCCACGAAAATGCAGGAGCTTAAAGCTTGTCTACATTTTGTTGCTAAAAAACGCACAACGAACTACCCAAAACAGATTAGTTTAATAAATGAAAGACGTTATACATATCTCAATACAAACAGACGGTGAAAAAAGTGGTGAAAATTATTCGTAACGTGATAGCTGCCATCGTATTTGTTTTCATAGGCATTCTTATCGCTTCAAACTATGAGGTGAGAATCCTAGAAGTTTCAGACGGAAACAACGCCATGGTGAAGGCAGGTGAACTTGTCGGTAAAGTCGCGTTTGACTTCAAGTTCGTCAATAAGCACGTGGTCATCCTAAAGAAGTAGGACAGAAAGCCCTGAATATCAGGAAATATCGAAAAAATGCCAGTATACAGGGAGGCAAGTGGCACAGGAAAAAGGAAAGTGGTAGCGAGCTAACTCGGTTACCAGTAAGGGGGAAAGCCCTACATGCTCCGATTTGAGCAAAGGCTCATCTCGATAACTCCAATAGCCTCCAAATAGTTTGAAAACGTGGTACGTCCTCTATTATTTCGCCCTATTACTACTCGGCGTACAATGCCGCATTGGAACAAAATTACAAAATATCAAACTGTAGAAAAGTTTACAAAATATTTGTACTGTGGCGCAAAACACCAAGTTTTAAACCAGGACACTAAGCAACCACCGACTTCAAGCGAGTTTCACACCCAAACGTTTGCCCGATGGCCCCGCCCGGAAGGAAACTTTGAAAAGCAATGACAGGAAACCGGTATCCTCACCGGCAAGTTCTGCTTGAGATAAAGGGTGTAGCCGTAGGATTTCCATACGTCCTGCCAGTGAATCTCCTAACCTGGGTACCAGCAAAACATTTGCTGAGCCAGTCAGGATGAAACGACCAGGATCCCGCCTCCTATCCACTTCCGCTTTTAGAGAGGTAAATAACTCCGGTACCCGTTGCACTTCATCGAGGATTACCCGCTCTGGTAGATCCGCTACATAGCCGACAGGATCAGCTTGAGCTGCAGCTCGCTGTACATCATCATCAAAGGTGTAATACGCAAAGTTTTCTTCTTCCCCGACCCATCGCGCCAAGGTAGTCTTTCCGCATTGCCGCGGTCCATGGATCAGCACCACCGGCGTATCAGCCAAGGCTTCTACAACACGAGCACGAAGAAAACGGGGATATAAATTCTGGTTTATCATAGCGGCTAATCGTAAATGAACAGCCGACCAATTGAAAGTTTACTCGCGACTAATTGAAAATGGAGTATGGCCAGATCACTCTTTAACAAACTTTTTATGGCAGTCAAGATCAGGATATCCGGAGTTACCCATTATTTACTTCATCTCCCATGGCTTTGCCTTCTTTGAATTTGATAACCGTTTTAGCCTGAATAGTCATAGCTTTACCGTTCTGCGGGTTTTTACAATAGAGGAGGGACTATGTCGCTGTAAACAGACATACACCAGTAGGCTCCGGGAATGTTCAAGGCACTTGGTAGTTGTGGCAGTAAAATGACCGAGGGAGCTGCTGCCTCGACGTTTTTTTTTGGATATCATTAGAGGAAACCTGAACAGGAGGCTGTGATAGTATGGCCTGTTATTCAGATTTGTTTTTCATGAAAGGTCTAGTTTTGAAGCGATTTTTCATGACAGAGAAACCTTTTTCGTGCCATAATGAATTTAATAAAGGGAAAAGGAATTCACAACAATGGCCATATATAACCAAAATTCACATACTGGAACCATTTTTCGTGGTTTTTCTATCCCAGAAAAAGGATCATTCCTGGCAGGGTACGCTGAACTCATTGCAGCGCATGGGCTAAAAGTGCCTTTGCCTGATACCCTTTGTATCATAGGGACCAAGCATAAAAAATACGTAGATGGACGCTGGAATGTGTTTACGCCACGTCATAGGCCGGAAGATACGCTTTATGGGCACCTCACATTTGCTCTAAAATATGAAGCGATTGATTTAGGACTCCTTAACGCCTTGTTCCAGGTGGTCAGCGCGACAGACATTGCATCCATAGTTCGATCAGAGCCAACCGGTATTTATAGCCGGAAAATCTGGTTTTTATGGGAGTGGTTACGTGAAAAACGGCTCGATCTTGAAGACGCGGCAAAATGTAACTTCGTCTCCTTGGTTAATAGCAAGCTGCAGTTTGAAGGCATACACGTCCTTTCCAAACGTCACCGGATCCGGAACAACCTGCCGGGAACTAAACATTTCTGTCCTCTTATCAGAAAAACAAAAAAGCTTGAACAATTTCTGGGTAAAAAGCTTTCAGAGGCAGCTGTCAACAACATTAGCCATACGCATCCCGACCTTTTGAGCCGTGCAGCAACTTTCCTTCTCCTGAAAGACTCCAAAGCCTCATACACCATCGAAGGGGAGAGCCCACCACATAACCGCATCGAAAGGTGGGGCAGAATTATCGGTGAGGCAGGAAGCCGCCCTTTAAGTGTCGAAGAGTTTGAGTACCTGCAAAAGCAGGTTATTACGGATAGCCGTTTCATTGAACCGGGACTGCGTACGGAAGGTGGTTTTGTCGGTGAACATGACCGGGTATCAGGCATGCCCATGCCGGATCACATTTCCGCTCGTCCAGACGATCTGAAAACGCTCATGTCAGGCCTGCTTGATACCTACGGGCATCTTCGGGAGAATGAATTTGACGCGGTCCTCATGGCGACGATCATCGCATTTGGCTTCGTGTTCATTCATCCTTTTGAAGATGGCAACGGCCGGATTCACCGCTACCTGTTTCACCATATCCTGGCCGAGAAAGGTTTTGTGCCCAAAGGGCTCATATTTCCGGTGTCAGCCGTTATCCTGGAACGTATCGATGAATACCGGAAAACCCTGGAGCACTATTCAAAACCCAGGCTTGGCTTAATTAAGTGGCGTCCAACAGAAAAAAATAACGTGGAAGTGCTCAATGAAACACTTGACCTATACCGTTATTTTGATGCGACCAAGCAGGCTGAATTTTTCTTTGAATGCGTTGAGGAAACAGTGTCACAAATTTTGCCTGAGGAGGTTGAATATTTACGAAAATATGACCTGCTCAACGCGTTTATTAAGAATTATATCGATATGCCGGACAACCTGGTTGACCTGCTGATCCGCTTTTTGTCCCAGAACAACGGTAAGCTCTCAAAGCGTGGTCGAACCAAAGAGTTTGATAAACTGACAGATAAAGAAATACAGGCTATTGAGATAAAATACGCAGAAATATTTAGATAATTGATGCATCAGACATTTCTGCACCGCCATGAGCTAGAATTTACGGCTCATTTTTCGAGTAAAAACAATTTATTGTTTCGCTTCTCCCTGAACTTGAGGAACCTCTCAAAATGAAAGTTGAAACCGGATTATACAACTCTGCCGGCGAGGTCACCCAAGAGGCCCTGAGGCTTCTCAAATCTCGTAAGGATCTCAATGAAAGCCGAATTAACGCTCTAAAATTAGACATCTAAAAAGGAAATTCCTCTTTGGATGATGATGATGGGAATGGAGATGACGAAAAAGCTTTTCAACTCCATCACAAAGAGTGGTCGGCAGCAACTTTGATTATGTTCTTTTAACTCTATATCCAGGCTTTCTATTGTTACGCATTACAGCAACAATATAAATGAAATCATGGTGTTCTTGCTACATTACAGAAAAAAAAACAGTGAAAGAAGATATCGTCTGAATCCATGTTGAAAGAGGGACCATGTGGAAGGTAAATCTCTTGAATGGCGTTGTATGCTTGTGTATTCCAAGGCAATCCGGCCACTGATTCCAGAGGATTCCGCCATCGTTTTCGGAGGGTAACGACGCATAGAATCAGATGGTAGAAGAAATCTTTTTGGACGAATACTTCAAGGAGATTTTCATACCCAAAAAGATACAGATCCGCACGGCACCACACTTGCTTCAATAGCTACGGCTCAATTAGTGGCATATTCCACTGCATATTTCAGCTTAAATACATGTTATATAATAAATATTAGTAGTAAATATTGTGGTAAAAAAGGGCTTTCCATGAAGGAAAAAATTGGATCAATGGAGCCAATGCTCCCACCTGAAAGCGCACGTGACCTTAACGATCTTGCGCTTGACTTGGTCTCTAAAGCCAGTGATTTTGCAGGAATGCTGAATCCTGTTGTAGCGCGGTCAGAGGGGGATTTGGTTCGTTCCATAAATTGCAATTACTCCAACTTGATTGAGGAGCATGACACGCATCCTCATGATATTGACCGAGCCATAGCACAAGACTATTCAAACGAGCCTGAAAAACGTGCTCTGCAAAAAGAGGCTGTAGCCCATATCGCTGTACAAAAGATGATAGATGAAGGAAAGGCACCGGCATTACCTTTTTTTTCAGGAAGTACCTTTACCCATGTGAAAGAGTTGAAGGAATACTCGGACCTCATCAACAAAAAAACGAGAGAGCAAAAAAGGCCGGATGTCACCTATATGTCACCCGACATAAAAAAAGCACTTAGCCGAAATCGACTAAGTGCTTGATATAACTGGCACGCCAGGCAGGATTCGAACCTGCGACCTACGGCTTAGAAGGCCGTTGGTGTATACTATCCCGTCATGTCCCAAAACCACCTAAACTATCCATTTAATTTAACTTTTCATTTTTCATATATCTGCTATAATACCTTAAATATCCCGCAATATACCCCTAAAAACCGCCAAAAAGTTACCTAATGGTTACCTGAAAATGAGGTCGAAATATGGCTATCCTGGTTGGCTGCAGCAAGTGTAATTCTTTTTATTCACTTAAGAACAAGGTATGCCCTACTTGCAATCTTTCTTTAGCAAAATCTAAACGTTACAAGGTAAATGTCAAGAAGCAGAACGGTAGAAGAATCACTCGAACGATTGATGGTTCACTCTCCCTTGCAAGGACCGTTGAGTCTAAGTTGAAGGTTGAGATTGTGGAGAAAAAGTTACTTCACATCCAAAGAGCTCCTCACATGCAGGATGTTTTTGAAAAATATTTACCATACGCCAAAGCACACAAGAAGAGTTGGAAAGAAGATGAACAGAGGTACAACAGGCACATCAAAGAATATCTTGGCGGTAAGAAACTGGACACAATTTTTGCAAAGGATATCCAGAAGGTCTTGAATGAGATGATGGGCCAAACCAACAACAGAGGAAAGCCCTACTCTGCCCAAAGCATCAAGCACGTCTTCAACATTATGAGGCGGTTGTTCAATTGGGCTATTCAGATGGACATCTATGAAGGAGCCAATCCATGCAAAAAAGTAAAGCCCCCAAAAGTCAACAATCAGGTTACTGAGTGTTTGAGTAAAGAAGAGGTGGATCGCTTACTCAAAACCGTACAAATATGGGGAAATAGGCGTGCTGCTTTAATCATTCATTTTGCTCTATTGACGGGACTCCGGCAAGGCGAAATTTTGGGACTACGGTTTGCAGACATCGACCGAAATGGTGGATTTTTAAAACTCGAAGACCCAAAAGGAAAACCAACGGTTCTCCCTCTTGGCGATGATGCTTTGAAAATCATCGAAGAGGCAGAGAAATTATTGCCAACCCCAGACTGCGAGTGGGTTTTTCCAAACAAATGGGGTAATCGGAGGGTATCTTTCAACAAAATCTGGAACAATATTAAAGATAAAGCCAAGTTACCTAAAAATTTCAGATTCCATGGTCTGAGACATACTTACGCCTCGTATATGGCGAGTTCTGGCGAAGTGGACCTTTATACTCTTCAAAAACTTCTCAATCATCAATCCCCTCAAATGACCCAGCGGTATGCTCATCTGTTAGATGAGGCTCTTAGAAAAAGTGCGAATATAGCTGGAAAGATTCTCAACGGCAGCAATAATGATGAGAGCATTGTGGAGTAACGTCCTTTAGGTGCCTTAGGTTAATATTGCCTATACTAACCTCTACCACAGCGATATCGTGCACCTCCTTAACCTCTCATGGAAATATCAGCTTTCAAGTCACGTGATTATTGTTAGGATTTCGACAGAGCATAAACAGGAAAAAGGTTAACCGCCGCAATTTACCGTCTATTAACCTTACCGTATCGAAGTTCTGAATTCCCAACTGCGACAACGGATGAATTTTTTACTGGAGGTATTTTTTACTCATGTGATCGGGTGCATCCGACGTTTATGGAATCATTTAACACGCCGTATCCTCTTCTCTCGTGAGACCCTTTTTTCCTGCGCACTTTTCTCATACTGATCAAAGAACGAATCAAATTTTGGGCTATATCCGGATTCCCCAACCGGTATAAACGCCTGTAGCCGTTACAGGCAGTGGCATTGACTGCACTTTTATACGGTTCGAAACTTGGCCGGTATCTGTGCAGGAATATCGACATCCCCGACTGTGAGAAAAATCATGTCGAAAAAGGCGTCTAAGGTGCGAAATCCACTGGCCCTATTTTTCACGATTTTAATGATCCTGTTGAGGCCTTCAGCAATGGCATTGGTGAGCCTGGTTTCCACAAAAGGAAGGAGCCTATGCTTATGCTTTTTTATGGTCTTCACGAAATCTTTAATCGGTTCCAATCGACTTCGATTAGCCGTTTGACACCAGTTGTCAAGGAAGTCAGCAGCTTCCTTTCGATCTTTGAAATCCCAGAACTGCTCAAACTCATCACTGAGCACCCAAGCCCTGTGGATACGCCGGTTGCCATTCATGTACAGTGACTTGAGCCGCTGCACACCATCAGCATCTCGTTTTGAAGAATGGCTGTAAAGTAGCCAGCGAAGCCCTTTCAGGGTTGCCCTTCCATCCTTGTCGGCCTTCCTCCACTGCTCCTTGCGTACTTCATCAACCGCAGCATTTAATGCCTTTACAATGTGGAAGCGATCCAGGACCAGAGTAGCTTTGGGTCACCAGTGTTCAATGGCTCCAATATATGTCCGGCTCATGTCGCAGCACGCAGCGATTATCTGTTTACGCTGATACTTGCTGAGTTCATTGACAAAAAAACGATCAATGGTTTCCCTGCCTTTGCCTTGTCCTACCCAGAGCACCTTGGAGCGTTTCAGGTCATAAACGATAGTCGCAAACTTCCTGCCCTTGCAGTAGGATATCTCGTCGATCCCGATATGCGTCAACCCTCTAATCTTGTGCCCCTGCCGCACCCTTGTAATAGTACGATGCAGCATGTCCGAGAGCGTAGATGTTGAAATCTTCAGTAACCCGGCAGCTGCCTTTTGCGTCATGGTGGAGCAGTAGATCAGGAGCGAATATTCAAACCGATAGGTAACCCTGGCATGTCGCGCCGCCCATGGAATGTTCTCCTGGATACGCCCATGTTTTTTGCATTTGATTTCTCTTGGCCGGTAGACAAGAAACACCTTCTTTCCACAGACGGGGATATCACGCCAGATACGCGGTTGTTCCAATTTGTGTACAATCTTGCCGCGTCGATCGCATATGGGGCACCTTGCACCGTTTTTGTGTGGTTTGACCTCCAACCATAGCTCTCTGTACCAGTCGAGGAAGGAGAAACTGACGACACGATACCCTTTAATATTCAGTAATTTTGTAATAAACTTCAGTATGCTCATAGGTCCTTTGTAGTTTCAAGTGAGTGTGGTGACCTACTTGAATGGGGCCTATGAGTATATCTGTCAATCCTTCGGCGGACATTTCATTTTTATCTGCGAGCACAACCCAGTTCTAACGATAAACGGACCACCGTAATTCTCTCCTTTTTCAACTCCCCCCTTAAAGTAAGGGGAGTTAAAAAAGGAGAGAATTACTAAGAGTAAATAATTGATCCAGCCCAATGAAATGCGGGCATCTTTATCCGATCCAGACACCCCGCCTCAGCGTTGGGAAATCCGGATAGACCCAAATTTTGAGTTATACTTTGCGCAGCGTAGTTTCAAGATGTTGTTGGCATAATCAACTTTCCACCAAGCGCCTGACCTCTTGAGACGAATATTGCTGATAAACTTGTTGGCACTTTCTATTGCGCCACTGCCAAGCGGATAGCCACCACGCCGTAAGCGGCCATACTCAATCCTATCCTTGTTATTCTTGAGATAGTTGACCAAGTTGTCCCGCTCTGCCATTACCTCTGCAGTTTTACACTTCATCCTGTTCAGTCCGGCAATCACATGAGAAGCATTATTATGAAATAAGCGCACCTTGGTCTGTTCTATCCACGAACGGGCCTTTTCTGTTTCAGGAAAGTGAATTTTGGCAAAATCATGTAAATGTTCCGAGCAGTGATAATAATCGAGAACTTGCCGACATTCAGGGAAATACCCTTTGACACAGTCCCATATCCACTTCGCTCCATCACCAACAAAACACAGGCGGACTTTGTCCAGTGGAATGATATCCTTCCTCCTCAGGTCAGCCAGAAACTCGCTGAATTCATTGACGTTACTGATTTGATGCCAGCTTAAAAGATGGACAACTTTATCTTTGTCCAACAAATAACCACGAATACCTTTCGCCTCGCGCCAGCAGTGAGGCTGCCTTTTTTTTTCAGTCCTGATTGGAACCATGGCACCGTCAGCAGAAAAGACGAGTACAGGTCGACGGTAATTGTCTTCAGAGATACACTCTATAATCTGAGCAACTTCCTCGGCAGTTGGAGTAATCTCGGCAAGGCTGATTTCCGAGGCGACCTGATTGGTAAGTTTATGCACTGTATCCGCAGAAATATCAAAACGATATATTTCGTTCATCATCTCCGCAGCTTCCTCAAAAGTTTCCTTGGCGCCGAAAAGGGCTGCTATTTTCTGCATATCATATTGGTACTTACCATCCCTGAGGTTAAGAGTATCCTCATATGGGGTATGAACAGCCTTGCACTTTGGGCAGACATAATACGGGCAGTTAATTGTTATTGTTCCAATTGTGGTAACGCACTCTCTTCTATTGTCATATTTTTTATGCACCCTGGAACCACAACCGGTACACGCTAGCGAGGTGATGTGCCTGCCAAGTTCGCCTTGAATAATAATCTGAACCAGTTCCGGGTCTATTGCAGGGTACTTTCTTCTAATGTTTTCGATTATCTCAAAAAGGGTATTATTAGGCGCATCAACACACTGGATAATATGATCAATTTTTCGATCAAGACTTGTATCGTACATGTCTTTATAGCTCTCTTTCCAAGTCTGTGCTTTTTGCGCTGTCGCCATGGCATAACCTCCTGATTTTGCAGAACATTACACCATAAAAGCGTTAATTTTTGAACTAAAAATTCAACTTAAGTGTCTAAAATTACTAACTAAATCGTCCCTCAGTGTGATCGGCTTACGCATTCCATAAACGTCGGATGCACCCCATGTGATCAACTACCGCCCTTTTTCATTGTTTCTTCAATACTCAATGCTATATAATATTTTTATGCAATAGCAGTATTCGTCCAGAGCAAAACTAGTTCAACATCTGATTGTACAAGGACTTTCATGGAAAATTATCTACAGCCTATGGATCGACGAACTCATGACCGGTACCTAATAAATGAAGGTGAAGATATACTCGTTGACTTTAAGGGAGATACAATAAAGGGTGTCTTTACCGTAAGGGATCTTAGCGAGGGAGGTTTAGCATTTTTTGCAGATGGCGTAAAGGGAGATGAGATGTGCAAAAGTGTTCACATTGATTTAGTTTTTGGAAATCATGATGTGATTTTCCGTTCTCTTGTATCACAGATTGTCTTCTGCTGCGACCCTACGAGGTATGGCTTGAAATTTTTGTTCCTTTCTAATTTTGAAAAAAGAGCTTTAAGGGTGTTTATTAATAAATATTGTCAGTAAGTTTTTTTCTACCCAAAACGTAATTATTCAACGAGAAGAAATAATATAAAAAACAGTGCGTTCTCATAGTTTAGCCTTATAGTTAAAGAGTTGAGACATCAACAGGTTCTTACATGCCTGGGGATTCTTATAGTTTAATAGGTGCCGTTGCCGGTTTGCTTGCAGGCAGGGTAATGACCTATGCAAGCTCCGTCTTCAAGGTAACATTCTAGTAGGGATTATCGGCGGCTTTCTCTTCAGACTCTTGGCAATCACTGCCGGTGGCCTGACAAACTCAATATTGTCTGCTGCTGAAAGTGGTCTGTTTTTGAAGATAACTGCCGGATAACTTGCGAGAACCACCATGGAAAAGAGCACGCTAGTTGCTAACACTGGGAAGGTACTGCTGGTTCGTGGCAGCGTAGTAGATATCAGTTTCCAGGTACATCTGCCTCCCATCTACACATTGCTGCACGCAAAAGAAGGGGCAATTGTAATAGAAGTGCTCGCTCAACTCGACACCCATCGTGTCCGTGGAATTGCGTTGACCCCCACACAAGGCCTCGCCCGCGGAGATGTGATCAAGGACACGGGCGGGCCACTGAAAGCTCCAGTCGGTAAGACCATTCTCTCGCGAATGTTCGATGTCTTCGGAAACACTATTGACCAGCAACCCGCGCCGACCGACGTCATGTGGCGCACAGTCCATCGCAACCCACCGACGCTGTCACAGCGCTCTTCCAAATCCGAGATTTTTGAAACAGGCATAAAGGTCATTGATGTCCTTGTGCCGCTGGAGCGTGGCGGCAAAGCCGGACTTTTCGGTGGAGCCGGTGTCGGTAAAACGGTGTTGCTGACCGAGATGATCCACAACATGATCGGACACCAGGAGGGTGTAAGCATTTTTTGCGGCATCGGCGAGAGGTGCCGTGAAGGTGAGGAGCTGTACCGCGACATGCGGGATGCTGGCGTTTTACCGAACATGGTGATGATCTTCGGTCAGATGAACGAGCCGCCGGGCAGCCGGTTCCGCGTGGGCCACGCCGCCCTGACCATGGCTGAATATTTTCGGGACGATGAGCACCGTGACGTGCTTCTGCTGATTGATAACATTTTTCGTTTTATTCAGGCTGGTATGGAGGTGTCAGGTTTGATGGGCCAAATGCCGTCGCGTCTGGGATACCAGCCGACCATGGGCACGGAGTTGTCCCATCTTGAAGAGCGCATCGCCAATACCAACGCAGGAGCAATTACCTCCATCCAGGCGGTCTATGTACCGGCAGACGACCTGACCGACCCGGCAGCGGTTCACACCTTTTCGCATCTTTCATCATCCATCGTACTGTCACGCAAGCGCGCAGGCGAAGGGCTGTACCCCGCTATTGATCCACTGCAATCCAGTTCCAAAATGGCTACACCCAGCATCATCGGCGAACGACATTATCATCTGGCGCGGGAAATCAGGCGGACACTTGCCCAATATGCTGAACTAAAGGACATAATCGCCATGCTCGGCCTTGAGCAACTGTCGCCGGAAGATCGCAATGTCGTTGCCCGTGCCCGTCGATTAGAGCGTTTTCTCACCCAGCCATTTTTTACAACCGAGCAGTTCACAGGCCTTACAGGAAAACTTGTTACCTTGGAAGATGCTTTGGATGGTTGTGAGCAAATTCTGAGTGATGAGCTGAAAGACTACCCGGAAAGTGCGTTCTACATGATCGGAACCATTGACGAGGCCAGGAAAAAAGCCACACCGAAACCAGAAAAGGAGGTCGAAAATGCAGCCGTCACTCATGACGCTTAAAATTCTCCTGCCGTTTCAGATCTTCGCCGACAAAACAGGCATCACACGTATCGTAGCTGAAACCAGGGCCGGATCGTACGGAATTCTACCGAGGAGACTTGATTGCGTCGCGCCTCTCGTGCCTGGGATATTGATTTACGAAAACGATGAAGAGGGCGAAATTTATGTGGCCGTCGATGAAGGGATTCTGGTGAAAACCGGCCCGAATGTATTTGTTTCTGTACGCAATGCCATCGACGGAACAGACCTCAGACAATTGCAGGAAGCGGTGGAGCTGGAGTTTCTAGACCTGAATGAACGTGAACAGAACGTTCGCTCGGTGCTGGCAAAAATGGAGAGTGGTTTCATCCACCGCTTTACAGAGTTTCAGCATGGCAGATAAACTCGAAAAACGGCCGTCAAAGTCGAATCCGCCGTTCATCCAGGAGGTTGGCAGGAAGGCCAAGAACAAGCTCAAGGCGCAGCGAAAGACCACCCGCAACGTATGGTTTGGCCTGGGAATGATGGGGCTTGTCGGCTGGTCGGTGGTGGTTCCGACCCTGCTCGGTGCGGCGCTTGGCATCTGGCTGGACGGGCGTCACGCAAGCAGTCATTCCTGGACCCTGATGCTGCTGATTATTGGCTTAGGGCTCGGCTGTTTCAATGCCTGGCACTGGGTGGCCAAGGAAGACAGAGAAATACAGGCGGACCAGGAGGATAATGATGAGTGAAACTTTGACGGTATTACTCGTTATAGTGGCCGGTTTTATTCTCGGACTACTGTTTTTTGGGGGCCTGTGGTGGACCGTGAACAGGGGACTGTCATCCCGGCGGCCAACCCTGTGGTTCATGGGAAGTTTTGTGCTACGAACAGCCATTGTCCTGGCGGGTCTGTATCTTGTCGCTGGCGATGATTGGCAGCGGTTACTGCTCTGCCTCTTCGGATTCATCATAGCGCGGGCCATCGTGCGCCGATACACCGACCGGCAACCCAACCAACAGTGCCTGCCAGCAAAGGAGGCCGGACATGCGACTGACTCCTGACGAGATTATTTTCTGGCAATATGGCTTTTTTAAGCTCAACGCAACTATTGTCTTCACCTGGATGCTGATGTTCCTACTCGCTGTCGGCGCAAAACTGATCACCCGGCATCTCTCCACGGACCTGACACGCTCCCGCTGGCAGAACCTGCTGGAGATCATCGTCACCACCATCGAAAAACAAATTTCCGAGGTGGGCCTCAGTCAACCACGGCCATATCTTGGCTTTCTCGGCACCCTCTTCCTGTTCATCGCTGCAGCCAGCCTCTGTACCATCTTTCCGGGCTATGAACCGCCCACTGGCTCGCTGTCAACCACAGCGGCACTCTCACTGTGCGTCTTTGTTGCGGTACCCTTTTACGGCATTGCGGAACAGGGGCTGCCTGAATATCTGCACTCCTACATGAAGCCGACACTCATCATGCTGCCCTTCAACATCATCAGTGAGATTTCACGCACCCTCGCCCTGGCTATCCGCCTGTTCGGCAACATGATGAGCGGCACCATGATAATCGCCATCCTGCTCACGATTACGCCCTTTATCTTTCCTATTCTAATGACTTTGCTCGGGCTGCTTACCGGCATGGTACAGGCATATATCTTCAGCATCCTGGCTGCAGTGTATATCGCAGCGGCGGCACAAGTCAGAAAAACCAGGCAAAAAGTCGATAACGACAGAAACCACCAACATGTACACATCTTACCCTAGGAGCTGCTATGTATGACATGACTATTATCGCGGTGGCATCGATCGTCATCGCCGGTATCACGACTAGTTTTGGCACCATGGGGCCTGCTCTGGCTGAAGGCAGAGCGGTCGCCACAGCGCTTAGTTCTCTCGCCCAGCAGCCAGATGCCTCCTCGACGATCACCCGGACCTTATTCGTCGGCCTGGCGATGATAGAATCCACAGCTATTTACTGTTTCGTGGTCTCGATGATCCTCATCTTCGCCAACCCCTTCTGGAACCATGTCATAGCCCAGGCAGCAGGGAAATAGGCATATGTTAATCGACTGGTTCACCGTGGGAGCACAGGTAGTCAATTTCGCCATTCTGGTGTGGTTGCTCAAACGCTTTCTGTACAAGCCCATCATCGATGCCATTGATGCCCGTGAAAAGCGAATAGCACTTGCACTTGCAGACGCCGATGCGAAAACGGCCGAAGCCCAAAAGGAACGTGACGAATTTCTGGCAAAGAGTGAAGAATTTGATCGGCAACGGGCTACGCTTTTCATTCAGGCAACAGAAGAGGCACATGCTGAACGCCGACGACTCTTCGACGAGGCGCGGCAAGCCGCTGAGGAATTGCGGGTGAAACGACAAGAAGCAATACGAAACGAAGCCTCTCTCTTGCATGAGGCCATCAGCCGCCGAACCCGTGAAGAGGTTTTTGCTATCACGCGCAAAACCCTTGCAGACCTTGCCACAACCAATCTGGAAGAACGGTTGGTGGAGGTGTTCACTCGTCGTTTAGAAGAGATGGATGACAAAGTGAAAACAGATCTTGTTGCATCTTTGACGAAAACATCAGATCCGGCGATAGTACGCACAGCCTTTGAGTTGCCTCCAGCGCAACAGGCGGTATTGCAAAATGCTCTCAACGAGACGTTTTCGACTGAAATCCGCATCCGCTTTGAGACTGCACCCAATCTGATCAGCGGCATTGAGCTCGCCACCGATGGCCAAAAGATTGCGTGGTCCATTGCCGATTACCTGCTGTCCCTGGAAAGGGCTATCGACGAACTGCTCCAAGAGGAGAAGCAAACTGAAGCTAAGCTTGAACCATCTACTCAGGAAAGAACAAACCCATGAAGATGGCAGCCGAAATTCTTGAGAACCTTTTCGACAGCACCTTTGCCGAGATACGCCAGGCGCGGGAAATCTTTGCTCCGCAACTGCAGCTGCTGGAGACAGGGACGATCATCAGTGTCGCTACCGGCATCGCCAAGGTATCGGGCCTCCCCGGGGTCGGCTCCGATGAACTGGTGATGTTTCCAGGGGGTGTTCTCGGTGTCGCTTTCAACGTGGACGCAAACGAAATCGGCGTTGTTCTCTTTGGTGATTACTCGCACCTGCATGCCGGCGATGAAGTGCAGCGTACAGGTAGAGTAATGGACGTCGGTGTCGGTAAAGGATTGCTGGGGCGGGTTATCGATCCGCTCGGGCGTCCCCTCGATGGTAACGGCCCAGTGGCCGTGAGCCGGCGTCTGCCCATCGAACGTCCCGCTGCCGCCATCATGGATCGCGCGCCAGTAACGGAGCCGCTCCAGACCGGTCTCAAAGTTATCGATGCACTCATCCCTGTTGGCCGGGGTCAGCGGGAGTTGATTCTTGGGGATCGTCAGACAGGTAAGACTACCATTGCCATCGACACAATTATAAATCAGCGTGACAAGGATGTCCTCTGTGTCTATTGCTCCATCGGCCAGCGGGGATCAGCCATTGCCAAAGCTCTGGCGACCCTGCAGCAGAAAGGCGCCATGGAGTACACCGTTCTTGTCGTTACTGAGGGAAATGATCCACCTGGTCTCTCGTATATCGCTCCTTACGCTGCAACCAGTATTGCCGAGTTTTTCATGGAGGCAGGACGGGATGTGCTGATCGTGTACGACGATCTCACCCATCACGCCCGAGCCTATCGTGAGCTGTCGCTATTGCTGCGTCGTCCTCCCGGACGCGAAGCGTTTCCGGGAGATATCTTTTATATCCACTCGCGGCTGTTGGAGCGTGCAACACATCTACGCCAGGAACTCGGGGGCGGCTCTCTCACCGCTTTGCCCATTATCGAGACAGAAGCGCAAAACATTTCAGCCTACATTCCAACCAATCTGATTTCCATCACCGATGGGCAGATCTACCTCTCGCCCGCCTTGTTCGAACTTGGCGTGCTGCCCGCGGTTGACGTCGGCAAATCTGTTTCACGGGTTGGGGGCAAAGCGCAGCGAGCAGCCTATCGGGCGGTAGCAGGAGACCTCAAGCTCGCATATGCGCAATTTGAAGAGCTTGAGACCTTCTCTCGGTTTGGCGCTCGCCTCGATGAGGCTACCCGTAGCATAATCGAGCATGGAAAGCGGATTCGTTTCTGCCTCAAGCAACCGGAATCGGAACCTTTATCGATGCCGACCCAAATTGCGGTGCTGCTGGCGTTGACCGCCGGACTTTTTGACAGCGTGCCATTTGACAAGATTAAGGATGCTGAACACGCTGTGCAGGAAGCCGCAGCCAACATCCCGGCTGAGGTACGTGCACGTCTGGATAGCGCTGGAAAAATGAGTAACGAGGATCGCGAATCAATTCTTTTCATCGCCCGTGAATCATGCGTACGTTTTCAGCGTGCTGCTGGATCTGCCTCCAAGCGGGATGATTAGGTATCAGACATGACAAAACAGGCCAAACCATGACAGAGGAGTGACTACGAATGCTGATAAAATTCCGATATTGGTGGCAGGAACAACGGTCGAGCTTCTGGTTCGTTCCCAGCGTGATAGTCCTGGACGCCGTAGTGCTCGCCACAATCCTGATAGTTATTGATACGACCATAGACCTTGGGGTTGTCGAAGGGTGGCCACTGGTCTTTGGTTCCGGTGCGGCTGGTGCCCGTGGCTTGCTCACCACTGTTGCCAGCTCGATGATCACGGTAGCCGGATTAGTGTTCTCCATTACTCTCGTGGCCCTTTCCCTGGCATCCAGTCAATACACATCACGAGTCATTCGTAATTTTATGCGCGACCGCGTCAACCAGGGTGTTCTCGGCATCTTTGTCGGCATTTTTGCCTACTGCCTGGTTGTACTCAGGACCATCCGTGGTGGGGATGAAGAGATGTTCGTTCCTGCGCTGGCAGTGCTGGTTGGTTTGCTTTTCGCCTTCGTTGGTATCGCCGTTCTGATCTTCTTCATTCACCACATCTCGATATCCATCCAGGCATCGAGTATTATTGCCGGGGCCGCAGAGGAAACAATTGCAGCCGTGGATCACCTGTTTCCAGAACGACTGGACGACGATGAGGAAGAAAACAAAGACGGTGATTTTTCGACATCTCTGGCCCATCGACCCTGGTATGCCGTTCCGGCCAGGAAGAGCGGCTACATTGAGAGTGCCGACATGAACATACTCCTCGATATTGCAAGGGAACAGCGAATCATTTTACGGATGGAGCGCGGAGTCGGAGAGTTTGTCGTCGAGGGGGCACCACTGGTCTCAGTCATGAATCTGATTAATCCGAAAGAAGAGCTGATAGCCAAGTTGAACTCGATCTATGCTATCAGCCGCCAGCGCACTGTAGACCAAGATGCCTCCTTTGGGATTCGGCAGATAGTGGACATCGCCATGAAAGCACTGTCGCCTGGCATCAATGACACAACCACCGCGATTATGTGTATAGATTACCTGGCGGCGATAATGGTTCGAATTGCTGCGCGCCGAATGTCGCCCCCCCATTATCTCGATAACGGCGAACTGCGAGTCATTGCCCGAGGCCCGAGCTTTGAGAGCCTACTGTCAGAAGCCTTCGACCAGATACGACAGCACGGTGCAAGCAACATTGCGATCTTGTTGCGTATGCTCGGTGCACTGCAAACCATTGCACATCAAACAACCAATGCCTGCCGGTGTCGGGAAGTCCATAATAAAGTGCAGTGTATTGCAGATCTGGCCGAACGTACCATTACGTTCCCCTACGACCGGGAACGGTTTCAGAGCCGACTGATACAGGTGCAGAAGTCGCTAATGTCGTGCTGACATTGAAAGGGGGTAAATATATGCTGCCATCTTTTCCTGATCTCATCAGGCGGTTTGGTTATAAACAACAGTGTTGGAGATGACCAATCCACAGATAATCTCGATAGGAAAATAGAACCGCGTGTCTTTCCAAACATAGCAACAAAGCCACCTGAGGCGTTATGAGTGACACTATAGCGAGCCTGCGTCGACAATTAAGCGGAGCTGAAGATCTGCAATCTGTTGTCCGCACCATGAAGGCCGTGGCTGCTTCAAGTATAGGACAATATGAAAAATCAGTGCGTGCGTTGAGCGACTACCATAGTGTTGTGGAGCTCGGATTGGAGGCATGCTTCCGGTATACAACCTCTCATCCTATATTTGCCAAGGACACCCTGCCTCAAGATGCACAGAGGACCAGTGCTGTCGTTTTTGGTTCAGACCAAGGACTGGTAGGCCGGTTTAATGATGAGGTGGCCAGTTATGCGGTGCAGACACTCTCAGCCTTGCCGATCAAACCCGAGATATGGATGGTTGGTGAGCGTGTCCATGCTCATTTGGCAGATGAGGAAATGCACCTGATGGGACAATTCGCCATACCGAACACCGTCAAAGCCATCACGCCGTTCGTCGGAAAAATTCTTATGGAGATAGGGACGCGCCACAGTCAGAATGATGGAGCTGAGTTATATCTCTTCTATAATCGGCCTGCCAGCGGTTCCGCCTATACACCAGTCAGCCAACGGCTGCTCCCTTTGGACGAAGAGTGGCAAGACAACCTTGCAGAACGTACTTGGCCCTCTGAAAACCTGCCGGAGGTCATAGGGGGCAGTATAATGACCTTGCAGATGCTCATTAGGGAATATCTTTTCGTCTCGCTCTTCCGGGCGTGTGCCGAGTCGCTGGCAAGTGAGAACGCAAGCCGTCTGGCAGCGATGCAACGTGCCGACAACAACATTAACGAATTAATGGAGGACCTCAAGAGAACATTCCATCACTTGCGCCAGAGTGGTATTGACGAGGAGATGTTTGACGTTATTTCCGGTTTCGAAGCGTTGAATGGAAAGGAAACCTAATGCACAACCAAAAGTCAAAGAAGCTGAAATGTCGAGGAGTCGAACGAGGGGAACAAAAGTAGCTGAAAGGAAAAAATCAATAACAAAACACAGGGGGCAATATGACAAAATCAGACCGCACCATGACACAAAAGATGGGGATCTGGATCGATCGCAGAGAGGCCATTTTAGTCTCATTACAAGACGCCAAGACATCTATTGAGCGGATCGAATCAAATGCCGAAAGTCACTTTCGTCCATCAGGTGGGTGGAAGGCCTCTGGGACGAGTGTGGCCCAGTCTATATCAAAAGAAAAAACAGCGGACGAGCGCCGCAAGCAACAATTTCATAAATTCTACCAGGAGGTAATCGAGAAGACTGACAAAAGCGACAATATCTACATTTTTGGCCCAGGGGAGGCGAAACTTGAATTGGTAAAAGAAATTGAGAAAATAAAAGACCGACACGAAAGAATTGCAGCAGTCGAAACCTGCGACAGCTTAACTGAAAACCAGATAGTTGCCCAAGTGAAATCATTTTTTTCATCGCTATAGTATCAGCTCGGCTGAGTAAGAGCAATTTGCATCGACACTAATCGACAACAGAACCAGGCGACGCATATTGACAGCAGGGGACGTTGGCTTATAACCTGTTGCCCCTTCGTGGTTACAGCTTGCTGCAAGCACTGCATTTCCCTGCAGCAAGTGAGCTTCATGGCATGCTGTTCAAAGTGATGGCCTCGTATGTCAACTTTTTTGCAGAGACCATCTCCACAGTCAAGATAACTTTTTGCGAGAGCATCGAAAACCAATGAATATATCAGACTGGCTGGATGAAAAAGAAGCAGAGGGTGCAGATGTATCACAAATCGTATTGCCGAGAAATATGGCGTTTGATCAAGACCCGGATGAAACTATTTTTTTTAAAATAATTAATCCATGTGGGATTTTCTGTACAGAAAATCATCCCTTTTCGACGGTCGAACGTTTTGGACACTGGTATTATGCCAGAGGTCAAGACAAGAAAGCCGGTATTCATTCATCAGCAATGAAGTGGAGATTTTTTACAAAAAATAAAAATCTTGCCCTCCAAACTGCTAAAGCACACATAGAATAATGTCTTTCCAGAATGGTGTGATTTCCCCTTAATCTAGGTGCTCAAAAAAATGGCTCTTTGTCATTAATTAATTTGCTGCGGTTTCTATAGATTTTTCACGACATCTTCTGCATTGAAATTTGCAGTTTTTTTGTTTTGTAATGGGTGAGTTGTCGTTTTTAAAATAATGCACCTTACTGAAAATGAAGATAAGCCTCTCTGAGGTTGCGAGTAAACAGCGAGGAGATGTTAAACATGAACCCTGAGCGTTATCTGCCTCGATCTTTGCCCCCAGCAATGAAAGGGTTAACTGACCTGGCTCTTGATCTGCGTTGGAATTGGAATCATTGTGCTGATGCTTTATGGAAAAGCGTTGATCCTGAAAGATGGGAAGCTACCGAAGATCCGTGGCTCATTCTGGAAAGCATATCAAGAAAGCGCTTGGAAGCGCTGGCCGCTGACTCTACTTTTTTAAATGAGTTGCATCGCCAGCTCGCCAACCGTCAGGCTTACCTTCGTCAATCATCATGGTTTTACAAAAGCCACGATGAAGCTGAACTGGGAACAGTGGCATATTTCAGCATGGAGTTCGGATTAAGTGATGCTCTGCCTATCTATTCAGGTGGTCTGGGGGTGCTCGCCGGTGATTTTTTGAAGACTGCAAGTGATTTGGGAATTCCTCTTGTCGGTATCGGGCTACTCTATCAGCAAGGATATTTTCATCAGGCACTGGACACCAATGGTGACCAGTTGGCTTTTTTTCCATATAACAATCCCACCATGTTACCAGTGTTGCCATTGCAGGGTTCTGATGGAGAATGGTTACGTGTTAGTGTGGAACTGCCGGGCCGTACATTGTGGCTGCGTGGTTGGCAGGCGCAGGTTGGGAGAGTTTCACTGTATTTACTGGACAGCAACGATCTTCTCAATGCTCCGGGCGACCGAGGCATTACCGGTGAGCTTTACGGCGGTGGAATTGAAATGCGTCTGCAACAGGAGATCGTGCTTGGCATCGGCGGCTGGCGGTTGCTGGAGGCCTTGAATATTTCTCCTTTAGTATGTCATCTTAACGAAGGGCACGCTGCCTTTGTCATACTTGAACGCGCCCGTCGCTTCATGGAGCAAACCGATCGGACATTTTCCATCTCTCTTCTTGGCACCAGGGCCGGTAATATCTTTACGACGCATACCCCGGTTGCCGCAGGTTTCGATCGGTTTCCACGGAAAATTATGACGCAATACTTTTCTGATTATGCGCATCATCATCTCGGTATATCCATGGACGAACTGCTTTCCCTGGGTCATGATCATGGTAGCGATGACAGTAACTTTTTTAACATGGCTTATCTCGCCTTACGCGGTTGTGGTAGGGTCAATGGAGTCAGCCGCTTGCATGGAGAGGTCTGCGGTCGTATTTTTCTCCCCCTCTTTTCCCGTTGGCCCAAGCATGAAATACCCATCAGTCATATAACCAACGGCGTGCACATGCCATCATGGGATTCAGCGGCGGCCGATGCATTATGGACGGAACATTGTGGCAAAGGGAGTTGGCTCAGCACTCTGGAAACCATTGAACAGGTCTGGCGAAGGGTAGATGATGATAAATTGTGGTCCATGCGGAACCAGGCTCGGCAGCCACTTGTTAAGGCAGTACGGAGACGTCTGGTGCGCCAGCATGCGGCCTGTGGCGTGACAAAAGAAGGTCTTATGCAATGTCTCCAAGTTCTTGATCCGAATGTCCTGACTATCGGCTTCGCAAGACGCTTCGCGGGTTATAAACGACCAACATTGCTCCTTGCCGATCCAGACCGTCTGACTCGCTTGCTTATCGACGCTCAACGTCCCGTGCAGCTAATTATCGCCGGCAAAGCCCACCCTCAGGACGAAGAAGGAAAGCGTATGGTGCGAGAGTGGAATGATTACCTGCGCAGACCGGAGGTTCGTGAACGCGCGGTGTTTCTCGAAGACTACGATATGGGGCTCGCTGCCGAATTGGTCCAAGGCGTGGACCTTTGGTTGAACACACCGCGGCGTCCCTGGGAAGCAAGCGGCACCAGCGGCATGAAGGTGCTTGTCAACGGGGGGCTGAATCTGTCCGAGTTGGACGGATGGTGGGCTGAGGCCTATGATCCGGAAGTGGGTTGGTCTCTTGGCGACGGGCAGGAGCACGATCATGATGCAGCCTGGGATGCAGTGGAAGCTGAGGAGCTGTATATGCTTTTAGAGGAAGAGGTTGTGCCAGCTTTCTACACCCGTGATGAGAAAGGAATACCAACGGCATGGATGGCTAGGATGCGGCAGAGTCTAGCCCGGTTGACGCCCATGTTTTCCTGTAATCGGATGGCCCGGGAATATACTGAAGATTACTACATACCTGCAGCCGCTGCATATCAGCGGCGAGAGGCAGGAAATGCGAGCCTTTCGGCCACCATGAAACAGTGGGAGGTGTCACTAGCCAATCATTGGCACAAGATACGTTTTGGTCAATTCTCGGTGCAGGAATCTTTGGTTCGGAACCTGTTTCAGGCTGAAGTCCACTTGGGCAAATTAGAGCCAGCAGCGGTCCAGGTTGAATTATACGCTGAGGCGTTGTCACACAATTCAAATCCAGTACGCGTGACCATGGATCGAGGCGAGATGCTTGCTGGATCTGACAACGGCTACCTATACCATGCAACTGTACCTAAAGGGCGTCCGTCAAGGGATTATACACCACGGGTAATTCCATATCATCTGGAGGCCTCCGTGCCACTGGAGGCTAATTTTATTCTCTGGTGGGAGTGAAATGGGCAGCAAAGGCAAGAGAAGTCAAAAAAGACGAAATACTCTGCAAAAAATACAACTCAGATATACTTTAAGAGTACCTTGGAGGATCAGCACAACAAGTATTACGTCGTAATAGAACAAAGAATAGAGTATATTGTTCACATCTCAATATGCTATGGAAGGCAAGTACTTAAATGTATACTTCCATCTTATCTTGCACAGTCCGCCTACACGCCCATTGAAGCCTCTGCTGTTCATTTAAAAAATGAAGTATTCGGGTGCGTCATATCGTGGACTTTTTTTCAATGGCCCAAAAGGAAATGGTCTCGTAAAAGTCTCTAAACGGTCTGGCGTTGCATCGAAAGTCAATACGTTAAGAACGTCTATAGCCAATACAATTGTATATCTTACGATTGTATCCAAAAAGAAGTCCTCACTTTTTTAATTTTCCACAAGAAAACTTCGAACAGCTCCTAATCTAAAATGGGAAAGCTGCGTAGATTTTTTCTTCCATTCAACAGTTTTGAAATGATCAATATCTTTCCTATGAAAAAAGAGGTCGCTTTTAGATCAACGAGAAGCGGAGACTCAATGGCATTAATAGTAGTTGTAAAGTCATAAAGAAATATTTGGTGTGAGTCTCACTAAAGCAGTGGAAGGCAGAATCTTCACCCTTCACTAAATTATTAAGCAATTAATCATAAAAGGTAACAATAATATGGAAATATTATCAGATGTACCGATGCCGGAAGAATGCGCATCCAGGATACTGGAATACAGCGGTCGAGAAGTGGCCCCTCAAGGGGGGCAAAATCTGTGGCAAAAAATCTTACAGCATAAATGGGTCCTGTCTGAAAAACTTGGCCGGGATGTGGGTACTCATGTTTCGTGCCTTGATTTTATGGAAAATATTGAGTTCAGAGATCATACGTCACAGGAATCGGAAAAAATTCAGTTTCTCAAAAAACGAGGTGCTATGAGGATTGACCGGGATATTTGGGAAACTATCTCCGAAACTCAACCACCGAAAAAAATCGTTAACAAAAGAATAATACTTCCATTCACAGAGCCCGAACTTGCTCTCAAACATGGAGTTGTGCCGCCTCGAGCACTCATTTTTTTCGGCCCCCCAGGAACCGGCAAAACCCATTTTGTCCGTGCAATTGCAGGAGTGCTACAGTGGTGGTTCGTTGAGGTCAGTCCCAGCGATTTAATGGCCGAAGGCCAAGACCGCATTGGTGCAAACTTAAAAAAGGTTATGGAAAAAATCGGCGAGATGGACAACGTTATCCTCTTTATTGATGAATTTGAGGAGATTGCTGGTAACCGCGACGACGCTTCCCGTATCGATAAGTCAATCACCAACGAACTCCTTAAACAGATACCCATTTTGAAAAAACAGAACAAAAGAAATCTGTTGGTTTGTGCAACCAATTATATTGGACAACTGGATGCCGCCCTGCTGAGACCAGGACGATTTGACTGCATCATTCCAGCAGGAGGCCTAGACACCGAGGGGCGCAAAACTATCTTCGAGCATTACCTGTCGAACACAAATAAAGGAGAAGTTGATGTGGATAAAATTGTATCCATGATCTCACTTTTCACTCCAGCGGACGTTGAATATCTTTTCCAAAAAGTCAGGCAAATAACTTTTGAAATGGAGTTCGAAAGAAAAGGTAATATCCTTGTCACAACAGAGACTTTTCTTGAGATGATCCCAAAAGTCTCGCCGACACTTACCCAGGAAATTATCGAGGAGTTTGAAATGGATTGTGTGAAATATACTCGCTATTGATTCTCTATAACGTTGTAAGGCGCTCGTTTGGAGAGCCCGTTATTGTGGTGGTAAACCCCTAATAGGGTTCCGTTTTATTCGCACCTAATTTGAGGAGTGTTTCCACGTTCCGGCAGCCATGCCAAAAGCGCCAGACCTGCCGCTGCAGAAAAGAGGGATGCAAGGAAAATTCCTAACTTCGCGCTGGTAAGAAGACGCTCGCCGAAAGCCATGTTTGCAATAAAAAGCGCCATGGTGAAACCGATTCCAGCGAGCAAACTGCCTCCTGCGATTAATCTCCAACTGAGATCCCGGGGACGAGCCGCAATATGTGAACGTACGGCCAACCAACTAAACACCAGAATACCAATAGGCTTACCGAGCACGAAAGCTGAAAAAACAGCTATCGTAACCGAGTTGCCGAGATCGCTCAAAGATAGCGGTAAGCCAGCGTTAGCAAATGCGAAGAGCGGCATGATGATAAAGCCGACCCAAGGGTGGAGCCCAATCACTAGGCGTTCGACTGGAGACAGCGTTTCACGAGCGGCAATCTCGGCGACCTGCAATGTTTGTCTGTTTTCCGTGTCTCCGCTCCCTTCACCACTGGTTGGATGCGCAATAACCTGGCTCAGTATGGCGTATAAACGGTCGTCATCTACCCAGCGTCGCGCTGGCGTCATTAAACCGAGAATCACGCCGGTGATGGTGGCGTGGATTCCCGACGCATCAACTGCGCACCAGATAACTCCACCCAGCAAGAAGTAGATCGGAAAACCACGAAAACCAAATATTGCCATTGCACGCACGATTGCCACGCCAAGTCCAGCAACCATCAATGCACCCCAGGCAATGTGGCTGCTGTAACCGATAGCCACAATCAGTATTGCACCGATATCGTCCACGATCGCTAATGAAAGCATAAACACGCGCAAGCTTTGAGGGATGCGTGACCCTAGTAACGCCAAGCAACCAATAACAAACGCTGTGTCGGTTGCCATTACGGTCCCCCAGCCGTTCTGGCCTGGTTGTCCTGTTTGTAACGTTAGATATATTGCAGCTGGAACGACCATACCTCCTATGGCCGCAGCTATTGATAAAGCGGCCATGCGTGGTTTCTTCAACTCACCAAGAACTAATTCTCGTTTGAGTTCCAATGCAACAAGAAAAAAAAACAAGGTCATCAAACCGTCGTTTATCCACTCTCTAAACGAACGGGCAAACTCCAGCGAGCCTAGCTTAAGGCCTATTTGCGTCTCCCAGGCGGCTTCAAGCATGTGAGCCCACGGTGAATTGGCCATAACAAGAGCAGCAATCGTAAATAAGAGAAGAAGCGCACCGACAGCTGCCTCGATGCGCAAGAATCGTGTGAAAGGTCTCGTCAGTCGATCTACGAATTCCTTCGGCAGTCGGGTGTTTGGGGTTCCCGAATGTGCTTGTTGATCTGTAATCATGAAAAGCCTTCGAGGTTAAAACGTTAATGGGTAAGGTCACTTGCCCCCAAAAAGTCTTTTCTCCTCACACCATTGTTGAAAAAGTATCGGTACCTATTTTTCTGGAAGTTTATTATGTCCCCGGGACATCTATTCCAATTTCGCCACGGTTTTCTCTGAATAGGCTTTTTTGACGTATCGATAAAAGTCACTCTCTGTTGTGAGGATGAGGATCGAGTTTTGGTTGGCATTGTCTTTGTAGCTCTCAAGGGTGCGGTGAAAGGCATAGAATTCTGGATTTTTGTTGTATGCTGTACCATAAATTCGTGTGGCACTTGCGTCAGCCTTACCCTGGACCTCCTGGACATGGCGATAAGCCGTTGAACGGATCCGCCGCAGTTCTTTTTCCATCTCTCCTAGAATCTCTGCACTGCGTCCTTCACCCTCGGAGCGGAACTGAGCGGCTATTCGTTTACGCTCGGAAATCATCCGCTCGTAGACTTTCTCGCGGACACTCTTTACATAGTCAAGGCGCTTAATTCGTAAATCGACCAGTTCGATGCCGTATTGAGGGATGATCTTCTGTGCCTCGACGAGCATCGTCCGGGTAATTTCCTCCCTTCCCCTGGCAATGGCACGTTTCAGCTCTGCTTCTCTTTCTTTGGGAATATCTTTAAGAGCTTCTTCTTTGGGGACTTCCCATGTCGCGCTGCGAACCAATTCAACGAGCTCGCTGCTCGACACCTGGTCGCGGACTACTGAATCGAGAATGTCATTAAGGCGTGACTGGGCACCCTCTTCACTGGCAACGTTTTCAAGAAATTTTTTGGCATCAGCGATCCGCCAACGCGCGGTGGTATCTACCCAGATAAATTCCCGACCCTTGGTAGGGATTTGATTAGGGTCCCCATCCCAGACGAGTAAACGTTTTTCAAAGCGGCGTACTTCATGGATAAAGGGCAGTTTAAAATGCAAACCAGCTTCGGTTATGGTACTGCCGATTGGCCGGCCAAACTGTAACACAATTGCCTGCATCCCCTCTTCAAGGGTATAAATAGCATTGGAAAGGGTAAAAAATGCAGCGAGCAGAAAACCGATGGTGATAGTTCTCAGTGTTCGATTCATGGTTGTTTTCCCCCTGTCAGTGGCCCGTTGGTTGACTCCAGTGGTAGCCAAGGGACCATTGCCTTTTGATCTTCGTCGACGATATAGAGCCCTTTCATTCCTGCAAGAAAACCGGTCATGGCCTCCAGGTAGAGGCGCCTTCGCGTCACCTGCGGAGCCCCTTGATATTCTGTAAGAATTGCTGAAAAACGGGTGGCCTCGCCTTCAGCCCGGTTGACCCGCTCAAGGGCATATCCTTCGGCTTCACTGATACTTTGGGTCGCCACACCTCGTGCTTTAGGGATTTCGCGATTAGCCTGCTCCTGCGCTTTATTGATGGTGCGTTCCTTGTCCTGCCGAGATTCGTTTACTTCGTTAAAGGCTGGTTTGACACTGTCTGGTGGGGTAACATCCTGCAGTTCAACGGTTACCAGGCGCACCCCTGTCTGGTATGCGGAAAGGACCTTTTGGATCTCAGTTTTTGCCTCACTTGCGACGGCCACCCTGCCGGTGGTGAGAACATCGCTGCCGAGTCGGTTGCCAACAGCGCGACGCATAATCGCTTCTGTTGTGTCACGAATTGTTTTCTGAGTATTGCGTACTTGAAAGAGATAGAGAATCGGGTCTTCGATACGATATTGGATAATCCACTGGACATCGATGACATTGAGATCGCCGGTAAGCATCAACGACTCTTCCTTATGCGATCCGCTTGGCGCATAGCGAGTTTTTTCTCCGGGTACGGTTGACATGGTTCTGAACCCGAATTCTTCCTTCAGTACCCTGGCGGTGGGTAAAAGGCGGACTGTTTCAATACCAAAGGGTAACTTGAAATGCAGACCTGGGCTTGATGATCGCATTACTTTGCCAAACCGCTGAACGATCCCCGTTTCTTCAGGCTGAACAGTAAACCAGGCTGTATTGGCAACAATGAAAAGGATAATAACGCTAACAATAACAGTAGTATGGCCCATGTTGAGACCGCCGGGTTTAAAGGAGCTTTTTTTCATCATTTCGAGGAAAGACCTGAGAGCCTTTTCCACGGTATCAAATAATTCAGCCATGATAACCCTCTCATGTTGCACATTCTTTTAAAGTGCAATGAAACAACTGTTTACTGCCAAACTCATTGCACTGTTTTAGGGTTTACGTTTTTATGCTTTCTTACTGATCGAACAACTTCCATTCCTTCCACTCTCGAAACAGTACATATCTGTACCTCAATTGCTTTTCGTAAAAGTATCCTGGAGCCAAGCAACACACCGAATTGGTCTGAACACAGGTGGTTATTCACATCTTCGCGAGTTTTCCATTCTGAAATCAGCTTAAAAACGGTTTCATCTTCGATGTCCTGATAAATACCATAATTAAGGAGACCATTACCGTTAGTTGGCGGTTCAACCATTGAGAGAAGCGTCTGAAGAACCTCCTTTTGCTTTACAGGTAAGCTGTACAGTATAGTTCTGACAATTATCATAGCCTGACGGCTCCACTAAAAATGGTGACTGGATAAGGTAAACATGCTGTACCCGGGTGTAATTTATGCGTCCATTTGTTATTAAAAAGGAAATTTATAGTTTATTAGACATTTTATTAGACATAAGTAGTATTTTCCTCAAATTGAGAAATAGCATTTTGTCGGCGCTGCCTGCAGGTGCAAAAGCGAAATAGATGATTGCATTGCTACTCTTTGCAAAGCAACCTTTGCACCAGTAGGCAATTCATCTCACCTGTTAAGGGTAAGTGTTCTATATTGTTATTTATTATCTCAAAGAAAACTTGCAAAACCGCAATGTCTTTTCAAAACAGGTGGTCATATATGCTCAAGTGGCCAAATGTAACCTTTTCTTCTTTAGCAGCAGGTATGTGGAAGGTTGAGACAAGCCAAATAGTGAGCAAGTATCCTTGCTGGCAAGCGGCTTGGGGGCATGATGTTTTGAGTTATAATACGGGGTTTGAGCGGTGACTCGATCGGAGAAAGATGCAATGTAACTGTGCTTCAGGATAGATCGCTTGTTGCGACGGAGGTAATATTATGGTTTTTGGATATTGAGCTTGCGCATGCGGGCCCGCAGAGTGCTGCGATCAAGACCAAGGATTTCAGCAGCACTGTTTTTTCCGCTGACTTTCCAAGTCGTCTGCTCAAGTACCTTGAGAATATAATCTTTTTCAACTGCTTCAAGTGTTCTTTGCCTTGCGGAGAGATCTCTGAATGGTTTTCTCAGTTTATCAACTAGGTGGAGTTTGGGGCCGGAGGAGTTGATCACAGCCCTCTCAAGGACATTTTCCAATTCCCGAACATTGCCCGGCCAATGATACTGCTGCAGTACTGTCATTACCTTTGCGGGAATGATTTCGATGGTCTTGCCCAGTCGTTTAGCAATTTTTTTAACATAAAATTGTACCAATAGTGGGATGTCTCCCTGACGATCACGGAGAGGCGGAAGAGTGATGGGGAAAACATTCAATCTATACCAAAGATCCTCCCTGAACTTTTTATTGTTTACCTCCTCTTCAAGATTACGGTTTGTGGCTGCAATAATGCGGACATCAACAGAGCGGGTTTCTGAACTACCCAGCCTTTCAAATTTCCCATTTTCAATAACCTGGAGCAATTTTGGCTGTAAATCAAGCGGCAGTTCGCCTATCTCGTCAAGAAACAGGGTGGTACCGTTGGCCACTTCAAAACGCCCAATTCTTTTGGAATGTGCCCCGGTGAAAGCACCCTTTTCGTGACCAAAAAGCTCGCTCTCAATAAGGCTGGTCGGCAGCGCCGCGCAGTTCATTTTGACTAAGGCCCTATCTTTTCTCTTGCTCAAGCTGTGAATCGCTCTGGCCACCAGCTCTTTACCGGTACCCGTTTCACCTAAGATCAAGACATTGGTGTCGGTGGCTGCGATCTGCTCTACCTTGTAGAAAACGTAGTTAATTTCATCGCTTCGGCCAATGATGTTGTCATGGTTGAACTCCAGTTTTATCTCCTCCTGGAGGTAGGCACGTTCAGCCTCAAGCTGCTCCTTGAGCTGTTGGACCTTCACAAGAGCGGCCTCGGCAGCCTGCTTGTTTACCTCTGCCTTCTTCTGTGCAGTCCTAAGCTCGGCAGTCCGTTTGTAAACAGCTTCCTCAAGATATCTCTTGTAGTCTTCCCGTACAGTCACGTCCTTAATTGATAAAAGAATCAGACTGGTTTCATTTTCATTATTATAGATGCGCCTGGCGTTCAAATGCATAATCTTGAAGCCGATGTTATCAAAGGTATGTTCAACTTCAAAGTTATCAAAGACGGTATTCTGAGGTAGGATGGATTCCAGCAGTTCTCTCAACCTGGGAATATCCCATTGACGATTGCCAAGATCATAGATGATGGTGCCCTCTGTCTCATCAGGGTTGACGTCAAAGATGGTGTAAAATGCCTGGTTCGCCTTAACTACCCTGAAATCGGCATTGAGTACCACCAGAGGTTCGCGAACCGCCCCTAAGATATTATCAAAAATCTCCAGAAAAGCATTTTTCATATATTTTCACCATGGCTTCGAACCGTGGTGCATTTGTGTTGCGCCTTTTGGACATCAATACAAAAACAAAATTGAAATAATTGATGTCCAGTTGTGAGACAAAGATAATCAGATGGAATACTATCTCTTCTTAATTTTATCCTATTTTCAAGTTGTTGATCAAGCAGCAAGTTGTTAGGTGGGACACTGCTTCCGATATTTTGGGCTGGTAGGGCTTTAGGCCGCATACCAGAGTACTGCAAAATAATGACACAGGGTGCCGGCCATCACAAAAACATGCCAAATGAAGTGACCATATTGCAGTCGAGAATCGGTTGCGAAAAAGGCTACACCGAATGTGTAAAACAGGCCTCCAGCTAATAGCAGCAGCAAGCCTGTTGCTGGCACTTCGGCCAAAAATGGTTTGACGGCGATGATGGCAACCCATCCCAATAGGAGGTACAGAGAGGTGAATAATATAGGACGTGAGTCCATATAATACACCTTTAGTGCAACCCCCATTGCCGCGAGTCCCCAAACTACACCAAAGAGTGACCAACCCCAGGGGCCATGAAGTGCTCCAAGGGTGAAAGGGGTGTATGTGCCTGCTATAAGGAGAAAAATTGCGCAATGTTCGATAATCTGAAAAGCATGTTTGGCTTTCCCAGGCAGCAATGCGTGGTAGAGGGTAGAGAAAAAATAGAGAAGTATGATCGTTAAGCAAAAGACGCTGGTACCGACAATGAATCCACCGTTTTGGTATCGTAACGTGTTGCTGATGAGATATGGCGTCCCAACGAGGGCTGCGATGAGCCCTATACCATGGCTAATACTGTTATAGATTTCTTCTGCCAACGACTGCTGACGATGTTTCCCTGCGGTGGGAATGTGCATGTCGACTCCAGATCCTTTCACAGAACTGGAGCGTGGGGGGTATAACGTATCTAGTCGGCCTTTTACGCCTTTGGTGGTGTCTTTCTCAGCGCTATGAAAGTCACTGGTTGTTTCAGGGGTATTCATATGCTTGTTTAACTTTTTTTTGACAATAACGCCGAGTTCAGGAAAAAGGGTTTAGCCCGACAGGCTCCTAGGGCTAGCAGGGCAATACCTCTTGCTATATAGGTCTCCGACCTTGGAGGAGGTTCAGCAGTATAACAATAAAAGCTAATATCAGCAGGATATGGGTAAATCCGCCTATGGTGTAACTGCTAGCAAGTCCGACCCCCCAGAGCAATAACAGGGTTAAAGTGATTGTCCACCACATAATATTCTTCTCGTGTAAAATTTTGAAATCAAAAGGTTACGCATCTGTTCGTGGTTATCATGTCTTTCCCGTGTTCTCTCTACATCCCTGAAAATGAAAACACCTGGCAGGAAGCGAGGAAGTGTATGCTGCCGTTTCATTTTTTTTGCAAAAAGTGTTCCATAAGGTAGCTGTCGTCATGCGGCCATCTTAACTTGTTAGCATACGCATGTAATCATACCTGTCTTTTTAGAGTGAAAAATCAAAGAATCTATCTATGTTAAGACATTGTAACAACAGCCTCATTCACTCTATCTAGCAGCAAATGCTTAACCAGGTTTGGAAAAAAATGGCGACGTTGTTATGTTGCTGTGTGTTCTTGATTTAAGACAGGGGAAATTTGTGAAATACAGATTGGGCGTGATGCTTCCGGTCCAACCCAAGCTTTTATTGGTTATATTTAACCAATAAAAGCTTGGATTCGTATGGATGATGGTCAAGGTCACAGGCAAAGGGTTTACCCAATCCACCCCTGGATTGCCAATTTCACCGAATTTGCTTTGTTTGCGTACACTTGAAGTACTACCCAGTACGTCCGCGTGTACGCAGCCTCGCACCTTCGGTAAACTTGGCAATTGCAAGATTTAAGTGTGTTTTTTTACTTACTCCACCGTGATTTCAATATCGTTTGACTTTTTCTCCTCCGTTTTGAGAATTTCCAGGTTCAGCATGCCATTGCTGAAAAGAGCCTTGATGTTGGTCTTGTCAGCATTATCGGGCAAGGTGAAACTGCGGGTGAAAAGCCCATGATACCGTTCAATACGATGAATTTTTTTTCCTTTTTCTTCAACTTCTTCTTTACGTTCTCCTCTGATTGTCAGGGTGCCATTGTTGACCGAAACCTTAACATCTTCCTTTTTGATTTCTGGTATCTCAACCTTAATCAGGAACAATTTTTCCGTCTCAATAATATCTACCTTGGGTGCCCAGTCACCTGACGCAATAACCTCCTGGCTTCCTAACCGTGGCTGATGTAAAGCCCTGTCATAACGTTCGACAATATTCCCTAGTTCTCTCCATGGATCCCATCTAACTATTGGCATGATACACCTCTATCTTTGCGGAAATAGATTCCTCCCTCCGCAGACAGTTCCCGCAATCAGTCTTTGGAGGATTAGTGTACAACCTTTAACATTTAAAGCTATCGACTGATCCGATCCTGATGTTAAAGAGAAGCCTTACTGTGTTCCTACTTAACAATTTTCCGTTCGTTATTCGCCAATACCACCTGGTTCTTCCCGCTTTTCTTCGCCCGATAAAGTGCAGCATCGGCTTTATCCACAAGGTCTCGGTATGTCCTTATGGCTTTTCCACAGGAAGCCACCCCTATGCTGACAGTCAGCTCTTTGCCATCGGGCAGTTGCACTGCCATTTTGGTCCTGATTCTTTCGGCAATAATTGCTGTTGCATGAATATCAGTGAAAGGCAGGATTACAGCAAACTCTTCGCCACCATAACGACAGCAGATGTCAGAATCTCGGGCTTCAACTAGCAGCACTTTAGCCATTGCGGCGAGCACCCTGTCACCCTCCTGGTGCCCGTATGTATCATTGACTGTCTTGAAATTATCGATATCTATTAACAGCAGTGAGAGTATCGTGTCATATCGTAATGATCGCCGTACTTCGAGGTCGATTTGCTGAAAAAAGTAGGTATGATTGAACAACCCCGTCAAGCCGTCTCGTAGAGAAAGCCCAACTATTTCTTCAATGACCGTTTCGCATACCAATGTCGGAGAATTCATCCTATAGGTGACATTGGAAAGGTAATCGAGTGCGGCTACAACAATCCCGATATCTCTTTGCAGTAAGGTTGATACTTGATTTTTATGCTGGATAATTTCATCCCACAGCTTTTCTGCAATCTCAGCTGAAAAATACTGGTGGGAAACCGAGTAAAGAAGATCAGAAAAAAAATCGTGTCCCCGTTCCTTTTTCAGATCATCAAGGCGATGAACCTCCTCTTTCGTGAGCAGGCGCCCCCCGGCAAATGCCGACACCAGACCAATGGAGAGCGCACTATCATCGAGGATATTACGACGGCGATCAGCTTCAGTTTCCCTACACAATGATGAATTATTGTATGGTTCCATTATGATCTCAATCCATTTTTGGTTACATAAAAAGTTCTTACATCGATAGTCTTACCAGTTCTTCGGTGTAATTTTATTTTGAGCCTAAAACTGGTAATATTTCCAATTCATCCTGACTGCTGATCATTCCAAAACGAGTTGGGAATTGGCTGTATAATTATCGGATTCCCGGCCAAAGGCCTTGCAGCCATTGCGTAATATTTTGTGAATGACACTCCATTAGCTTCCCAAACTGTTTTTTCTGTTTGTTCATTTGTCACCTAGAATACGTTAGGATTCTAATGACTTTTCCACTCTTGAAAACAGTATAGTGGAGATGGTTATTGCAAAAAAAAAGAGTCTGAATACTGGGAAACGACCACCAGGGTATTGTCTGATAATTCAGTTTATTTAGTATTATGGCAGCTCTGTTTTTGCAGTGTTTAGCATTCTCCTGAGTTCCTCTCCCTGGATGCTTTCTTTTTCAGAGAGAAGTTTCGCCAGTTTATCCAGAACATCGCGCCGTTCGGAAAGCATTTCCTGTACTCTCTTATGCGCTTCGTCGACCAGTCTGCTAATTTCATTGTCAATTTCAGCAGCTTTGGCTTCGCTGTAGTTTTTTCCAGGCGAAAAACCTTCGGGTAAAAACATTGCTTGGCGCGGCTGTTCGTAGCTTACAAGGCCAAGGAGATCACTCATGCCGTATTGGGTAACCATGGAGCGGGCAATATCTGAGGCTCGCTGTAGGTCATTCTGGGCACCGGTCGATATTTCGTTAAAAACAAGTTCTTCCGCCACTCTGCCGCCAAGAAGAACGGCAAGACGATCCAGGAGTTCTGAACGGGTCATGAGATAGCGGTCCTCGGTGGGCTGCTGCTGGGTGTATCCAAGGGCCGATATTCCACGGGGAATAATAGAAATTTTATGTACCGGGTCGGCATATTCAACGGATTCGGCAACTATCGCATGTCCTGACTCATGGTAGGCGACAATTTCTTTTTCACGGGCATTCATAACCCGGTTCTTTTTTTGCAATCCGGCTACCACACGTTCGATAGCTTCATCAAAATCCACCAATTCAACCGTTTCTTTCTCATTTCTGGCTGCCAGCAAAGCTGCTTCATTGACGATGTTGGCGAGGTCCGCTCCGACAAAGCCGGGAGTTCTTCCCGCGAGCTTGCCAAGGTCTATATCCGGGCTAAGCACCACATTTTTTGTATGAATTTCCAGAATGGCCTTGCGGCCGTTAATATCTGGTCGGTCGACCAGCACCTGCCGGTCAAAACGACCTGGGCGCAGCAGGGCGGGGTCAAGGATTTCAGGCCGGTTGGTAGCAGCCATGATAATGACGCCTTTGTTCGTTTCAAAACCGTCCATTTCCACCAACAACTGGTTTAGCGTCTGTTCCCGTTCGTCATGTCCTCCCATAGTGTTCATGCCGCGGGCTTTGCCTATGGCATCGAGCTCGTCAATGAAAATAATGCAGGGAGCCTGGGAGGCAGCTTGGGAAAAAAGATCGCGAACGCGAGCTGCACCTACACCGACAAACATCTCAACAAATTCGGAGCCGCTTATACTGAAGAAAGGCACTTTCGCCTCGCCAGCCACAGCCCTCGCCAGAAGGGTTTTCCCTGTTCCCGGCGGGCCGACCAGAAGCACACCTTTAGGTATCCTTCCGCCTAATTTTTGCGATTTTTCAGGAGTACTTAGGAATTCAACCACCTCTTCGAGTTCTTCTTGTGCTTCATCGATCCCAGCTATATCTGCAAAGGAGAGATCGATATCACTCTCTGCAAAAATCTTAGCCTTATTCTTGGAAAAAGACATGACCCCCATTCCAGAACCCATCTTTTTCATAACGTAGAAATAGAAGAGAAAAAAAATGCCGATCGGCAGTATCCAGGAGAGGATGGTGCCCAAGACTTTATTTTGATATTCACCGGAATAACGGACCTTGCTCTCAGCTAGTTCCTTCACTAATCCAGGGTCATCAACCCGGATAGTTGAAATCTGGTGATCCGGGACACCTTTAAACGTTGCAAAAATTTTTTCAGGTCCGACAATCAAATTGTCCAGCTTGCCTTCGGTAAGATGCTGCTTGAATTGACTGTATGGTATTGTCTCCACTTTTGCAGAAAAGAAGAAAGGCTGCAGGTAAGAAAACAACAGGATGGTGAGAGCCGCATACCAGATATTAAAACGCGCCTTTGGGGGCTGACCATTTTCTCCTTTGTGAGAATGGTCCAACCCAAATAGCGCTCGAAGCTTGTTCCCTGAGTTCTCTTCTTTTTTATTTAGATTGGACATATTTCCACCACAGATTCTCTGGAAACCCTGAGTTGAAAGTACTTCTGTCTATTAATTCTTGAACTATCACCACTGTCAGGAGAAAAATATTGCAATTCTATACGATTTACCTTTAAGCCATTTGACGATTAGCTCCAGTAATTGAAATCACCTTCGGTTGTTTATCAATCCTGTCTCTCCTTTTTTGTTCTTGTTTTTCTTTGGCCTGTCTTTGCTTTTTGTTTGTATTTTTCTTGCCACCCTTGTCTCCCATGCTTTCCTCCTTGCAAACTTTATTTTTTCTTTTTCGCAAAAGAATGGCTGCTTAGGTCGCCATAAGGAAATGGACCTTCATCACCACCATGAGGACCTGCCACACCAGACTCTGTTTTAAATGTTTCAATGGCATTTCGAAGTTCGTATTGTAATTCCCTCCAGCCACTCTCAAGACCATCTTTCAAATCTTTCCACTGGTATTCGTCCGCTTTTTTCAAAATTCTCAGATCGCGATTTATCTGATCGATTTTCAACTCTAACTGTTCGACATGCTCATCATGCCTGTCTTTTGCCTCAGCCGTAAAGGCCATACCGCGAACCCTGAACCTCTCCAATTCAGCCTCTGCAACAGCTATGTCGGCTTCGAGTTTCTCTATAAAATTTCCATTTTTCTTCATAATATGCCTCCATCGAAACTTATCTATGTGTGAATTGACCTGCATTTTTCACCCAAGATGCAATAGGCCAAGAGCCTGATGTATTGGTTTCGTTTTCTTGAATTTAAATAACAGGTACGATTGGCGAAAAACTCACTGCTTGCAAGAAGGAAAGCAAGTATGATGCCATCGAGGGCTAAATTGGTAGGAGAAGGTGTATCATTCTGAATTGTTAGTGGTATTTTACTATGGTGATCAGTAAGGTAGCCTGTCGAACCCGTCGGTAAAGGTCATATTTGTCCAAAGGGTGGTATTTGACCATTTGCCCGAATAATTTGTTTTTTGGGGAACGATCTGAAAAACTGTATTTCTTGAATTACAAACCAATCGACCACAGCAAAGGATGCTACATCTATTGGTTATTACTACAACCAACCATAGGATTCACTCTGGATAAAACAACTCGTCAACTCAACTAGCTGAAATAATAACTATTGCTTGAGCTCCTGGAAAAATATCATATGTTGAACAGTTAGAATATAGGAATTGAATGTGAATAATTATGTTTGACAAAAGCCTGATTCAGGAAATAATTAATGCTTGGAATAGTGACCAAAACAATCCACGTCGCGATAGGTTGAAACAGCCTATTCCAGAGCTATCCATTATAAGGAAACTTATTGAAATAGCCTTCATTGCAAGTCTTGAGAAGGAAGAAGACAGGGCTATTACATTTAGCTTGTCCTTGTTCAATGAGGATATGTCAAAAAGCTTAAGGGGGGCAATGGGGTTTAATAAACCTTTTCCACTTAATGTTGAAACTGTTACCAAGTTAGCTCCAGCTATTGATCCAGAAATGTCATCATTTGTTGTCTCGAAAAGCGATACAACTGATGAACTCCTTTTGTGTGGTGTTGTTTCTTTTTCTCAGCCCGAAAATAGATTTAATAAGGTTCCTGGACAAATAGGTAATCTCAGTTGCACACGCCCAGATGTTTTTACACTTACAACAATTCATCCTGGTTCCTTGTTAATTACCAGAGGCAATTCACAGATTGGAAGATTTGCAAAAGGAGAGTTTGTCGCAGCTACCCCCAGCCCATTTGCTCCAACAGCAATGGGCAAATATATATTTAGTTTTGTTGAGCAACATGAATTATATAAAAAATACGGCGAATCATATTGGCACATCTATCGTGATTCACTTGATTTTATCTTGTCAGAAGCTGCCGCGCGTTCTAATGGAGCCTCAATTGTACTTGTAAACGAGAATCATTTTCCCGCAATAAAAAAGGGATTTATTCATGGTTATAGATTCTTTAAAAAATATGGTATCAAAGAATTGTTTTCTGAATATATGAATTACCCGACGATTGATATTCCTCGCGATATCAAGATGAGAAAAATGATGTCTGAACGGCTTCAATTAATCGCTCAATACACCTCTATTGATGGTGCTCTGATTCTCTCCGACCTGCTCGATGTAGTTTCATTTGGAACAAAGCTTTCTGCTGGTACATGGTCTGGGGAAGTCCTTGTTGGCCCTGATGGTTTCAATCGAGGTGGACAAGATTTTAGATATGATCATTTTGGAACACGTCACAAGTCTGCTATAGATTTTGTTGGAGAACATGAAAATGCAATCGTCTTTGTTCTTTCCCAGGATGGTCCTATACGTGGATTCGTAAAGATTAATCATAAAACCATTTTGTGTTGGCCTGACTGTACTGTTTCTATGTTTATTTAATCCGCTAGCAAACACTCAAAATGGAATCTCTTGGGTACCTATACCTTCAATGATGGTGCCTCCATTGTTATCACTGCTCAAAAAAGAACATGCAGCACCAATGCCGATGCAGTGCAGCTTGCAGGGGTAATACCTCCTCAGCCCCAAAATGTTGCCATTGAAGGGGATACTCTCCTACTTGATAATAGCGTAGCCGACTACGATCTGAGAGTATCCTACTCAGATAACAGCAACATGTTCGTAGAGCCGCTGTGGAGTGTTGACTGTCCTAGTGTGGCAGAAATTTCAGCCTCTGGCTTATTAACAGTCTATGATATAGCTCAGGATGAAACCTGTGTGCTTTCTGCTTTATATGAAGAAAATGGTCTCACTTTTAATGAAGAGCTTGGCATCTCTATTCATGACCAGGATTTATTAGTGCCTAATTATCTCAAAATTTCAGGCCCAAGTACCGTTGTTGGCAATACTACGGCTGCCTACAGTGCAGAAGTATACTACACAAGCGGAATGAGTATGGAGGCGCAACCGTTGTGGAGTATTGATTGCCAGCAATTGGCTGTAATCTCACCGGATGGTGATTTGACGGTTTTTGATGTGCAACAGGATGAATCATGCACCATTACAGCAATCTACGAAGAAAATGGTTTTACGGCGGTCATTGATGAATTAAACGTCACCCTGCAAAAGGCAACAGTGGAACCGGTTGAAGTTATTATTGACAACGGAGACTCGGAAACTTCATCTATCGGAAAATGGCGTACAGCAAGCGAGTCTGACTATTATGGCACCCCGTCGGAGTACAGCCAGAACAGCGATGGTGAGTATAGATACGCAACCAGCCTTATAGGTATGCAGGATATCTCACTTTGGTGGACACAATCGTCAAAACGTTGTGGAAATGTACCTGTTGAAATCTATGATGGTGATACCCTAATAGACACAGTTATTGTGAATCAACAGGTGAATGGTGGGCAGTGGAACATCCTTGACACTTATTTATTTAATGAGGGCGCATCCGTAGTAATTGTAGCTCAAAAACAACGTTGCAGCACCAATGCCGATGCTGTGAAATTTAACGAAATGAATTGAACTGTTTTTCAAGGTCTGGCAAGTAAGGTTTAAAAAAAAATCTGCTTGCCGACCTCTGCTGCTTCACAATAGTTAAGATGGCCGGTTCAAATCCAACGAAAATTAGTGATTCCCTCTGGTTGATATTCATAGAATAGGGTTATCAATAGTTGCATTCCATTGCCCTCCAGTCTACCTCGGAGTGTGTTGCAATTATTGATAATCCTGAAGAACTGAACTGCGGAGTGGATTAGAACCGGAAGGGTGGAGCTATGG